>DASZQB010000131.1:0-234852 GCA_035550135.1 Verrucomicrobiales bacterium
TCCTGCTGCAACGCCTGGGCATTGAACTGCCATCGCTTCCCAAACGCATTCAAAATGTAGTGGAGAAAATCGCCTCCTGAAACGCATAACCCGTTGATTTTGCGGTGTCGCGCCCCCGCAACTGACGAACTTGGGCTAACGAACGTAGAAGAGCGCCGTCAAAAGCCGGTGAAGGCTTGTCGTGACGCGTCGATGGGGTATGGACGCTACCAGGTCCGGTAAGCTTTTTAGGGGCCGGGTTGGTGGCGTAGCCGTTGAGGGTAAGTCCAGTGACGGAGCCCGCGGCTGCAATTAGGGAGGTGTATAAACGCGAATGAAGTCAAATGATTCCGGCGGGAAATTTTCGCAGGGCAGAAACGGGGAGTTTGAACCGGGAAAATGAAAGGGGTGGGGGAACGTGTAGAGGAACTGCCGGCGGAAATTGTTAGAAAGGCCGTTTTGGAGTGGTTTGGGAGGGGCTTTTCGCGGGGATTTTATGCGATTTTCCCGGGGTATCGTTACGTTCCGGAACGTAACGATGGGGTTTGGCGGGCGCAGGCTTGGGGGTTACTCGCGCTCTTCGAGGAAGCGGCGGAGCCAGGTCTTGAAGAGGGGCACACGGAGGGTGCTGTCCGCGGTGAGGTAGCCGTGCTGGCGGAGCCAGTGTTTCATGCCGGGTTCCCAGACGGGTGACTGGTCGCGGGCGAGGGACTCGAGGGCTCGTTGCGCGGAAGGAGGGGCGTTACGGTAGTCGGCGAAAGTGTTGTTGGCGTCTTGGAGGACGCGGTCTTCGACGGCCTGGACGTCGTCGAGGGTGACGATTTTGCGCTCCTCTTTGTTGATGCGCTGAACGACGCGGAAGCCGAAAGTTTGCAGGAGGTGCGGCTGGCCGGCAGTGCGGGCGTAGATGGCTTCGGCAACTTCCTGGGAAATGGTGCCGTCGGGGAAGGATTGCGAGGGTTTTCGCAGGAGACCGATGGCGCAGTCGTGATCGAGGAAATCCACGCGGATTTCCTGGGCGCTGATGAAGTGGTCGGTCCAGAGCGGAGGGAGGTCGGCCAGCGGGGATGCGCCCGCGATGAGGAAGCGGACGTTATTGCGGTGCTGGATGGTGGAGCGGATGAGGGCGAGGAGTTGGGTGAGTTCCTGGGCTCCGCCGGACCAGAGGGCCTCGAGGCGCTCGTATTCGTCGATGCAAAAGACGACGCGGTGACGGACGGCGGCGGCTTCGAGTTCGGCGATCCATTCGGCGGTGCCGGCGGGGTTCAGGCGGGAGCCGAGGCGCGGGACAGTGACGCCAGTGTGGCGGCGGAGGGCTTCGGTTAACTGGGTGTCGAGGGCTTTACAGAATGCTTCCGGTGAAGCGCCGGCACCGCTTTGCAGGTCCACATAGACGAAGATGTCGCCGGGCAAAAAGACGGTGATCATTTTCAGGAGCGAGGTCTTGCCCACGCGTCGCGGGCCGATGACGGCGAGGGAAACCTTGGGTTGTTCCAGGGCGTCTGCGACCTGCTGGATACAGGACTCGCGGCCGCGAAATACTTCCCGCTCGCTGGGACGGCCTGAGGCAGGATCGAGGGATTGACCTGTGTTCGTGAAAACGTTCGGCACCTGTTTGGCTGCCTCCGCTTGAGCGCCTTCCAGCATTGGTTTCAGCAGCGCCCGCCATGCATCCGCTAACGTCGGTGCCTGGCGTAGCAGTTCACGGTCCATCCGGTTCTTCTCTTCCGGCGGGGGAAAGTTCCTCGCATCAAGAAGTTGCAGAGCTGCGGTGAAGTGTTCCACTTTCGCCACCGGTGAAACTTCCGGTTGCGTGCCGGCAAAAACCTCTCTCGCGGCGTCTCGAAACAGCAAGAGTACCGGACGCGCGGAGAGTTCTTCCGGCAGCCACGGCCCTTCCAAAGAACCGGCGGCTTCCCATGCGCCACTCTCACCGGCCCGGCGTAGATCCCTAAGCCCCAGTTCCGCCTCTGCTTTGGCGACAGTTACCTGTTGGCCTGGAACGGACCGGCAGATGTCCAGCAGTTTATTCACGTCACCTCTGGCGAAATCCGCATTTCCGACCAAACGCTCACCGAAACCAGGAAAGGGAAGATAACTCAATTCATGAAACCGCGGTGGGGCACCGGAAAGACGGCGACCCTGCCAAAGCCAAGTCAAGCATTCGACACACCACAGAGGAACGCGGAAAAACGTCAACAGAAAAGTCACGCCGAAATACCTCACCGCGGCCACGCTTTTATCCACGCCTTTATCCATACCGACAATCCCCCCTACTAATATCATAAGGAAAATGAAGCCTGCAGCGACGCCCTTCCCCATGCCTGTTGTTGAGCCGAAAGCCAAGCCTAAACCCATACCCATACCCATACCAATTGTCACACCGAGACTCACGGCGAAGGCTAACTCTCCAGCCAAGATGTCTGGCACGGCTACACCCGCGCCAAGGAACACACATGCAGGAACGCCGCAAGCCACGCCGAAAGCTGCGCCGAAAGCCAGTCTTAAAACCCTGCCTGACAATATCGCAGCAGACATGCCCACTAGCACGCCAAGAGCCGCCCCTAAAACCGCGCCGAGAGGTATGCCCCTGGCCATGCGAGACCAATCCACATTTAATCCACGGGCAAGCAAGATTCCACCAACAAGGCCGGTAATGGCCGGGGTCAGAAAAAAAAGGATAAAAGTTAATCGCTTCAAATATTCTCGTCCAGCGGTACCAGAACGCCAGTCCTTAACCAGTCGCCAGTTGGTAGTATTCGACTCCAAGCCCGCTGAACGAATCAAACGGTGTAACGAAAACGGCTGCATGAAAAACATCCATGTGAAACGCCAGTAACCGGGAAGGACTGGGGAATCCTTAGATACCGGTTGTTTTTCAGCTTTCATTCCTTTTCGTGCAGCCAGCGCGCGAGTACCTGCCCGAAGGGCCTGCCTTCACTGGTCAACAGGGCCCGAGTTTTGAGGTTGCCATTGTCCACCGCCAGACCTGAAGCCGCTCTCTCCAGTGCGGCACGGGAATTGTTGCTCAGTGTGCTCCACGTTTCTTTCAAGCGGTCGGATGCAGTGTTGTAGAATCGTTGAAGGGCCTGTTCGAAGGAATCATGGGGGCTCGTTCGCTGTAGAGCGAGGCCAAGTGCCTGGAGATAGTAAGGGTGATTTCCGGCCCAGTAGCGCAAGAGTCCGGCATGCTCTCCGGCACGGGCCGCGAGTGATGCGGCAGCGGCATCATCGAGAAGACCAAGACGCCATGTAGTGGTAAGATTGGCGAAGGGCGAGGTGTGTCCGTTAGCCTCGAACACTTCTGGTAGAGGTTTCCGGCTACTGATCATAAAAATCACGCCCGGCATCATGGCGCGGAGGCGCTCGAAGAACCGGTGATCGAGATTCCGGACGCCGGCCTCAGTCTCATCCAAAAGAATCACCGGCGGTTTTGTGAGATTACCTGCCCACGAATTCAGAGCATGCGCCGCGTCGTCGGCGGTAAGCGTGGGGGAGGAGGGAAACTTCAGTGTGCCGCCGGTGGCCGCCTGAAGAAATGCGGGATAGTTCACCGTGATGGCCTGGAAATCCACCACGTGCGCCTCATTCCCGGCGCGTCGCGCGCGGTCCCGCCATGCGAGTAGCAGTGAGGATTTTCCGATGCGGGCATCACCCACCAGCGAGCATCCGCGACCACTGGCAAGGCAATTGTCGAACTCAGCCATCTCCTCGGAGCGTCCGACGAATGAGTTGCCCGTGGCTGGATGAGAGATGTCAAATGCCGGACCGACAGGCACGGGAGCAGGCTTAATCGCATCTGCGGCTGCCGAGGTGACGGGAGCAACTTCCAATTCTCCTAGCAGCCATGCGATAAGGCCTTCGAGCCCGGTCTCACCATCATATCGAGTCAGACCGCGGAGACGCAGAGGGATAAAGGCGGCATCATTTCTCTCAAATATGATGGGGCGTATGAACCCG
The DNA here is from genome assembly GCA_035550135.1 of Verrucomicrobiales bacterium. Classification (GTDB taxonomy): domain Bacteria; phylum Verrucomicrobiota; class Verrucomicrobiia; order Verrucomicrobiales; family V1-33; genus V1-33. Next base: position 3,940 of record DASZQB010000131.1, read on the forward strand.
ACGCGAGCTCCGGCGGAATAAGTGCGATTGGCGAGGCAGGCGGCTTCCCACGTGGCGCCGTCTCTCATGCCGGGAGGGTGTTGGCCGAGCCAGCATTTGGCGAAGGCTTCGGTGGCGACGATGAGGACGCGGGGGGCGGTAGCGGCTTCGTTTTCGGACCATGTGGCCCAGCCGTGGTCGGGGCCGCCGGCGGGCTGGTCCTGGTCGAAGGAGATGGTGAAGCCGTGGTCGCGGAGGGTTTGGACCATTTTCCGGACGCGGGCCATGTGGGCTGGGGAATCGTGGGTGTAGCTCACAAAGACGCGCCCGTCCGGAAGGGGGATAGAGGAACCAGGACTGGCGGAAGTGGGCATAACAATTTCATGGAGAATGCCGTGAGCGGAGTGGCGTGACAAGTCGGCATCCGCGGATAATGGAGAATGGAGAATGGGTAGTGGATAGTGGATAAATCGGAGCGGACGTTGAATAGCGGAGGTTCCGGGTGATGGATGCGGGGTTTCCTCCCATGCTGTTCAACTTCACTCTCGCTCCGTTGGAAAGAATCGAACCGTGGGGGTTTCCGGAGGAGTACCGGCTCCACTGGTTCGGGTTGACCGAAGGGGAGTATTGGCTGGAGGCGGGTGACAGCAGGCTTTTGGAGTATAGCGAACAGGCGCGCAGGGAGGATGGAATGTCGCGGTATTGCGAGTATCAGGTGGCGAGGCTGTATGAGGATGTGATGGAGATGGCGCCGGATGTTTTGGAGCCGGTGCCGGCGGCGCTGGTTCGGTGTATTTCGGGCGAATCCGGGCGGCGGTGGTGGGAGATGTTTTGTTCGTGGTATGCGGACCGCGAGGATGATCCGCCCATGGACATCGTGGGCGCGGTTAACGAGTGGAGGCGCAAGCGTTTGCTGGATACGCTCTATCTCACGCCGGGGGCGAACATTTATCTGTGGTCGGATGAGGCGATGGTGCACATCGAGTGGGACAATCGCGGGGAGTTGATAGGGGGCAGGCCGGCGTGGAGTGCGGAGTGTGGATCGTGGGAATTGAGGAGGGAGGATTTTGAAAATGAAGTGCGGTCATTCCATGAGCGGCTCATGGAGCAAATGGGTGAGCGGGTGGAGGCGGTGGCGGGCGGGGCGCTGCGTGCGTTGAGGCCGGAGGTTTATGTGGATCTGGAGCAGTTGCAGAATGAGCACCGGCAGCGTTGCGGGACGATGGAGAGGGCGTTTTCGGCACCGCGGGTGCCGGAGGATTGGGGGGCGGTGGAGGAGGCGGTGCGTGAGGTGGAACGGGGAAGACGGGGAGGAGGGTGAGTATGGACGGGGAGGGACGGACAGGACGGACACGGACTGACACGGACGATAGGGCGGATGGGGCGGCGGACAGGCCAAATGGGGCAAATTAGTTGAAAAGCGTTAGGGTGCGGCTGCTGCGCTGCGCCGGGCTGGAGCCGGGGGCTTTTGGCGGCGGGCGGCGGGTTTGTGGATGAAATACCACGCGGCGCCGAGGACGGTGAGGAGGGCGAGGAGCCAGATGCGCCATGCGCCGTCGGCGCGGCTGTGGCGGTGGATGAGGGTGGATTGGATGCCTTCGAGGTCGTGGCGGGAGGCGGAAACGGTGAAGTCGGCTTCGCGGACGTCGGCGAAGTGGGCGGCGGCTTTGAGGAGGAGGCGGTCGTTTTGTTTGCGTTCGCGCAGGGCGGGGGAGTCGGGGGCGGTGAGGAGGACGGCCTGGGCGGCGGGAACGGTTAGGGCGCCGGATTTGTTATCGAGGGAGGTTTTCCATGTGAGGATGACGGGCGGTGCGCCGGGACTTAGATCGACGGGGCAGTTGAGGCGGAGGCCGCATTCGACGTTGCGCCATTCCTCGCGGACGATGCGTTTCCTAACGTCTTCGAGGAAGCGGTGGATGCCGATGACGAAGGCGGGGAGGCGGCGGGCGTTGGATTTGCGGAGGTCGAAGTTGAAGCAGAGCATGCGCTTGTCTGCGGGGCCGCGGAGGAAGAGGAGGGGGCGGTCGCCCTGCCAGACGAGGGCTTCATCGCCAGGCTGGGAAGGGATGCTGAGGGCGTCTTCGGCGAGGAGGCTGTGCCAGTTGAGATTTTCGGTTAGGGGATGCTGCTCTACAAGGAGCGTGCCGGTGAGCACGGGGGCGTCCTTGCGGGGATCGCGGACGAAGATGCAGGCGGGTTTGTCGGGGAGGGAGGGATCGAGCGGGTTGTAGTGAGCGACGATGACATCCATCGCGGCGCGGTCGGCGGTGAGAGTGACGCCGGGCAGGCTGCTGAAGAGGGCGGTGTAGAGCTGCTGTTCCTGCGGGAGGGTGAGTTCGTCCTGAGGAAGAAGGACGGCGAGCGCGCGCGGGCGCGGACGGACGAGAGGGGCGGTGTCGTCGGCGGTGAATTTGTCAGGGGAGAGGTGGAGGGTGAGTTCGTTTTCGTTTTCGGCGAAGGCGGACTGGATGTTTTGCATTCCGTTAGGTGGAAGCGTGACGGATTTGTGTTCGCCCGTGGCATCGCCAGAGGTGATCCACCATTCGCGGGTTTGCGGAGTGGAAGAGTAGTTCCTGATGACGGCGCGCCAGACGGTCCGGCCGGCGGTGTCTTCAGTGGTGAGGCCGGCGATGCCTGCATTGTTTTCCGGCTCGCCGACGGCGAAGAGGCGGGCGGCGGAGGGAAGGACTTTGAGGTCCTGGTCCGTGACGAAGAGGAGCGTGCCTTCGCGACCCGCGAGGCTGCGGGCGAGGCGGAGAGCGGGCGCAGAATCGTGCGAGCCGCCGGAGGGCTGCCATGCAGAGACGGCCTCCATGAGGCCGCTAACAGAATCGCCGTGATAGAGGTGGCCGGAGTCGCGGCGGCTGTCGAGGAGGTAGAGTTCGGTGTGCGCGGTGGCGGAAGCCATCTTGCGCAGGGCTTCCGGCAATTGCTTTTGGATGCGCTCCTTGCTGACGCTCATGGAGGCGGAGCCATCGAGCACGACGGCGATTTGCTGGACGCTGTTTTGTTCCATCCAGCGGGGCTCGGCGAGGAGCCATGTGAGGATGAGGACGGCAAGCAGTTGCAGCCAGAGAGGGATGGAGGAACGGAGGCGCTCGAAGCGATTTCCGCCCTCGCTTTCGCGCTGGAGCTGCTGGAGGAGGAAGAGGGTGCTAACGGTCAGCTGGCGCGAGCGGCGCTGAAGGAAATGGATGGCGATGATGGCGGGAATGCCCAGCAGCGCGAGGAAGCCGAGGGGATTGCCAAAGCTCAGGCCCACGGTTCGACCGCTCCGATGCGGAGCGCCTCCTGTTGCAGTGCGGCGGGGAATTCCGGCTCGGCGGGCACGCGGGCCATGACGAGACCGTGGCGCTGCGCGGCGGTTTTCCAGAGTTCGAAGTGGCGTCCGTAGGCATCGCGATAACGTTTCAAAAGCGCGGGTTCCACACGGCGGGGATGATGGGAGAGAGCCTCGGCGTCGATGAACTCCATGTTGCCGTCCCAGTCGGGATCGCTTTCGGCCTGACAATACGGAGCGAGGACGACGGGGCGGCCCTGGCGGGTGCTGAGGAGGGCGGTGAAGTGTTCGGGAGCACCGGCGAAGAGAAGATCGCTGATGAAGAGGCGGAGCGATTGAGCGCGGAGGGGAACGCGGGAGAGATCGGGCGGGGCGGCGGAGGGCAGTGGGCCATCGGGAAGCTGTTCTGCCCAGCGGTGACTGAGGACGGCTTCCTGCGGGAGCAGGCGCTGCCAGCCAAGGGCGACGGCGAAGACGGCGGGACTGGTGCCGGCGCGGAGGGCGCCTTCGACAGCGAAGTAGAAGAGCTCGGTGCTGCGTGTGGCCTTTTCCGGCGTGAAGAACATGCTTGGAGAGACGTCGAGGACGATGTCGATAAGGGGGCGCACTTCTTCGCGGAAGAGCTTCATCGAGTAGTTGCCGGTGCGGGCATAGGCCTGCCAGTTAATATGGCGGGGGTCGTCGCCGGGGGCGTAGGCCCGGTGGTCCTGGAAATCGAGAGAGGCCCCGGTGCCGCGGCCCATGAAATCGCCGGTGCCGCCCCGCCAGACGCGCTGCCGGAGCGGCAGACGAAAGAGCCCGGCCCATCCGCGGGCGCGCACATGGCATTCGCGGAGGAGAGAGGGAGGGAGAGCAGCGGGCATGTGAGAGGCAGGAGGTAAGAGGTAAGAGGTGAGAGGTGAAGATGGGGAGGCGCGGGTGTGTTGGGAAAGCAATATTCTAAAGACAACGGTTCTCCTCCGCCCGGCGAAGTGTCCCCCTGTCACTTTACGGGCGGAGGAGTGGTCTCCTTCGCCGCCTTCTCCTTCTCCCGCCACTGCTTGAGCTTTTCCTCCGCATCCGCCGGAACATTGCCATTGATGAAAGCTCCCACCGGCTTGCCGGCCACAAAAAGCTCCGCGCGGATTCCCGCGAGGCTGTTCTCTGAAAACTGAACGATGTTGCTGTTGCCGCTGCGATACGTCGTTTGCGCCTGATCCACAAACATCTTCTGCGTGATGGCCTGTCCCGACTTTCCCACAGGAACAGGCGCGACTTCACACGAGCCGCACAGCGGAGCCACGAGCGTCGCCGGCGGAGCAAACTGAATATATTCAATCCGTAGTCCTGTCAGGGCTTCACTGGAATTGTTCTTAAAATCGAGGACGTACCAGCAATCGTTTCCTTTGCGGTTTTTGGTGGCGAACTGATCCCCTTTTTCCTCGCGGGTAACCCCCTTTTTGACGGCGGCCTGCATTTGCACTTTGTAATGCCGGTGCGTCTTGCGCCATTCCGCTATCCATTTCCGGTCTGCCTCCGAAAGGGTGGCCAGCGGCACATTGAACTTGCGGCCATCCTCGCGCTTGAGTTCGGCGTGGGTGTCCGTCGCGCTGACCATCTCTGCTTTGATTTCCTCCCCTTTGGTATTCTTGAATGCGCGGAGTTCCGCGTGAAGGCGGACGGGCACGAGCGCCGCAAAAATCAGCAGGAGCCATTTCATGGCGTGAGGATAGCATCGCGCTCCCGCCGAATTCCAGTCCGCATTTCTCCGCTGCTCCGGGCGGTCACGTGTCTTATCCGGAAGGCGCGAGACGGTTGAGACAAGTTACGTTTTTTGGTGCTTTCCTCCGCGGCTCCAGCCTCCATATTGCGGCGACCCATTCCCTCTCCACTCCCATGAAAATGCGCCTCCTCGCTCTTTGCTTCGTCGCTGCCGTCGCCACCGCCATCGCTCAGATTCCGAACAATGTTCCTGGAAACCCCGCGGGCACCGGCAACAACCCCGGCACCAAGGCAACCGACGCGGAGAACAAAACCGGCTTTTGGGACTGTTCGGTGCCTGGCGGCAACTTCACCATCGCCCTGGGCAAGATCGCCTCGGTGAGCATCCATGAGTTCAATATCACGGGCGCACGCGTCACGGAGGTGAATGTCGATACCGAGGGTTCGGTCTGCGCCCGGTTTTATTTTATCGAGCCGATCAAAATCGGTGGTGCCTTGAGTGCCGCGGAAGTGGCGAAGGAGCGGATCACGGAACTGGCCGACACCGCTGCCGACCGCACCGGCACTGACAAGGTCTGGCGCAAGGTGCAAAAGGACTATCCGCTCGCCACCCACGCGCACACGGTGGAATATCGTTTGCAATCGAAAGACGACGTGTCCGCGATCCACGCCAGCGCAAAGGGCGCATGGATGAGCGGACGGGGGCGCACGATCAAAATCGTGGATGCTCAGTGAGCGGCCTGCTCTTTATCACGGGACATGCCGGCCTCGCGGGCGGCGCGCTGGTGCGCGCGGCTGCGACAGCGAGCAGGGAAGTGATCACTGCATCGCGTGCGGAACTCGATCTTAGCGACGGCGGGGCGGTGGCGGCTTACCTCAAGGCCCAGCGTCCCTCCGCCATCATTCACGCCGCGGCGAGAAATGCCGGGATTGCCATCCATGAAACACAGCCCGCCGACATGCTGGCGGACAATCTCGCGATAACACTCAATACTATCCGCGCGGCTGCGGAAGCAGGAGTTCCGCGCCTGCTTTATATTTCCAGTGCGACGGTCTATAGCCCCGACGGGACGTTGCCCGCGGGTCCCACCGCCGGTTACGGTCTGGCCAAGATTGCGGGCATGATGCTTTGCGAGGCCGTGCGCAGGCAGCACGGTCTTTGTTATCACAGCATCATTCCCTGCAATCTTTACGGCCCGGGTGACAACTTCCATCCGGACCATGCCACAGTGCTCCCGGGCATGATGCGGCGAATGCACGATGCCCTTCTGAGCGGGGCAGGGGAGTTCCGTGTCTGGGGCAGTGGAAGACAATCCCGCGAGTTTCTCCACGCGGATGATCTCGCGGCCGCCTGTCTGCTGCTTCTGGAACTGCCCGATCCGCCGGCCCGGGTCGATTGCAGTCCTGGAATCAGCACCACGATTCTGGAACTGGCGGAGCAGTTGAAGGAACTCAGCGGATTTACCGGGAAAATCGTCACAGACCCGTCGAAACCGGACGGCACGCCCCGCCCGCTGCTGGACAGTACTCAATTGCGCGGGCTTGGCTGGCTTCCGCGAATCCCGCTGGAAGAGGGGCTGCGCTCCACATGGGAGGCCTTTCGCGCAGCATACCTTGCGGGAACCCTGCGCGGGGGTTAACTTAGGGACCCCACCGGTCCATGCGATCCGCCACCCTCTTCCTTTTGGTGATCTTCACGCCCTGCGCTCTTTTGTGCTGGGTTTCGTGGCGCTGGATGCAGGAGGAGGAAAATACCATCAAACGGGACAAGACCGCCTCCTATCAACAATCCGCGGATTATGCCGCCCGGGCCGCCGCCAAATTCATGACGGGGCAGTTGCAGACCTTTGGGGAAAACATGGATCGGCTGCTCGCGGCGGAATCCCCCGGTGACCTGCGTCTTCGCTTTCATCAGGCGGTGCGCGGTGCGTTTCCGCTCGCCGAAGCGGGGCTCGTGTTCGATTCCACTACAGGCCGCATCCTGCCGCAGGTGGAGCCGTCGGAGCAGGCGGTTACGGCTTTTGTCTCGGACCACGCGTGGTTTTTCAGTGACGACATGCAGCCGCTGTTTCTCGAGATTCCGTTCACGGACCGGCCCGCGCGGAAACCGGCGGCTAAATTGACGACGGCTTCGCTCGAGAGAGTGGCGGAACCCGCCTCCGCGCTGGATGCTCTGAGCGCATTGGCCAAAGATTCCGAGCCGTCACCGCCACCGCCGTTGCCAGTGGCCGCGCCTGCTGCTACTCCTGCAAATGGGCCGTCCGCGCCTTCGCTCGCGGTGCCGCCGGCGGAACCCAAAAATGAGGCGGTAAGGGACGAGCCTTCGGACCATCAAGCGCCGGAAGGGCAACCTGTGGACGAGGATTCGCGCCGCACCGTCCGGCCCGCGGAGCCCGGGCCGCAAAGTCAGATCAAGCCAGTGCTCACACGCGTGGCCACGCTCATTCACGACTACGAGACCGGCATTGCCGGGCAAACGCACGACGAACGGCTCTTCACGTTCTTTTGGTACCGCCCTCCGTCCTATCCGGAACTGACCTTCGCGGTCGCGCTCCAGCCGGACGCTCTGCAAAACGCGCTCGCTGGTGAACTGGCCATCGAAGCCCCGGACAAAGACACGAATTTGACATTGCTGGACCATCGCCTGAAACCCGCCGCCCAGTGGCCGCGCGGCGCGGAATTCAAGCCTGCCTCATGGTCATCGCCGCTCGTCGCGCGCGAGGTGGGGGCGGTACTGCCACGCTGGGAGGCGTCGGTTTTCCTGCGCGACCCGGCGATCTTCAATCACGCTGCCTCCGCGTCGCGATGGAGGCTGGGTGTCATTGTCACCACCGCCAGTCTGGCCGCTGTTTTGGGTGCCTTCTTTATCCTCCGCGATGCCCGCCGCACCGCGCGGGATGCCAGGCTGAAGACGGACTTCGTTTCGAATGTCAGCCATGAGTTGAAGACTCCACTGACTTCCATTCGCATGTTCAGCGACCTCCTGGGAAATAACCCGGCTGTGGCTCCGGAAAAAACCAAGCGTTATGCCGAGGTCATCGCCAGCGAGGCCGCCCGCCTGACGCGCCTCATCAACAACGTGCTGAACTTCTCCCGAATGGAGAGCGGCAAACAGCAGTTGAAAGTTGCGCCGCTGGACCTCCGCGCGCTCACCGCCGAGACGATGGAGCACATGCGCCCGCAGTTGGAAAAGGATGGTTTTGAAGTCGATGTCGTGCTTCCGGAGGAACCTGTCATGATCCAGGGAGACGCGGATGCGCTCAGTCAGGTACTGCTGAATCTGCTGTCCAATGCCGGCAAGTACGGAACGGCATCTGACTTGCCCAAAAGCATCACGGTGGCCCTAACCATGAAGGACAGGCGGGCCATTCTCAGCGTTGCCGATCGCGGCCCCGGCATTCCCCGCGGCCATGAGCGGCGCGTCTTTGAAAAATTCCAGCGCGCCCACAACACACTCGCCAGTGGCACCGCCGGCAGCGGCCTCGGACTTACCATCGCCCGGCGTCTTGCGGAGGCGCACAAAGGCAGCCTTGAATATTCAAGCAGGACAGGGGGCGGAGCAGAGTTTACCCTCGCGCTGAATGCGGGGTGAACGCGGTGCAGACGGGGACTCAGGTGAAGAAGCGGCTTTACAGTCGCTTTACACGAAAACGCTGGTGCTGATTTGGAGCGCCGGTATCGTAAAGGGTGCGTTCACTTGTCCTGACCGTTCTTGGAATCGCGGTGCCGGGTTTGCTGGGATTCGAGGCTGCGCGGCAGCGTGTGACGGCAGAGCGTGAAGAGGAAGCTGCGAAGCATAACGAAGTTTCGGTCACGGTGGAGACTCCGCGTAAGGAGAGTGGGAAGGACCCGTCGCCGGAGTTGCGGGTTCTTTCCGCTGCACGCGCTGGCAGCGATGCGGCGCTGGCGGCGTTTGCGGAGGCGGCCGGCAGAAAACCTGGGGATTTCGCGAGAGCTCTCTTCGAATTCGATCCCGCGGGCACGCTCGCTTTTATCGATGGCCTAACTGATCGCGCCCGCGCGCTGGAGATCGTGATGGCGATTCTGGAATATTACCCGGCGAGCCGGCTTTTGCAGTTGGGAGCCTGGGCAACGCGGCAGCCGCCGGGAAAATTTCGCAGCGCCGTGGTGGGACGCTTGATGCCGTTTTGGGTGCTGGAGGACAGCAAGGGAGCCATCGATGCCGCATTGGCCCTGGGCGAGTCGCCGGGAGCGGCGGAAGCGCGCCGCAAGCTCCTGCAGCAACTGCCGGTGCGCCAGAAACTCACCACGGTTCCCCGGATGCCCGTCAGCGAACAACTCGCCTTCCTGAAGGAAGCGGGTGCGGAGTTTAGCAGAACGCTGCCGGAACAAGCCACCGCCGCTATTGCCGCGCTGCCGGTCTCGCCAGCCCGTTCGCAGGCCATCGGAGGGTTGTGTAAGGACTGGGCGGCGCGTGACCCGGTGGCCGCGGCTGCTGCGGTGGCCAGCCTGTCTGATTCGACGCTGCAAGTGGCCGGGCTCCAAAGCATCGCCGAAACATGGAGCAGCATCGATCCGGTGCGGGCGGGCACGTGGGTGAATACGCTAGCCGCAGGACCGCTGCGCGATGCGGCCGCCGCCGGCATCGCGAAGGAATTGTCACGCGATCGCCTCGACGCCGCGATGGCCTGGGCTGCGAGCATCAGCGATCCCGCGGCGCGCAGCGAAGCTGAGGAGGCGGCAAAGGAAAACTGGCGGGAAAAAAACCCGCAGGCTCCAGCCGGCGCGGAAAAGCAGAGCGTCCCTAACAATTCAGGAAAACCCTCCGCGAAACCGCCATGAAACCGCTCTGGAGAATATTCGTGGCCTGCGCGGCCTGCGCCGCGGGCTGGGGACTCGGCGTCGCCCTGCCCGCTGCGCCGCTGTCTTCGCAGACGACTGCGGCGGTGCGCCCGCGTGACGAACCTGCGGAACACCCGGGGCCTAACATTGCGGACGTGGAGAAATCCATGCGCGGCAATCCAGACAGGGTCGCGGCGGCGCGCGAATGGGCGCGGCGCAATCCCCGGGCGTTTTTCGCATGGCTGCTGCGCACGCGTCCGCAGCCGCCGGAGGAAGTCGTGGAGGCGTTTTTCGATGTGTGGATCAGTCAGGATGTCGATGCCGCCTTCACCGCGGCGCATGAGGTTCCCGCGCGCTTCGGTCTGAGGAACAGCCGCTTCTTTTACCGCAAGATGATCTATCTGGCGGAGACCGATGCCCGCGCCGCTTTCCGCTGGGTGGGACGCGTGGACGGCTGGATCGGCTGCGGTCCCTCGCTGCGGCTCGCAATTGAAGACAAAGGAAACATCGACTTCAGCGTCGTCACGCCTGCGGAGGCCGCCGCCAGTCTCAGCGCCATGCCGGGCTCTGAAATCAGCGCCAAACTCGCGCGGCGATACGCTGAATATCTTGCCGCCAAAGATTTCACCGCGGCCCGTTCATGGGCGGAAACGCTGAACCCGATCTACCGCTCCGCCGCCATGGAAGCGGTGTTGCGGCAGTGGATGAAGTCGGACCGTGCGGCCGCCCTCGCTTATCTTCAAAACGGCCCCTCCCAGTTTCGCCAGGACCTCGTCACGATGTTTTTCGACGGCACCTCCGGGACGGACCCGAAAGCCGATCTGGAATGGCTGCAGCAGAACATCGGTGTGCTGCCCGCGGGGAGTGTGGGAAATATCCTGGGGCGCTGGGAACAACAGGATGCCGCCGCCGCCCTCCAGTATGTGCTCCAAACGGAAAACCTCAACACCCGGACCGCCCTGCTGCAAACGCTCACCCGAAACCATTTCGGTGACACGCGCGCCGCCTTCCAATGGGTCGATAATTTGCCGCATGAAGATCGCCCCGTGGCCCTTGGGCAACTCGCTCCCGGAGCCGTGCTCGGCGATTTCCCCGGCTTCACGGAATATCTTCACGGCCTTTCCCCGGACGACGGACTCGTGCTGATTCAGCAATCCAAAAACGGCCTAAATCATCTCAATCCGGAACGCGCGGCCACGCTGTTCCAGTGGTTCGCCGCTCTTCCGGCGGGCAGCGACGGGGACCGCGTTTTCGGGGAAATTGTCAGACTTTGGAAGAGCAACACCTTTTATCCCGGCACCGGTGCCAAAACCGTCGCCGCCATGCCCCACGGCCCCCGCCGCGATCTCGCGGAGAAGATCGTGAACGGGAAATGACCGATGGGTGCCCTGCCGCTGAGCCGGTGATTGCGGATTTGACCACAGACACCAGGAGAAGGTATCAGTTTCGATGCTTCTCCTGCTGCAAAACTGGCTCAGATGCGCGATGCCCTTCATCGCCTGCGGCTTTTCCGCCGCGGAAGAGCGGCTCGCGTCACAGGTGGACCAATTGATCGAGGCAAAAGCTCTGGCCGCGCAGTCGCCGCTGGCTGGACCGGTGGACGATGCCGGGTTTCTGCGCCGGGCTTCGCTGGACTTCGCCGGCACTATTCCCGCTGCTGCTGAGGTCCGTGCCTTCATCGCTGATACTGATCCTGACAAACGCGCGAAGCTGCTCCAAAAGCTGATCTCGGCTCCGGAGTTTGCCGAACGCATGGCGGATGTTTTCAACATTCAACTCATGGAGCGCCGCGGGGACGACGGGAACTGGAAGCGCTATCTAACAGAATCGTTCGCCGCCAGCAAGCCATGGGATCAGATGGTAAGAGAAATCCTCAGTCCGGATTTCAAAGAGGCGAAGCTTCGCGGTGCGGGATACTTCATCACCCGCCGGCTCGAAAAGGAAGGCCAGCAGGAAACCGATTACCCCGGTCTCACGCGCGATGCAGGCCGGTTCTTCACGGGGGTCGATCTCCAGTGCTGCCAGTGCCACAAGCATCTCACGGTGAAGGATTACAAACAGGCGGACTTTAATGGGCTCTTCGTCGCCTTCCAAAACGTCAGGTTGAACGAGCCCTCTGGCGACTACAAAACCCGCTGGGTGAGTGAAGGCCTTATGCAGAAAAAGTTCGCCTTCACCTCGGTCCTGAACGGAGTGAAAGGCGAGACGGGGCCTCGCGTGCCTCTTGGCGCGGAGGTGGATATTCCCGCGGATGCCCAGTGGCTGACGCCGCCGCCTAACAAGGACGGAAGCGGCATTCCAAAGTTCAGCCCGCTGCGTGAACTGTCCGCCAAACTCACGTCGCCTGACAATCCGCTCTTTGCCCGCAACATCGCCAACCGCATCTGGTGGCAGCTCATGGGCCGCGGGCTCGTGGAACCTCTCGACCTCCACCACAGCGGGAATCCTCCCTCGCATCCGGAATTGCTCGACCTTCTGGCAAAAGAACTTACCGCTCACCGCTTCGACCTGCGATGGCTCATCGGTGAACTCGCTCTGACAAAAACCTGGCAGCGTTCGAGTGTGCTTCCCGGCGATGCCAAAGACCCTCCGCATGAAACTTTCAGCGTCTCCATCGAACGTCCGCTCTCAGCCGCTCAACTGACCCGCGCCTTTCTCACAGCCACCGGCGAATACGACCGCGTCGTCTCAGGAACCGGTTGGGACGGAATCGAAGGCAAGCGCTACAAGTCGGCCGACTTTGAGAAAGCCTTCAGCGCCGCTTTCGCCGGTGCTCCCAAAGAGCCGGAATTGACGGTCAATCCTACTCTCAAAGCCGCGCTCTTCCTTCGCAACAACGAACTGGTCCTTTGGTGTCTGCAGAAGCGTCGCGGCAATCTCATGGATCGCGTTGCCGCCCTGACCGATTCTGCGCAGGTGGCCGACGAACTCTATCCCGCGATCCTTTCCCGGCCTCCAGCGGAGGAGGAAAAATCGGCCTTGGGGGCATATCTCACCAAACACACGGAGCAGCGTGAGCGTACCCTCGGCCACTATGTGTGGGCTATGTTGTCCTCCATCGAGTTCTTCACCAACCACTGATCCGGAAATGGATGATACGAGCCTGAAACATGAGTGGTGGATCCTGTAGTTTAAGAGCAGCGCGGCTCCTGTGACGGGTGTTTGTGTTTTGACTCCGCAAATGACCTCCGTAGAATGCGCGATGCCGCAACCATTGGAGACTCCGGACCCGCACGCGCCTTGCGATGGCACTCCGGAGATCAATGCAGGTGGCGTGGGCGGGTTTGCCGGCATGACCGCGTGCCGGGTAAAAGCTCCCCCTGCGATGAGGTTTTTCATTGCGTTTTCCGTCCTGGGTTTCGCCGGAATCCTTGCCGTGATCCTGTGGGGCGCCGGCGTCTTTGGCGGACCACACGTGCACCGCGTTGAAGTGGTGGACGCCTCTCAGCCCCGCCCGATCACCTTCCGCGCCGAGCGCGGACAGGATGTCTCCGGCGTCACCCTGCGGGTCCGCGGGCATCTCGACGGTCGCGCCACCGTCTCCGCTGTCGAAGGCAACTGGCACCCCGAGCCCCTTACCGGCGACGTCGATTTCACCATTTATCACGACTGGTTCGACCCCATATGCACCATCGACTACATTCCCGGAAACGGAACCGCCGGCAGCCTCACCGTTGAACTCACATTCGACTAACGTCAGAATAGACTAACGCAGATGGTTTCAAGGGATGCGGCGGTTTAGATGATATAGGGATTGACAGGAGAGCCCCCGGTTAGCTCCAGGCGGGGATTACGCATCTGCGATGCTTTTTCAGTAAGGGTTTTTCGGTTACGTCTTTCCACCGTGAGTTCGCTCTGCACTCCCATTGAACACATGCTTTCCCGCCGCCGGTTTTTCGGAGCCACGGCGGGAGCGTTCGCTTTTGGCGCTCTCGGTGGATTGATTAGTGCCTCCGCAGCGGAGGAGATGAAGAGGAAAGAGAAACAGGTTCTCTTCGTGTGGCTGGATGGAGGTATCAGCCAGCTTGAAAGCTGGGATCCCAAGCCTAACACCACATTTGGCGGGCCGTTTCGCAGCATTCCCACAAGTGTGCCAGGCGTTCATCTCTCTGAGTTGATGCCCATGTGCGCCAAACAGATGCACCGCCTTTGTGTAGTGCGCAGCTTATGCACGAAGGACAACGCCCATTCCTCGGGCGTGGACCGCATTCAGCGCGGCGATCCGTTGAACCGCGGCGTGGCTTATCCTTATTTCGGATCAGCCATCGCGAAACTCATGGGACCGACGCAAACGAAGTTGCCGCCTTATGTGTGGATCAAGCCTGGTGGCGGTGGATTCCGCACGGAGGACGCGGGATTCCTGGGACCTCAATACGGCTCGCTGGCGTTTGGCGATGGCAAGCCTCCAGCGGATTTGCTGCGGCATTCTTCGCTTACTCCGGAAGAGGACGATGAGCGCAACGAACTGCGCGAAATGATGAACAAGCGCTATGCCTCAAAACGCCGTCCGGAATTTACTCAAGCCAGCAGTTACGTGTTCGACACGGCCCGCGAGTTGATGCGGCGCGCGGATATCTTTGATACCAGCAAGCTGCCCGCAAAGGACATTGAGCGTTACGGCCGCACGGAAATCGGTCAGCACATGCTCATCGCGCGGAATATGCTGGAGGCCGGCGTGCGTTTTGTGAAGGTGAACAGTTACGGCTGGGACACGCACGGTGATAACTTCAACGCTCATGCCTCGCTCGTTCCGAAATTTGATAGGGCGTTCGCATCCATCATCGAAGACCTTGCGGCAACAGGACTGCTCGAACACACGCTCGTGATCGCCATGAGCGAATTTGGCCGCACCCCGCGCATCAACGGCCATGTGGGCCGCGACCATTGGCCGGAAGCGTGGAGCATCGGCATGGCCGGCTGCGGGCTGAAGCCCGGTTCAGTGATCGGTGCAACGAACGAAAAGGGCACTTTCGTCAAAGACAGCGGCTATGACATCGGCTCCGTCTTCCACACGTGGTTTCACGCGCTCGGCATCGATTCGAAGAAGGTGGAATACGACAACCACGGTCAGCCTCTGCCGCTCGCGCACGAGGAGATGAACCCTATCAAGGAGGCGCTCGCATGAACGCCGACCCCAAATCGCAGAAGCCGAAGCTGCTGAAGACCGTGCCCTGCGACCGCCAGCTTTTTTCCGCTCGATTCAGTCCCTGCGGTCAATTTCTTGCATCCGGGGCCATGGACCGCGCGGTCATGCGTTGGCGCGTTGCGGATAACGATCTTCTTCCGCTGCCTCCCGTCACTGGTGGTAACGGCTGGGTGCAATCCATCGCCTTCCACCCCGCGGAAAAGCTGCTGTTCGTCTCCGACTCTTGGGGCCGTCTTGCCTGCACGCCTGTAGAAGGTGATGCGCCGGCGGTGAAATGGGAGCAGACCGCTGCGCATGATGGCACGATTCGCCGTATCGCCGTTTCGTCTGACGGAAAGCTCCTCGCCACCTGTAGCGCGGATAGTTTCGTCCGTGTGTGGAACGCTGCGGACGGCTCACCCGCCGCGAAGTTCGAGCACACCAGCGATGTGTTTTCCCTGACATTCACGCCGGACAATTCGCAGATCATTTTCGGCGATATGTTCGGCAAAGTGTTCGCTCTCGATTTCGCTGCGGGCAAAACGGTGCGGGAATTCGATGGCGGTCTCTTTTATAAACTCTCCCGTCTCCAGGACGTCGCTGGTCTTCGTGTCCTAACGTTTATCGATAATGGCCGCACGCTCGTCGCCGCCGGTTGTCAGCCGGAGGGCGGCGGCTTCCTTGAAGGCGCGCCTCTTCTCCTGCAGTTTGATTTCAACACCGGCCAGCGCATCAGCGAAACCCGATTCGGCGCAAAGGATGGCTTCATCCACGACCTCACGCTGCATCCGCAGGGCTATTTCATCGCTGTCACCAGCGGCCAGCCCGGCAGCGGCAAGATCATCTTCCTGCGCCCGCAGGAAAAGGAGCCGTTCTTCACCCACAGCGATATCCCCAACCTCCACGCCGTCGCCCTCCATCCCGATGGATGCCGTTTCGTTGTCACCTCAACCAATCGCGAGAGCAACGGCAACGGCCGCCAACTCACCAAAGACGGCCAGTACCCCGCTAACAGTTCGCCGCTGCACCTGTTCGAGATTCCAGCGTAGAGGTCGTGATCATCGTGCCCTCCACTTTCCTGTTTCGCCCGGTTCAATCGCCGCCATCCGTGAGCGTTCATGGAAATTCAGTCCGGCAGGCTTTACATCATCGCTACTCCCATTGGGAATTTGGGCGATATCACGGAGCGCGCCCGCGCATGCCTCGCGGCGGTGGACACCGTGGCGTGCGAAGACACCCGGCATTCGGGCATTTTGCTGCAGCATCTTGGTCTGAGAAAATCACTTGTTAGTGTTCACGAGCACAATGAAGCCTCGCGTTCCGCTCAGTTGATCACCGAACTCCAGCAGGGCCGCACCGTCGCTTACATTTCAGATGCCGGCATGCCTGGCGTGTCCGACCCCGGCCAGCGTCTCGTGAATGCCTGCATCCGTGCAGGTATTCCAGTGGAGGTCCTGCCTGGCCCCAGCGCTGTCACCACGGCTCTCATCGGCAGCGGGTTTCCCGCGGATGCCTTCTTCTTTGGCGGCTTTCTGCCTGTGAAAAGCGGCCAGCGCGAGCGCGCCCTAACACGCGCTCTTGAACGTGAGGAAACCACGGTCTTCTTTGAAAGCCCTCACCGCATCGATGGCACCCTGGAACTGCTGGCGCGGCTCTCTCCGGACCGTCCCATCTGTGTGGCCCGTGAACTCACCAAGAAGTTCGAGGAATACCGCCGCGGCACCGCAGCGGAAATTCACGCTCATTACCGGAAACATCCGGCGAAGGGCGAAATCTGTCTCGTCATCTCCGGCAGCGATCTTCCAAAATGGGCCAGGGAGCCGCAGGAACCAGCAGCATGAGCAGACCCACCGCTTCCGCGCGCATCCTCAAGCTCTGTATCGGTCTCTTTCTCATGGCCGCCGGGCTCGCCGGAACCGCCCTCCTGTTCATTCCCTACAGGAGAGCCATGGAAACACGCGCATGGACTGAGACACCGTGCGAAATCACAGAAAGCCGCATGGATGAACATCGCATCAGCGACTTCGCCGAGCCCGTCTCACGTGTCTTTCTAAAATACATCTATTCATACAATGGAGAAAACCACACCGGTACCCGCTGGCGCCGCGGCACCTATGCCTTCAATGAAGGCGAAGACCTTGCTCTGCGGACGCCGCACCGCGAAGATGCGGCAAAGCTCGTAAAAAAATTCCCTGCGGGCCTCAAGACCTCCTGCTGGGTAAATCCCGCCACTCCCTCCGAGGCCGTTTTGGAACACCATACGAAGGCCGCCATCTACACCCTTTGGTGGCCCATGCTCTTTGCCGTCGGCGGAGCCGGCATCGTCTGGTCCTCGCTCAGGCGCCGCGCCTGACATTTCATTCTCTGCTTCCGACAGGCGATCCCCTACGCCCCAACAGGGAAATTCCAAACCGGGTTTTAACGGCGCCTTTAGCTTTTCGCCTCATCCTTTGGCGCGCATGGATGCCATCGCTCGTATCGCGGCGATAATGCTCATTTTCGCTGAGGTGGCCGCTGCTGTCGGCGGCAACGACCACTTCGCGCATCGAAAGAGGCTCGCCTTCCAGGAAGTGATAGAGGAACCGATCCGGTTTGCGCCCTCCCTTTCCTATGAAGTTCTCGATCCGTTGGAGGAGGAAGCACAGCAAGGTGGAGACGGCCGGCGCGCAGGCAGCTTGTGGTGGGAGTGGACCGCCCCTGTGGATGGCTGGTTCAGGGCCGCCGTGGTCATGCCCGATCAGGTTGCGCAGGAAACCTTGGTCTTCACAGGCGACAGCCTCAAGACCCTCGTTCCCGTCCAGAACGGCAATCATCTTGGAGTTACCTTCCGCAGGGACACGATTTTCCAGGCCCGTGCCGGCACACGCTATCAAATAGCAGCCAGGCTCGAAATGCCGGGTGTCGCCGCGCCGGGAAATCCTCCGTTGGCCACCCTTACGCTCGCCCCGTGTCCTGGCCCGCCGGAAAACGATACCCTCGCGCACCGCGCAGTTTTGTCAGGAACCCTGCCGCTGAAGGTCACCTCATCCAACCTGGCCCCGCCCACGCAGGAAGCGCATTTGATATCCTTGATGACCCCCATCGGTTACTGGTACGGCGTGCCCGGTAACTTCGGTTCCATGCAGTGGTGGGAGTGGAACTGCCCAGCCACAGGGCAGTACACCTTTTATAATGAAGGTCTTGATTTGTTCCGACTCGTCGCGAAACGGCGAATGTCGCCGGGAGGCCCCGCAGGCATCGCGGGCGATTGGGAAACCGGGCCGGTTCCGATGGAAGGGGAGATTTTTTCGGCCATTGGAGGGGTGGTCTATGACTTCGCCGTGCTCAGCAAACCCGGCGGAGACCCGGCCACAGACCGCCCTTTTTCCACCTACACACTCAATCTTGAAAAGGTGGAATCCCGTTCTCCGGCAAATACCTCCCGCGAAAATGCCGCGGTCATACCAGGGGTCTTCCCAATGGCCATCCGTTATGATTGGCCCGGCGTCCCCATCCTCCAGGGTGAATCGGAGTGGCTGCCCCTGTGGTGGGTTTTTACGGCGCCGGCAAATGGCATCTACCATTTTTACTCGGCCGCCGGGCAAATGGCCCTGCATTATGAAGAGGGCACGGATCACTCCGCTTCCACATTGCAGTATCTGCGCACCGGAGAGAAAGTGTGGATGGAAGTGAACCTCTACCGTCCGCTCCGCTACACGCTGGAACTCCGCGTGTACTTGCTGGGCACTCCCGTTGCTAATGATTCGCTCGCTCAGGCGGTTGATCTGGGATCACAGCCGGATTTCCGTCTCTCTGGTCACCGGAGCCTTGCCACGCTGGAACCCGGGGAACTGCCGCCCGTGCCATGGGAAGCGGAGGCCACCGGCACTCTCTGGTGGAAATGGGTGGCGCCCGGAAACGGATGGCTGCGCATCCAGTCGGACGAACCGCGCGTGCCGGTGGAGATTTTTACCGGCACCCAAATCATCGCGGGCGCCCGGCGGACTTTTGAGCGCCGTGTGGAATCGGTGGAGGCCGGTAAGACCTATCTGATCAGGGCAGTGTTCACCCCGCTGGCGGGGAATGAAAGTTGCGCCATGCGCCTCGACTTCCTCGCACGTCCGGAAAACATCGTATCGCAGACCGCGATCAATCTTGGTGTGACCGCAGAACCGGCATGGCAGCCCGCTGCCCCATGGCCGCCGGTGGAGATCGGCGGCGAGCGGTGGTTTCGCTGGATCGCTGCGGAAAGCGGACGTTTTGATTTCTCCAACCGCCGATCCCCCGCAACCATTTTCACCAATCCGGAGACAAACACTCTGGTCCCGCGCGATACACGGACCGGCACCTGGGAACTTCAGGCCGGCCAGAGCTACTGGCTCCGGTTGAGCGACAGTTGGACAGATACGTGGTTCGAAATGCGGCGGCAAACGCTCGCGGAACACACAGATCCGTCCTCCGCTCTGGTGCTGCCGCCGGATCTCCCCGCCGCAGGAACAGCCACCACCCGCGGCGACGTTAACAGTCCTGAAGAAATAGAGATCCTGCGCGATTTCACATGGGAGAGCGGCCTGCGGACCCGTACCCCCGCCGTCTGGTGGAAGTGGCAGGCCCCCGCGGATCAACGGGTCCGCTGCAACGTGGAGGTCTTCGACTCCCCCCTGAAGGCTCTTTTGATTTTTACCGGTCCTGACATGGATGACATCGTCATCCCGGACACCGTGCCCCACGACAGCGGCGGACTGTATTTCCCCGCCAAACAGGGGCAGACCTACTGGTTCGCGGGCATTGGGCAGGACGACACGCTGGCGTTTCCTTTCGTCTTCCGGCTGGAATTGTGGCCGGTGGTGGATGTGCGTCCCGCCAACGACGACTTTTCGGACAGCCGGCGGATCACGGCGCAGCAATGGCAATCGCACGGCCCCATTCAGGGCATTCATCACGGTTCGGCGGGGGCCAATCCGCTTCGGTATGAGTGGACGCGCGCCACCATCGAGCCGGGAGAGCCGCCTGTTTCCCTGATCATTGGCCAGGAGGGGCACTTCACTGAACAAACAGCCACCACATGGTGGCACTGGACTGCTCCCAGTAGCGGCCTCTATCTTCTCAATCTTTCAGGCCCTGTCCTGGAGGAGACCGGCGTGGACGCCAACCTCCCCGCCGATCTCACGGCCAGCATCTACACCGGCGACTCGCTCCCCACACTGCGCCTTGCGGGTGCCTATGAATCGCGGGCGGGCCGTTACTGCTTCCGGACACAGCAGGGTGTGCGCTACACCATCCGTGTCGCCTCGGCAGCGGGCACCCCGTTTTATCAATTGTCGCCCGAACCGCCAGGCATCGACGACCTTTATGATTTCCGCGCCATCGAGAAACTTGAATTCGAACAGGTGGGAAATGCAATGTTCAGCGACGCGGGAGACGGCGTCACCAATTACCGGAAAGTCCTCTTCGGCATGGACCCGCAGTATCCTGCGGACCATCCCGTCAATGCCGCCGCGCTCGCCAATCTTCCCCGCCGGATTCTTACGAATGGCATGCTCGAATTCCGCTGTCGCACCGATCCGGTTTTCGATATCGAAGGACGTCCCGCGGGATTGGGGATCATGGGTCAGGTTTCCGCCGACTTGAAGATCTGGCAGGACGTGGAGCCTTTCGTCGATGCCGGTGAAGTGGTGCTGCGCCTTCCCGTGACCGGCGATCGCCAATTCCTCATGTGGGACGTTCTCGGAAGTCTCCGTCCTGTCTCGCGCTGACCTTTTCCCTTCGCTCGCTTTCATGTCAAAACCCGAACCCTGATATTTTTATGAAACTCCGCCGCTTCCTTTTCCTGGCGCTGCTGATGCACGCACTGCCGGCGATGGTCAGTGCCCAGATCGACAATCCCATTCTCTTCGTCACTCAGGTCGCTCCGTCCGAAGCGCATCAAACCGTAACCTCCATCGATGGCAGCCTCCAGGCTTCCACTGCCGCCGCGCCGCGCGGGGGCGATCTCATGATCGTGTATCCAAACCGGGCGGTGAAGAACCTGACGCGCACCGCCGGATTCAGCATCGCCGGCAGCGTGCAGAAAGGAGACGCGGCCATCGCCGTGCGCGATCCCCATGTGCACTTCAGCGGCACAAAGGCGCTCTTCAGCATGGTGCGGGGCGCGCCGTCGGATGCTGCGGATACTCGCACGTTCCACTGGCAGATTTACGAGATCACCGGTCTCGGCATGAATGAGACGCCGGTCATCACGCTGGTGCCGCATCAGCATCCGGACTATAACAATGTGCAGCCTGCGTATCTGTCCGATGGCCGAATCGTCTATGCCACGGATTGTCCCGTCACCACCGAGCGCCATCTTTATCCGGCCCTCGATGAGAAAGGCATGGCCCCCGCGGGCACCGGATTGTGGACGCTGGATCCCCAGGCGTCGGCGGAATCCTCACCCGCCATGTTAACCCATGCGCCGTCCGGTGCATTTGAGCCGTTTGTGGACAGCTTTGGCCGCGTCATGTTCACGCGCTGGGATCTGCTGCAGCGCGACGAACACGCTGCGGACAATGCGCACTTCCCTGTGGACTATCAAAACGAGTCGCCCGCCGCGACCTATGGCAATTGGCAGGAAATCTTCCCCGAGCCGCTTCCGGGAGCGGACACGAACTTTGGTCTCAGCTTCGATCTCTTCCTGCCGTGGACTATCAATCAGGACGGCAACGATCTCAATACACTCAATCACCTTGGCCGGCATGAATTGACTCCCGCTTTTCCGCGTTCCGGCCCCGAGCCGGAACTGATTAATTTCGAGCCAAACGTACCGACGCTGCCGCCTGACGGCACGCTGCCCGCCCTAACCCGCGCCACTGCTTTCCTCCATCTTTCCGAGCATCCCGCCCAGCCCGGGCGCTACCTTGGCGTGGATGTGCTGGCCACCAGCGTTTCCGCCGGGCGCGCGGTGAGTGTCTTCGCGCCGCCAACCATGAATCCGGATCAGGTAACCGTCAGGCTTATCAGTCAGGAAGGCCTCGCGCGGGACACGTCGTGGATGCAAAACGGACGGCTCCTCGGCTCATGGGTGCCAGGCCCGCCGCTGAGCCACTCCCACTACGGCGACGTCGTCAACCAGCCGGTGCCGCCGGATTTCATTCCCTCCGCCTGCTTCACCATCCGCGCCGCCGATGGTTTTACGCGGCTCGAGCGCGGCTCCACGCTCGTGGTTCCCGCCGTTAGGGAGACCACCCAAATCGTCAGCGGTGAAGAAGTCACCCGCACCGCCAACCTGTGGCAACTCCAGCCGGTGGAAGTCATTGCCCGCACTTCTCCCCCCGCCCTAACGGTACCCTTGGAAACACCGGAGGCTTCCATTTTCATTCGTGCCGGAGTCTCCCCATCCGGTTTCAAATCGTGGCTGCGCGATGAAAACAAAGCCCTCCTCAGTTGCCGGAATGTAACCACCCGTGACCAGGCCGACCGCCAGCAACTCGTCAATCTGGCCGTCCAGGAGGGCGTGACGTCCACCGCACCTGGCGAGCCGGTGCACACGGTGGAGCGCGTTCAGTTTTTCCAGGGCGAGTATCTCCGGGCCTACGCTGCTACGGAGGGTTCTGCGCCGAAAGCAGGCCGCCGCATCACCGCCCGCACCATGCGCGCCGAAGCCTTTACCGGCAATCCACCGTCCGCCGCTCCGGCGGGAAGCACCCCGGTGGCGCACGATGGAAGCATGGCGGCCATCGTTCCCGCAGGACGCGCCGTCTCGTGGGAGCTCGCCAATGACGACGGCGACGCCGTCGTCCGCGAACGCTACTGGCTCAGCTTCAATGCGGGCGAACTCCGCGCCTGCACCTCCTGCCACGGCGTCAACACCCGCGACCAGCTTGGCCGCCCTCCTTCCACCAATCCACCCGAAGCCCTCAACACTCTCCTAACGTATTGGAAGTCTGCGCATCCGTCCGCACCCGCTCAAGCCACCTCCTACAAAGTGTGGTCTGAGGTGAATCTCCAAACTCCTTCTGAAACCACCATGCACGTGGACAACGACGGTGACGGTCTAACGAATCTGGAGGAATTCGTGTATGGTACGAATCCCCGCACCGCAGAAGAGCAGGGGAGTGTCGCCCAAAAACTCACCGCCGCTCCCGCCCCGGGCGGAGCCACCACCCTCTCGTTCACCCGCAACCTCGACGCCACCGGCACCGAAATCATCGCCGAATCCTCCGCCAACCTCTCCGCGTGGCAGGAGGACGCCCGCCTCTCCACCAGCGACGCCGATACCAGATCCGGCGTCACCGTTACCGAAACCACCACTCCAGAGCAATCCTCCCGCCGCCTCTCCGCATGGCAGGTCAGCATCCCCGCCAGCCACGACACCCGGCGGTCGTTTTTCCGGCTGAGATTCATCGTTCCGTAGCTCCCGGCTGTACAGCCCCAATGGCCGCCCCGATCCGCGGAATTTCCACCGCCGCTTCAGCGTCGCAGGGCTCAAGGCTCAATTCTGGAAACCAGTCATCAAAAGCGAGCCGGTAACGCTTTCCCTCCCTTTCACATATCCACAGGCGAACATCCGGACCGTCAACCTTGTCCCTGACAGCGAACTGCAGCCTGGAGGCCCACGCATCGGCCGCCTCGGGAAACGAATCATAATCGATCCCATCCTCCAGGATGAGACATGGTTCTCCTGAATGCATGGTGGAATAACGCGGCGTGCTCACTTTCGCGGTCTTCTGCGGGACGTTGAGGATTGCACGATGCGGGGACGTGTTCCATCTGCATATTTGCCCCCTGTTACGGAATTGCCTGCTGGAAGTTGCATTGACCGCGCTGCCGTTCGCGGCTCCTTCGGGGAATGAAATTCTCCCTTCGCCGCCTCCGTTGCCGGGCGCTGTTTCAGGCTTCGCTGCTGCTTTTCGCTGTGCTGCCCGCGGGCCAGGCCCGCGCGGCCGATTACTTCCCTCCGCCGGACGGCAATGGCGGCTGGCGAACGCTAACGCAGCCGGAGGAAATCCGGAAGCTTGCCGGCATGGACCTTGCGCGGCTGGAGAAGGCGTATGAAATCTGCCGGCGCGGCACGCAAAACGGCGGGCTGCTGGTGGTGCGGCACGGCTATCTGGTTTTTGAGAAGTACTTTGGCCGGGCCAGCCGGAATGCGAATCCGGATATGGCCTCCACAGGCAAGGCCTATACCAGCATCGCCTGCGGCATCATGCTCCAGGAGTTCCGCGAAAGAATTCCGGAGGGTCTCGACACGAAAGTCTTCACGGAAAAATACCTGCCCGAGGCGTTTCCGCTCGATGATCCGCGCAAGGCACAGATCACGCTGGGTCAACTGTTGTGTATGACGGCTGGGTACAATGGCGAGGGCGGCTCACCCGTGGGCGTGGTGAATGGAGTGGCGTCTCCGATGAAGGCGGTGCCGGGACAAAATTACCGCGACCTCGATATCTCATCCCTGCGCGTGCCGCTGTGGACGGACCCCGGCGCGGGATATTCCTATTCCTCCCCCGCTCCGCATATCGCGTCCCTGGTGCTCCGCCACGTGACCGGCATGGAATTGCAGGACTACATCAATGAACGTCTCGCCAGGCCCATGGGCTGGGGACCGTGGGGTTATTGCCTGCATCGCAAGGACTTCGTCATGGCGCATGCGAACGGCGCGGGCAGCATCGCTGTCCACGCCACGGATGCCCTGCGCTTTGGCTACTGTCTGCTGCACGACGGCAAATGGGGCGACCGCCAGTTGGTGCCGCCGGATTATATCATAAAGTGCCATGAGCCGTCGCCTTACAATCCGCACACACCCTTCAG
Source organism: Verrucomicrobiales bacterium (assembly GCA_035550135.1). Lineage (GTDB taxonomy): Bacteria > Verrucomicrobiota > Verrucomicrobiia > Verrucomicrobiales > V1-33 > V1-33. The sequence continues at coordinate 28,593 of DASZQB010000131.1, forward strand.
CCTTCAATTCGAGCACAACGCCGACGGACACGTGATCGGCGCGCCCCGGGATGCTTTTTACAAGTCCGGTGCCGGCGGATTTGGCGTGTTCATCGTGCCTTCGCTGGATGTCGTTATTTACAAGCTCGGCGGCAACAACGGACAATATGAACCTTCGCTCACCGGCCTGCCGCAGCCGGAGCCTGACAAGTCGCGCGATGGCTGGAAACCCATCCCGCGCAGCCCGTTCAACGAAGGCAGCCTCGGCGGCGACGACGGCCTGCGCCGTGTGCTGGAACTGGTAACGTGGGCGGTGACAGATTGATTCGGGGGTTATTCTTCCCCGGCCTCCCTTCGTAAGGCCCCATCGTTACCAATTGAATGGTAACGATACACCGGGAAAATCGTGGATTTGGCACAACCGGACTTGCCTTTCTGACCGCCATAAATGGAGGTTCCTAACAAAATGTGCCGGGCTCGCAAACGAATCCCATCTCTCGGCCGCTCCATTTTCCCGGTTCACCTCCTTCTGTTTCCGTTCCGAAAATTTCCCTGCCGGAATCATTTGACTTTTTTTGCGTTAATCACCTCCCTGATAAGTGCAGCCTGGGCTCTGTAAAAGACTTACCCGCAAGGGCTGCCGCAGTTAACCCGGCCCATCACTGATGGCTTACCGAACTTAACAGCGTTTCTCGATATTCGTTCCCCACCACCAAATCAAGCCACCTCTTACCTCTTAAATCTTACTTCTTACCTCTCCTCCCGCCCGGGTGGATCGTGTCCGTGTGTCTCCAGTGAATCGAAGCCACCCCATCATTTGTGCCGTCTTGCCGGCAGTCCCAAGTCGCACTGCGCAGCCCTTGCGACGTCTCCGGGTACCCGGCTTCCCGTCCGCCCCTTCCACCCCGGAAATCAAGCCAAATCAAGGTAAATCAAGCCGGATAAAACCAGCAATTTTTAAATCCGCCCCGTCAGCCCGGGCGCTCCTGCAGCACCCGCCCGTTCTCCATACCGCCGTGTGGCTTCCGCTTCCCTCCCGTTCCTCAAACCGCATCAAACTAAATCCAACCAATTTAAGGGAGTCTTTTGGTATTTAATCAAACCCCAACCTTTCCTTGCCGCGCGTTTGTTCCCTTCCGAGCGGGAAGGCCTCTCCTTCGGAAGTTCCAATCAAATCAAACCAAATCAAACCAAATCTCCCTCGTTTCACCCGTTCCGCGGTTTTGCCTATTGGCCCATTGGCCCTCTTCACAGGGCTGCCTCGCCACCGCCCCATCCGACCAGATCAAACCAAATCCGACCAAATCCGACCAAATCAAACCAGAAATCCCGCCTGCTCCAGCGTGCCCGGGGGCATGCGTTTTTTCTGGCGGAGGCCGGGACCGCCGGGGCATAATCGAAAGGTTCGAGAATCGGATCCCGAAATCGCCGCGAGCCCAACCAGGACCACGATGAAAGTTCACACGACACCATGGCGACGGACCCGGGACGCGACGCTGGCCGGCGTGATGCTCTCCTTCTCCGCCCCGCTGCCGGCTGCCAACAGGAGTTGGGACGGCGGCGGTGCCAATGATTCATGGACGAACGGAGCCAACTGGAACGGACGCCTCACCGCACCCGATCCCGGTGATAACCTGGCCTTTCCAGCCGGTTCAGCCCGGATGAGCAATAACAACAATTTCGCCGCCGGCACCGATTTCAACACGTTCACTTTTTCGGCGGCCGGCTACACGATCGCAGGGAATTCCGCCGGTCTCACTGCCGGCCTGAATGTGACGCATGGCGCCGGCAATACGGTTCTGAATCTTCCTCTCGCGCTCAATGCGAACCAGGCGTTTACCGTTTCGCAAAGCGGAGCGAATCTCTTTCTCAACGGCACGGTCAGTCTCGGTTTCCGGGTCCTGACCATTGACGGCGCGGGGCAAACGGTCGCAGCCGGCAATATCACCTCTCTCCTCAGCACGGGAAGAGTCGTCAAGTCTGGAACAGGAACGCTGTGGGTGATCGGCGCTCCCACCTACGACGGGTCAACGACCGTCAACGGCGGGATACTCAGAGTGGACGGCTCCCTAACCAACAGCCGTGCCGTGGTAAACTCCGGCGGCACGCTGCGCGGTGCCGGCACCGTCAATGGCATCACAGCCAATACCGGCAGCGCGGTGAGTCCCGGCTGGACCAATCCTGACACCCTGGAGTCCGCTGGTGATGTCGCTCTCAATGCCGGTTCGACTCTGAACATCCGCCTCAATGGCACTGCCGAATCAAACTACGACCATCTGGAAGTGACCGGTGCCCTGACACTGGGAGCCACGCTGAACATTTCCGCCGCCCCCGGCTTCGTGCCTCCCGTGGGCTCGGTCTTTACGCTCATCGACAACGACGGCAGTGATGATATCACCGGCACCTTCGCCGGTCTGCCCGAGGGCACCGTGCTGACGCTCAACGGCAGGCCTTTCCAAATTTCCTACGGTTCGCGTTTCGGCGGTATCGGCGGACGTGACAATGACGTGACCCTCGAGGCCATCCCGGCGCTCTGTATTTGGGACGGCGAGGGTGGTCTCAATAATTCCTGGTCCATACCGCTAAACTGGTCCTCGAACATCCCCCCCATGCCCGGTGACTCCATCCAGTTTGCCAGTACCGGAAATTCCACGGTTACGTCGAATAACGATTTCCCGGATGGACGTGTTGTCGGATCGGTCATTTTCGACGGGGGTAACTTCAAGCTCGAGGGCAACGCAGTGCAGGTAGAGGGAGCGGTGAAGTCCCAGGCGGCGGGCACTGCAGAGATCCTTTTGCCGATGACACTTCTTGGCGGTGTGCAGGTCACCGGTCCGGCCCTCCTGAAGCTCTCAGGAAACATCATGCTCGGCGGCAGTCAGACCTTCCGGGCCAACCTCCCGCAATCCGGTCTGGAGATTCACGGCCAGACGGACATCGGCGACCGCATGTTAACCGTCGTCGCCGATAACAATCTGCCGATCCTGTTTGCCGGGGGACTTTCCGGTTCCGGCACTCTGCGCAAGCAGGGACCAGGAACCTTGAAACTCACCGGCACCAATGCCTGCGCGCAAACCACTGTGGAGGGCGGGGGTTTACAGGTGGAGTCGTCGAATGACAGTATCGCCCGGATCACCGGTGCCGTGACAGTTAATTCCGGTGCCTGGATGGACGTATGGGGAGAGGTCAGTGGCGATCTCCTCGTCAACTCCGGTGGTTTTCTCCTCGGGGGGACCGCTCCCAATGTCGGCAACTCGCTCAAAAATGTCGAAATCCGCGGGGGTACTTTTATACCGGACCACAATGCGCATGTGAACGGCACTTTGCGCATGCTCGATGGCGCTGTCTTCGATGTCGAAATTCGCGCCACCAGTGACCCTGACGTTGATCAAGCTGGCAGCGTCGCTCTCAGCGGTCCGCTCGAGTTGCTCGACGTCTTGCTGCTCGTGAACGTGGGACCCGAATTTCCGCCGGGCGAAGTTTTTGAGATCATTAATCATCTCAGCGGATCCACGACGGGCACATTTACCGGGTTGCCAAACCTCACCCGTTTTATTTCCGGAGGCCACGCCTTCGCGATTTCCTACGCCGGCGGAGATGTCAGTCTCACCGCGGACCCGCCTTTCGTATGGGACGGCGGAGGCGCGGATACTAACTGGACCACAGCCGGCAACTGGACTCAGGATCTCGCACCCATCCCCGGCGCGGCTCTGGTCTTTCCGGATGGTGTGTCCCAGCGCTTCGCCGTGAACGATTTTCCACCGAACACCGCATTCCGGTCTCTCACGTTTCAACGGAATTCCTACATCATCGGAGGCAGTGCTTTTCGCGTGACGGAAACCATCGCCAACGAAGTGAGTTCCGGTCCCACGATAATCGCATCGGACCTGACGCTTCAGTTGCCCCAGATCGGTAACGTCCCGCTTTCAGTGAATAATGCCAGCGAACTTCGCCTCAGCGGTGTCGTCAGCGGCAAGATGCTTAAAACCGGCAGCGGCGTCCTGAGCTTGAGCGGTGCTGACGATAACGCCCTTACCGGCCTCCTCAAAGAAGGACGCCTCGAATTGAACAAATCCGGCGCTGTCGCTCTGGACTCCCTAACCATTGGCGATGGAACGGCCGCGCCGGTGCTCAGACTCCTCGCGGATCACCAGATTAACGCTTCAGGATTCCTAACAATAAATTCCCAGGCCCGGTTTGAATTGGATGGCCACACAGAGGCGGTGAGTCGCCTCGAAGGTGACGGTACCGTGGTCCTGGGCGATATATTCGGCGCTCACGGCAGACTGACCTTGATGGGAGGAAACTTCGGTGGCGCCATCACGGGTGCCGGTACCCTGACAATCACAGATGACGTTGCTCTCGCCGGCGCCAGTTCTTTCGTTGGCACCACCATTCTCGAAGGGGGCACCCTGTCTGTGAACGGGAGCCTTGGGGCAGGCCAGATTCGGCTCGATGGCGGCATTCTGAGAGGTGTCGGTCAGGTGGCAGCGATCAACGGAAATGGAGGCACCCTCCAGGCTGGTCTGGCGGCTGCCGGATTGAACGTCGTTTTTCGCTCGGCGGGTGTCACTCTGAACGCGGCGTCCACCTTTCGCACGCTCCTCACCAGCCTGGATCCAGGTTTTGAAAATCCCCGGCTCTCCGTTACCGGTGCGGTCGATCTTGGCGGAAGTTTGCTGGATCTCGACAGGCTCACTGCACCGCCTCCCGTCCTGGGAAAGACTTTCGTCCTCATCGACAATGACGGGACCGATGCCGTCAGCGGCACGTTTGCCGGTTTGCCTCAAGATGCGCAATTCAGCCAGCTTGGGATGCGCTGGCAGATCAACTACGCCGGCGGGGACGGGAATGATCCAGCCGTCACCGTTGTCGGGTTGCTTCCCCCGGCCCTGGCTTCGTTTATGGTTCAGGCGGGAACCGGCGCTCAGGCGGGAAAAGACCTTGTCGGTATCGGTTTCACCGGTATCGCGGGCGTTCAATATGACCTGGAAGGTTCCACCGACATGGTCAATTGGACGCTTCGACAGACAGGCGTGGCGAACAGGTCGGACGGGGCGATCTCATTCGGGATTATTCAGCCGGTGTCCCTGCGAACCTGCTTTCGTGTTAGGCAGCGGTGACGCGCGGCAGTCGGTTCAGGATCGGAATGCAATAAGTGCCAGCATGGACGCTGCAGCAACGATCATCGCCGCGTCAGCCAGCGCACGGAGGACACTGACGGCGATGCGCCTGCGGAGGAGATGAATAACGAGCAACAGCAGCGCGGCGATGAGCGTGGCCATGATCAGCGGCCGCGAGTAAATATCGGCGATGCTCCATTGCATCCCTGCGCCGGCGGCGACGGTGAGAAGCATCCACGGGTAAAGCTGTTCAAGGAGCGTGTGTTCAAAATCGCGCGGCGACTTTTCCCAGAGCCGGATGCCCAGGGAATTGAGCGCGCATACCGCACCGAAAAGGAGAACGTCATTGCTGGAGATCAATTCCAGCGGCATTTCCTTATGGGCATAGGGAGCGAGTGCCGTCCCCATGGCAAAGAGCCAGCCGCCCAGCAGTTTGCGCGGCAGCGTCCAGGGCGCGGGGGCCAAAGGCTGCCTGACGGAAAGATACAGCACTGTGAGAATGAACCCCGCGAGAGCACCGCGCCATATTTGGACCCAGATGACGCCGGACGCAGCGCCCTGCATGAGACCCACGGCAATAATCCCTCCCAGCGAAGCGGCACCCACCAGACCGGTCCACTCACGCCGTGAAAGCCACGTAATCCCAAAATAAATGGCGATGCCGATCAGAACCTTGAACCCCCAAACGCTGACAATTTCCCGGATGTGCCAGCCCAGCAGCCACACGCAGACCCCCGCCGCAACAAGCATGGCGGCGGTCAACGGCAGCCAGCGGCGCGCGGCAAAGACATGGCGTTCTCCGCGGAGCCCGCCGGTCATCGTGCCGTCCAGAATGCGGTCCATGGCATACACGCACCACACAGCACACGCCAGCACCACATATTCCGCCCGCACCAGCCGGGCGCCGGAGGCGTACGCATAGAGCGCCATCCATAACAAAGCGGTGAAAACCGCGTCCAATCCCAGGACATTCAACCACACCCACCATGGGCGGGCCGTTGATTCCTGTGAGGGCGTTTCCGACATAGAAGGATTAGTTTCCGGCATTCACACTTTGATTGCAACTCTCCCGCCATGCGGGCGGCAACAAAAAGGGCGGCATCGTCCGACGCCGCCCCGGGAACAAAGACAACCGCCGGATCTCGAGCCTTTACGCCGCCGCTTCCTCGCTGCCCTCCACCACCAGCACGCGCAGCGGCACGGAGGCGTAGTTTTCGCCGTCAAAAAGGACCTCGAAGGAATACTGTCCACCCGCTTCAAACCGGAGAGGCTGGAAGTTGAGAATCATATTCCGCGTGATGAAATCCGAGCCTTCCGGCATGCGGATGTCCACATTGGCCTCCAGCGCCTGCATCATATCCTTGCCGTCGGCGTTGATCATGCGGATGGTCATTTTATGAGCGCCCTCGTCCGCGGCCCGGAAGCAAACGCGAATGGCCAGCGCGCATTGCGGATGTACGATGGGCACCGCGCGGGAGCCGATGGTATCGAAAGTGCCGAGGACACACAGCTTGCTGTTGTAGTCCATCGCCGAGTCACAAAGAGTTGCTACCTGAATTTCCATATGGGCCGCCGATGATAAGGACTGCCCGGTGATTGCAAGAGAAGTTTCCGGCAAATCCCGCAGCCGCCTTGCAGGAAGGCTGCCAGCCGCTCTCCAGGGCGGTCCGCGAAGGATTCTGCACCGCCCTTCATTTGGTTTTGACAAGCCGGAATGCCGGGTTCTACTCGCGCGCCCCGGTGTCGGCAGGTTTCCTGCCGGCCCTGCAAGTCCCCCACGCACAACGACCCACACCATGTCAGACCTTCTCGAACCGGAAGAAATCAAAACCAAGCTCAAAAAAATTCCCGAGTGGGATCTGGACGGCAAGCGCCTTGTTCGCACCATGGAATTCGATGGCTTTGAAGAGGCGGTCGACTTTGTGAACGAGGTGGCGGAGATCGCTGAGAAGCACGGGCATCATCCGGACATCGACATCCGGTATAACAAAGTAATCCTCTCACTGACCACCCACAGCGCGGGAGGCCTGACAGAGGATGACTTTACCGTCGCGGCGGTGATCGATAATGCAGTGGATTGAGGGTATTTCCCCATCTGCCGCGGTGCTCAAAACGGGAGCAGAAACTTGACAGGATGGCTAACGCGGGCGAATCTCGCGCACGCATCCATTCCTGTTTTTCCGGATCGCTCCGGCTTCCGTTTTATTCGAGCCCGCGTCTTTCATGTTCCTGCGGACATTCTCCTCCCTGATCCACATCCCGGCAGCCGTTTTTGCGATGGCGACCTGTGCGCACGGGGCGACAGTTTCGATAGGAACCGCGCATTTCACCAACGGTCAAACCGGGATCGGAACGGGCACCTTCAATTCGGCGGTGGCGGCACAGCCCGCGCCGTTCAATCAGTTTCTGGGCGGCGACGTGGCCGGGCCGGATTTTGATGCCGCGTGGACCTTTACTTATGCCCCGGTGTCCACGGTCCTGGCGGCTACCCTTACCATTGGAGTCTATGACGGGGACTTCGCGGCCACCGGCCAGCAGTTGAACCTGATGGAAATCGACGGGGTTGTTATTTCGGGGATTGCAGGACCGGTTTTTGAGGCGGGTCCGGGGACTACCGGTCAATACGGCATCTACACGATCGTGCTCCCCGCGACGGTCTATCCCGGGCTTTTCGACGGATCAGCCACAATCCACATGACGCTCGCCGGCCCGGGCGGAGGTGTAGTGGGGGAGACGACTAACAATGGCGCGGGCATCGACTTTGCGAGGCTGGATATCCAGGAGATTCCGGAAACGGGGGCAGGGCTGTTGATTTTGGCTGGAGGTCTCTTCATGGCTTCGCAACGGCGCAGAGCGGTGCGGACAGTGGCATGAACCCGGGCATGGTGGACCTTGCGACGCTGACGGCGGATCATTTTTTACCGCTCTCCGGTCAAACATTTCGTGTAACACCTGCCGGCAGCGGGGGTGTGCCAATGGTTCTGTGCAAAGTGCGCCCGTCTTCACGCAAGGTCCCGCGCGGTTTCCGCCAACCCTTCGCCGTGGAATTCAAATCACCCCAGGACATCGTCCTGCCGCAGGGATTGTTCATTGTCGAACATGAAACCCTGGGTGCCATGGAACTGATGATGACTCCCATCCTGGCAAACGGGGGCTGCCACTATGAGGCGGTGTTCGGTTAGGAATGCCTCGCTTGCGCCGCTGTCCACGTCCACTCCATATGCACGCCTTCGGTCCCCGCGTGGACGAATCCCAGCCGGGCGTAAAGATGCTGAGCGCGATTGAACTGCTCGACCCAGAGGCGCAATGATTTGGCCGTGCGGGACGCTTCCGCCATGAGATCCTTGATCAATTGCGTGCCAACCCCCTGATTCCGCCACGGGCCAAGCAGTGCGATGTCCATCACTTCGATCCATTGTGGACCGCGGTGAACGATGAGTCGTCCCCCATCTTCGCCGCTGATGGTGATAATACTGAATTCGGCTTCCTCATAGGCCGTCCGGTAATGCCGGTCCTGAAACTCGAACTGCTCTCTGAGGAATGCGTCCTTTTCCGCGGGAGTCCATGGCACCAGGGCCATTTCCGTTTCGCGGGAGGATGCGTAAATGCGCAGCAGCAAATCCCGGTCCGCGGGTACCACCGGACGCAACGCAACGTCGTCTGGCGTCATGTGCGGCCGGGATTAAAGGAATCAAGCCTGCGACGGGAAGATGCCTTCCATGGCGATGATGTAATTGATCCCCAGAAAAGGCTGCACAATGCTGTGCGGCTGGCCACCGCCCATCGAGCCGGCAGTCACACCTCCGAGTGTTCCGTTTGTCGCGCCATCCGAAAAACCAGCGGTGCCGCCCGCACCGTCTGTGGCAATGCTGTTCCCCGCGGGGGTTTGTTTATTCCCTGCGTTCGAGGTCACCGCGACCTGAGTCTGGTGACTGTGGGCCGGCATCTCATTGAGGGTAAGGAGATGGCTCTCCGACCCGCCGACCTGCCCGAGGGTGTAGGGGGATAATCCCGGTCCCTGGCCGGGATGAATGGGGATCCGCCCGCGAAGGTCCGGCAGCGCGAATGTGGTGATGCCGTTGCCTCCGTAATTGGTGCCCAGGAGAGCGAAGAGCGCCTGGTTCTGAGCGATGGCAAGAATCTGACCGCTGCAAAAAGCGTAGCCGCGGGGAGCAAAGTTGCTGGCGAAAATGGTGATCTGAGCGAGGAACGGAGAAGCCATGGCAGGAAAGATAGCGGGTTTATGAAAGGGTCGCCGCGAGAGAGCGCGCGGCAGTCAGCGCGGATTTGGTTTGCAGAAAGGAATGGCGGTCCGCGTCCTGAATCCACACAGCGCCCTGACGAATACACAGCCTTTCCGCTCCGAGAATACTTAAGAGCCACGGCGCGCCGGGCTCGGTGCCCGAGGCTCCGAGTGATCTGACGCTGGCAAGCACTTCAGCGCCTGAACGGCCAAAGGTGCGTTCCAGACTGGTGCTGACCAGCGGACTGGTGAAAAGACGCTCCGTGCTGGAAGGACGGGAAAACAGGGCGAGTTGATTCACCCTTGCTGTCACCTCGTCGGCAACGGCCGTCGCTTCGGCGTCTGAGGCGGGCAGACCGGCAAGTGTTTGGTCGAAGTAGCGGGTCATCGCCGCCAACGGTTGAAGTTTGTAGAGCGCGCCGTCCACCAGCGCCGTGATAAGAGCCGCAATCTTCTCCGCAGGCGGCAAATCGGAACTCCCCACCATGCGCAGGGTGCGCCCGCCAGGGCGAAAAACGCCCCAGGGATCAAACGCGGGACCGCCGCTGACAGGCTGCAGCAACCCTTCATGCGCAAAGTGGATGCCTTCCGCCGCGGAGAGTTTCGCCTTCAAATCTCCGAACGGCTTTTTGCCCATGCACTCCACATTGAAAAACAGTCCTTCTCTGCTGAACGTCAGATGACCGCCGGCGCCATACGGATTTTCAAAGGGCATGTCCCGCGTCACACGCTGAAAAAACAATGCGGGGTCAGCCGCCACTGCAACGAGATCAACGCTCACCAGCGGATTTGCGGTGCTGAGCGCGCTGCGGCCTTTGAGGAAGGTTTCCCGCGCACCGCAGCGGAGAAGAAAGTCCGAAACCGGTCCCGGTATTCCACTGGCTGACCTAACCGGAATCACACCCGCTGCCCCCGCACTCTGATTTGCCGTGCCCAGCGCTGCTGCTCCCAGCAGCATTCCGCCGCGCCGGATGAATTGCCTGCGATTGTCGGCCATGTAGTTTAATACAGTGTGTAAAACCCTCCGCGTCTTCCGCGGTGGAACAAGTGCGGGAACATCTATCTTTTCCCGCGTCAGTCAATAACTGATTCCGTCACTCAGGGAGGACTTTCCCCCATGCGTTGACTTTAGCAGCCGGAAAGGCATTTTCGAATTTATGTCTGCTGCTTTCGAGGAGTTTCGCGAACGCTTGATTCTGGATGATGGACACCGCGCTCTGCTGCGTGAGTCAGGGGCGCGGGGCGGATTTTTCGAGGAAGGACCCGCCCTCGCAAAAGAATGGGGACTGGAGGTCACAAAGGAAGAACTGGAGGAAGCGCACAGGGCAGGGAAGCGCTTGTGGATGGAGAGATTCCTATGAGCGCACCAAAAGCGTTAGGGGACTGGATGCCGGTGCATGTTTCGTGGGAGGCGGGGGAGTGCATGGTGGAGTGGATCGATTTTGCAGAGACGCGAATGACGGAACCGTTTTTTGACCAAACGGTGGCGCGATTGCTGGAGAATCCGTGCCGGAACCTTCGCCGCTTCCAAACGGGCATGGATGAGTTGTGTGAACGCTTCGCGCCACAGGCGGAATCGAAGCCGGGGGGACTCATTTTTCATATTTCGCGCTGCGGTTCGACGCTTGTGGCGGGAATGTTGCGGGCGCTGCGGCGGCATGTGGTGTTGTCAGAACCGGCACCGCTGGAACAACTGCTCCGCCTGCGGCGGCAGGTGAAGGCGATACCGGAGGAAACGTGGCAAAAGTGGCTTCGGGGATTGCTGATGGTCATGGGACGGCGGCGCGGGGATGAGGAAGACTGCTGGTTTGTGAAATGCGATGCACTCCACACGCTGGATGCAGGCTTTATCACCAGGACGTTCCCCGGCGTGCCGTGGGTGTTTCTAGACCGCGATATTTCGGAAGTGATCAGTGCGCACACGAACTCGCCGGGCCGCGCGATGGTGCCGGGGGCCATCCTGCCGGGCCGCGAGTTTCTTTATTCACCGCCGGACACCCCTCCCGGAGAGCACATCGCCAGGGTTCTCGAAGCCATACGCGCGGCTTCGCGCGCGTTACCAATGGAGGCGGGGATGTTCGTCGATTATCATGAATTGCCGGAAGCCGGATGGAGGAAAGTCGTGGCGCATTTTGGATTGAAACTCAGGGCGGGAGACGAAGTGCTCGTCAGAGAAGCGGCGGCGCGTAATGCCAAGAATCCTGACATCGCATGGAAGAATGATCCGCCGGCAAAGGCTGGATGAGGCATGCGGGTTTGACCGCCTTGCACAGGAACCGGCGTGACTTTATGCTTTCCCCGGCTCCCGAATTGACAGAAGAGGGCTCATGCGAAACCACTGGAATTTTTTCGGCCCTGGACGTCTGGTCTTCGGCAGCGGTTCGATTTCCGGGCTCGGCGGACTGGTTTCACGGCGCGGTCTCGGACGCATCCTGGTCGTTACGGACAAAAACCTGGTGGCCGCAGGCATCCTGGAGCGTGTGCGGCAATCTCTTGAGGAAGCGAAAGTTAATTTTGCTGTATTTGACGGAGGTGAACCGGAGCCATCGCTGGATACTGCGGACCGGGCCGTTGAAGCGGCATGGCAATTTCTTCCGGATGCGATCCTCGGCCTTGGCGGCGGCAGCAATATCGACCTGGCGAAAATCGTCGCCACGCTGCTGGCGCATGGCGGCGGCCCTGCGGATTATTTCGGATTCGACCGCATCCCCGGCAGAGTGACGCCGCTCATCTGCGTTCCCACGACGGCGGGGACAGGAAGCGAAGTCTCCCATTCCGCCGTCCTTACAGACTCCGCAAACCACATCAAAGTCAGCACGCTCAGCGAATACCTCCGGCCTGCTCTGGCGATTGTCGATCCTTCCCTGACGCTTTCCTGCCCCGCGAAAGCCACGGCCGACAGCGGCATCGATGCCCTGACACATGCCATCGAAGCGTTTACAGTGGTTCCGTTCACGCAGATAGACACGCCCCCTGACGGCTCCGGGCCCTACGACGGCAAAACGCCGTTTGGCGACATGCTCGCCGAGCGCGCGATTGCGCTCATCGGCCAAAATCTGGTCACTGCGGTAAAGGAGCCTGACAATCTATCCGCGCGCGAAAACATGGCTCTGGCCGCCACCCTCGCCGGCATGGCTTTCTCAAACTGCGGTGTATCCATCGTGCACGCGCTGGAATATCCCATCGGCGCGGTGCTGCACGTTTCGCATGGCGCAGGGAATGGGTTGCTTTTGCCGTATGTCATGCGCTTCAATCTGCCGGTGCGGACACCTGAATTTGCCCGCATCGCGGCACTGCTTGGCGCCGATACGCACGACCTTGATGAACCCGCCGCCGCAGAAGCGGCGGTTCGTCAGGTGGAGCAACTGAAGCGTGACATTGGCATTCCGGAGCGCCTGCGCGACATCAGTGCGACCAGCGAACAGTTGCCGGCATTCGCTGAAAAGTCTTTTGCCATAAAACGTCTCGTCGGGATCAATCCCCGGCCTGTGACTGAATCAGATTTGCTGGGGATTCTGCAGGAAGCGCTGTAGCCCTGCCCGTCATCTGTTCGAGAGATCCCGCAAATAGAGAATTACGGATTTGAGTTGGGCGTCAGAGAGAATGCCCGCATACGGAGGCATTCCTACATCGCCGTTGTTGAAGCCTTTGCGGATTTTCGCGGCGGGATTGAGAATGGATTCCCGCAGGTAGGCCTCATCGGCCGTGACTTTTTTCCCGGTCGTGAGTTCGTTTTCAGAACCGAAGAGGTCTTTCCATGTGGGTCCTTTCATGCCTTCCATTTTGCCGTCGGTGCTGTGGCAGGCGAGGCAGCCCAGCAGCGTCACGAGCTGTTTTCCGGCATCTGCGGTGGGCTCGATATTTGAAGCCGCAGCAGGAGAAATGTCAGGCACGGGACCGGGCTGGAACGATGGATCGAATCCGGCGGCGGCGCGGTTGAAGGCGCGGGTCTCTCGAACGGTGAGACAGGCGAAGCTGTCGAGAGTGGCCCCGGCCGCTGAACGGAGATGCCAGTCGAGCCGGAGTTGCTGTGCGGGCTTCATGTCCGGGAGGTGAATGAGAAGCCCGCAACCGTCAGAGGAAATCTGCACGCCCGTGCAGGGCAGGGGATCCATTCCCGGAGTGCCATCCAGCCGGTAGTGGGCGGAACCGTAGTTGGAAGTGCGCTTATAATTCCAGCGCCCGGCAGCGAAGTTCTCCGGCTTGCAGGTCGCCGCGTCGAGTTTGTCAGGAAAACGAAGGTGAATGCCATTCCCGCTGGCGGAAACGGTTACCGGAAGGCTGGATGCCTGACCATTCGGGCGGATGCGGGCCAGGCCGGCCATGTCTTTTGATTCCGTGCCCCAGATGCGAAAGCCGCAAACATAGAGCAAGCCGTCCACGGGATTGATCGCCCCCTTGAGCAGCGGAAAGTCAAATTTCAGCCCTGACGGAATCACGGCTCCCTGTGCGGCTTCGTCCTCGATGAATGCGATCATAATGCCCGGCTTGAAATAGCTCAGATGCAGCAGCCGGTCATTGAGCGGCCCCATCTTCGTATTCACACACCAAACCTGCCCCGCCGCGCTCTGATTCACCTCGTGTGGAATCCAGCACACCGGTTCCTGAATGACAGAAGGAACGGGATTCGGTGCGGCCTCTTCAAATCCGAAGTAAGCATGCGCCTCCGGACGAATGTGATGGATCGGCGTCGCCGGCACCCAGTGCCCCTGCTGGTCGCTGGCAGTGAGCATTCCGGTCACCGGATGGATGCCAAGATAAGCCTGACGCAAACCCGTGGCGATTTCCTTAACAGTCCGTCCGTCTGCGGATACCGCCAGCACGCGCCCGCCCTGCGGGCTTTTGCGTGTTATTTCCTGGCCGCCTTTGACGATGTAAAACCCGCCTCCAGGCTTTGCCACCATGTCCATCGGATACTCGCGTGTTTCGCCGGTTTGTGAAAAGGCATCGCAGAAGTTGTCATAGGAGCGGACCGGAAAAGCGGGATCGAAACGCACGATGCCGTTGCGCGTGAAGACCAGCACCTTTCCCTGAATGATCACAAGGCTCTGCGGCTCATGGAGCCCGCCTGCCACGCGCCGCCACTCCGCACGATTGCCGCCGCCGCTCAGTCCGCTGACAGCCCAGACGTCCCCGTCGATGGTGCAGATAAAAGCAGTCCCGTCCGGCGAAAAGGCGATGCCGCTGGGACGGACATTCCGCTGCCATTGATTGGAAACGGGCAGAGCGACAGAATCCACGGTAAAAGCGCCTGCGGAAACACCGGGAACGATGCCGGTCATCACCGGAATATTCCATTCCGTTGGATTCCAGCCGGATGCGCGGGTTTGAAGGCTGGCGGCTCCCTTGGGATCAATTGCGGTCCCGGGACGGGTATAAGTGAAGTCCTGGATGACATTCGCATTGAGCGGGTAAATTTCGGTAGAGCCGGCCTCCGGATAGCGCATGCGCCCTGTAGCGACCGCAAGCGATGGATTGGGCGCAGACAACGACAGGTGGCGCTTTACGACGGGTTCGGAGCCCAGCACGCCGGACGAAAACCGTTCGGTGATTTTAGTGCCCCCGCAGGAGTAACGCAGAGTTACGCCATCGCTTTCCAGATCATAACCCTCCCAGCGGAATACTGACGGTGGAAGCGGTCCGCGACCGGGTTCAGAGGGGTCCGGCCCCGGAGGACGCGGATCAGTCAGGTCTTCGGGAGAGAAGTGTCCATCCGTTTTCACCAGCCACCCCGGCAGTATGGGTGCCGCCATAAGCGGTTTTCCCACGGGTTTGGGCAGCGACTTTTGACCGGGCTCGGACTTCCGGTTTTCCACATTATAAGAGATGGATGCGATGCTGGTGAAGGTCAGAAATTTTCCGTTTGGCTCCCCTTGCCAGATTCCGGCCACCCGCAGCAGGTCGGTGTCAAAGCAAACGTAAAGATCGTGCGGCAGCTTGATTATCAACCCGCGAACCGCGAGATTTCCCTTCGGAAAACCGGTTTTCCCCCAGTCACTGAAGTCCACCGTTGAGGTGAGCACCGGAAATTCCGGCTCGGCGTAAGGGCCGAATGTTATCGCACGCGCAAAAGCGCTGAAGAGAAAGAAGACGGCGGACAGCGGACGCAACAGCATGAGATGAAACCATTCACACCATTCAGCGCCCCCGCAAAACGAATGCACTCCGCAGGCACGTCTGGGGAAAGTCACCAAAAGCGAAACCCCGCGGCAAGCGGGGTTTTGAACCTTGGAGCGGACACCGGTCCCGGTGTTCCGCGATTATTTGAGAACGACCGGCTTTTTTAGCTGGCCTTGAGGGCGACAGTTTCGTCGGAAAGCACCGTGCGGAGCTTCTTGATGCAGATTCCTTTGCGGTTTGCGATGCGGAGGGCTTCCATCACGTCGTCGATGTCCCAGAACTGGGTTTTCTCCATGGTACCCACTTCACGGAGGGGCTGGAGGTCTGAGCCGGTAGGCCGGGGAGCCAGGCGTATAACGGGGGATAACATGGGGTTCGGTTGATTCATTTCGTAATGATCCAAACTACATGCCCCGGCATGTCCCTGCCACTAACCGCTGGTCACGTTTCTGTCACACGGCGCGGGGAGTTATTCGCTGAAATCCGCCCGTTCTCCCGGGAAAAGTGACGCTTCTCCGCATCCGCGTTACTTTTATCCTTGCCGCCCTTCGGGCTTTCTCCCACTCTCTGCGCCCATGTCCGGGGGCACAGCAATCCCGCCGCGGCGCAACCAACAACATTCTTTATGTCATCAACTACCGCTGAAAGCAGCTACGCCGGCCCAACGGGGTCTGGAATCACCCCGAATGCCATGCGCCTCCTGTGGGCGGGCTTCATGGCCATTCTCGCCGCCGGAGTTGGCTTCGCCATCCGCAACGGCATTCTCGACAACTGGGGCAAGGAATACAACTTCACAGCGGCGCAGCTCGGAGCCATCGGCGGGGCGGGGTTCAGCGGCTTCTGCTTCGGCATTATTCTCGGCGGCGTCATCGTGGATAAAATCGGCTACGGAAAACTGGTCATCCTCGCCTTCGTCCTTCACGTGCTCTCGGCATTCGTGACCTTCGGAGCAACCGGCCCGGACAACGCCTACAACATGCTGTTCTGGGGCATGTTTATTTTCTCCTACGCCAACGGAACTCTGGAAGCCGTGGCCAACCCGCTGGTGGCCACCCTTTTCCCGCAAAACCGGACGCATTATCTGAACATCCTCCATGCCAGTTGGCCCGCCGGCATGATCATCGGCACCGTGCTCGGCTGGATTCTCGATGACAAAATGGAACTGGGCTGGAAGACGCAACTCAGTCTCTACCTGCTTCCCACCGTGCTCTACGGCGTGATGTTCCTCGGCCAGAAAATGCCGAAATCCGAAGCTTCCGCCAAAGGCGTGAAGATGGGCGAAATGTTCAAGGATGTCGGCATTCTCGGCGGCCTGGTGATCTGTGCGCTGCTCGCGCTGTTCTTCAGTGACATTTTGAAGGGGATCATGACTCCCAAGGATGCCACACCGGAAAGGGCTGCTGAAATCGCCGCCAACGCCAAAAACATCGGTTATGCTATCGGCGGCGCCTGTCTCCTGGTGGTCGCTGTCATCACCAAGTTCTCGTTCGGCTCTCTGCTGATGTTCGTGCTCTTCATCACCCACCTGCTCGTGGGTGCGGTGGAACTCGGCACCGACGGCTGGATTCAAAATATCACCGGCAATCTCTTCTCCTCCGAGCAGGGCAAGTGGCTCTTTATCTGGACCTCGGTCATTATGTTCAGCCTCCGCTTCTGCGCTCACTGGATTGAGAAAACTCTCAAGCTTTCCCCGATCGGGCTGCTCTTCATTTGTGCGGTCCTCGCTTGCGTCGGCCTGCAACTCTCCAGCATGATGACCTCGTTCACCATCGCGCTGTTGGCGCTGGGCGTCTATGCTGTCGGTAAGACTTTCTTCTGGCCCACTATGCTGGCCGTCGCTTCCGACCGTTATCCGCGCAGCGGTGCCGTCGCCATCAGTATCATGGGCGGCATTGGCATGCTGTCCGCCGGCCTCATCGGCGGCCCGGGACTCGGTTATTGCAAGGACCGCTTTAGCGGCGAGGAACTCGCCGCCAGGAATCCTGCCACGTTCGCCGAATATAAGGCGGCGAAGCCCAGCATGTTCCTCAATATTGAGTCTACCGCGGCCACTGGTCTCGACGGAGCCAAATTTGGTGCCATCGGCGACAAATTGAAAGCGGCCCGCGCGGAAATCGAGAAGGCGGGCGGCGATGTAGCCACCGCTTCCGAGAAACTCACTCCCGCCGAGCGTGAAGTCCATGAAGCGGGCATCGCAGGCGACCGCAAGACCCTGAAGACTGACTCCTTCATCCCCCTCACCATGGCGGTGATCTACCTTCTCATCTTCTTCTACTTCAAGAGCATCGGCGGTTATAAGGCCGTGAAAATCGAAGAGCAGAACGCCTGAGTCCATTCTCAAAAACATTCAGGGCGGCCCCGTGAAAACACGGGGCCGCTTTTTTGTGCTTCCGGTGCGCGGGCCGGGCTGATAACAGGCTGAAGAAATCAGCAACCTTTTCCTTAACGCATGACTACCGACTCCGCAGCCGGCGTGAATCCCTACCAAACCCCGGGCGCAGGCCTCCGCGGGGCAGACAGCGACTCCGGAGCCCACCGGAAACTCTTTCTTGCGTGTTTTATCGCCCTCGTGGCGACTTCGTTTATCTTTGGCGTGCGCGCCAATGTCATTGGGGAATTGCAGGAGAAATTCAACCTCTCGGAGACGCAGAAGGGCAACATCAATGGGGTGGGAATGTGGCCGTTTGCACTCAGCATCATCTTCTTCAGCCTCATCATTGACCGCATCGGCTACAAGACGGCGGCGCTTATTGCCGTTGGGTGTCACGTGGTGTCGCTGATTCTCACGGTCCTTGCGACAGGGTATGCGTCGCTTTACTGGGGCACGTTCCTGGTAGCCGTGGCGAACGGTGTGGTGGAGTCGTTTATCAATCCCGTAGTGGCCACTGTGTTCAGCAAAAACAAAGCCAAGTGGCTGAACATCCTCCACGCCGGGTGGCCCGCCGGCATGGCGCTCGGAGCTTTGTTCACTGTGTTCCTGAAGGACATGAGCTGGGAATGGAAATTTGGAGCGTGTTTTGTGCCGGTTGTCATTTATGCGCTGCTCATCGTGCCGCGGGCGTTTCCGGTGAATGAGCGTGTGGCCGCCGGCGTGTCCTACCGTGACATGCTGAAGGAAGTGGGAGCGGTGGGATTTTTCGCCATTGGAGCGCTCGTGGCCGCGGCCGTGGCGCAAATGGCCGGCATGGAGGCAAACCTGTGGGTGACGCTGGCGATAGGGGCCGTGGTGGGAATCGCTGCAGGAGTTTATACCAAATCGCCGGGCAACTGGCTGTTCCTGGTGGTGCTGCTAACCATGGGGCCGCTCGCGACCGCCGAACTCGGCACCGACGGCTGGATGCCTGATCTGCTGCAATTTGCCGGACCGGACGTGCCGCTCTTTGCGACCTGGGTGTTTATTTACACTTCCACGATCATGACCATCCTGCGGTTTTATGCCGGCCCCATCGTGCACCGGTTTTCGCCCATCGGATTGCTGGTGATCAGTGCTGCCATCGCCATCGCTGGACTGTTTTTCCTTTCCGCCGCGGCGGGCTGGATGGTGCTGACGGCGGCGACCGTGTACGCGCTCGGGAAGACCTTTCTGTGGTCAACCACGCTTGGTCTCGTATCGGAACAGTTTCCCAAAGGCGGAGCTCTCACATTGAATGGTGTTTCCGCAGTGGGCGTGCTGGGATTGGGAATTATCGGTTCACCCTTTATCGGATATCAGCAGGACAAAGAGGTGGACCGCCAGCTCCGCGACTCTCAGCCCGCACTGCATGCCATGGTGAACGGGCCGGAAAAAACCGCTATTTTCGGAAAGTCTCCGAGCCTGGACGCCGACAAAGTGAAGGCACTGCCGAAAGAACAGAAGGCCGAATTGGACAAGGTGCAGGCGCAGAGCAAAAAAGCCATGTTCGCGAAAATCGCCATGCTGCCGGCCTTCATGCTTCTCTGCTACCTTGGGATGTTCTTCTACTTCCGCGGCCGTGGTGGATACAAACCCGTCGAAATTGGCGGAGCCGCTTAGAGAAGCTTGCAACATTCGTCGGCTGCTCCCGGGCAAGGCTGCTTGCTTCCCGGTCCGTCTATTTCTGCGCCCTGAGTCTGCGCCTGGTTCGGCTGCGCGGTTTTACCGCAAATTGGTCCGTTTCAATGCCCTTAAGGGTAATGCGGCGATGGTCGCAACGGCCCAGGACTGGGGGCTTTTTTTCGGGCGCGGCATTGTCAATTCCTACCGCTCCGCAGGGCCGTTCGTCCGAAAAAACGGACAATGTGTCCATTAAGGCATGCTGTGGTACGGATCCAGCATAAGGCAAATCTACTAGGAAAATCCCCTATGGTAATGCCCCCTAGGTCATAACATAATATGACGCTATTATATTCCTAGCTATTTCGCCGGGATCGAAGGGGAGGAGAAGGACTGGGATGAAACGGGTGCCGGGGCAGGGTTTCCCCGTATTGAAAGGGATTAAGTTTAGATGGAGTGTAACTGCCGTGTTCTCAGAGAGTTTTCACGAATTCCATGTGCGAGCGTTCCGTAGATGCGGGGAGACTCATGCGCCATTCAGGTACGGAAATACTTTCAAGCAATCAACCCGCACCTCATATTAAGATCGCGTTATTACGATTTGAGCTAAATAGTTATTGTTTTTGTCTTTTTTACATTTTTTTCTCGCAAACGCCCATTTATCCATATAGTTAAGAGATGCGTCGGTCGTTGTAATTTCAATAAAACCCAGCAGCGCGAGGAAAGGTTCACACATAAAAAATTTATCATCAAGGGTTCTCACAACTGACATTTCCATGAAAACAGTCTCTATTATTGATCCGGACCCAGTAATCGGGAGTTGCCTGCGAAACCTCATTGATGCCTCCGGGCGATATATGTGCGTCTCGACGTATCTGGATTCCTCGTCGGCAAAGCGGGGTCTCCTTTCTCAACAGCCGAAGATCGTCATTTTTGAACCCTGCATGCCCGACGCATGCGGAATCGAATGCATCCGCTGGTTAAAGCCAAGAATGGAGAAGACCGACTTTCTCGCGTTCACGCGGCACGACGATGTTAACACGGTTCTCACCGTAATGAATGCCGGCGCCACCGGATATTTGTGCAAGCGAACGAAACCGCACGACATGCTCGGGGCCCTGGATGATCTTTCCTCCGGCGGATCGCCGCTGAGTGCCTCAGTCGCCCGCGTCATTTTGGAAGCGTTTCGAGGAGATGAGAGCCGGCCCGCTGCACCGTTCCCCGCGATTCTGACGCGGCGTGAATGCGAAGTGCTGGCCGAGATCATGAAGGGCCGCATGCTTAAGGAAATCACCGATACTCTGGGGATCAGCCAGGGGACGCTGAATACCCATATGCGCAACCTCTACCGGAAACTTGGAGTGAACTCGAGGTGCGAAATCATGGCACGTTATTTTACCGGCGCTTTTGGCTCCTCCTCCAGGCCTGCGTTCGCCGGTCCGATCGGAGCAGGAATGGCGTCACAATCGGGAAATCGCTTCAATCTTAAGGAGCGTGCTATTGAGCGAATCGGCTGATTAAGTCCGCTTCGCAATTCTCTTCTGTGTCAACTCCCGGCTGCTTGATTGGGGTCCCTTTATGAAACTCGGAATCGCCAAAATATTAAGGGATTGCCCGATGATGACTCTGACCGCCTTTGGCACCCTTGCACAAGCCAGCGAACCGGACGCCTCGCAGTTTGGATTTCTCTCCGGCGGCATGTCCGGGCCGGCCCGGGAAACGCCCACCGCGGAAGCGGCCCCTGGCGATGCGATGGCCGGGTCTTCTGCGCCCGCGGGGTGGAGCATTCCCGAGTGGCTTCATTTCGATGTGTCCGTCCAGTCGCTCTACGACGATAATGTCTTCCTCTCCAGTTCAGACAAGGAAAGCGCCTGGATTAATCGCGTCATTCCCGCAGTCCGCATTGTGAGCGGAAAGCCGGAGGCTGCGGTTTGGACGTTTGAAGGGGCGTACGCTCCTGTGTGGAGCACCTATGCCGGCTCAGGGATAGGGAACAGCTTTGATCACGCGGTGGCTTCGGTCCTCCGCTACAACGGCACGCGGTTAAAGGCGGCAGCGTTCGCGTCATACAGGGAAGTGACGGGAAACGACCGTTACATCCGGGACTTCTTCACTACTGCGGTCACCCGGGGCGAAGTGTTGATGAATTATGAACTCACCGGCCGCACTGCGCTGGAGAGCCGCATTCTTTGGGAAAAGACCGACCGTGAGGACACCGGCGAAAGCGTCTATGATGACGACAGAACGACATCCCTTCAGATTTCGGCACTTTGGGATGCAACGCCGATAACGAAACTCGGACCATCCATCAGGGTCGGTTACACAGAGTCCTCGCTGAATCCGGACCGCACGTTCGTGGATGCCCTTTTCCGGATGGAATATGACTCCGCGGCTTTGCTGAAATTCTCCGCCCAGGCGGGGGCGCAGTGGGTCTCGCTGGACAGCGACCGGGGAAGCTACTGGCGTCCTTCTGTTTCTCTTACGGGCCAGTATGACATGAATCCGCTGTGGCAGTTGGTTTTCAGCGCCTATGCGCGAAACAACGCGGCTCCAAGCGTGCTCAACGCCGACCTCCAGGCCACCGGATTCAACGGTTCTGTACGCTGGAAGCCCACCGGCAGCCTGCAGGTTTCTCTCGGTGCCGGTTATGAAAAGGCCCGATATGAATTTTTCGATGACTCGCCAGACCGTGACGATGACTACACCTATGCGGAGTTGTTGTTCAGAGCCGGGAGAGAGGACAGCCCGTTCGCCTTTGAAATGTTCTACAGGCACCGGCTCAGCAATTCATCCAACGAGGACCTGGACTTCCGAAACAACCAGGCCGGGGTGCAGATAAGCCGCCGATTTTGATTTTTCCTCCATACCGACCCATGAAATCACCAATCGAATTCGTCCGTTCCGGCGTCACGGGCCCCATACGGGGCCGCCGAAGACCGCAACATCTGCAGTTATTTGGTGGCCTCCGCGGCGGATTGCTTTCCTCCATCTTCTGCTGTGCCATTCTGTTTCCTGGAACGGAGCTGGCTTCCGCACAGACACCGGCCGGTAAACCGGCGGGGACGAGGAAAGCGGAGCCGGCGCTCTCGAGAGCTTTACCGGACGCCACTGCCGCGGCAAATCCTGCGACCGGAAGCGCTCTTTCATCGAGGCTGCCGGCTTCTCCCGCACTGCCCCCGCCTTCTGACAATTACGTCTTGAACCGGGGTGATACGGTCAAACTTTCGGTGTTTCAGGAATCCGGCCTGGATGCGGAAGCGACGCTGTCCAAATCCGGTGAAGCGTCCTTCCCGCTTATCGGTGCGGTATCCCTTGCCGGCAAAACGGTGAAAAGCGCGGAGAAACTCATAGAGGACCTTTATAACCGGGACTACCTGGTGAATCCGCGCGTGAGCCTGACGCTTACCGGCTATGCGCAGCACTTTGTTACCGTTTCCGGAGCGGTCGCAGCTCCGCGCGTCGTCGCCATTCCGCTCGAGGGCCGTTTTGACGTGCTTGCCGCCATCGCCGCAGCCGGCGGAACCACAGAAAAGGCCGATCTCCGGTCCGTGGTTCTCCGCCATGCCAATGGCGGCAACAGCATTCGCTGCGATGTCAATGCCATGCAGGCCAATCCGGCCCTTGCGAGGGAACTTCTGCCGGGGGATTCGATTACGGTTCCTCAGAAAGTGGAGGAGTTTGTTACGGTTAGCGGCGAAGTGACCCGCCCGGCGCGGGTGGTGATGCCTGACAGCGGACAACTGGATGTCCTTACCGCCATTACCATGGCGGGTGATTATACCAAACTGGCAAAGCCGAAGAGCATTACTGTGACTCGAAATGGAAGGATCATCAAACTTGATGGCACCGCCATGGCCAACGGAACAGCTCCTGCCTTCCAGTTGCTTCCTGGAGATCGTGTGAACGTCGGGAAACGAATTTTTTAGTACGCTTTTTGAGCCGCAGTCGTGCGGCGAACGCTTCAAATCCTCCTGTCAGGCCCGGCGCGGATTTGAATTCTGAAAATGTCAGCCGGCTATTCATCCCCGTCCCGCCCGTGGTCGCAGTCCCCTGGATTGCCTGACCAGGGGCGGCAGCTTGATCAAAAAACTGTCTCTTTTCAACGCATCCGTCCCCCGGCGTCACCCAGCGAAGCAAAACCCGGGCGTTTCCGCCAGGATGTTCCGCCGCTGACGGATCCGCTCCAATGATTGTTATCGAACCCCATTGATTCTATGGACCCGACCTCCGACCAAACCCAATTCCATGAACCGCTCCACGTCCGCGCAAGACTTGCAGGTGGGGATCTTTTAGCCGTCCTTCGGGGCCGGTGGTATTGGGTTGCCGGGATGGTGGCTCTTGCTGTCGCTGCCGCTTTTTACTACCTCAGCGTCGCGCCCAAAGTTTATCAGGCGATTGCCACGGTGCAGGTGAAGGCCTCATCAAAAGGCGCGGTGATTACCAGGGATGATGGTCCCCAGGGAGCAGACCTCGATCTTCGCAACATGGATGCGATCAACACCATTGTCGGAAAGTTCAAGCTGCCCAGCCTGTATGAGGCGATGCTGATCGAAAATCCGGCACTGCTCGAAGACCCGGAACTTCTTCCACGGCAGATGGATTGGACTCCGCCCTGGTTCCGCAGGGCTCAGCCGGCATCCATCGCAGCCACGCTGCCCCCGGTTTCCGTTCAAGAGGAAACGTCTGTTAGAGGAAAGGCGGAAAAGCCGGAAGATCCCGCGCTCGCGCGCCAGCAGGCAGCGTTGGAACTGCAGGCAGCGCGTCTTGGTCCGGAGATTGCCAAGTGCTTCGAAATTACCAATCGGCGTCAGACGCGGCTTGTGGATATAGAGGTTTCCCATACCAGCGCACGGGTGGCCCGGCTGCTGGCGAACGCGCTGGTGGCTGCCTACGAGCATGCCTACGTGGAGCGCCGCTTTGAGCGCACCGATACAACGCTAAAGACCCTCAATAACCAAACAGAGGAAGTGCAGCAGCAGTTGCAGGTGGCGCACAATGCGCAGGCGGCCTATCACACTGCGCTCACTCTGGTAACTCAGTTGCAGGAGCAGGAAACCAAACTGGCGGCCCTTTTGCTGCGCTATCGGGAGAAGCATCCGGAAATCATCCAAAACCGGCAACTGCTGAAAGAAATCCAGCAGGCCTTCATGCGGGAGTTTACGGCAGCCCGGAAATCACCGGCGGATCAGGCTTACTGGAAAACCGAGACCATTCTCGATGAAGAGAAGAATCCTGAAGAGGCGGTTCGCCAGGCGGTCCGCCTGCTTCAGGCCCGCAGCAAGGTCCTTGAGAGCGAAATCGAAAACCGGAACAAAACGTATGATGCCTTTCTCACTCAGGCCAAAGGGGCGGTGGTGTCTCAGGAGGACAAAGAGGCGGAAGTCATTTCCATTGAGCCGGCGCGTGAGGGTGATTTGACGAAACCCCGTCCGGTTCTGGTCTATGCGGCGGCCGGTTTGGGAGGCCTGCTGCTGGGAGCCGGTCTGGCACTGCTTCTCAACCGCCTGGACAACCGGATACACACCGTTGCCGGTCTCGAGGAAATGACCGGCATGCCGGTTCTTGCGTCGGTGGCGGCTCTTCGTCAGGAGGTATTCCAGCGCTGCAGTGAAGCCGGCGACCCGAATGGCCCGATGGCGCACTGGGCTCCCGACCTGTTTTTCCGCGACAATGGCGCTAAAACCGTCGAGGCCGAAATGGTCCGCATCCTCCGCACTTCTATTATCCTTCTCGGTCCCCAGGAGGCGCTGAAAACCATCCTCTTTACCTCTGCACTTCCGGGTGAGGGGAAATCCTTCATCAGCGCCAATGTGGCGGCGTCTTTTGCCATGCAGGGGGCGCGCACGCTCCTCATCGATATGGACCTCCGGCGTCCCCGGCAGCATACTCTCTTTGGCGTGGATCGCGGACCGGGAGCCGGTGTGGTCGAGGTGCTTGCGGGACAATGTCCTCTGGCCAACGCTATTCATGCCACGGGACTGCCGAATCTCTTTTTGTTTCCTGCCGGCGCACCGGCGCCAAATCCGGCGGAACTCCTCAATACCGACCGCCTCAGGCAGTTAATCGCCGCTCTCGAAAACGGGTTCGACCGCATCATCATCGATACCGCGCCGCTGCTTCCGGTGTCCGATACCCGTCTCATTTCGCGCTCCGTTTCCACCTGCATTCTCGTAGCCGGGGCGGAAAAGACGCCGAAGGGAGCCATCCTCCGGGCTCTCGATTTGCTGGGAACTGCGGTGGGGAGCAGCGGAGGAGCGAACATTGGCGGCTGCGTCCTCAATGGAACCGTCGAAACGCGCCGCAACCTGGGATACAATTATTCGTACGGATACTACGGTAAATCCGGAGGCGGCTATACGAGCTACGGTGAGGTTTACGGCGAAGACGGCGAAGACAAAAAGAAAGGGAACCGGCCAAAGAAAAAGCCGGTCAGAAGAGAGGGAAGGGAAGCATTGGCGGGAAGCGTGGCGTTCGAGCAGTCCGGGTCCATCTATGAAAACGGGCAGATGTCCCGCGGGAAGCTTTGAACCGGGACCATTCAATGGGTACCTTGTCGCTGCAGGACTTTTCCGAAAAGAAACACCTTTCACAGGTGAAATGGCAGCGCTTTGCGGGTGCCGGAATCGTGCACCATGCTCCGGGTCACAAATGGTCCGACACGACCGCGGTCGGCGTGTTTGCGGTCATCCTGCTGGAGATGCTGGTCCCCGTCGGGACGCTCGCCAGCGTCATCGCGCTGATGCTCTTCGCAGGAATTTGTGTATTGAAGAGCAATTGGCCGGCTGTCTCCCGCGGTCTTCTTCTCTTTGCCCTTCCAGCCGGGGCCTTTCTCATTACGGCATGTCTGAACGGTATCGAATATAATGTCGTCCGCGTGGACGCCGTCAATATTGTGCAGACCGTTGTTCTAATGGCGTTCCTGGGATGGGCTCGATTTGACGATTCCCGCCGTGAGCGATTTCTGAAAAATGTGCACGTCGCCTTTCTCGTTCTGGGAGTAACCGGAGCGGCGGCGGGGCTGATCAAACTGTTTTTGGACAGTCGCGGCATTCAGATAGGCTTCCTGTTTGATAAGTACGATCGCTACCCTGCCGGGAGTTCGCTTCGATCGGATTACAACATCTTCACGAGTGCCATCGTGCTGTCTCTTTGTTCTGCGTTCTGGCTGATGCCGCGCACCCGGAGCCGTTTTATCCTGCATCTCTGCCATATGGGCTGGCCCGTCCTGGCAACCGCTGCTGTCCTTACAGGCTCCAGAAGAGCGCCCATCTTTTTGGCCATAGGATTGCTTGTGGGAATGGTGGCATTGATCCGGGGGCGGAGGCGCCGCTTTCAAGAAGCGCCGGGGAAACTTGAGGGCATGTCCGTCAACCGGTGGTTAATGACGTTTTATTGCCTGTGCCTTCTCAGCGTTGCCTTTTATGCTCCACCGGTGCGCAAGGCGCTGGAGGATCTCGTTGCCTCTACTCAAGTGAATTCCCTCCTGGACCGGTCGAGCACGGTGAGCAGCGTGGCGCAGCTTTTTGATACGCGATTGTTGTTCTGGGATTATTCCCTGCACGAAATCGGAAACCGCGATATGGTTTCGCTGCTGCTGGGCAACGGCTTCACTTACGTGGCCGATCTTGGACATTTGATCGGAGAATTGGAGGCGTACCCTCACAACTTCGTGTTTTCGGCGATGCTCTATGGCGGTGTGCTTCAAACGCTCCTGCTCCTGTCAGTGATCGCTATCGCTTTCACTCGCGCTTTCCACGCCGCACCTTCCGCCCGCTTTCTGTTTTTCTGGCTCCTCGTCGCCGTGCTGTTCAGCCTCTCAAGCAATAACAGCTTTTTCAGTTCTGAACTGGGGCTTGCAGCCATGGTGCTCGCCCTCGATGCGCCGCGCAGAACCGCGCCAGGCCGCTTCCCGCGGCGGACGGTCGGGAATTCTCCTGCGCGATTCTCCTCACGTCACACATTTGCCACCCGATGATCACTATCGTTGACTACGGATTGGGCAATCTCGGCTCCATCGTCAATATGCTGCGGAAGCTGGGGATAAAATGCTGTCTCACCGGTGATCCGGACAAAGTAGCGGCGGCGGAGAAACTCATCCTTCCCGGAGTGGGGGCGTTCGACAACGGCATGGAAAACCTGCAGCGGCTCGGTTTGATCGAAATCCTCAACGCCCGCGTGCTTCACGACAAGGTGCCGGTTCTGGGCATCTGCCTCGGGGCTCAATTGATGACGCGGCGCAGTGAGGAGGGGCAACTGCCGGGCCTTGGATGGGTGGCGGCCGACACCATCCGGTTTTGCTCGCGGCAGGCCATGCCGGATCTGAAAGTGCCGCATATGGGCTGGACTGATCTCTCCGTGCCGGGCGAAACACCTCTCCTGGAAAAAAATGACGAACAGCGATTCTATTTCGTCCATTCCTATCATTTTCTTTGCGACCGGGCTCAGGATGTGATCGCCGTCGCTCATTACGGATATGGATTCACCGCCGCGTTTTGCCGCGGGAACATCTTCGGTGTCCAGTTCCATCCGGAAAAGAGCCATCGATTCGGCATGGCTTTATTTAAGCGTTTTGCCGCGCTGTCCGTCCCCGCCGTGGAACTGCCGTCCGCCGCCTGACCGATGAGATACCGCGTAATTCCCGTCTTGCTCCTCCGTGGCGCGGGTCTGGTCAAAACCGAAAGGTTCAAGGATGCCAAATACGTGGGCGATCCCGTCAATGCCGTGCGCATTTTTAATGACAAGGAAGTGGATGAACTGGTGTTCCTCGACATCGAGGCCACAGTCAACGACCGGTCACCGGATCTTGAGATGCTTCGGAACATCGCGGGCGAATGTTTCATGCCGTTGTGTTATGGTGGAGGCGTTAGGGACCTGCCCACCATCGAAGCCATTCTCAAGACAGGTGTGGAAAAGGTGGCGGTCAATTCAGCCCTGGTGGAGAATCCTGAAATGATCCGCGAAGCGGCGCGGATTCATGGCAGTTCGACCATCGTGGCATCCATCGACTTTAAGCGGTGTCTGTTTGGCAACGCGGAGGCGGTCGTGCGGTCCGGCAGAAAAAAGACCAAAATGGATCCGGTGGAACTGGCACGGAGAGCGGAGGACCTCGGGGTTGGAGAGATCCTGCTGAACAGCATAGATCGTGATGGCACGATGCAGGGCTACGATCTTGAAATCACGCAGCGTGTGGCTGACGCCGTGAAAGTTCCGGTGATCGCCTGCGGCGGTGCGGGCAGTCTCGCGCATTTTCATGACGCAATTCACAAGGGGCACAGTTCGGCTGTGGCTGCCGGCGCATTTTTTGTGTTTGTCGGCAAACATCGCGCGGTGCTTATCACTTACCCGGCACAGGAGGATTTGAAACGTTTTGTCTTCCGTTCCTAACACCGGCGAACCCGCTGCATTCGCACAAAGGATGCCGGCGTTTATCAGGAGCCGCCTTCCCTCAGGCCGCGTGGGCCGCGCCATTGTGGCAATGGCCGCAGGGTCGGCCGGGGTGCAATTGATAGGCCTGCTGGCATCACCCGTCACCGCCCGGGTGTTTTCACCGGCCGCCACCGGCACCGGGATGGTGTTCGCGTACCTTGCGGCAATCCTGGGAGAAGTGGCGTCCCTCCGCTACGATATGGCGATGCCGCTGCCAAAAGAGCGGAGTGACCGCCTCGATGTTCTTTTGCTGTGTCTCTTCATTCAGGTTCCGCTCTTCCTTATTCTCACGGTGGCTGTTCTCGCCGGCAGAGGTCAGATCGCCAAATGGATGGGCGATCCGGCGGTGGCGGACTATCTTTTGCTGCTTCCGCTGGGTGTGCTCGGATATGCCCTGGTGCAGATGCTGGTGCAATGGCGTTCGCGGGATCGGGATTTTCCGCGAATCGTAAAGGCGCGCTTTCATCAATCGGCGGGCCAGGTGGGATATCAGCTTTCGGCGGGTGCCCTAACGGCGGGAAGTCCGTGGATGCTTGTTACCGGGACGATTCTCGGAAATCTACTGTGCGCTGCGGGGCTGCTGCGGGAATTTTCCGGCGAGATCCTTCGGCGATGGCGCGCGGTGCCGCTGTCGCAGTTGTGGGCGGTGGCACGACAGTACCGGCGCTTTCCGCTCTTCAATTCGTGGTCTGTGCTGGCCAATACGTTCACCTCGAGCATCGCCGTGTTCGCACTGGCTGCCCTCTATTCCAGCGAGGAAACAGGATACTATCGGATGGCGCAGGTGCTCATCGCGGTACCGGTGGCGGCGATCTCCACCGCGATATCGAGCGTTTATTTGAGCGAGGCAGGACGCCTGGTTTCCGAAGACCCGGCGGCGCTGCTCCGTCTTTATCTCAAGTTTACACGGCGGCTGGCGTGTTTCGCGGCGCTGATCATCCTCGGCAGTCTGGCACTGCCGTTTATCGTCCCGGTCCTTTTCGGAAGCCGCTGGGCGGAGACGGGGCACTACGCGATGATCATGGCCTGGCCTTCAGCGGCCACACTGGTGTGTGTGGTCGCCAATAACATTCCGCTGGTGGGACGCAATCACTGGGAATCCCTTTGGACGGTGCTGCGCATCGTGGCGATGCTTGCGGGAATTTATGTGTGCCGTGAGACAGGACTCACGGCCCGGCAAACGCTGGCAGTCATCTCCGGGATTCTGTTCGCCTGTTCCGGTGCCCTCATTGGGCTCAACGTGATCGCCCTGAAAGCCCATCTGAAGCAGAAAACCCGTAAGGCTGCAATTCAGCCCTGACCCAAATGATAACGAAATGAGCACATCCACTCTAACAGAAACCGCAGCGCTGCTGCCGGCAGCGGAGATCGAACGGTCCTATCAGGTTTGCCGGCGCTGTGTGATGGACACGACGGACCCTGACATCCGGTTTGATGCTGCCGGAACCTGTCACTACTGCACGGACTGGTTGAAGCGGGTGGAGCGGGAAACCGCGGCCGGGAACCCAGCGCTTTCGCTGTCACGCCTCGTGGAACGGATCAGCAGGGCGGGCAGCGGACGGGATTATGACTGTGTGATCGGTGTCAGTGGCGGAGTGGACAGCACTTACACCGCGTGGGTGGTGAAAAAGCACGGTCTCCGGCCACTGGCGGTCCACCTCGACAACGGCTGGAACTCAGAGCTGGCGGTGGACAATATCCGCGGTGTGCTGGAAAAGCTGAAAATTGACCTGCATACGCATGTCGTGGACTGGGAGGAGTTCCGCGATCTGCAACGGTCGTTCTTCCGGGCATCCGTGGTGAACATCGAAATTCCCACCGACCACGCAATCAATGCTGTTCTGCATCATGCAGCCGTAAAACACAAAGTGAAATACATTGTAACGGGAGGTAATATCCGCTGTGAGGGCATTTATCCCCGTTCCTGGGGCTGGTATAACCTCGATCTCAGGCATCTGCGCGCTGTTCACCGGCGCTATGGAGCGCGCCGTTTGAAGACGCTGCCGCAAATCAGCCTTCTGCAGTTCGGGTTTAACACGGTGGTGCGCGGCATCAAGACGGTGCCCATTCTGAATTACCTCGACTACAGCAAGCCGGCGGCGATGCAGTTTTTGGAGAAGGAACTTGGCTGGAGGCCCTACGGCGGCAAGCATTATGAATCCATCTTCACCCGGTTTTTTCAGGGGCACATTCAGCCGAGGAAATTCCGCGTCGATAAGCGCCGCGGCCATTTCGCCAGTCTGGTTGCCGGAGGGGATCTCGACCGGCAGGAGGCACTGAACGAACTGGCCGGATCGCCCTATCCGGACCCGCAAATGGAAGCTGACGATTTGGAGTTCTTTCTGAAGAAAATGGCGATCACGCAGGAGGAATTCGATGAATGGATGAAAGCCCCCCCACAGCCGCATACCGCCTACCTGAACAACGGCTGGTTCTTCGAGCGCGCGCCGGCGCTTAAAAGATGGGCCCGCCGCATCGCGCTTGGAAACTGATTTGCTCCAGGAGACCATGAATTCTCTAACATCAAGCAGCGGCATTAACGTTCATCTCTATCCATCGCCGCTTCTGCATGAAGCGCGCATGGGAAGGATTTGCCGGGCGATCGCGGGACTCGGAGTTTTCGATCGTGTAGAGATGATGGGCGTGCACCGGGAGGGCTTGCCTTCGATGGAGACAAAAGACGGCGTGGAGATGCGCCGGCTCCCGCGCCGTCACTGGGGCGGTCCTGGCGTCTTTCGGAAGCTGGTGCAGACGGTCCACTGGTCGCGGAATGTGCTCGGTGCCCTGCGCCGTGAAAACCTGCGTTGTGTGAACAGCCATAGCCTTGCGGTGCTGCCGCTGGGAGTCGCGCTTAAATTTCTGCACGGGGCGCGTCTGGTTTACGACACACACGAACTGGAGACTGAAGTCAGCACATCACGCGGGCCGGTGCGCTGGCTGTATAAACTGATGGAGCGGGCTTTTATTCGATGGGCCGACGAAGTGATAGTGGTCTCGGACTCCATCGCGGAATGGTATGCCCGAACCTATAACATCAAACGGCCCCTGGTGGTGCGGAATCTCCCCGACACGCCGGCGAATCCCGCTTTACCCAATCAACAGTTGTGGCGGGAGCGATTTGGTATTCCAGCCGGACATATGATATTTATTTATCAGGGAGGGTTGTTCACAGGACGGAGGATCGAACAACTGCTGAGGGTTTTTGCCCAGGCGCAACCTGACCGGCACGTCATCTTCATGGGCTACGGTGCACTGGAGGAAAGGGTGCGCTCCGCTGCCGCCTCTTTCCCTAACATCCACTATGCGCCGGCGGTGCCGCCCGCAGAGGTGCTTCGCCATACGGCCGCGGCCGACGTGGGACTTGTGGGCGTGGAAAACGTATGCCTCAGCTACTTCTACAGCCTGCCAAATAAGCTGATGGAGTATCTGCTGGCGGGATTGCCTGCATTGATGCCGGATTATCCCGAAATGACAAAAGTCGCGGAGGCCACGGCCTGCGGATGGACGATCGGTGAATCGGATGCGGAATGGCTCGACGCGATCAACCGTTTGGATTGGACCGCGGTCAGTGCCGCCAAGGCTCAGGCCCGGGCCGCTGGCGGAGGTTTCTCATGGCAGGAGGAAAAGGAGAAACTGCAGACAGGTTACGCCGCCGTCTTTTCCAGGCAGGCGGCCTGACAAAGAGTCCTGATTGTGATGCCCGTCCGCATTTAAGTTACGCAACCGCCCATCATCGAATGCGCCCTCTCCGGATTACTTATCTCCATCAATATTTCAATACGCCTAACATGGCTGGAAGTACGCGATCCTTTGAAATGGCACGCCGGCTGGTTTCAGCAGGCCATGATGTTCATATGGTGACCACCTGGCGGGAGGAAACCAAAGATGCTGGCTGGTTCATGACGAAGGAAGCAGGAATCAACGTTCACTGGCTGCCGCTCCCCTATTCCAACCACATGTCGTTCGGCCAGCGCATCAGGGCGTTTGTCCGCTTTGCATGGGCAGCCGCGCGAAAGGCGGCCTCACTCGAGGCGGACGTTCTCTTCGCCACCAGCACGCCGCTGACCATCGCGCTCCCCGGAATCTGGGCTTCACGCAGGAAAAGGATACCCATGGTTTTTGAGGTCAGGGATATGTGGCCCGATGTCCCGATTGCTCTCGGTGTATTGCGCAATCGGTTGCTGATTAAGCTCGCGCGAAGCCTGGAGCGAACCGCTTATAAACGTTCCTCGCGGATCGTGGCCCTTGCTCCCGGGATGCGGGAGGATATCATCGCCAAAGGAGTGCCCGCCGAGTACGTTTCAGTCATTCCAAACGGTTGTGACCTTGAGTTGTCCAACGGTCGCTCCGGGAACCAGGATCCCCGCGCAATGTATTCCTGGCTGAGTGAGCGTCCCATGCTGCTCTACGCCGGTGCCATTGGAAAAGCCAACGGAGTGGATTATCTTGTTCACGTTGCCGGGAAGCTTGCGGAATTGAATCCGGCTGTTTGTGTGGTGGTCATCGGTGATGGAAAGGAGAGATCCCGGGTGAATGATCTGGCCGCATCGCTCGGCGTATCAGGCAAAAATTTCTTCCTCCTCGACCAACTCCCTAAGAAGGATCTCGCTGGATGGCTCCGCGCTGCTGACATCCATGTGGCGCTGATGCGGGGACCGGCGAGTTACACAAGGGATGCGGTGAACAACAAATTCTTTGATGCGCTCGCGTGCGGCAAACCCATCGCGAACAACTTCAGCGGATGGCAGGCCACTATCGCGGAGGAGAACGGCGTGGGAATCGCCCTGGATCCGAATGACGCCGTGGCGTCCGCCAGAAGGATAGTGGAAGCTCTCAAAGACAAAGACTGGCTCGCGGCGGTTCCCTCGCGGACGAGGAACCTTGCCACCGGGCGCTTCAGCAGAGACAGTCAGGCTGCGGATCTCGAGAGAATTCTCGTTGAAGCGGTGAACGGAACCGGAGTGTCACATTGAGTCACGAACTTCCGTCCATCCTCATCGTTGGAGCATCGGGTCACGGATGTGTGGTGGCTGATATTGTCTCTGCAGGCGGTCAGTATCGGATTGCTGGTTTTGTTGATGCCCGTCTGGATCACCCGGAGTCTGCGTGCTTCGGACCGGTTTTGGGAAATGAGACCGATCTTCCCGACCTTCTGAATCGTCATCGTATCAGTCAACTTTTTGTCGCCATCGGTGATAATTGGACGCGAAAACAGGTGGTCTCCAGGATTCGGACCGCCTGCCCGGCGGTGCAATTTCCCGCCCTTATCCATCCATCGGCAATTATCGGTATGAATGCTGAGATCAAGGAAGGTGCGCTCATATGCAGTGGATCAGTCATCGGAGTCGGGGCTTCAGCGGGGGCGTTTTCCATCCTTAATACACGCGCGTCCCTCGATCATCACGCAGCTCTCGGGGATTTTGCCAGCCTTGCGCCTGCCGCTGCGACGGGCGGGCAGGCGGTAATCGAAGAAGGCACAGCGCTCGGGATGGGCGCGATGGTTCATCACCGCATAAAAGTTGGAGCCTGGTCCGTACTTGGCTCGGGCTCGATCGCCAATCGCGACGTGCCCGGCGGATCGCTCGCCTTTGGCTGCCCTGCCCGCGTTATTCGCACAAGAACTCCTGATGAACGTTATCTCTGAACCAAAAAACAGTGTCATAGCAACAGCTCCTGTCCCTCCACAACGGGCCTCGCAGCGTATCCTTTTGTCCGTTCCACACATGGGAGGCCGTGAGCAAAAATACGTGGAAGAGGCTTTTTCCTCCAATTGGCTTTCCACGGTGGGGAGCCACTTGACCGAAATCGAAGCCGGATTTGGCCTTATGACCGGCCGCTTTTCCGTGGCTTTATCCAGCGGCACCTCCGCGTTGCACCTGGCATTGCGGCTGGCGGGTACCGGACCCGGCGATGAAGTAGTGACACCGACATTGTCGTTTGCCGCCAGCGCCAATCCGATCCTTTATGAACGCGCGGTTCCTGTATTCATAGACAGCGAGCGGCAGACGTGGAATATAGCGCCCGCCCTTCTTGAGGATTTTCTTCAGGGAAGGGCGAGGAGAAACCGCCTGCCGAAGGCTGTCATTGCCGTGCACTTGTTTGGACAACCCGCGCAGATGGAAAGGATCGTGGAAATCTGCAAGTGTTATGGCGTGTGCCTTATTGAAGATGCCGCGGAATCACTGGGAGCCCGGTACAGGGGTCATCATCCCGGGACGCTTGGCGATGTAGGCGCCTTCTCCTTCAACGGCAATAAAATGATCACCGGCACTACCGGCGGGATGCTGGTGGCGCGGCAGGAGGCCTGGGCTGACCGCGCCAGAAAATGGAGTCAGCAGGCAAAGGATACCGACCCTGAGGGGATAAATAACTTCGTACACAGCGAATTGGGCTACAACTATCGCATGAGCAATGTAGTGGCTGGCATCGTGAGGGGTCAGTTGGAAATACTGACACAAAGGGTTGAGCAACGCCGCGCAGTCTTCGCCCGGTACCGTGCCGGGTTGGCGGATATTCCGGGAATCGAGCCTCAACCCGATGCGCCGGATTCCATTCATTCGAGATGGTTGAGTTGTTTCCTTGTTGACCAAAAGGTATTTGGCATGTCCGCCGCCGGCCTTATCCGGTATCTCGACGCCGCCAATGTAGAGGCCCGTCCAGTCTGGAAGCCGCTGCATACGCAGCCGCTTTACAGGGAATGTGAAGTAATCGGAGGAAACGTGGCAAAGGATCTTCATCGCCGCGGGATATGTTTGCCAAGTTCCAGTTCGCTGACGGAGAGCGAGCAGGCCTTCGTGATTGCCCGCATCCGTGAAACGGCGGGAAAGCAGACCCGGCGCTAACCAATGCCGGATAGATCATTTCGCACGCAGATGACGCTCTATAACCCGGGTTTTTTTTAACCTTAACTCTTTCCAAAAGAAAATGAAGACCTGCAATGTTTTGTTAGCCGCTGGTTTGGCCACTATCCAGGCTGCCGGCGCCGGGGAGTTCACAACAGGATTCGGCACCGAATACAATCACGGTGGACAAGTCGCGGGGCAGCATGACTGGACGATTGACGATCCGACACCTGATTTATCATTCTTTGTCCGCCTGAATGGAAGTGACGCGGCCGCTTTCGGAGGCTTTTTCGATGTGCCTGCAGGTCCGCGCGTCAGGCTTTCCCATCCTGTGGGGCTCCCTCTCGCCGGCTCCTCCTTTCGTGTTTCCATGGCTGTCCTGCCGAGCACGCTGATGTATCCGGGCCGTGACACTTTCGGATGGTCTCTCACCGATCCTGCGGGCGCCACGCTGTTTTCGCTGCATTTCATTCCCTCGGTGAACAACCCCGATATTCTAAACATTCTGTGGTCCAGCGCCGGCGGAGGCGCAGCCATAAGCACCGGCAAGGCCATTTCCTACTCGGCTCCCTACACTTTCGATTTGAAATTCGACACTATCGGCGTTCTCCAGTTTGGATTCAGTGCGGTCATCTCTGGATCTAACAGTTTTTCGTTCGATGGCTCGCTTCCCGGCCTGGGTGGAAAAACATGGCATTCGCTGAGTGCCGATTTTATCGGGAATGCCGACGTATATGGCGACAATTACATGATCTTCGATGACGTCGCCGCCGCCACTCAGCCGATAGTGGACCTTGACGGGGACGGCTACAGCGCAGAGGCTGAGGCATGGTTCGGAACAAGTGATTCCAGCAATCTTTCGATCCCGGCGCCCGGTTTGTCCTTTGTCTCGGGCGCGCCAGTCCTGACATTTCCTTCCGTGCCGGGAAATGCTTATCTCGTTGAAGTCTCGGATGATCTCAGCTCGTGGTCTTCTGCAGGATCTGTCACGGCCATTGGAATAACCACACCGTGGCTGGATCCGGCCCCGGTCGCCGGCCGGCGCTTTTTCAGAGTGCGGAAACCCTAACATGTGTAATGGGTGATTCACCGTTCATAAACTCCTATGAATGGCGCTTTCTCGAATGCGTGCGATGAGTTAAGCCGTAGAGGTATAAACCGACCAATTCCATGACTAAGTTCACCCCCAGTATCCTCGTTGCAGCAGCCCTCCTTTCAATAACTGCCAATACTGCGCAGGCCGGCCGGCGCAATATGGCGGCGCCCGAAAGGACCGCCGCACCTGCCCTCAAGGCGGACCTGCTCAATTTTCCCGGATGGATGAGATCCGCCATCTCGCAAATCCACCAGAGTTTTGGCGCCGGGGAAGGTTCGGGCTCGGTTGTTGCTTCCGTAGAGAATTCGCCTCCGCCGGCCGGTGCCGCAGTCCAGGCTCAGCTCGCAGCAGCTCCCCGCCGTCCGAGAGGACCGAACCTGATCGTTGTGCTCCTCGTTCCCAAACCCGTGGTTAGCAATCAATAGGCGACTGAGCCTCCTGTTTGCCTCCATTGTTTTCTCATTTTAGACCGACCAGTTATGAGAATTTATACTATACTGCCATTGTTCGCCCTCGCCTTGACCGGCATCAGCAGCGGCGCCGGATATTCCACCAACTTCAATTCCGGATACGACAGCAGCCAGGCCGTCGCGGGCCAAAACGGCTGGACCATTAACGATTCCACCACGGATCTTTCGTTTTTTGTCACGTACAATACCACGGATGCTGCGGCAATCGGAGGTTATTACACTTCTCCGGCGCTGGGAAATGTGAGGCTCTCCCACAGCTTGAGCCTGCCTCTCGTGCAAACCTCCCTTGGAGCGGACTTTGCCATTGTGCCCAGCACCGTGACATTTCCCGGACGGGATACTTTCGGATGGTCGGTTTATAACGGTTCCGGCCTAAACCTGCTTACCATTCAATTCGAGCCGGACAGTGTCAATCAAACCCTCCTGAATATCACGTGGTCCACCGGAGCAGGCAGCGCCACAACCACCGGATGGGCAGTACAATATGACGGTCCGTATTCTCTTCAGGTCGCTTTCGCCAGCGGCGGAGGATCCGATGCGACTTTCACGGCGTCAATCACCGGTGCCAATACCGTTTCCTTCAACGGCTCGCTTCCGGGGATGGCAAATGAAACGGTCGGTTCAATTGGCCAGCACTTTGTGCAACAGGCTGCCGCGGCCGGCGATAACTACATGCTGTTCGATAATCTTTCCGTCGTCCCCGAACCCTCAACCGGTGCCCTGCTGCTCACACTCCTGATGTTGCCGCTGGCTGCGCGCCGGCGGAAGGCGGCTTTTTGAGAGTAATTTGACTTCTTCGATAAAGACTTTCCCCATAACACGCCGTTCCCCCATGGGCGTGTTATGGGGTTTTTCATTTTAAGCTTTTTGCGGCACGGACAAATTTGATGCATGCGCAGAAAAAAGACGACGGTTCGGCGGACGCACGGCCCCCGCACTCCGGATCTCCCCGGAAACCCGGGTCTGTTCCTTTTGTCATCTTCTGGGCAATTTGTTTTTTGATGATGCTGGCTCCGGCAGCCCCATGGCATGGCTGGAGAGGAATTCTTTTGATCGTCGCCGGCCTTGCGATTGTGCTCCTGCCTCCCCGTGTCGGGATTCCCCGGCTTTCGATCGTGCTCGCGACGGCGTTCGCTCTCCTGGCTTGCATGGTTTTTTTGCCTGCCAATTGGTTTCCCGTTCCCGGGTGGAGAGAACTTCTTCCCAGCCATGGTTTGTCTCCCGCCCCCACGGTCACCGCTCACCCGCTTCAAACCGCGGAGTGTATGGCCGGCATCGTTATCTGTTTGATTGTGATGCTTTATTTGACGGGTCACCGTGCAGATCACGGAGGTAATCATATTCTGGGAATGATTTTCGCCGTCAGTGTCGCCGTCGTTGCGCTTTTCGCCATGGCGGCACAGAAATGGCACTGGGAAATTCCGTGGGCTCCCGGTCATACCTTCGGCTTTTTCCTGAACCGGAATCACACTGCGACTCTCCTCGTGATGGGAAGCATGGCTGGAATGGGAGTTGTTATGCAGTCTGTTCGCATCCGCACCTGGGGCAGCGGCATTTTGGCGCTCTCTTCAGTGGCGGTATGTGTGCTCGGGCTCATCGCCTGGTCGGAAAGCCGCGCAGGCATAGTCCTTCTCGCCGGCATGTTTGCCGCGTGGCTGCTCATTCTTGGGCGCGAGTATTTGCGGGGTCGCGTCCTTGTCGCCGCCGGCTTGCTTGCGGTTATCGCTCTGCTCAGCTATGCGGGTACTGAATCCGCTGCGAAAAGGCGTCTTCAGAACACAGCAGATCACATTTCATCGCTCGCCGGAAGCGGACCCCGGACGGAAGATGCATGGAAAGCAAAAACAGGTATTGATTCATTCCAGTCTCTTGATCTGCGCCTGCCAATCTATCTCGATACCCTTGATATGCTGCGTCACGAACCGTGGACCGGAGTGGGTGCCGGCCAGTTTCAGTATATCTTTCCCCAGTACCGGCACCGTTCCGCAGTCCTGAATGACAAGCAATCTGTGCATCCGGAGAACGACTGGCTCCTCATGGCCGCGGAGACGGGAATCCCTGCAACCCTAACGCTTATCGCTCTTTTGACAGTCTGTTTTGGATCGGCTTTGCGCAGCGCGCTGGGAGGACGGGCAAGGGCTTTGCGCACGGGCTGCCTCCTGGCTGCTCTCGTGGTGCCTGTGCATGGATTTTTCGACGTACCGGGACATCGCATGGAACTCGTGTGGCCCGCCTGTTGGCTGCTGGCGATCAGCCTCCGGGGTTCAAAGGAGTTGCCGGAGGTTTCGCGACTTTGCCGGGCAGTCTTTCGCGTGCTCGGACTCGGAACCGTCGCCGCCGGAGTATTTCTCGTTTACGGTCAGTGGTTTGGCGGACCCGCTCCCGCCATGTTGGTTTCGAGGCAGGCGGTTGAGAAGGTGACTGCTCTTTATACAGAGGAAATGACTGCTCTTGAGATCGCGGAGAAAGGGGCGCGCCCGCCGGTGCAAAATGAAGACCGGTTGGAAAAGGCACTCCAGGAATTAGACAAAGCACTCAAAGTAGTTCCCCTGGATCCCCATCTCCATTATTTAAAAGGGGCCATCTCGATATACTTCGATGATAAAGATGCTGACGCGGAACGGTCTTTTGCCCTGGCACGGCTGCTGGATCCCACATGGGTGGCGCTGCCGCTCATGCAGGCGGCGGGATGGGCGCCCATCGATGCAGTCCGGACGGAAAGCCTGTGGGTTGAAGCAATGAAACGCGCCGCAACTTTGGAACGGATCGATCCCTCAACGCCGCATGGCCGCGCCGAGACTTTCGCCCTCATTATGAAAGTTGCGAGCGACTGGCCGGAACTGGCGGTTCCAGCGTTTCGCTCGGCCGGGGGAGACGGCACTCTTCTGGAAGCGTGGGCTTCTGCTGCCTCCAGACGTTCCCTCGATGCGGTGATGCCCTCAATCCTGTCTCTCGAATTTCCGGAGGTGCAGCGACAGGCCCTTTTTCAAATCTGGTATCAGCGAGGCTCGAAGGAGGCGGTAAGCAATTACGCGCATCATTTTCAGTCTGATCTTTTGAAGACTGCGGAAAAAGCGGTAAATTGGATACACAGGCCGGTTTCCACTGCCCGGTGAACGCGTCCGAATCTCATATTATGGCTGCCTTCAACCCCTCAAAGCTTCCGCTCTGGACCAGGTGGGGCCGCTATCCGGCCGTTCCCGAAGGCAGGATCCCGCGCTCAAAGCGATGCTTTGATCTGATCCTGCTGCTGGCGGCCGCGCCACTGTGGCTGCCTTTGTTGGCAATCACCGCTGTCGTCGTCCGGTGCAGTATTGGCAGACCGGTGTTGTTTTCACAGCAGCGCCCGGGCCTTGGCGCGCGTTTGTTTTTGCTGCGCAAATTTCGCACCATGACAAACGCATGCGATGCGACCGGCCAATTGTTGCCGGATAGTGAACGGCTCACCGCGGCGGGGCGCTGGTTGCGTGCGTCGTCCCTCGATGAACTGCCCGGTCTCCTTTCCGTCCTGCGTGGAGAAATCAGCCTTGTTGGCCCGCGGCCGCTGCTTCCCGCATATCTTCCCCTCTATACTCCGGACCAGGCCCGGAGACATCAAGTGCTGCCCGGAATAACCGGCTGGGCTCAAGTGAACGGGCGGAACCGGATTCCGTGGGAGGAGAAATTTGAAATGGACGTGTGGTATGTTGATCATGCCTCTCTGGGGCTGGACCTCTATATCATCATGCGCACGCTGCTGAAAGTGCTCCGGCGGGAGGGCATTTCGGCGGATGGACAGGCTACCATGCCGGTTTTTGCCGGCACTCCGGAGAACGCTTTATCCAGGAGGCCTTAGCTTACGTTTTCCGTGCCGCCCCAGACTGATTGCCAGTCTGTTCCGCGGAATCGCATAGTTGCGATATGATTCCTTTTTGAGAGCAGTCTGCAATAAAACGTTTTCGGGGAATACAGGGTTTACCTGATATTGGTTTTTGATAATATAATAAACACACACGAATGGCTTCCGACCGGTATTGATGTTATAAAAATGGAGGCATTGCCGGAGCAGCCTGAATGGCCGCCGGGGAGTGTCTGCGCCCTGACCCTGGCCTCCAGCATCGACCATCGAATGCCAACCGACCCAATCCCTCCTG
Source organism: Verrucomicrobiales bacterium (assembly GCA_035550135.1). Taxonomy (GTDB): domain Bacteria; phylum Verrucomicrobiota; class Verrucomicrobiia; order Verrucomicrobiales; family V1-33; genus V1-33. The sequence continues at coordinate 70,037 of DASZQB010000131.1, forward strand.
ACGTCATCCTGCGGCTCACCAGAAGACACAGGATTATTCTGATCGCCGGCGTGTACACGCTGCTGGCCGCCCTTTCGCTTTGGGCGGCTTTTTTGATGCGATTTGATTTTCGCCTGAGCGACCATAACAAAGCCCTGCTGGTCACTCACCTTTGGTGGGTCATCACGGGCAAGCTGCTGCTGCTGGCCGCCGCCGGGCAATTCAGCGGGCTTTTGACGTTTTTCGGGGTCCGCGATGCCATTTTCATCGCGGGCGCTTCGCTTTTGGGCGTGTTGGTTATCGCCGGTCTTTTGTGGTTCATGCCGGTCGGGATTGTCTGGCCGCCCCGCGGGGTTGTGTGTATCGATGCAGCGTTGTTTAGCGGGGCTGTGGCGACTGTGCGCCTCAGTGCGCGGATGTGGGGAGAACGACGCGCCAGCGAATGCAAACTTCCGGGAGGGGAGGTTCCCGTCGCCGTCATTGGCGCGGGTCACGTCGGTGCGAAGCTCATTGAGGAACTCCGCAGGAAGCCATCCATGGGATTGAGACCGGTGGTGATTTTTGATGATGACCGTTTCAAGTGGGGATTGCGGCTCCACGGCATTCCGATTGTTGCGGCTCCAGAGGCGCTCCCGGATTACGCGGGACGTTATGGGATTCGCGAAGTCCTCCTGGCGATGCCTTCGGCGGCCAAGTCCCGACTCCGGGAAATTGTTCGCCTGAGCCACGCTTCCAATTTCCGCTGCGTGACGGTTCCCTCCATCGAGCAGTTGGCCACGGGAAATGTGGCGGTAACGGCGCTGAAGGAAGTAGCGATAGAGGATCTGCTGGGACGTGAAGCTGTTCGGATGGAGTCCGGAATCGTTCTCGAAAATCTGCGGGGTCGCGTGGTCATGATCACCGGGGGAGGCGGAAGTATTGGCAGTGAATTGTGCCGTCAGGTGGCCGCCTGCCATCCCCGCCGGCTGCTCGTGGTGGATCAGTCCGAACCGAGCCTTTTCCAAATTGAACAGGAATTGCTGGAGTCGGTTTCTGCGGAGACATTGCGGCCGCTCGTGGCGGATGTGCTCGATGAACACCGCATGCGCAGCATATTTGAAGAATTCCGTCCTGAGATCATTTTCCACGCAGCGGCTCATAAACACGTTCCCATGATGGAATCCCAGCCCGGCGAAGCCATCAAGAATAACGCCTTCGGGACGAGGCTGCTGGTGCGAATGGCCTCCGAGTTTGCGGTGGACCGGTTCGTTCTGATCTCAACGGATAAGGCCATCAATCCCACCAATGCGATGGGTGCCTCGAAGCGGATGGCCGAAGTCTATCTCCAGGCATGGCAGCGGGCGCAGAAGGGAACCACTCGATTTGCCGCCGTGCGTTTTGGAAACGTTCTCGGTTCGTCCGGCAGCGTGATTCCGATTTTCAAGAAGCAGATCGCGGCGGGCGGTCCGGTTAAAGTGACGGATCCGGAGATGGTGCGCTATTTCATGACCATCCCGGAGGCGGTAGGTCTGGTGATGCGAAGCGGGATCATGGCGCAGGGCGGGGAAATCTTCGTGCTGGATATGGGCAAACCGGTGCGAATCCTTGATCTCGCAACGCAGATGATTGAACTCTCCGGTCTGAAGCCTGGCCGGGATATTGCCATAGAGTTTACCGGACTCCGTCCCGGTGAGAAACTGTTTGAGGAATTGGGTCACTCAGGAGAGGACATCGCCGCGACGACGCACGAGCGAATCATGCGCTTCACCGGCCCTGCCACACCATTTGCTGTCGTTGAGGAACACTTCCAGGACATGATGGACCGCATGACAAACTCCGATCCTCTGACGTTGAAGCAGATGATGAAGGAACTGATTCCGGAATACCGTGTTTACGAAGCCCCGGCAGAAACCCGGAGCAGCGTGCCCGCCCACCGCCAGGATGTCGTTTTTGGCGGAAGCCTTGTCCTGCAACAAGCCTAACGTGATTTGAACAGGTCTTTGCAGGAAACGGTACCAACGAAAAACGACGCCAACGAAAAGCAGCCATGGACCAGGAAACCACCCGCGCTTTCACCAGACTTGCCTCGATGCTTCTTGAGACGCAGGCACAACTCCACACCGCCAATCTTCTTGTCGGCTTCCTCCTTAAACAACAGGGGTTCAGCCACGAAGAGTTTGAAGAATTGCGGCGCGAGAAGGAAGAGCAATTCCTTGAACGCGCTCTTCTGGATCTCTCGGATCAGGGCCAGGACTTCGTTCGCCAGATTGACGTGCGCGGATTGCTTCGCAAATACGATCCACCGCACTTTTCGGTTCCCGCCGCGTGAGTTGTTCCCCACCCGGAACCGGCTCTCTGCCGGTAAACTTCCTGATTTCAACGGTGGTGGCTCGAGACGGATTCGAACCGCCGACACGAGGATTTTCAATCCTCTGCTCTACCGACTGAGCTATCGAGCCATGAACGCCAGGGGTCGCAGGCGGACCGGGCGCAGTGCGCGGAGTCATAGCCTGGGGAGGCGGGGGGGCAAGCGATTTTTCCGCGGGAAATCGAGACAATTTACTTTGCACCAACGGGGGCTTCGCCTGTTGACACGACCCTCACTGCTGTAGCGGCCCCGTCCTTAAGGTATTGCTTCGCCAGCGCGTTGATGTCCTCCACCGTCACGGCGTTGAAGTCGTCGATCATGGTGCGAGCCCAGTCCAGGCGCTCGGGTCTGGATTGGGAGGGTGCCACCACGGTGCTGAGCCAATAGGTATTGCTGCGCTGCTGTTCCTTGAGTTTTGTCAGGATCGGCTTGCGGGCGCGGTCGAGTTCGTCGGCGGTGGCGCCGTTGGCGGCGAGTTCAGCTCCCAGTTTCGTGGCGATCTCACAGAGGCTCTTTGCGTCTTTCGCATCGGCGGTCATCATGGCCATCATCTGGCCGTACCCCGGCCAGGTATCGCTCATCATGCTGGCCACCTGCGGGCTGTAGCTTTCACCGAGTTCCTCCCGCACTTTCTTGCGCACGCGATCCGACAAGATTTCCGCCACCAGCGAAAGGCGGCGCGAAAGCTTCACATCCTTCAGGCGGTCGCTCGTGGGCCAATAAACGAGCGCCATGCTTTTCGGGATCTTGGATTCGAAGGGAAATTCCTTTTCCGGTGTGCCTTTCGGGAAGGCGATCTTGAGCAGGTCCTCCTTGTTTGATTTCTCCGATGCCCGCGCGGGCAGGGTCCCGATCGTTGCCGCTGCGGCGTTGATCACCTCCTGCACATCGAGGTCGCCCACGACACCGATTTCCAAATAGCCGGACTTCAACTGAGGCCCCAGCCAGTCTTTCATTTCAGCAATGGTGCGTGCCGCCAGTTCCTCCTGTTTCGGGAAGACAAAACGATAATCGTTACCGTGTGCGAAGGCATCGGCTTTGCTTTGCATGACACCTTCCGGCGTGTGTTCCATCCGCTGGTAAATCGCGGGCAGGCTCATCTTCAGGCGGGCGACTCCGTCATCGCGCCAGCCGGGATCACTGAGGAAGGCGGCGAGCAATTGAAACTGCTCTTTCAAGTCCTTGCGGTTCGTTTTGCCGGAGAGGCCGAAACTGTCGTCCGTAATGCTGAAGTTGATATCCACTGTCTTGCCGGCGAGCACGCGCTGCAGGTCGTCGATACTGTGTTTGCCGAGGGCGCTTTGTTCGAAATTGAACTGCGTGAAGACCGGCAGGCCAGGTTTGTCTTTCGGTGCGTTGAGGCGGCCATCACCGAAGGCAGCGGCCACGTGAATGGTGTCCTTTTGGAAGTCGGTGGGTTTGATATTGAGCCGCACCCCATTGGCAAACTGCACCTGAGTGACTTGGAGGTCCTCCACCGTCTTTTGGGACGTTGCTTTCACCGGCGTGCCAAAATTCGTGTAGGCCCACGCGGCATCGGCCTCTTCCTTTTTCGGCTCCACTTTTACCGCACGGCTCTTTTTCCACGCCTCAGCGATGGCGCTCTCTCCATTTTCCAACGCAAGGTTGCCGCCGATGAAAACGCGAATGTCCTCCGTGGTCCAGTCGGCCTTGAGAGCCTCGTGACATTGTTCCAAAGTCACCTTCGGCAGTTCAGCCTTCATCCATGCCAGATCATCCGCTGGATGTGTGAAAACACGGCGGTCGGAGATGCCGGATGAGATGGAATCCGCCAGGGCGCGCGATTTGCGCGTAGGAGCCTCTGCCGCGCTGTTTTCGGCCGCGGTGAGAAGATTGGCGGTGGCTTCGGTGAGTTCGGATTTGGTAAAGCCGTGCTCCACCGCGCGGCGCAGTTCCTGTTCACCGGCGGCGAGAGCTTTGTCCCAGTTTTCCGGCTTGGCGCTGACCTGAAGCTCCGAGCTTTCCATGAAGTGAAACAGATCCTCATGGCCGGAGCCCGCGGCCAAAAACGGAGAGTCCGGCTTCTTGGCAAGCACCTCAAACCGGCGGTCCAGCATGGAATCCGCGAGCTGCCGGATCATTTCCTTGCGTCGCGTTTCCTTATTATCGGGAAGCTGGCGCGACGGGCGGCCCGCACTCACCTGGATCGTGATTTGTCCGGCTTCTTTGTCCGTGTAGAGCTTTGTGACAAGTCCCTTTCCGGTCGTTACCTTCCCCAACTCCGGATCGGTGGGCCTGGCCGCGGAGGCTTTCAGACCGGAAAATTGTTCGGCGATGAGCTTCTTCACCGGTTCCACTTCCACGTCGCCCACCACGATCACCACCATGCGGTTCGGCGTGTACCACTTCTTATAGTAGTCCACAAAGCGCTGTTTCGGCGCTTTCATGATGATGTCCTCTGTCCCAATAGGCCAGCGTTTGGGGATGAGCGAATCCGGCAGCGTGAATCCGATACCTTCCAGTTGCATGCGGAAGTTCACCGAGTCCCGCGCCTTCTTCTCGCTCAGAATGACGCCGCGCTCCTTTTCGATTTCCTGCTCGCCGATGATCATGCCGTCCGCCACGTCGCGCATGAAGAGCATGCCTTTACCCAGCATATCAGGGGTGCGGTCCGGCAGTTCCAGTTTGTAAACGGTCTCGTCAAAGGATGTGTGCGCATTCGTGTCCGCGCCAAATCCCATTCCCATCCGCTGGAAGAACTCCACCATTTCATTGGCCGGGTAATTCCTCGTGCCGTTGAAGGCCATGTGCTCCATGAAGTGCGCCAGCCCCTGCTGATCGTCGCCCTCCATGAGGGAGCCGGTGCCAATGTGCAGGCGGATGCTGACGCGCTTTGGCGGTTCCGCGTTCGGCAGGATGATGTAACGAACACCGTTGTCGATGCCGCCATAGACGGCTTTGGGGTCCGGCTTGAGGTCGCTGCCTTCCTGAGCCCAGCGGCCGTTGGAAGTGAAACCCTCGGCCCCGGCCACAACCGGAGCGAGCAGGAAAACGGAAAGAACGGGGCTGAATCTGTTCATGGGAAAACGGGAAGGATTGGCGGTTTGATTGGCCTAAAGCGTCGCGGAGCGAAAGGGTTATTCCACGGAATTTTGGCGATGGAGCACCTGGTCCGGTTTCAGGTTCCGTTTTCAGCCGGTTCGCTGCCGGGCATAATACGGCAGTTCACCCGCGGTACGGACCCAGGAAACCCTGTCTTCGACCCATGTGTGGTCCGCAGGCTGAAAAATGTCAGGATTATCGAAACTGCAAACGGTGACGTCCACTTCGTCCGCCGCCGGCGCCGCCATGAATGTGAGCGGCGTCCCGCAGGACGCGCAAAAGGAGCGCACCCGGCCCGCCCATGGCAATAACCGGGGTGTGCCTTGTGTCACGCGGAAATCGCTTCGCCGGAATGTCGCCCAGGTGACGAATGCCGCCGCGCTGCTGCGGCGGCAGTCCGAACAGTGACAATGCGTGACATTGTAAGCCGCCCCGGTGGTTTCGAATCGAATGGCCCCGCACAGGCAGCCGCCTTGAACGACGTGTGGTCTCATAGTCGCACCATCGTAAGACCGGTCGAAGGCCCCGCAAGGGATGCGATTCCTTCACCGCGGAGCGAAGGCATCGTTTTTTCCTCTCGCCTTGCCCTCCGGCGCGCTGCTAAATGCGCGCGCCATGAGTGACCCATTGCCCGAACACAAAGACTTCATCCACAGCGAGGAATTTCTGCAGCGCCTGATGCGCAGACAGTTGAAGTTGTCGGTGGCTTGCGCAGCGGCATTCATGGTGGTGCTGTTGGGATTGCCGCTGCTGAATTATTTTGCTCCGGACTTTATGGCCACGCGGATTGGCGGGTTCACGCTGACGTGGCTCATTCTCGGGGTGCTCATGTTTCCATTCGTCTGGATCATCAGCGGCATCTTCATCAAGGTGTCGTTGAAGATGGAAGCCGGGGAAGCGGCGAAAGCACGGGAGGAGAATGCAAAGCGCACCGGCGGCATTGCGGGCTAGGCGGATCTTATTTTTCGGATTATGTGCAGCCTTCTCAATTTTCCGGTCCTCGCCGCAGCGGAACTCAACTACTGGGTGGTGGCGTTTTCCGCAGTGACCGTCATCATAACCATCTGGATGGGTTTCTGGGCCGCTAAGAAAGCAAGGACTGCGTCCGATTTCTTCGTGGCGGGACGCAGCGTGAGCGTGGGATGGAATGCCTCGGCCATTTCCGGCGAATACCTCAGCGCCGCCAGTTTCATGGGCATCGCCGGCATGGTGATGAGCAGTGGCTACGACGCGCTCTGGTATCCGGTTTGTTATGCCTGCGGCTATTTGTTTCTCCTCCTCTTCATCGCGGGTCCGCTGAGGAGATTTGGAGCCTACACCATTCCTGACTTCGCGGAAGGCCGGTTTGACTCGCCCTTGTTTCGGAAGATTGCGGTGATCTTCGTTTTGTTCATCGGCTTCTTCTACACCATGCCGCAGATGAACGGCGCGGGAAAAGCGCTGGCCTATATTTTCGGAGCACTGGACTTCCGCGGTTCGTGGCCGGACTTTCTCCTCTCTCATGACGCGAAGACCGGGGAAGCCTTGCCGGGCCTCCCCTACTGGGTTGGAGTGGCCCTCGTAGGCGCAGTGATAACGGTGAATGTGGCGCTGGGAGGCATGAAGGGCATCACCCTGGTGCAGGCATTTCAGTACTGGCTGAAGATGTTCGCCATCAGCGTGCCCGTGTTTGTTTTGCTGGCGGTGTTTGGCGGATACGGCAAAAATCTCGATGCCAATGTCTCTCCTCCGGAAAAAGCAGCAGGCATTACGTGGAGTGAGGCCGCGGAAGAGGCCGGCGTAAAGCGTCAGGCCCTGCCGCCCAATGATGCAGCTAAAAAAATCAGCGTGCCTGCTGACGACACTTGGATTTCTCCATTCGGGCCGCGTTCCTCAAAGCCAGCCCTAACGGCGAAAGCCGCGGGTGTCGAAATTGCGGACACGCGTCCATTCGCGCTGCTGTGGACATTCTCCCTTATCATCGCTCTCGTGTGCGGCACCGCCGGTCTTCCGCACATCCTCGTGCGTTTCTACACGAATCCCGACGGCGTCGCCGCCAAGCGCACCACCATGTGGGTCATGATCCTCATTGGAGTGTTTTATCTTTTTCCTCCCGTCTTCGGAGTGCTGGGCCGGAACCTCATGCCTGAACTCTACAATGGCGGAAGCGGCGTTAAAGGCACTGACGGCAGCGTTTTAAAACTCCCGCTCCTTATCGGCGGCACGTGGGGAAGTATTCTCAGTGGCATTACCTGCGCCGGAGCGTTTGCCGCGTTTATGAGCACCTTCAGCGGATTGCTCGTCAGCATTTCCGGAGCCATGGCGCATGACATTTATGGACGCATTCTCCGGCCCGGCAGCACGCCGGAACAACGAATGCGCATGTTCAAAGTCTTCGCCTTCGTCTGCGGCGCGGCGGCCATCCTCCTCGGCCTAGTGGTGGAGAACTTTGAGATCAACATGCTCGTCGGCTGGGCCTTCGCCATTGCCGCCACCAGTTATTTCCCGCTGCTCTTCCTAAGCACATGGTGGCGCGGCATCACCATGAAAGGCGCCGCTGCCGGCATGCTCATCGGCGGAGTACTCAGCCTTGCCTCCATTGTGAGCACTATGTTCGCCGACAACTGGGGCGCGGATGGCCTCAAGGCATGGTATGCACAGCATCCCCTGGTCCGCACCCTGGCCGAACAGCCTGCTATTTGGGGCCTGCCCCTGGCGATCATCCTGATGGTGCTGATTTCCAAAGCCACCCGCGCTACCGTGCCCGCTGACGTCCGTGCCAAAATGCTGGTACTGCATGCCCCGGAAACACTTGGCCTCAAACAGGAGTACATCAAGGAACACGAAGGCCACTAGCGGTCAGGCATATTTCCCATACTTCGCATTCTTCCCATGCTCGGCAAAACGCCCCCAGCCGACTCCGACGCCCTCCTCCGCCTGCGAAAAGTCGTCCATGATCTCCGCAGCCCTGGTGGCTGTCCCTGGGACCAGGAACAGACTCACCAGAGCCTCCTGCCAAACCTCATTGAGGAAGCCTACGAAGTCCTTGAGGCCATCCAGAACCGTGACGCGGATCACATGTGTGAGGAACTCGGCGACCTCCTTCTCCAGGTCGTCCTGCACGCTGAAATTGCGAGTGAAACCGGAGAGTTTGATCTTGATAGGATCGCACACGGCATTTCGGAAAAGCTGATTCGCCGGCACCCGCACGTTTACGGCGACTCCAGTGTTGGCGACTCCGCCGGTGTGATCGCGCAGTGGGAGGAAATCAAAAAGGCCGAAAAAGGAGACGTTCCGAAAGGCCTCCTGGACGGTGTTTCCAACGCCCTCCCGGCACTCAGCCGTGCAGCAAAGCTCCAGAAGAAAGCCGCGAAAGTCGGCTTCGACTGGCCGGACGCCGCCGGCGTGATGGAAAAGATCCGCGAGGAGACGGCAGAAGTGGCCGATGCCATGGCTGCCGGTGATGCGGACGCCATTTCAGAGGAGGTCGGTGATCTCCTTTTCTCCGTCGCCAACCTCGCACGAAAGCTAAACTTGGAGCCGGAAGTCCTGCTGGCATCGGCGAACGACAAATTTGTCAGGCGATTCCGCGAAATGGAGCGCCGCCTCCTCGCGCAGGGAAAAGAACCAGGCTCGGCATCCCTCGATGAGATGGAGCAGGAGTGGCAGGACGCGAAGGGCAGGGGAGGGTGAGATGCTTCCCCTATTTCGGCGCTTCCGTTTCCTTCAGGTAGATGCTCGCGACTTTAACAGGTGCCGCAGACGAAAGGCCGATCGTCGCCGGACCTTCCGCTATCGAAATAACAGTCCAGTCTCCCCCTTCTGCTTTGCAGGACAGTTTCGTGCCGGTACGGGTAACGATATAGCGGGTCCACTTGTCGCTGACGTTGCCGTGAAGGAGTTGCCCATTCACGCTTACGGGCAGCAGCGCGGCGCCGTCTTTTGCGTCCGTGCGCACATCGAACTGAAAGCGGAAATTGCCAGGCTTTTTGTCCAGCGTCAGTATGCCGCCTTTGCCGCCGCCGGAAAGCTCCCAGTCGTCCGCCTTCCAGTCATCGTTCGTTTCGGACGCTGTCCATCCCTTCAGTGACCGGCCGTCATAAACGCTCACGCTGCCGTCGGGCAGGGGAGCCGTTTGTTCGGCAGTGGCTTTTCCACCAGGAAGTTCTTTCACTTTGATATTCCTCCAGTCCACCGTGCCGCCTTCGCTTTCGAGCGCGATGTAACCCTTGCGCCAGGAGCAATCGTCACCGGCCGTGACTTCCTTGCCGTTCACCGCGAGACGAAGGTTTCCATCGATGCAAGTAATGCGATAGTGATTCCATTCCGGAGACGGCTTACTGCGGCTTTCGGATGGAAACGCCCGCTGGCCCTTGGAACCGCCAAGCGGCTTCATCGTGGAGCCGTGGATGGGAAAGACGTCTCCGTGCGTGGTGTGGGAATCATTATCACCAAATGCATTCTCCAGCACCTGAACCTCGATTGCGCGAAGAAACGGCACTCCCGGCGCGGAGATCGGTCCCGCCCAGACAAAGACACCCGCATTGCCCTTTGGTTTCAAGTGACGCCACTCGAGTTCAAGAACGAAGTTCTCATACTGCTTCTCCGTGCGCATCGCCCCGGTAGGAACGCCATCACAGTGAATCATGCCATCCTTCACCGTCCAGGTTTCGGGCGCACAGTTCACGTTCACCCAGCCGGTGAGGTCCTTCCCGTTGAACAGCGGAGTGAATCCCTCCTCCGCGGCAAGCGGCGCGGTGAGAGCAAGGAGTGTTAGGAAGTTGCGGATCATCCCGCTGAAGTAGAGAGACTCCTCCGGTCGGCCAGATGGATTTTCAGCGCAACTGCGTCATGACGGTTGATGTCCGCATTCCCGAACAGGGTCGAACTTCTCCCAACGCGGGCGGCAATGCCGGCAATACCGCGATTCCGGCGTCAGAAGCCGCCAGCTCCAGCGAAAGAGCATCACGATGCCCCACACCATTCCGACCGGCAGCAGGACATTTACGATAATGAGCGCAACGGCAACCTTGAGCAGGAAAAGAAGAAACGAGAGCAGGGCCTTCATGCGCCCAGTTTAGCAGAACGCTTCGGGAGGCAATGCTCTCGTTTTTGAATTTTGCCCCGGTTTTATAACCGGCAGGCTTTACGCTTTCTCGAACAATGCACTCACCGCATCCCAGTCCACCACATTCCAGAACGCGGTGATGTAGTCCGGGCGGCGGTTTTGATAGTTCAGATAATAGGCGTGCTCCCACACGTCCAATCCCAGGATCGGAGTGCCCTCAATTCCGGCCACCGCCTTGCCCATAATGGGATTGTCCTGATTCGCCGTGGAGCCGACGGACAGCTTGCCGCCGTTCACCACCAGCCACGCCCAGCCGCTGCCAAAGCGTGTTGCTCCGGCTTTCGCGAAGGCCTCCTTGAAAGAATCAAAACTGCCGAGGTCTTTCTCAATCGCCTCCGCCAGCTTGCCCTTCGGAGAGCCGCCCTTGCCCGGGCCCATGATTTTCCAGAAGAAGGAATGGTTCACATGCCCGCCCCCATTGTTGCGCACCGCCGTGCGAATATCCTCCGGCACCGCGCTGAGATTTTTGATCAACTCCTCTGCGGACTTCGATTCCAGATCAGCCTTTCCGGCGATCGCGTTGTTCAAATTTGTGATGTAAGCCTGGTGATGCTTGCCATGATGAATTTCCATGGTCTTCGCGTCGATGTGGGGTTCGAGCGCGTTGAAGGCGTAGGGCAGAGCGGGAAGGGTGTGGGCCATAATCAGTGGTAGTTGAGATTGCAATTTGCAGGAATGAATCAGCGCGTTGACTCAATCAAAGCGGAAAATTCACCGAAAAAGTAGCGTGCATCATTGGGACCAGGGGCCGCTTCCGGATGGTATTGCACCGAGAACACGGGAGCATCGCGATGCCGCAGTCCCTCCACGGTGTCGTCGTTGAGATTGATGTGCGTCACTTCCACGTTCGACGGCAGGGTATCCGGATCGACGCTGAAACCATGATTCTGGCTGGTGATCGCTACCGTTCCGCTGCGCAGGTCCTTCACCGGCTGATTTCCGCCGCGATGACCGAACTTCAGCTTGAACGTTTTCCCGCCAAATGCATGACCGAGGATCTGGTGACCAAGGCAAATTGCAAAGATTGGCGTCTTCCCCGTCAGCTTTTGCACCTCCCGGTGAATGTATTCCAGCGCCCCTGGATCACCTGGACCATTGGAAAGAAACACCCCGTCCGGCTTCCGTGTGAGCACATTCTCCGCCGATGTCGTCGCATTCACCACATCCACCGCAAATCCCTCCTGCCGCAGCCGCCGCAGGATGTTGAATTTGATGCCGAAATCGTACGCCACGATCCGGTATTTCACCGGCGGCAAAACCGGATCGATCCTCCCCGATCCGTTAGGCAGCAGCCACTCGTTGCTCACCGCGCTGGAAGGGTCCCACACATAACCCTTCGTACTTACCTCCTTCACAAAGTCACTGCCCTCCATGGGTTCACTTTCCGCCGCGCGCTTGGACGCTTCCGCCGGGTCCAACACTTCCGTGCTGAGAAATGCCCGCATCGCCCCGCGCGTGCGAAGATGTTTGGTTAGTCGCCGTGTGTCGATCCCCTCGATGCCCAGCACATTCCAGTGCTTCAGATACTCGTCGAGCGACTGCGAAGAGCGCCAGTTGCTCGGCACCCGGCACAGTTCGCCCACCACAAATCCGCGCACATGCGGCGTGAGGCTTTCGTTGTCCTCCTGATTGATCCCGTAGTTGCCGATCAGCGGGTAAGTCATCGCCACGATCTGTCCGCGGTAGGAAGGATCGGTGAGCACTTCCTGATATCCGGTCATGGAAGTGTTAAAGCAAATCTCTCCGGTCGTGCTCCCTGTCACGCCAAAGGATTCGCCGAAGAAATGGACTCCGTCTTCGAGGGCGAGAATGGCTTTCATGCTTGAGGCTGCGTTGGCCTTACGGTGGCGCTTCCGGCATGGCAACGGGTAAATTTTAGACCGTGACCCGCATGCTGCTTTCCGTTAAGGTAAGCTCAGCCTTCATGCGAGTTTTCGTCTCCGCCATTCTGCTCGCTGCCGTTGCCGGTTGCGCAAAAAGCCCGCAGTTCAATGCGGGGTCTGTACCTGCCGGGACACAGAGAGGTTCGCCCTCTGTGAAAGAGGTATCCACTAAACCCTCCGGACAGTCGAAGCCCCGCCGCTTGAGTGAAAACGAAAAAAAGCGTCGTGTGCTGAAGGCGCGACTCGAGATTTGCCGGCGCGAGGTGGATAATATTATTCGGGAGATTCCGTTTTGTTGCGGGACCGATCATATTGAAGTTCAAAAGAAGCTGGAGAAGATTGATGAAGGCGTTAAAGCAGGTCCGGCTCCGGATGTCCTGGCCAGGCTTGAGGAAGAACGGCGTGTTTACCTCCAGTTTTTGGAAAATGAAAAGAGGGTGGCGGCCGAACTTCAGCCCAAGCTCCAGGCTCTCAAAAAGTACGAATCCGAGTGCGCCCGCATTGGTGCTGAACTGGAAAAACTCGAGTCGGCGGGAAGCCGATGAAGAGACCATGAATCGTGCATGTGGCAGTATTTTAAAAATAAAAAGCTGCCATCCTGACGCTTTTGTGGTACAGTTAATTCACAACATCAGTCCAGTCGCGACTTCTCTTTTGTTAGTTTACCCCCAACGAGCCGGAACCCCTGCCGGCGGCGAGGCGGGAAGAAGTCGATAGTGCAATTCCGGGCCTCCGGAATCCCGAACCGAAACTGATTTCCGCAGCGTCGCAGGCCTCCGGCAAAGGAGTCCTCAATGAATGACAAATCCCGAATCCTTAGATGGATAGGCCCGCCTCCGGAAAAGCTCCGGAAGTGCCCCAAGGTGGGGCTGGCGCTCTCAGCAGGCGCCGCGCGGGGACTGGCGCACGTCGGAGTAATTCAGGTTCTCGAAGAGCACAGTATCCCCGTGCACGCCGTCGCCGGCAGCAGCATGGGCGCTTATGTGGGCGCTCTCTGGTGTGCCGGAAAAAGTGGTCACGATCTACAGAACCTCGCCGCGGAAATCCCCACCCGATGGGCGCTCTTCCGCCTTCTCGATCCCGCCTTGCCGCCTTTCAGCGGCATCTTCCGCGGAAATCGTCTCCGGGCGCGTCTCGACGAAGACCTTCACGGCGCGACCTTCGCGGATTTAAAAAAAGAATTCTATGTCACCGCGTCGGATATCGCTTCACATGAACTCTATGTGATCAAATCCGGCAGCGTGGCCATGGCGGTGCATGCGAGCGCGGCGGTGCCTGGGCTCTGTGTTCCGGTGATTTTGGATGGACGGGAACTCGTGGATGGCGGTGTCGTGGACCCATTGCCGGTGGACGTGCTGCGCGATGCAGGATGTGAAATCATCATTTCCTCCAGCGTAGTGCCTTCTCCGGCTGAAGTTAGCGCGGGCATGGAGGGTATCGGCCACCTCCCCCGCAGTTGGCTGGCAAAGTGGAATCCCTTCTCTGCGGGAAACCTCATCGATATCCTGCGCCGCAGCATCACCTCCGCGCAAATCCGCACCGCCTCCATGAGCGAGTGCTTCGCCGACATCGTCCTGCGCCCCCATACCGCAGGCACCCAGTGGCACGACTACCACCACTGGCGCCACTACATCGACCTTGGCCGCGCCGCGGCTGAAGAAAAACTCCCGGCCCTCGTCGAACTAACTGCAGCAACCTCAACCCCCAATAGTCATGAATGCGCTGTCCTCCCGCTCGATGCGGCTCTGGCACTCCCGTCTTGAGCGCTCCGAACTCCGCGATTTCCAGGCCGCGAAATTCCGGAAATATCTCGCCACGCGGGTCCTGCCATTCTCCGCGTTTTACCGCCAGCGTTTTGCCGCCGCGGGAGTCAGTGCCGCAGGCATCCGCTCCCTGGAGGACCTGACCAAAATTCCGTTCACTTCCAAAACGGATTTGCTCAACACGCCCGACAATCCGCAGCGCATTCGCGATTTTGTCCTCATCCCGGATGAACACGTGCTGAAGCGCCAGCCAGGCACCATCATGGGTGCACTCCGCCGTGGTCCCGCCGGCCAAAAGGCGCTTCTGGAACGCGAGTTCCGTCCTCTCCTGCTCACCAGCACCACAGGCCGTTCCAGTGAGCCCGTGCCGTTTCTCTTCACCGAGCACGATCTCGACATCCTGAAAGAATCCGGCCGTCGCATCATGGAGGTCGGCGACTCCGCCGCCACGAACCGGCACGTCAATCTCTTCCCCTTCGCGCCTCACCTCGCCTTCTGGCAAACCCACTACGCCGGCCTTGGCCGTGGCGCCTTCTGCCTCAGCACCGGCGGCGGCAAAGTGATGGGCACCGATGGGAACGTCGCCCTCATCGAGCGCACGAAACCGGAGGTCATCATCGGGATGCCCACCTTCATCTACCACGTCATGACCCAGGCCGTTGAGCAGGACAAACACTGGCCGCAAATCAGGAAAGTCGTCCTTGGCGGCGAAAAGGTTCCGCCCGGCCTCCGCCGGAAATTCCGGGCGCTCTGCGCCGAACTCGGCGCGGGTAAAGTGGACGTGCTCGCCTGTTACGGCTTCACCGAAGGCAAGATGGCGTGGATGGAATGTCCCCCGCCCATGGGCGAAGAAACCACTGGCTACCACGTTTCACCGGACTTCGCGATCATCGAGGTCATCGACCCCGATACCCTGAAACCCGTTCCCGACGGCCAGGGCGGCGAGATCGTTTTCACCGCCCTCGACAGCCGCGGCACTGTGGTCCTGCGCTATCGTACCGGCGACCGCATCGATGGCGGCCTTACGCACGAAGCTTGCCCTCACTGCGGGCGCACCTGTCCGCGCCTCGTCGGCAATATCTCGCGCGTGTCGGAGTTTCGGTCGGTGGAAACCGCGAAACTCAAAGGCACTCTCGTGGATTTCAACGCGCTCGAGCATGCGCTGGATGACCTTGAAGGCATCGGCTCGTGGCAGATCGAGCTCTGCAAGGTGAACAACGATCCTTTCGAGTGCGACGCTGTCGTCATCCACGCTGTCACCGATCGCGCGGAAGGCCGCGCCTCCCTGGAACGCGCCGTCATGGACCGCGTTTACCGCGCCGCCGAAATCCACCCTAACAAAGTGGAATGGCACAGCGAGGAGGAAATGCGCGACCGCCAGGGCGTAGGCCGTCTGCTCAAGGAGGAAAAGATTGTGGACAACCGGCCCAAAGCGGGCCGCGAAAATGCAACACCCGACAAGGTTCCCGAACGCTCTACCCACCCGGTTTCATGAAATCCATGGTCGTCATCGATGGCGTGCGCACCCCTTTTTGCCGCGCGGGTTCATCGCTGGCCTCCCTGTCAGCGGCGGACCTCGGACATCATGTCGTGACCGCACTCCTCGCCCGCACGGGCCTTGATCCGGAGATCGTGGATCACACCATCTTCGGCTGCGTCTGCCAGCCCGCCGAAACCGCGAACATCGCCCGCGTCATCGCCCTGCGCTCCGGCGTTCCGGAATCCGTCCCCGCCGTGACGGTGCAGCGCAACTGCGCCTCCGGCCTGGAAGCCGTCACCTCCGCCTGTGAGAAAGCCGCAGCAGGCGGCGAAGTCTTCATCGTCGGCGGCACGGAAAGCATGAGCAATGTGCCGCTTCTGTTCCCGCAATCCGCCTCCGCGAAATTTCTGCGCCTTTCCAAAGCGAAGAGCTTCCTGCAAAAGCTCAAAGCCTTCGCCGGCTTCCGCCCTTCTGACTTCAAACCCATCTCCGCCCTGCTCCTTGGCCTAACGGATTCCTTCGTGAACATGAATATGGGCGAAACCGCCGAACTCCTCGCCCGGGACTTCGGCATCTCCGGCAAAGACCAGGACCGCTTCGCCATGGAATCCCATCTGCGCGCCGCCGCAGCCAAAGAACGGCTCGCAGAGGAGATCGCTCCTGTCTTCACGACGAAAGGCACCGTGGACGCCGACAACGGCGTGCGCCCTGACAGTTCAGAGGAAGCCCTCGCCAAACTGCGCCCCGCCTTCGACAAGGCCAACGGCTCCGTAACTCCTGGCAACTCCTCCCAAATCTCCGACGGCGCCGTCGCCCTTCTCCTCATGACCGAAGACCGTGCCGCGCAACTCGGCCTCAAACCCCTGGGCCGCATCCTCAACTGGGCATGGACCGGCTGCGATCCCAAACGCATGGGCCTCGGCCCCGCCGGTGCCATCACCGCCGCGGGCGTCGATCCCGCCGAGGCGGACATCGTGGAGATCAACGAAGCCTTCGCCGTGCAGGTGCTCGCCGTTCTCGAAAAGCTGGGGAATAAGATCCCGCGGGATCGCCTCAATGTGAATGGCGGCGCCATTGCTCTTGGACACCCGGTTGGCGCGTCGGGTGCCCGCCTGGTTTTGACTGCGCTCAAAGAACTCAACCGCCGCGGTGCGCGCCGCGCGCTGGTTTCCCTCTGTATCGGAGGCGGCCAGGGCGGCGCGCTGTGGCTGGAAAGGATCTGAACCATGAATGCCACGCTTCTTTCCCCTGACAAATCCTCCGCGGGCACTCCTGCCGCTCCGCCGGCTCCGGCCTTTCGCCGTGAGATGGAAGGCGACGGCATCTGCCATCTTATTTTCGATCAGCCCGGATCATCCGCCAACGTCTTCAGTATGGCCGCGCTCAACGATCTCTGGAAAGAGCTCGAAGCCCTGCAATCCACGCCCGGCCTGCGCGGCATCATCCTGCGCAGCGTCAAGCCTGACATCTTTTGCGCCGGCGCGGATCTTCAGTCCTTCCGCTCTCTGTCGGAGGATGTCCTGCGCGAATTCGTCCTCCTCGGGCAACGCGTCTTCAGTGCTTTTGCCGCATTGCCCGTCAAAAAAGTCGCCGCCATCCACGGCGCCTGCGTCGGCGGCGGCTTCGAACTCACCCTCGCCTGCGATGTGCGCATCGCCACCGACGCCTCTGCCACCAAAATCGGCCTCCCTGAAACGAACCTCGGCATCCTCCCGGGCTGGGGCGGTTGCACGCGCCTGCCCCGTCTCATCGGCCTCCCGGCAGCCCTCAGCGTTATCCTTCCCGGTGCCATCCACCCGGCCCGCAAAGCTCGCAAACTCGGCATGGTGGACGAAGTCGTGCCGCGCGAGCACCTCCTGCGCACCGCCCTGCGTCATGTGAACGGCCCGCCGGTCCGTCGCCAGGGCCACTGGCTGACTAACAATGCGCTCTCCGCCATCTTCATCGCTCGCAAGGTCCGCCAGGATTTGATGAAAAAATCCGGCGGCCATTATCCCGCACCGTTCGTGGCGCTGAATGTCGCCGTGAAAGGGTTGCGCGGCAGCGTCGAAGAGTCACTCACCCGCGAACGCGAAGGCATCATGGAACTGGCCGCCTCGCCGAAGACGCGCCACCTGATGAACGTCTTCCTGCACCGCGAAAAAATCCGCCGCGGTTCATCGCGCGGGGAAGGCAAGTCCATTCGCAACGTCGCCGTCATCGGCGCCGGCGTCATGGGTGCGGGCATCGCCCAGTGGATCGCCGCGAAAGGCTGCCGCGTCCTCCTCCAGGACGTGAATGATGCCGCGCTCGGCAAAGGCATGGAGCGCATTCGCAAGCTCCTCAAGGACGGCGTGAAACGCGGTCACTTCCGTCCCGCTGAGGCCAAAGCCGCGCTCGACCGCATCACTCCGTGCAGTGCCGAAGTCCCGCTCCACCGCATGGACCTCGTCATCGAAGCCGCCGTGGAGGACCCGGCCATCAAACGCAAGCTCTTCGAAAAACTCTCCGCCCGCGTCGGCCCGAATACGATCCTCGCTACTAACACCTCCGCGCTGAGCATCGGCGATATGCTCGACTCGCCGCGCCTCGTCGGCATGCACTTCTTCAATCCCGTGCATCGCATGCCGCTGGTGGAAATTGTCAGGCCGGACCACGCCGACCCCGCTGTGGTGAACACCGTTGCGGACTTTGCGCGGCGCATCGGCAAGCTGCCCGTCATCGTTGCCGACCGTCCCGGTTTCGTCGTGAACCGCATCCTCATGCCTTATCTCATGCTCGCCGGCGAACTCGTCGCTGACGGCATGCCTCCTGGCGAACTCGACGCCGCCATGAAAAAATTCGGCATGCCCATGGGCCCCATGCGCCTCCTTGATGAAGTCGGCCTCGATGTGGCGCTCCACGTGGGCCGCACCCTCGCCGCCGCTTATCCTGACAGAATGTCCGTCCCGCCCGTCCTCGCCGAAATGGTCGCCGCAGGCAAACTCGGCAAAAAGTCCGGCTCGGGCTTCTATCAATATCCCAAAGGCGGACCCGATCCCGCGGATCACTATCATTCCGACGAGAAGTGGCGCGGCGCCGCTCTGCGGGCTGCCGAGAGACTCGCCCGCATCATGAGCACGGAAGCTGCCCGCTGCCTCGAAGATCGCGTCGCCGATTCCGCGGAGGATATCGACTTCGCCATGATCGCCGGTACCGGTTACCCGGCCTTTCGCGGAGGTCCCCTGACGTATTCCGGCGTCATCACCACCGGAGTCCATGCCGAAT
This sequence comes from Verrucomicrobiales bacterium, assembly GCA_035550135.1. Taxonomy (GTDB): domain Bacteria; phylum Verrucomicrobiota; class Verrucomicrobiia; order Verrucomicrobiales; family V1-33; genus V1-33. Next base: position 88,905 of record DASZQB010000131.1, read on the forward strand.
CAACCTAACAACGCCATGAAAATCACTCCTGAACCCGCCAGCGTCATCGACACCTCCAAAATGTCCGAAGGCCAGCGCGCCGCGCTGGAGACCACCGAGGCCGCGCGCGAGCACGTGAAGGAGGAAACCTTCGCCGCCTCGCTGTTCATGGGCCGTCCCGATTTCTCGCGGCTTCTTCCCTTTCCTCACCAAACCGTGGAGGACGAAGACCAGGGCGATGCTTTCATCGAGCGTCTCAGCGGTTTCCTAACCACTCACGCCGATCCCGACGCTATCGACCGCGAGGGCGAAATCCCGGACGACGTCATGCAGGGCCTCGCGCAGCTTGGCGCGTTCGGCATCAAGATTCCCAAGACCTATGGCGGCCTCGGCCTGTCGCAAACGAACTACGCCCGCGCCGCCATGTGGCTGGGTGGATTCTGCGGCAATATCACCGCTCTCCTTTCCGCCCACCAGTCCATCGGCGTCCCGCAGCCGCTCCTGCTTTTCGGCACCGAAGAGCAAAAGAAAAAATGGCTCACACGCTGCGCCGCCGGTGAGATCAGCGCCTTCGCCCTGACGGAAACCGAAGTCGGCTCCGACCCCGCCCGCATGCGCACCACCGCCGTTCCCACGGAGGATGGAAAGAGTTTCGTCATCAACGGCGAGAAACTCTGGTGTACCAACGGCACCCGCGCCGGCTTCATCGTCGTCATGGCTCGCACTCCCGCGACCGAAGGCTCCAAATCCGGACGCACCCCCATCACCGCCTTCATCGTGGATATGGACACTCCCGGCGTGGAAGTCGTGCGCCGCTGCCGCTTCATGGGCCTGCGTGCTTTGTATAATGGTGTCATCCGCTTCAAGGACGCCGTCGTCCCGCGCGAGAACATCATCCTCGGCGAAGGTAAAGGCCTGCGCGTCGCCCTAACCACTCTCAACACGGGCCGCCTCACCCTTCCCGCCGCCTGCGCCGGGGCCATGCATCGCTGCGTCGAGTGGTCGCGCGACTGGGCGACTAAGCGCGAACAATGGGGCGCTCCCATCGCCAAACACGCCGCCATTGCCGAAAAACTCGCCCGCATGTCCGCCCGCGCCTTCGCGCTCGAAAGCGTGGTGCGCCACGTCTGCGCCCTCGTCGATCAGGATAAACACGCCGACATCCGCCTCGAAGCCGCCATCGCCAAACTGTGGGGCACCGAGCGCGCATGGGAGACCATCAACGACACCATGCAGATTCGCGGCGGACGCGGCTACGAAACCGCCGAAAGCCTGCGTGCCCGCGGTGAAGCGGGCGTGCCGATTGAGCGCTTCCTCCGCGATGCCCGCATCAACACCATCTTCGAAGGCTCCACCGAAATCATGCGCCTCTTCATCGCCCGCGAAGCCCTCGATCCGCACCTCCAAAAGGGCGGTGCCGTCCTGAATTCCAAGCTCCCCCTCAAGGTCCGCCTCGCCGCCGCATGGAACGCCACGAAGTTCTACGCGGGCTGGCTCCCCCGCACCTTCAAGCCGGTTGTGGGTGTTCCCGACGGCCTCAAACACTTCCGCCGCGAAACCCGTAAAGTCATCCGTCTCAGCCATAAACTCGCCCGGCGCATCTTCTCCCGAATGGTGCGCTTCGGCCCGAAACTTGAACGGGAGCAACTCGTCCTCGGCCACCTCGCCGACGCCGGCGCGGAACTCTACATCGCCTCCGCGGTCATCGCCCGCGTCGAATCCCTCCTCGCCCGCGAAACCGACCCCGCCGCCCGCCAGCGCCTCACCACCCTCGCCCGCTACGCCTGCCGCCTCAGCCTCGACGCCTGCTCCACTCACCTCCGCCTCAGCGGCAGTTCCACTGAGCGCATGTCGAAACGGGTGGCAAAGTGCCTGGCCGCATAACACATGCGGATACCTGGCTTCGCGTGGTCGCTTGCCCCGATGAGGAGTCGAGGGAAGTGTCAGGCATGATCGAAGTGACCCGTGAAACGTTCCGCCGGATGGCGGAGAAGGCGTGGCTGGAGGTGCCGGAGGAACTGCGCCGGCGGGTGGAAAATCTGCGTATCGTGATCGAGGACGAGCCTTCGGAGGAAGACTACCGGCTCAACGAGGTTCCCGACGACGAGGACCTCTTCGGCTTGTTCGAAGGGGTGGCCTTAACGGATTCGATGCTGGAAGGCGGGCATGGGATGCCGAACGCGATCCGCATCTTTCAGATTCCGCATGAGGAAGTGTGCGACACGCTGGAAGAGCTGCAGGCGGAGGTGACGCGGACGGTGCACCACGAGGTCGCTCACCATTTCGGGATCGATGATGACCGGCTGGAGGAAATAGGAGCGTACTGACGGACATCAGCTCCGGGGAACGGTTATCGTCTCTTCAGTCTCCGCTTTGAGAATGTCCTCGATCGTTTCGCGGCGGGAAATTTGGGTCAGGGTGCCGTCTGGCTCCAGCCAAATTTGTGGAGCACGACCCACCGAGTTATAGTTGCTGCTCATCGCGTAGCCGTAGGCACCTGCATCGCGAATGGTCAGAAGATCGCCCGGACTGACGGAGGGCAGGGGACGCGGCTGGATGAGTTCCGCTTCGTCGCGGGTGAAGACATCACCACTTTCACAGAGCGGGCCGGCGACAACAACGGATTCGGCGGAGGGAGCATCCTCCTTGCCCACGACGGAGATACCGTGCCAGCTCCCATACATGGCGGGACGCACAAGGTCCACGAACCCGGCATCGACCATGGCGAAGGTGGCGCCGTTGCCCTTGCTGTTGGTTTGGGTGCGCTTCACGTCCGTGACACGAGTCACGAGCGTGGCGGCGGGGGCCACATAATAGCGGCCAGGCTCGATTTCCAAACGCAGGGGCCGTCCCGCAGCGGCACTGAGTTTTTCCTGGGCCCACGTAAAAAGCTCCCGCAGGCGTCCGATGGGCTGCGCCGCGTGGACGTCACGGTAGTTGTGGGGAATCCCGCCTCCGAGACTAATGGCCTCCATGTCCGGAAATTGCGGCAACAGCGACACGAATAGGTCTGACAGATGCGATAAATTGTCGATCAGTTCGTCAAATTGCGGCCCGCTGCCGATATGGGCGTGCAGCATCACGACTTTCATCCCTGCCGCTTTAGCGGCGACACCCGCGGCGGAAATGTCCGAATGCCATATTCCATGCTTGCTGCTGGGCCCGCCGGTGTCGCAGGAGTTCACGTGCCCATGGCCGAACCCTGGGTTTACGCGCAGAGAGATTTTCCCCCGATAGCCGGCTTCGCTCAATTGGCGGATCATGCCTGGTGAGCCAATGTTCGGCAGGATGGTGTTTTCCAGCACTATACTCAGCGCATTGTCGCGAAAGACGTCCGCAGTGAAACAAATGGCCGGCGGTTCCATGCCTGCCGGGTGACCGGCACGCAGAGCCCGGAGGACTTCATTTCCGGAAACGGCGTCGATCCAGATACCCGCAGCAGCCATTTCGCGCACGACTTTCGAGGCGGGACAGGCCTTCATGGCAAAGCGCGCCTGAAGATTCGGAGCATCCGTGATGCTGCGGATGTCAGCGATGCGTTTCCGGATCACGCCGGCGTCATAGAGCCAAAACGGAGTGCCGACCGAGGCGGCGAGCGAATGAAGAAGTTCCGGAGAATGAGCAGGCATAGGGGCGAAAAGAGCGCCGAAGATGCCGCCCGCGGTCCGCCTTGCAAGTCCGATGCTTGCCGCTTTGGGGTGCTCATCCGCAGCCCGAAAATAGGAATCACTTTTTCAACACCGCCTGCAATGGCCCTGGCAATGCTGTTTGAGGAGTGAGGGTGCCGGTGAAGGTGTCTTTCTCATCGTCACCAGCCCCCTCCTTCATCTGTGCTTTCAGGCTGCCATCCGCGTTTTGACCAATGGTTAGTTCCCGTGTGGACTTTTCGTTCATCCTGAACTGAAGGGTCACGGTCCCGTCGCTGTGGACATGCACATTCGTGCAGGGTTCGTCCGAATCCTTCCAAACGAAGGCATACCCTTTGGCGTCGTCCTCCGGCACGCTCCAGTTATCCCCCTGGGCCATTTTCAGAATATTGAGTGATGTGTTGAGTCTTGGGACCGGCTCCAGCGCTGCGGGAATGCCGCTCTTTTGCAGCGCTTCGCGCGTCACGAGGAGACAATCGGAAAAGCGATTGAGCGGAATCCGTCCGCCGGCGCCCGCACCGCCGGTCATGGGGTTCATGGCGTCAAGATCCAGCTTAATCTCGGAGACCGTATTGATAATGACCGCGAGCAGCGCCAGACTTTCAATGGGGTCGTTTAAAACGAGCCTGCGGTAGGGATTTCGCTGCGGGCGCAGCAGGTAAAACCGTCCGTCGCGCCGTGTGAGATAAACCGGATAGGAAAGCACTGGCCGCGATGCGGCTTTTGCCAGTCCGGCAAAGACCTCCTTCACTTTTCCCTCCGGTGCGGGAAAACGCTGGCCGGCGATGTAATCGACGAGGGCCTTCATGACGGTTTGCTCTTCATCCTCGGCGACGCGGGATTTCCAGTCGAGCAGGCTGTAAAGAACCGGGGACCATCCGGGCGGAAGCCGCAGCGCGGCTCTCTTTCCGGCCTCGATGGCAAGTGTGCCGCCGTCTTTTGCGTCCACGATGCTGCCGGCCTTTCCGGCTTTGCCCGGCGCGGGTTCGTCATCGTCGAAACTGACGAGCCACGGGCCGGCGGGAACGGTGAGGTTGCTCTGTGTCCTGGTATCTACAAACCGCGTGGTCTCCGTGCCCGGCGAGGCATAACCGGCATCACCCGCCCATTTCAACCATGCGCGGCTTTGGAAAGAGGGGGTGGCGGCGGGAGCATCGGACAGGGTGAGAGTGCCCGTCTCTCTTGTGATCGTCACTGCCAGCGGTGCTGTTGAATTGCTGCCAACCTCCAAAGTGGCGGGAACGATTTTGATGCCTTTCTTCGAACTGGACAACGCGACCTTCAGCGGCGGTGCATCCGATTTCGTTGTGATCCTCACTTCATCCCCGTCCCGCGTGACTTCCGAATCGCCCGTGCCGGACAACTGAATATCCGCCGGCAAAGCGCCGCCGGAGAATTTGATAGTGGTCACGTGCGACTCCGCGCCTGGAGGCTGATCCGGTTTCGGATCACCGTCTTTCTTCTTAGCCATCCACCACGCCACGCCGCCTCCAATGACCGCCACTGCAGCCGCGATCGCGAGCACCGGCGATTTGCTTCCTTTTTTCTTCGGCGTTTCCTGAGTCTCTGCCGGCGTGACGGCCGGTACCGCTTTGAGGCGTTTCTCCTCCGCTTCGGCTTTTCGCTGCGCGGCTTCCTCCTGGGATCTGCGCTTTGCTTCGGCGTCGGCGTTGCGTTTCGCTTCCGCCTCCTCTTTGCGTCGTGCCTCCTCTTCTGTTTTGCGTTTGTCGGCCTCCTCCTTGAGGCGGCGCTTTTCCTCCGCTTCGGCTTTTCGGCGGGCTTCCTCCTCCGCTTTACGTTTCGCAGCTTCTTCGGCGAGACGGCGTTTCTCCTCTTCGGCGGCCTTCCGCCTGGCTTCCTCTTCGCGCTGCCGTTCTGCTTCCTGTTCGGCTTTTATGCGCGCTTCCTCCGCGGCCCTTGCGCGCGCCTCTTCCTCTTGAATCCGTTTGCGCTCTGCCTCCTCAGCGAGGCGCGTCGCCTCTTCCGCGGCCCTGACACGTTCAGCCTCTTCCCGCGCAAGACGCCGGGCCTCCTCCTCCAGTCTTCGTTTCTCCGCTTCCTCTTTGGCGATTCGCCTTGCGTTCTCCTCTTCGATGCGGCGCTGCTCCGCTTCCTCTGCGAGACGTTTTGCCTCGGCTTCGGCGCGAAGTCTGGCTTCTCTGGCAGCCTTCAATCTTGCGGCCTCCTCTTCAAGCTGGCGGCGTTCCGTCTCTTCCTCCGCCTGACGGCGTGCCTCCTCCTCGGCCTTTCGCCGGGCTTCCTCTGCAATGCGCAGACGTTCGGCTTCTTCAGCAAGGCGCTTTGCTTCCGCTTCGGCAAAAATCCTCGCCTCCTCCTCCGCTTTGAGTCTTGCCGCCTCTTCTTCAATCCGCCGGCGTTCCTCCTCTTCGGCGCGTCGTTTGGCCTCCTCCGCCTGGCGCTTCGCTTCCTCTTCCGCTTCGCGTTTGGCTTCCTCCTCTTCAATACGACGGCGCTCTGCTTCCTCTGCGAGACGCTTCGCCTCGGCCTCTGCAAAAAGTCTGGCTTCCTCCTCCGCCCTGAGCCGTGCGGCTTCCTCTTCCATCCGGCGCTGTTCTGCTTCTTCGGCCAGGCGCTTCGCTTCCGCTTCGGCGCGAATTCTTGCTTCCTCTTCTGCTTTGAGCCTCGCGGCCTCCTCTTCAATTCGTCGCCGCTCTGCTTCTTCGGCGAGACGTTTCGCTTCCGCTTCGGCGCGAATCCTTGCTTCCTCCTCTGCTTTGCGCCTCGCCGCTTCCTCTTCAATGCGACGCCGTTCCGCCTCTTCCGCCTGACGTCTGGCTTCCTCTTCCGCGATGCGGCGGGCCTCTTCTTCAGCCTTTCGTCTCGCCTCCTCTTCCGCGACGCGGCGCTGCTCCGCTTCTTCAGCGAGCCGTTTGGCCTCCGCCACCTGGCGCTGACGCTCGATTTCCTCCAGACGGCGGCGTTCCATTTCCTCCTCCATGCGGCGCCGGGCTTCCTCCTCTTCGCGCAGCCGCTGTTCCTCCGCCTCGCGTTCGAGTCGTGCCGTTTCCTTGATCGCAAAATCGGCCTCCTGCCAATGGCGCGCGGCTTCTGAAGCCTGACTCCGGCAGAGGCCGGCAAACCGGCGGGCTTCCTCGATGATCCGTCCGGCGTCGGCGGCGCGCTGTGGATCGAGCGAAGCGGCGAGAGCGGTGAGTGAATCCCGGCTTTGAACCGCGCTGCCAACAGAATCCCCGCATCTTCTCAACCAAGCCGCGCCCGGGGAATCCGGCGTCGCCGTCAACGCCGCCGGATCGGGCAGGGAAGCAATGGCCTCGTCCGCCGCATTTGTCAGGGTCACTATTTCCGCCGAGGCCGCACGGAAACGCTCCATCACGCGACGGTGCTCGTCCGCGATGGGACGAACCTGCCTGATGGCGGAGTGCAAACTTCCCATCACGCTGCGCAGGTCATCGAGAGAGGTGGCGGAACGCTGCCGCGCCTGATTGACGCCGGCGGCATCAATGGTGCCCAGCGTGCGCAGGGAGTGCAGTTCCTCCACGATGCCCGCCGCGCGACTGGCATCCGCGGCAGCGCGCTGCGCGATTTCATGCAAAGCCGGGCATTCCTCCGCGAGGGCATCGATTTCCGCGCGGATCGCGGGAGCGTCCGCTGCGGTCTGTTCCGCCTGCTGGATGAAACCGGAGATTTCAGCCTCCACCGCGGCGCGCAGTTTCGCCTCCTCTTCACGGCGACGGGCATCGATCTTCGCCCTCTCCAAAAGAGAGTGACAGGCACGAGCCATTTCACCGGCATCCGCCGCGACCTGTCGCGCCTGGGGGATTTGCGATTCCAGGCGGCTCAACTCCGCCTCCGGCACCTCCGCGGCTTCACGGTGCAAAGCCTCCAATTGAGAAACCAGGGCACCCGTTTGCGCGGCGAAGCTGTCCATTTGCCGCGCTGCGCCGGCTGAAGGGGCGACCCGCCGGCATTCCTCCGCCAGTTCCTTTGCTTCTTTGGCGGCGGCTTCGGTGCGGCGCCATGCATCGGCAAGCGACTCCGTGAGTTCACGGCGCCGCCGTTCGCGCTGCTGCGTTTCGCGCTGCAGTTTTTCGGCAGTGGCTTTGGCTTCCTTCATCGCCGCCTCCGCCTTCGCCAAAGCGAGCGTGGCGGTTTGCGAAATCTCGTCGAGCGCCGCCACGGCGGCCTTTCCCGCCGCCAGGGATTTCCCGCCGCCCTGACTGATCAGCGCCTGCTTTTCGCGCGCGGCGGTGGACGCATCATACACGCGGGACACGCAGGCATAACATTCCTTCACCGCATCAGGGACGATTTCCGCAAAGGGACGGCATGCGTTTGCGATCTTTTCGGCATCGGCGGCCGCCTGCTCGATGTCATCCATCAGAATTCCAGACTGCTGAATGATGCCGCCCCAGCGCGTTTGCCGGATGCGTTCGCCCACACTTTCCCATGAGATGCCGTCCGAGACGAACAACTGCCGCACCAGATCCTCACATTTCGGCGGCGAACTCTGGCCGCACAAATGCCGCGCCAGGATTTGATTAGCAGCGTCCCCCAGGCCCGGCAGCGCAATATATTCCTTCATGGAATAAAGCGAAGAGGGCGGCGGATTTTTTCCTCCTACAATAAAATACACCCACCGTGCCAGCAGTTGCACCCCCGCCACGCTCGTGGTGGTGGTGCGGGTGAAGTCGCCGCCCGTTGCCGTTGCGTCCGCGTCGGGTGTTGCGGCACCGCTTTGCACCGCCGGAGAAAGAGGGATTTTCAGGTTTACGACAGACCAGTCGATGGGGCGGTTTGCGTCTTCAGGCGGCATCTCCACCAGTGTGTCCTCCAGGAGGAGATTTGCGAGGCCCGCGGCGAAAGCGGTATCCATGGCGGTGCTGATTTGCCACACCAGCGGTGCATAACGTCCGAGGGGCTTGGCGCCCTCGCGCCGGAGAATATCGGTCAGGGAAACACCCGGCGCCGCCTCCTCCACGACGGCCCAGCCCTCGTTGAACTCGCTGATGTCCAGCACCCGCAACAGGCCGCTGCCTTCCATGTCACGCATGGCGGTCGCGGCCTTTTTGTATTGGGCAATGGCCGCCGCGAGATTTCCCGAGCGGAGCAGCGTCACCTTCACCTTCAGCCGTTTTTCGCGGTCGATGGCCTGATGGACGGTGCCGTGTCTCGACTGCACGCCCTTCTCCAGCATAAACCGGTCCGCCAGAGCGCCCCCGGAGCGCTGCCGCTTTTGCCAGCCGCCGCTCAGCGGAGGCATTCCCTGAAGGCACGCGCGCAGGTCGTTGAGCAGGTCCATCCCGTTTGCATACCGCTCGCCGGGATTTCGCTTGATCATGCGGGCGAGAACGGCGCGTGGTTTGGCGGTGAGCTGTTTTGGCAGTTGCGGCTCATAGTCCCCGCCTGACAAGCGCTCCTGAATGACCACATCCGCGGCACCCTCCAGAGGATTGCGGCCCATCAGCAGGAACCATCCGGTCATCCCCAGGGAAAAGATATCGCTGCGCCCGTCGGTCGGCTGCGACCGGATTTGCTCCGGACTGGCGAAAGCGGCGGAGAAAAGCGGGCGGCCCTCCATCCCGGGCGGCCCGTTCTCCGTCGCGGTGCGCTGGACCAGCCCGAAGTCGATCAGCTTCACCTGAGGCTTGTCATCCTCATCGAAGACGAGCATCAGGTTAGAGGGCTTTATATCCAGATGCACGACACCGCGCCGGTGAGAATATTCCAGCGCCTCCGCGGCCTGGAGTAAAAGGTGAAACGTGTCCGAAACCGACAGCGGGCCGGTCTTGATCACAAACTCTTTGATGTTCCCGCCGGGACAAAGCTCGACCGCATAATAAAGCTGGCCCTCCACCTGGCCGCAGTCGGTGATGCGCGCGATACCGGGATGCGAGAGACGCGCTTGCTCACGCGCCTCCTTCAGGAAGCGATTGCGCGCCGCCTCGTCCATGGCGTGGCGCTCGTCGATGAGTTTCAACGCGACTTCGGTATCGAGCACGAAATGCCGCGCGAGCAGGGTGCGTCCGAAGCCCCCCCGTCCCAGTTCGTTTACCGAACCGTCGGGCCTTACCAGCACTTCAAAATTGCCGAAGCGCAGACCGGTGGTGTCATCCTGAAACATGCTGCGGAATCAGACGGAGCATAGCACGCCTTTTCCCTGTCTGCTTCGGCTCAGTGCTTCCTGACAAACCAGTTTCACGGGACGACGGAGATTCTAAGGCGTGTGAAGAGCACCGGGCCCGGAGCCAGAGCGGTAAATGTCACCGGATCCGTGCCCGCTGTAGTCATGGGTGTCCACAGGACAAGGTCGTCCGAACTCTCCGCGGTGAGCAGCACGTGCGCATCGCAAAGGCTGTCGAAACCGCGGTCAACCGTCAGGGTGGCGGTGTCGGCGGCGACAACCGGAAGCGGCAGAGGAGTGAACGCTGCGGGATTGGTGCCCATGAAATACTCCAACAGGTTCGTGAGACCGTCGCCATCGGTGTCATCGGTAGCGGTTTGAGCCGCGGCGGCGGGAAAGCGATCAACGTAAGCGTTATAACCGGAGAGCGTGCCGGAATTGGAGAAGCCCGGCGTGCGGTGATCGCTGATGCCCCCGTAGGTGGCCGGGTTCCGGAGCTGGCTGGCCAGCGTGGCATCCGGACTGCGGGCGATCACGCAATTCCCCGCCGATTCTGTGACCGCATCAAAGCCCGGCGTGAGCATGTCCTGAAGGGAGGTATTGGCGGCACCGAAGACGAGGGCGTCGATGACGTTGTTGCAGGTCGCCGGGGAACCCGCGGTGAATTCCGCCGCCGTTCCGCGGTACACAGCCACTGCACCCGATGGCGGCAGCCAGTCATTGGCACCCGTATTGAGGCGGCCGGGTCCGCTCGCTGAATCATTCCAGAGCACAAAAAAATCGTTGGCCGGCCGGAACGAACCGCCCAACTCGAAGGCGGAAACGACAGTGCCTGCCGGACCATATACGACGAAGACAAAACCGGTTAGCGATTTGCCGCCGCCGCCGGGAGCGGTGAGTTCCACAAAGTCACTGTTATCCGGTGCAATCTGCGCGGTGTCCGCTTCATTAATAAAGGGACCCAATTCGATAAGTCCGCCATCATCCACCACAGTTAATACGCGAGAGCTGTTGCGCGAGTCGCCCGCGGGACCGCTGAGATACGTAAAACGCACCTGGCGGCTGGCAACCGGCGCGTCATTCAATGCATCGATGGGGAGTGAGGCGGCCCCCGCGATGAGAGAGCCGGAAGAGCCCGGCGGACGGATCTGTGCGGCGAGGGGATCAGCGCCGACGGGTTCACTTCGGACCAGGTAAGCGGAACTGCCCACGCCGCCGGAGATGTTCAGCACAGAGGCGCCCGCGCCCGCACTTTCCACGATGCTGGTGCATTTGAAGGACAGTAGAGACGCATCGCTGTCGCGGATGACAATACTCTGCGAGCTGTTTTGATATGCGGAGGAAAAGGCCGCCACGGTGAATGTGTTGTCACCGTTGCCTGCGGTGGCGTCGGTGGTGTGGAGAAAGAGATCCACCGTGTCCTGAGTTGCCGCCATGGTGATGGAGTCGCCAACATCCGGCAGCAGTCCCGCGGCGTCCGTGGTCAGTATGGGAGGTGAGGAAGCCGGGTTGCTGTGGGAGCGGACAAGGCGGACGCAGAGGTCAGAGACATCCGGAGGGAGGCCGTTAGTGGGCCGAACGATGGTCAGTTTCGCGGCGCCCTTGCCCCACAGTTCCGGCACGCTCGCGGCATTGGCCGTGTTGCTGAAAGTATCTGTAAATGTCAGGCCGATTGAAGCCGGGACGGGGACGAAGGCAGTGGTGCCGTCTCCCTTCGCGCCCGGCGTGCTGTAAGGCCGGGCGGCATCCAAACGATAACCGGAACTGCCCGGAGCGATCGTCCCGAAGAAGAATGGCGCGTCGTAGGTTCCCGGCCCCTCCGCAGGCACCTTCAGCCACTGGTTCCCATAACGGGCGTCGATGGAACCGCTTCCGTCCACCTTGCGGGAATTGCTGCCGCCCTCGACGGCGCCGAACGTGTGCCCGGCTACTTCAAATCCGGCACCATTGAGCAGGCGCACCGCACTGCCATTGCGGATATTCAGCCCGCCGGCTGCTTTGCGAATGATGGCATTGGAGAAAGCCGCCGTAATGCCCTCCGTGACAGTTCCTCCTCCGAAAACGACCAGCGCCTGGCCGGGGAGCAGAATGGAGCAGGCGGGAAATGTTTGCACGGTGGTTTCGTCCACCGCCAGCCGGAACGCAGAGAGGTCGAGATCGGCGGTGCCTGCGTTGACGAGTTCAATGAAGCGATCGCTGTCGTCCTCGACCCCGTCTCCATTGGCATCCACGCCGGGTTTCGTATTGATCCCAACGGGGATATAGCCATTCACTTCATTCACCACAACGGTGAGCGGCGAAGAGGCGTCATTGTCGGTCACGGTCAGCCAGCATCCGTGACCGGCGACCTGGACGCCATCCGGGGGCTCGGCCACAAAAAACGCCCGCTGGGTGCCATCCTGCCAACCATCATCCTGCGGCACCGTCAAAAAATCGGCGCTTTGGCTGCTGCCTGCGGGAATGCTGATGATCATGCGTGATACCTCTGTGCCTGGCACGAAAACCGGCCCTGGAGCGAGAACGGCCTCGGAAAAGTCCGTGGTATGGAGGGTCACTTCGATTCCACCCGGAGGGGCCAAAACAGGAGCTCCCTTGGAGTCGAGCAGTTTCACATGCGACACGATGGGCGCACTGCCCTCTGCGGCTTCAAGGTCCGCATCCACGATCTCCAGAAAGAGTTTACCGCCGGAGGGAAAAGCAGTGAAGTTGTCCCGCCCTGGCGAGGGTTCCTGCGCGGTCCACACGGCTCCATCTTTCGACAGCGATTCGGTCAGGCGATTGCCATTGGCGTTCTCATTGAACTGCGCGGACACGCCGAGCGCTGTTTTGAGGTCCACGTCCTCGGCGACGGTGAAACTGGCGTAGAGCAGCGCATCCACCCGCGTTTCCCCCGGCGCGGCATTGACGGTGGTGACACTTTTGGGCACCGGCGGCGCGCCGGCGGTAATGAAATTGCCGGGAACGTAAGCATTGGACGCATTGTGATACAGCACCACGGCGTCCGGTCCGGGCTGAATGGTGTCGTCGTCCGGCGGCAGGTTGGAAATGGAAGAGGCCTGCGTGGTGGCCAGCACAAGATCGACCTTTGGCACTCCGGGGTTGCCCACCACAAAATAACCGGAAGCGCCAATGGCGAATCCATCGAGCGGGATCACACGGTAGAGAAGGTCACTGGCGCCGTTGAAGAAGGCGAGAGTATAGCCGTTCAGGGATTCACCCGGAACTCCCTTCAACTCAATGAATTGAAAGCCCTCGGTGGCGGGCGCACACTGAATGGTGGATGAATCGACTTCGTTAAGGCTCACAACCGCGCGGAGCTGGCTGCCCAACATCAGCGCGACGAGAGAGGCGCTCAGTTTTCCGGTGAGGGCGAAGCGGCTTTGCGAAGCCCGGAGGTACGGGAAATGGAGCCTTTTCATCATGGAAAAACAGGGACGGAACAGGAGTTTGGAAAGCCCGGTCCCGGTTCGGTGGGAATAGTTGTTTCCCGAAGAAGCGTCAACATCAAAACGCCACGGGCACCCTTCAACTTACCTCCGGCGGAAACGGTCCCCGGTGTATTTCCATGCCACGATTCTCCGCCTGGAACTCCATAACGCGGACGATTTGAGGTTTGACACGACTGCGCAAATTTCATGCAATTCCAATGTTTTTCACTCATTGGACTCATGAAAACGCTATCACTATTCTCAATCCCGGGTGTCGCCGGATGCCTTTTATTTAGTGCGTTGAAGGCGCAGGCGCAATTTTACACGGCACCGTTTGGACCGGGCGGTTCGTGGAATCTTTACGAGGTCACGAACACCACCACGACCTGGAAACTGGGTCACCAAAATGCCATCGCGAAGCAGGCCGGGAGCACGGGAGTTTCCGGGGTGGCGGCGAATGCGACGACCGGGCACCTTGTGGCAATTGGAAGCTGGGCGGAGAACGGGCTGGTTTCGCTGATGGCGATCAACCATACGAATTCGGCGAATGTTTGGATTGGCCTCTGCGACAACGATGATGCGGACCTTGGCGGTTCGACGTGGGCGGATGCGGGCACCAGCCAGACGAGCGATCAGTGGTACTGGGCGGGAACTTCCGGAGGCACGGGTCCGAACGGATGGCAAAAATTGAGCGAAGGCGGGGGGTATCAGGCGTTTTTCACCGGCGAGCCTAACAACTCAAACAACGAGGATGCGATCGAAATTCGCGCTGACGGAAAATGGAATGATGTGGCGCACAATACGGCGGGGACCGCGCGGCGGTCGGTGATCGAATGGGAGATCGGTTCGCTGACCCCCATCGCGGGGGCGCAGGTGATCAATCCGTTTTTTGCTGCGCCGTTCGGGCCGGGAGGAACCTACAATCTTTACATGATGGTCGGGGAGTCGGACACGTGGATCAATGCCCATACCAAGGCGACCAGTATTTCGGCGCAGGGAACGGGGCTTCCGAGTCTGATAGGACACTTGCAAACGGGTCACCTGCTGCAGATTTCCTCGCGCGCAGAGAATTCGTTCGGGACACTGATGGCGAACCGGCTGCTGACGAATACCTATCAAATCGGCGCCAATACGGCGACGACGAACGTCTGGCTGGGTCTGACGGACAGTGACGATCCGGGCCTGAGCACCACGGAGGCGAACACGGACCGCACGGCGGGATGGATCTGGGCGGGGACCACCGGCGGCTCCGGTCCGAACGATGCGCAAACGCTGGCGCAAACCGTGGAGGCGCCGATGGCCAACGGTTTGCAATACTGGTTCAACGCAGCGACCAATGAGCCTAATAATGCGGGCGGAACAAACTGGCCCTTTGGAGAGGATGCAGGGGAACTGCGCGGAGACGGCCACTGGAATGATCTTCCGCACAAGATTGGTCCGGCGGGAACAGCGGCGGTAACCACGGTGCGGCACTATATAATCGAATGGGATCTGGGCCTCCCGGTGCCGCCGCCGGAGGTGGCAACGCTGCCGGTGTATTACACGGCGCAGACAGGGGCGGGCGGGACGTGGAATCTGTATTATCTCGACTACACCATGGACACCTGGCAGGTGTTTGGAAACCGCTACGCCGACGCCAACTTCAACAAGGCAAGTTTCACCGGACTCCCGTCGATGGCGCTGAACAATACGGCGGGGCATTTGGTGGAAATTGCGGATCAATATGAGCACGGTCTGGTGTACCGTCTGGCGAATTTTCAGGGCATCTGGCTGGGATTGACCGACAATGAGGGTTTTGGCGGTCAGGAGGCGGGCAATGCTGCCAGCAATCCGACGAATCAGGTCCAGCCGTTCTGGGTATGGAGCGGGACCAACCCGCCGAGCACGGCGACTTATCGCCGGTGGAATGCCGGTGAGCCGAACGACAGCGGGGGGAATGAGGATGCGGGCGAAATGACGACCACGGGTTTCATGAACGACAACCAGATCAATAACGTCAACGGGGCCATCCGGCGTGCTCTGGTGGAATGGGATATCCAATCTGCTGTTCCCATCGTTGGCGCCGTGCAGGTGGCACCGATTCTGGATGGAAGCAGGACCCTGACCAATACGCCGGCCGCGGGCACATGGGCGATCAAGCAGATTTACGATCCGATCGAGGCGAACCTGTTTACCGCCACGAAATTCTCACTGGACGGGCCCACGAACGGACGGGTATTCGAGGGCACGGCCGCGGTGATGAATCAGAACGACACGCTGGTTTCGCCGGCTACGGCAATCAACTACCCAGGCTGGGGTGACACGGGGCTTTTTGGCGGAGACCTTCCCACCGTGGGCGAAACGGCGAATACCGATGACAACCAGTTCACGCGCTACGCGAGAACGAAGGTGAACGTCACAGAGGAGGGAGACTACACGTTCAATATCCACACGGACGACGGGATGGCGTTCCGCGTGGCCGGTCAGACGTTTATCTCGGTCTTCGGTCTTGGATTCATCGACTTTGTGGACAAGGGCACCGTGTTCGTGCCTTACGGGGGAGCGGACTCCAACACGCGGGCGGTGGTGCATTTGGCTCCGGGAGTTTATGATGTGGAACTGCTGTGCTGGGATGCGACGGGCGGAAGTTCGGCGGAGGTTTCGTGGGCCAGGGGCGTCTTTGCGACGGAAGAATCCGGGGCGGGCCAATGGAGTCTGGTGGGAGACCCGGCTTCAGTCTACCCAACGCCGGTGATCCCGCTGAATATGACCGGCTCTCCCGCTTATGGGGACGGTCTTTGGGGACTGCATGTGGTGAGAGGCGCAGGGACCATTGCCAGTCTGACGGATGCCGTGAATGCCTTGCAGGCGGTTGCGGGCACGCATGATTACGGCACCGCGGCGGTCATCAATCATTCGGATCCGGAATATCCGGGCACGGGCGGCATCTTTCCCGGCGAACTGACGCTGCCGGGGGACACAGGGGCGGCGGATAACGATTTCGCGGTGCATGGACGCGCGAGACTGGCGATAACCACCGCTGGTCTCCAGACTATCTGCATTCGGTGCAGCGACTCCGCCGCGCTTCGCATCAAAGGTCAAACATGGCAGCAGATGGGTCCGGAGGCGGGGCTCGATCCCGCGGACTCCTCCACTATCTTTATCTACCGCAACAATCCGGCTAACAATACCACAACTGGAGAATTCGCGGCGAGGGCGCTGATCAATCTACCGGCGGGAAATCACGAGATCGAGTTTGTCACCTTTGATCGCGACAACTCCTTCTTTGTCGAGATCTACTCACGGAGCGGCAATCAAATCAACACGGCTGAATATGCCGCCGGCACGGCAAATAACGGTCTGGCGAATCCGAGCGGCGACTATCGTCTGATCGGTTATAAAGGGGATGGAACTCTGTCGAGCCTCGGTGTGCTGGCTCCAGGCTGGCTTCGTCAAGGCACTACGCCGAGCGCCGCACAGCCCGGGGGCTGGCCGGGAACCAACATCGCCAACTTCGAGACATGGATTCTGGCTAACGGCGTGACGCCGGATTCCACCGCACGGGAAACCGTGAACGATCGTGATCCGCAAAATCCCACGACGGATCTGGGCATTCCCAATGGTCGCGACATCTGGCGTCAAACCACTGCTGATGACAATTTTTATGTGGAGCAGTTCGACGCCACGCTGGTCGTGCCGGAAGCGGGCACTTATTCCATCGGCTGGCAGGGAGATGACGGCGGCTACATCGAAGTCCGCGGTCTGCCGGCAGGTGTGGGATTCAGCCGGCTTGAGTCGATGGCGGTGGCGACACCGGCGATCGTTCCTGCGAGCGATGGCACGGTGAACGGGCGGCTGAGATTGGAAGGGACCGGCGGAAACACGCGGACCATGGCGAAGATCAGTTTCCCGGACACGCTTAGTTATCCCGCGCAATTCCCTATTCGTTCTCTGCACTTCGAAGGCAGCGGCGGCTGCTACTGGGAGATTTTCGCGGGTCCCGGCAGCGGCTACGGACGGATGGTGACCCTCCTCCAAAGCGGTTCCGCGAGCGCCACCGTGGCCGATGTGGACGGCCTGCAACTGGTGGGCCCGGACATCGAGGTGCTGAACGTGAGCCTCCTGCCAGGCCCGGCCTTCTCCTTCACATTCTCGTCGCAGCAGGGAGTGACCTACACGATCTCACGGACGCTCGATCTCGTGAATTGGACAAACGTCGGGACTATCGTGGCCACAGGTCCGACCTCGACCTACAACTCGGGCGTCCTTACCGCTGCGGACATGCGGTATCTCTACCGGGCCACGAAGTAGCAAGCGGCAAACGAATCGAATGACCGGCCTGCCTCCGTACCCGGCGGCAGGCCGCTTTGTACTCCTCCGGAACCGGCGTTTACAATTCTCCGCGAACTTTTCTTGTGCAGGCACGGTTTCTGCCTCTAAATGGGGCATTCAGAAATTCCATGCGCGTCCCCGGCACGGTTCTTCCTGTTGCTGTTCCGACTCTAGCTCTGATCTAACGAATATGTACAACGCGCTCTGGAAATCCTTTGGACTCGTCACCGGCATTTGGACGCTCTCTCAGACGGCAGCCTCTGCGGCGCTGGTTCTCTCGGCGGACTTCAATGCGAACAACGGCGGGTTTACGGTAGCAAACGCTGGCACTCCGGCAGGTCCCTGGACATGGGACGGAGTCGGCACGTGGCTCGCCAACGGCGAGGGAAACCTGGGCACCCCGACGGCCAGCGAATTGACCTCTCCCGCGTTTAATGTTCCTGCCGCGGGACCCCTTACGGTGGCCATCAGTCACCGCTACAGTTTTGAATTTGATGGAACGCGCTGGGATGGCGGTCGCCTGCAGTACAGCCAGAACGGAGGAGCGTGGACGAACGTCTCGGCAGCCTTCACGTCCGGCGGTTATGATGGAGTGATTACCGGCAACAACGCTTTGAACGGCAGCCAGGGCTGGAACGGTGATTCCGCCGGATACGGGACAGGAAGTTTCATCACAAGCCAGGTCTCTATTCCTGGGTTTGCTGCGGGAGACTCCGTGCAGATTCGCTTTCAAGCCGGCTGGGATGAATTCTCCACGGGAACTGCGCCGAATTGGCAAATCACGAATGTGAATGTGGACGCGGTGCCCGAGCCTGCGACGACGGGAATGCTTGCTGCGGCTGCCGCAGGAATCCTTTGTGTGCGCCGTCGGCGTCGTTAATTCAAGGGGCGGGATTTTTCGGAAAGTCATTCCGGTTTGCGGAGGAGGGATTGCCGCTCTTTTCCCGTAGAGACGTAGTCCCTTTCCGTCATGAAAGGCCGGTGATTCTGTTATGCTGCCTGTGCCTCAGCGGCACGGTCACGGCCGGAAATAATGACCGTGAAGACTCGCGACAGCGGAACTTCACGAACCTCCCGTCGGCGTTTCCTCCGGGGCAGGTTTACTGAATGTGTAGTAATAAGACCCGGAGATCAGGCCTTTCTGCGGCGGCGCATCAGCCCGGCGGCAGCGGCGAGAGCGAGGGAAACAGCGGCGGGTTCAGGGACGCTGACGCTGGCAGCGGCGGCGGCTTGAATTTCCGCAGCGGTCAGCACGGTATCATAGACACGGAGGCCGTCGATGCGCCCGCTCATCTGGTCGGAGTCATTGCCGCCGAGGCGGCCGCCAATCGTGAGCCGGGCTGCGGCCAGATCGTCCCCAAAAAGGCTGTTGTCGGCACCGCCGAGGAGATTGCCGTTTAAATAATAATTGATCGCGCCATTATTATAAGTGGCGGCGATGTGCACCCAGTTTCCAGGAATGACCGCAAAGGGATCCGAATCGTTATCGAGCACGCCGTAGTTGGTGAACCGGATCGTGGAGGAACTTCCATCGGTTGTGGCAAGGCGAAGCGCGAGACCCCAGCCGCGGTCAGCTCCGGTGGCGCTTCCTGTCGAAATGGGCCGGTAGGAGCGCGCGGCGATGTCTCCGGCGGTCGGATTCACCCATGACATAACGGTAAAAGCCCCGGTGCGCGGGATGTTCATGACCGGGTTGACATTGTCCGCGCCGCTGGTGAAAAAGCTGTCTGTGGTGCTCGGACCATAGCCAATGGAGGTGCCCACCGCATTGGTCACCGTGATGGCCCCGTAAACACCGTTTGGCACTCCCGCCTGTCCGTAAGCATTCGGCCCGATGGGTACCGCCGCAACATGCCCTCCGGTGGAGTCGATGAGGTTTCCGGAGGCTTCATCCTGATTCCATGAGGCGATCAGAGCAGCGCGGGCGGGCAGGCAGAAACTCAGAAGAAGAAGCGGAAACGAAAGGGATTTCATCGAATTAAAAATGAGTGACGATCAAGCATTTACGAAATCAATTGGCGGGGCTCAATCCCAAAATTTGATACAAATCGAATTTTTTCGCAGGTCCGGGAACTGATTGGTGGCCGGAGGTGCAAAATTCTGAAATTTTCCCGTGCCAAACGGCGGGAGATTGCCTAGTCTCGCCGCCCTTTAGGGAAAACTCCGATTCGCTGGTGCAAAATTCTTACTCATCTTCCAAACGGCCTTCCGGTTGCGTACTTCGATTGCCTCAGCGCGGGGCGGTTGCGGGGGCGCTCTTACTTGGTTTATCGATGATGCCCGCGGCGCTGGCCGGGAGTGGCAAGGGTGATGAACCCCTGATCGTTTCCAAAGAGGTGGAGCGCCGGCTCAAAGCCAAAGATGAAGCTCAGCGGCTGGTGGCGGAGGGAGATGAACTCGCGGCTTCAGGAGATCAGTGCGGCGCGGCTGACAAGTACTATGCAGCGGCGCAAATGCTTCGGCCCGGAGCGCCAGGGACCCTGCAGTTGCGCAACGAGGCGGTGAAAAAGTTCAGTGTATCGGGCGTGGCCTGTGCAAAGGAACAGGCGCATAATGGCGAGCATGAAAAGGCCTCGACGCGGGTGGAGCAGATCCTGGCGGATAACATGGCGCCCAGGGACAAGCCTGCGCTGGCACTGCAAAGGCATCTCAAGGACACGGACCGCTACAACCCCGCGTTGACGCCGAAGCATGTCGCGGATGTGAAAAAGGTGTCCAATTTGTTGATGATGGGAGAGCACTTCACGCAACTTGGCGATTATGATGCTGCGGAGAAATCCTACAATCAGGTGCTGGCCATCGATGCCACCAATACCGCAGCCCGTCGCGGACTGGAGGGGGTGGAAAGACTGATCACGAATTATTACAAGGCGGCGCGTGATCATACGCGGATAAAGATGCTCAACGACGTGGATCGCATCTGGGAGACCAAGGTGCCGTTTACCGGAGCGCGTCCCACCGGCATGGCCAACCCGGACGACGTCTATATTGGCGGCAGTGCGGTGGCTTCCAAGCTGCGCACGCTGATCATTCCGCACGTCTCGTTTGCGGACGCATCACTGCCGGAGGTCGTTTCCTATCTGATCAAAAAGAGTATCGAAGTGGACCCGCAGGGACGCGGGGTGAATATCATTTGGACGCCGGGGAACGGCGCTGCGACAAATCCGGTGACGCTGGAGTTGAGAAATGCCAGTCTTGGAGACGTGCTGCGCCAGGTGTGTCTGCTCAGCGGCACACGGTTTCAGACCGACGGCGGGCTCGTGAGGATCTCGGTGCAGGGCGGCAATGCCCTGGAGACGCGTCAGTTCAAGGTGCCGCCCGGATTTCTTTCCACGGCTGCCACGGCCGTCCCCGCGGAGGCGGCTGACCCTTTTGCAACCGGCGCGGCGGCAGCGGACAAGCCGAAGCTGGGCCGCCTCGACCCGAAGACGTTTCTTGAGCAGCAGGGTGTCGAGTTTCCCGCTGGATCGAGGGCCGGTTACAATGCGTCGCAAAATCTCCTGACCGTGACCAACACCTCGGAGAACCTGGACGCCATCGCCACGCTTGTGGAAACGCTGACCACCTCCGGACAAAAGCAGGTGCTGGTTCAGATCGTGCTTCTCAAGTGCAGCCAGACGAATTTTGAGGAGCTGGGTTTTGATGTCTTCATGGACGCGTTCAAGGCGGGCGGAGGCGTTTTTGCGGAAGGCGGCACTTTTGGAAATTCCCCGGATTTCAGCCAGGGAGGCACATCCACCGGCAACTTCGGCAATACCACGTTCGCGCCTCTCAACGTTCCCTTCAATGTGGTGAACGGTCCGATGACCGCCGGCTTGCGCAGTTCATACGAGCTCACCCGCACGCAGACGATCGATGACCTCATCAATCTGGCGAACGGCATCAATCCAGTCCAGCCAGGACGGAGTCCGTACAATTTTGCAATCGGGGGGATATTCACCAATCCGCGTTTTCAGGCGCTCTTCCGCGGGCTCAGCCAGAAGAAGGGAATCGACCTTTCCGTGGCCACGAAGACCATTGTGAAGAGCGGCCAGAAAGCCTCCGCGTTCTCCGGACGGAAGTTTCTGTATCCCACTGAATTCGATCCGCCGCAGATCCCGCAGACCATCCGGCGGAATCAGATTATCCTGTTCGACGACCAAGGATTTCCCTTCATCGTCGATCTTCCGAATGATCAGGCGCCGGTGACACCAGCCACGCCCAGTTCGTTCCAGGAAAAGGACATCGGCTCCAGCGTCGAAGTGGAGGCGAACATTGCCGAGGACAACTATACGGTGGACCTGAACCTCGCCGTCGGTTTCACCGAGTTTGATGGATTTATCAACTACGGCACGCCGATCATGACGGACAATGGCGTGGTCCTGACAGACAACCGCATCATTCAGCCGGTCTTCTCCAAAGTGGCTGCGAATACGCAGGTGCAGATTTACGACGGTCAAACCGTCGCGATTGGCGGCCTGTCCACAGCCAAGGTTGAAACGATTGAGGACAAAGTGCCGATCTTCGGGAGCATCCCCATCATCGGCAGACTCTTTAAGAGCAACCTGCAGCGCCACACGCGCACTGCGGTGGTCTATTTCGTCACGGTCAAGATTGTGGATCCCGCCGGCGAGGGCGTTCACGGAAGCAAGGTGCTTGAGGCCGCCGCCTCCGCGGGCGTGAACGTTTCCGATCTTTCCGGGTCCGATTCCATTCTGCTTCCGCCTCCCCAGTAAGCCGCCCCTCCTGTTTCCCCTTTACAGACACGGCCTTCTGAAGGAGGCCGCATCTTACTCTTCCCTCCACCAACCGTGAGCAGCAATCCTGACCCGACCGGGGATCGCCGCAGTGTCCTGCCGCCGCGGCGGGATGCCGGAACGCCTCCTCCCTCCGCCCCTCCTCTCTCATCGCCTCCGAAGTCCTATTCGGTGGATGAGATGATGACAACTCTGCGCTCGCCCGAGGGTGGCAAACGCCGGCGCCGCAGCGTGCAACCGGTCGTTCAATCGCGCCGGCGCCGGCGTTTGTGGATCGTCCTCGGTCTCAGTGTGGTGTCGCTGGTGCTCGCGGGGTATTTCGGGTTCCGCTTCTATCAGCGAAACCGGCTAGAAGGGGAGACTTTCCGGGATGGTGTCAACCGGCGCATTTCCGAAGCCCTTGGCTGCCAGGTGGAGTTCAACCGGATCTATGATGGCGGTGATGAATCCCTCGCTGCCAAAGAAGCCCGTTTCGAGGTTCGGGATCCCGGCGACTTGATTCAATCCGGCACCTTCTCAAACCTGAGCGCATCGCTGACCGGCTCTTCGTGGGTGACGGACGAATGGGGCATTCTGATGCTCAATATCAACGAGGGGACCATCACGCTGAATCCGAGCCGTCCGGATTTCCCGAACGACAGTACGGGTATCGTGCCGCACAGCGGCGGCGGAAGGCACGTCGGCGGATTCGGCATCAATCCGGAACCGGAGCGCATCACGCTGGATGAAGTCAGGTTCCTCAAAGGGCTCACGGTTGAATGGCCGGCATCCTCCGGCGCCGGTCAGACCACTGAGGCGATCAAGAAGTTGCGCGGGCACGCAAAGATCGCGCGCAGCGGAGGAATGAGCGGAACGTTCATCGACGGCAGCGTGGCTCTCAACCAAATGCCCGAAATGCGCATTCAGAACCTGAACTGGAAACTCAGCGGGCGGAAACTGGATGTCGCAGGCGGCAGCATTAAATTCGGCGGACGCGCCCAGGCATCGGTGTCGGGCAAGGCCGATCTTGTTAGTGATGGCTCGGCGGAATTCACGGCGGATTTTGAATCGACACCGCTGGCGACGCTCCTTCCTCCGGCATGGCACGAAGCGGTGCTGGGCCTGTTTTCCGCGCAGAAGACGACGTTCCGCGCGAGCTTTGGCAAGGGACCGGAGCGCGTGTTCGAGGGGGACTTCAAGGTGGTGGGAGCCATCTTCCAGGGGTTCACCTTCTTTGATAAAGCCTCTGAAGCGCTGGGGAGAAATGTAGAAGTGCAGCGTCCGGAATTCCCGGTGCTAACCGGTCACTTTAAGTGGTCCCCATCGACCGGCCTCGAACTGACAAACCTTTTCGGTGAGCGCGGTGAGTTGCTGCGCATGAGCGGGTCTGTCACCCTCACTGAAAGCGGCCCGGTAAAGGGACGCTTGAAGCTTTCCACCAGCGAGAACGCGCTCCGCAACGTGAAAAAATCCGCGCCCCAGCTTTTCGGACCGTTCGAGGACGGCTGGGCGTCTTTCGAGTTTAACGTCAGCGGCACGGCCAAGGCAATCGTCGATGACATTGACTTGAAAACGGCCGCCCGCGGCCCCGACAGCCCTGCTCCGGACGGGGCCGCTTCAACTCCCTCTCCCACGCAGCAAGTCCCGGCCGCCCCTCAAAATCCGGCGGCCGCACCGGCTCCGAATCGGAGAGCGCCGGCACCGGCACCCTCTGCTCCGCCGCGTCCGAAACCGTCGAACGCGGAGCTGGAAAAGCAGATGGAGGATTTGCTGCGCGCTAACAAGTCCGCGCCGCGGTGATTTTTGGCGGAGGCGCGACGGCAGCAGCAAAGGAGAAACCGTGGACCTCTTTCCTTCCAGCGCCAAAATCGCCGGCCCTGAGCCGGAAAGAGTTCTAACGGTCACGCAGGTGACGCGGCAGGTGAAGGACGTGCTGGAGCAGCAGTTGGGCGCAGTGTGGGTGCAGGGAGAAATCAGCAATCACCGGAGGCAGACGAGCGGGCATCATTACTTCACACTGAAGGATGCCGGGGCGCAGTTGAGTTGTGTCCTGTTTAAAGGAAACGCCCAGTTTGTCAGGGCGCCGCTGGCGGATGGATTGATGGTTCAGGTCTTTGGAGACATCACTGTTTATGAGGCGCGCGGGCAGTATCAAATGCTGGTGAGAAAAGTGCAGGCCGCGGGGCAGGGGGCGCTTCAGGCGAGATTCGAGGAACTGAAACGGCGGCTGCTGGCTGAAGGATTGTTTGCCGCGGAGATCAAGAAAAGCATTCCGCGGTTTCCGAGGGTGGTTGCGATCGTGACCTCGTCCACGGGAGCCGCGCTGCAGGACATGCTGAACATCCTGAGCCGCCGCGCCCCGTATCTGCATATTCTCGTGGCTTCGGTTCGGGTGCAGGGAGTGGGCGCGGAGCATGAAATTGCCGCGGCGCTGCATTTGCTGAGCGGGGAAAGTGGACGGGGACTGCCGGTCGTTGACACCGTCGTGGTGGCGCGCGGCGGCGGAAGTCTCGAAGACCTGTGGTGCTTCAATGAAGAGGTGGTCGCGCGGGCCATTTTTGCATGCCGCATCCCGGTGATCAGCGCGGTGGGACATGAGATCGATTTCACGATCAGCGACTTTACCGCGGACCTTCGTGCGCCCACGCCCAGCGCTGCCGCGGAACTTCTGGCGCCGGATCGTGAAGAACTGCTTGCCGTCCTGACACAACAGGGCCTGCGCATGCATCGCCGTGTGTTGCAGGCCGTGGATACCGCTCAGCGGGTAATCGATCTCACGGCGCGCGGCCCATTTCAACGCGATCCTGAACGGGTGCTGCTTCCGTGGCGTCAGCGCCTCGATGAGGCGGCTGGCGCGTTGCAAACCTTCATCGGTGAAGCCATCCAGCACCGGACGGAGGCCGTGCAAGTGCTGCAGCATCGCCTGGAATTGAAGCGCCCCGACCGCGTGCTGGCGGAAAGGGGCGCGGCGGTGAAGATGCTTCAGGAACGAATGACTTCGCGTGTCACTGTGGCGATCGAGAGGCTGCGGGCGGCTCTGAATCAGCGCGCCGGCCTGCTGCGCACGCTGGGCCCGGAAGCAACGCTGGAGCGCGGATTCACCTGCACCCTCGATGCGAAAGGCCGCGTGGTGCGTGAAGCCGCGCAACTCCAGCCGGGCGAGGAATTCGAAACGCGGTTCCGGAAGGGGCGCGTGCACGGTGTGGTGAAGACGGTGGAAGTTTCCTAACTATGAGCCGCGGGCGCTTGCCGGGAAGGCGCGGTGGTCCGTCGAGAGGATTCCGCGGTATTCCGGCATCCAGCCCTGAAAGGGCGGAGCAACAGAGCCAGGGGTAAGCCTGCGGAGCAGGCGCAGCCCCTGGTATTCGGCCAAAATATTTTGGAGCCCTGAAAGGGCGAGACAACGGAAAGTGGCGTGACAAATGTCCCGTTTCCGGCAATTCCTCGAACCATGCCTCAATCTCTCGCTCAGATTTACGTCCACCTCATTTTCTCCACGAAGGACCGGATGCCAGTCATATCCGAAGAGGTGAAGCCGTGGCTTCATGCCTACATCGCGGGTGCGTTGAATGCGATTTCCAACTCTGCGCTTAAGGTCGGAGGCGTGGAGGATCATGTGCATATTCTGTTCCGGCTTTCGAAAAACAGCGCCCTGACAGATGTTGTGAAGGCGGCGAAGGTTGAGTCATCCAAATGGATGAAGAAGGAAGGAGGTGTCAGGGAATTCGCGTGGCAGGGAGGATACGGAGCGTTTTCAGTGAGTGCCTCGCACCTTGAGGACGTCACGGAATATGTTGCGAAACAGGAGGAACGGCACCGGCGTCGTACTTTTCAGGAGGAGTTCCGGATTCTCCTGGAGCGATATAAGGTTGAATACAATGAGGCATGGGTGTGGGATTGAAGGACCAGTCGAATGTGAGGGGCATGGTCGGTCGGTTGTCCCGCCCTTTCAGGGCTTTGAATTTGTGTCGTGTCTTTACCAGGGATTGCGCCTGCTTCGCAGGCTTATCCCTGGCTATGTTGCCGCGCCCTTTCAGGGCTTTCGAGTTCGTTGGGCGGAAATCCAGGAGTGCGCTTGGTTCGCAGGCTTACCTGGGCTTTGTTGTCCCGCCCCTTTCAGGGCTGGACGGGGTCAATTGGGGGTATTGCGAACGAGGCGGCTCATTTTGATCGTTTGTCAGGATACACCGGGGCGGAGGGAACGGGGCGGGGGTCTTTGGCGATGAGGTCCTGGAGGTGTTTGAGGGCGGCGTCGAGCTGGGCATCGCCGCCTTTGAAGGTGGAGACGGGGAGGTTGTCCACGATGATGTCAGGGTCCACGCCGTGACCTTCGATGAGCCATTTGCCTTCGGGACCGAAGACGCCGATCTCGGCGGCGGAGGCGATGCCTTTGTCTGCGAGTTCGTTTTCGAAGCTGAGCCAAATCTCGCCGCCCCAGGTGCGGGTGCCGATCACTTTGCCGATGCCGAGACGTTTGACGCCTTCGCTGAAGGCCTCCCCGTCGGAGGCGGTGAACTCATCGCACAAAACGCAGACGTGGCCGCGGAAGGCGTATTGCATATTCCATTCGGGGTTACCGGTGCGGGGCTGCCAATACATCCATGCCTTGCGCAGAAGCCGGCCAATGAGCCAACTGTCGATGTTGCCGCCGCGGTTATGACGCACGTCGATGATGAGACCCTGACGATTGTAAACGGGATAAAATTCGCGCGCCCATGCGGCCATGTCCTGTTCCTGCATGGCGCGCAGGTGGACATAGCCGATATTGCCTTTGCCGTCGGCCTCCACTTTGAGGCGTCGCGTGTATTCCCACTCGCTGTAGCGAAGATTCGCGGCGGCGCGGAAGGGTACAGGGCGCACAATAGTTTCGCGTGCCGGATCTGCGCCGGTTTTCAATGTCAGGAGCACCTGCTTGCCATCCATTCGCCGGAGAGCGGCGCCATAGTGCGGCAATTGAGAGAAGGGCTGGCCGTTGATGGCGGTGATGAGATCGCCTTCGCGCACGCCGGCCTCCGGTTTTGCCAGAGGCGCGAGGAGGGCGGGGAAGTCGGGATCAGTTTTGGGGATGTGCGTCACTTTCCATCCGCCGGCGGCCGGATCGGCGTCAAGGCGAGCGCCGAGGGAGGCAGTGTCAATATCGTCAGGGCCGCTGCGGGCATCACCATCGCGGACGAAAATGTGCAGCGCGGAAAGCTCGCCGACCATTTCGGACATGAGGTCCGCGAGTTCCTGACGGTCCGCCACGCGGTCCACGAGCGGCAGGTATTTTTTCCGGACGGCCTCCCAGTCGAGCGCGTGCATTTTGGCATCGTAGAACCAGTCGCGCATGAGCCGCCATGAGTCGGTGAACATCTGACGCCATTCGTCGCGCGGATTGATGGAAAAGGCCCAGTTGTCGAGCTGCACTTTGGCTTCGTCGAGTTTGTCCGCGTCGCCGGAGGCATCCAGAACGTAGAGGGCATTCTCCTTTCTCACTAACAATTTTTTGCCATCGGCGGAGAAGTCGTAGCCCTTGATATCCTCCACCATGTTTTTTGCTTTCGGCTTTTCGTTAGTGATCTTCAAACGCTGGAGGTGCCTTTTTGCCTTGAAGTCGGTTTCGCCGCGCACCCAGAAGAGGAATTCCCCCTTTGCGCTGAGCGCGCTGTAGTTGCCGGCTTCGACGGGCACTTCGTAGAGGCGGGTGGTTAGGCCGTCGGCTTCCACTTTTACTTCGGTGGAAGAAGCCTTGTCCTCTTTCTTTTCATCCTTCTTCTCCTCTTTCTTCGAGTCGTCGTCTTTTTTGGGCCTGTGCAGTTCGTCGGCAGGCAGGAAGGGCCAGCGCTCCGATTTTGTCAAGCCCACGGCAAAAATCTTCGTGACCTGATCAAAAAAGGGCTCCGGCTGGCGGGGACCCCATGGGCTTTCGACAAGGGTGCGCAGTTCGCGGTCGGAAAGGAAGTAGAGCCATTTTCCGTCAGGCGACCATGCGGGACTGTAACTTTCCACGCGATCGCTGGTAACGGTGAGGCGCGCGTTGTCGCTGACGCGCTGGATAAAGATCTGGCGCACGGTATTCGCGGCGGGCTGCACCCATGCGATCCATGCGCTGTCCGGCGACCACGCAAGGCCTTCGAATTCTCCCGCCGGGCTTTTGGCGAGAACAGCGGTCGTCTTTTTGTCGGCGCTCCAGAGGAGCAACTGACGGTCGCGGTCGTGGAAGAGAATCCATTTTCCATCCGGTGAAGGCAGGCCTTCATAACGATAATTCGTGCCGCCGCTGGTAAGCGCCTGCGGAGTGCCGGAGCCGTTGGCGGGATATTGCCAGAACTCCAGTTCGCCGGAGGCATCGCTGAGAGCGACAATCGATTTTCCGTCCGGCAGGAAGCGTCCGTAGCGGCTGCGCACGCCAGCATTGCGCGAGACTTCGACGAACCTCCCGTCCTTCACCGGAGCGACAAACAACTGCCCGCGCGCAGTGAGCACCACGCGGTCGCCGTCCGGTGAGAGGTTTGCGGCGGTGAGATAATCCATGGGTTTGGAAACCCATTTCTCACGCTGGTGATCGGCGTCGGTCGCGAGAGTAATGGGAATCCGGGCGGACTGGCCGTTCGTCAGGTCGAGGCGGTGGAGATCCGCGCCGAGTTGATAGACGACGGTATTGCCGGAGATGGCGGGGGATTTTACGTCGTAGTCTTTGTGCTGCGTGTGCTGGGTTAGTTCCTTGCCGTCCGGCAGCATGGACCAAAGGTTCATGATGCCGTCGCGATCTGTCAGGAAAACGACGCGCTCGCCCCACCAGAGCGGAGAACGGCTGGTGCCCGGGAAGTCCGGCGTGACGGGTACCGCTTCCGGCTGTCCGGTGGACCATCGCCAGAGGTTCTGCGCGGTGCCGCCCTGGTAGCGCTTGGTGCTGCTGCCCTGGAAGGCGAAGCGTGTGAAGACAAGCGTTTGGCCCTGGGCATTCCACGCGCCGTCGCTGGCCTGAGACAGTGGCACGGGCTGCAGGCCGGTGCCGTCGGTGGCGATGCTGAGAAGTTGGTAGTCCGGCAAACCGGCCATGAGACGCGTGGCGAAGAGGATGCGTCCGTCCGGAGTCCAGCCGGTGAAAGCGGGCTGAGCAGTCTCCCATGTAAGGCGGCGCGGTCTTCCTCCTTCCGCGGGCATGACGTAAAGTTCCGCGGGGCCTTCATATTCTCCGGAAAAGGCGACCCATTTGCCATCGCGGGAAATCGAGGCGCGCGTTTCCGCACCGGGATGCGTGGTCAGGCGCTGCGCTGCACCGCCTGCAAGGGACACGCGCCAGAGGTCGCCCTCCGCGGTGAAGATGACGGTTTCACTATGGATGGCAGGATAGCGGTAATAGCCTGCGGGTCCCTGCGCCAGCAGGGCGGAAGAGAGGGAGAGGAAGACGGTGAGAGCGGATACCGGTTTCATACGGGGCGCATCGTTAGCGCGGGCGGGAGATGTGTCGAGGGGAGGAGGGGCAGGGAGTGTGAAAATGGGAAAGTATTAGTCGGCGCGCCGGGGAGAAAATAATTGGTTTGATTTGGTTTGATATAGCCTGATTTGGTCTGATGGGGAGAAGGCGAGTGATAGAATTTTGATTTTGGCACCAGTTCCGCCGCGGCACGGAAAATGACGAAACCCGAAACCCGAAGCCAGAAATCCGAAGGAATGACGAAAAATGAAAGGTCCGTTGGGACCAGGAGACGGTCTTTGGCTTCTGTGGAAACCGGTGGGTGTCATACGATGAAACTGGTGGGTGGCGGACACGGAATCGTCTGCGATGGAGAAACCGCGCCTGAAAAGAACGCAGGGGATTACCGCGAAAAAAGTCAAATGAAACAGTCAGGAACCTTTGTGAGGAAGCGGAGCGGCGGATTTGAACCGGGACCTTCGCCGGAACAAGGGCCCGCAGATGCCGGACTTCCCATTTCAGAGGGACGGCGAAGGGTCCCGCAGGATGTTAGGCGAGGAGAATCTTCGCTTCATTTTGAGGCAATTTCCCGGTGTATCGTTACCAACTCAAACGTAACGATGGGTTTTTAGGGGCAGCAACGAATGTCCTGGGCATGCGGCAATTTTCCTGACCATTGCCGGCGAGCGGGCAGAGCTCGATAAGCCGGGAGCAGAGGAAGGTCACCGTTGAAGTTTCCGCCGGCACCGGTATTCTGGATTCATGACAAAAACTCTGGAAGAACGCGTGGCTGCCCTTGAAAAGGAGTTGGCTGAAATGAAAGCACGGCCCTGGTTGTCACCGCCGATGAGCAAAGACTGGATGAGTACGGTGGGATGGGCCGCGGAAAGCGATGTACATGACGCTGCGGCCCTTGCGGGAGAGGATTATCGTCGCAATCAAACTTACGAAAAAGAGCTCGAAACACGTGGTGGTTCTGGACACTAATCATCTGACCGTCTTAACGAAAGGTGGCCCGCGAGCTCAGCGGTTGGTCGCCAGACTTGAGAAGTCGACCCAGGAGGTGGTGACCAGTGTGGTTTGTGTAGAAGAGAGGATACAGGGATGGATTTCTGAAATCCGCCGGAGGGACCTTTGGGGACAGGTGGAGGCCTATCGTGAATTCAGCCAATTGATTGAAACGTATGCCCGGTGGATATTGCTTCCCTGGGATGAGGAAGCCGCTAATCTCTTTGTGAAGTTTCGTGCGGCGGGAGTTCGCATTGGCACGATGGACCTGAAGATTGCGTGTATTACAATCACGCATGATGCACTGTTGCTGACTCAAAACGCCGCCGATTTTGCGAAAGTGCCCGGTCTGCGTTCTGAGGACTGGCTGGAGTAGTAAGGTCCTAAGGCTGCCGGGTGGCTTCGAAACGGTCTGTCACGGCAGGGTGACCATGAGGCGGATGTAGAGGTGCTGGCCGGCGGGGATGCTGATGGGGGCGCGGTAACGGAGGGTGAGAGTCCCGTCGGGATTGGGGGTGCTGGAGACCTGGGTCAGGGTGGAGGTCCAGGCGGTGAGAGTGGAGGAGAGTTGCGGGGTGACGGTGCCTGCCGGGAGGCCGGTGGGGAGGCGGAATTCGACGGTGAGGAATCTGTCAGGGCCAATGGTGGTGACGCTGGCGGAGGGGAGGAGAGCGGAGGCGTCCGGGCGTTTGGGGTCGCCGGCGAGGGCGTATTCGAGGCGGTTGTTGAGGCCGTCGAAATCGGGGTCGGCGTCGGGGCCGGAGATGAGGTTATCGGCGGCGCTGGCGGGGCCCCAGAGGAGGTTGCGCCATTGTTGATAGGTCCATGGAATGTTAGTGCCACCGGGGCCGATGAGGCCGCCGGGCCATGCGGAGGCGGTCCAACTGGCCGGGAGGTTGTGATCCGGATTCGTCGCGGGCGCGATGAGGAGGAGGGACGGACCATTGCCGTCGGCGCGCCCGGGCCACGGCGGGAGATCGCTGTAGGTGAAGTCTTTAATGACGTCCGGCAGCGTGTCTGCATCCACGCCGTCGGGGCCGGTGAGGACAAGCTGTTCGCCGCCGTTGCCAAGGCCGCCGGTGAACTCACCGGCAATCATCGCATTGTATCCGGTTCCGTGGCGGAACTCGAAGGCATCGCGGCGGCGGATGAGGAGAATGCTCTGGCCGGGATTGAGAGCGATGACACTGCTTTGGGTATTGAAGTCAAAGCTGAGTCCGACGGTGAACTTCACATCCTGGAGATTTACGGGCGCGCTGCCGATGGCCATGAGGCGGATGAACTCGAAATCGTCCGCATTGTTGAAGGTGGCGGCCTCTTCCACGGCGCTGGCGTCGGGCGGATGATACATGATTTCCGCCACGACGAGGTTTGCGGCGGTGGCGGGAACCGCATTCACCAGATACGTGGCTTCGGTCAGGGCGCTCCACTCGTTGTTCGTGCTGTTGCGCGAGCGAGCTCTGATCGTGGTGATCTGTGTGAGCGGGACGGGCGCGCTGTAAGTGGCTGCCGCGGGATTGACCGCGCCGCCGGCGAGGCGAGGGTCGCTGCCGTCTGTGGTATAATAAATGGTTACCCCGCCCGGGACGTTGCCGACACTGCCGGTCATGGTGACGGTGCTGCCTGCGGTCACGGCACCGCCGAAAGGCGTCAGGACGGGCGGCTCTGTTTCCGGACAGAAGGTGTCAGCGGTATTGTAAGTTCCGTTAGGCGCCCGCAGGTGGCCGGGAGTGTAGCCCGCGACGCCTTTGGTGCCTTTGGGCAGGATGACGGTGCGCCGCCCCGTTGAAGGATTTACCCAGATGTCGAACCACGCGGTGCGCAGCGCCTGGCCCGTATTGTATTGCACCAGGGGACCGGCTTCGGCCACGAGTTCGTCGAGCCGCGTTTTGAGTCTGCTCTTCAGCGGACCTGCACTGTCGGGATCGCGGTCATCGAGCACGCCGCCGTTGAACATGGCGCGATTCACACGGTCCGCGAACTTGAGACGCCATTCGGCATTGGTGCGCAGGCGCGCGAAGATGCGCGAGAGGTCGGAGTTGCCGTCGCGGCCAGTGAGGTCGAGCGCGATGGTGTTATAGTTGTGATCCTTGAGGACATTCGTGACGTAATCGGTGTGGTAGGAATTGATGAGACACGCGCCCTCCAGGTCCCATGTGGTGTAGCGGAAGCGTCCGTCCGGGCCGTTGCTGCGTTCGCGGTAGAAGACGTAGTTGTTCCACGGCCAGTCCCACATGGAGGTGTAGATATTGAAGAGATAATAGTCCGCGAAATTGTCGAGATCCGCCACCGCCTGCACGACTGTCCAGTAGCTGGCGCTGGCGGTATTGTTGATGACATTGTTGAAATTGTTCCACGATGTTACGTTTTGGTTTGCGACCTCGTTAGGCAAGCCGTCCACCCATTCGTTGACGTAGCGCACCTCCCAGATGTTTTCGCTGCGGTAGTGCTGTTGGAAGAGCGGCTCGCGCACGCGCTCGGCGAGGTTATAGACGCCCTTATAGACGCCGTTGAAGTACACTGAGCACACAAGTCCGCGCGGTGAGACGTGGCCCATGTCGCCAAACACGCGGCGGAGCATTTCATCGCTGATATGCGGGTTCCCGATGTCATTCTTGCCCGCGCGCAGGCGCAGGCTTTGGAACTTCCGCACGTCGTAGCCGGGGAAGAGCGGGTAGTCGAGTTCACCCGCACCGAAATCACCGCGAAAGAAGATGTTCCATGAACACTTTTCGTTAGGGTTCCATGGATCGAACGGTGAGAGGCCCGTATTGCTCATGGTCAGCCGCGGACGGCTGTAAGGGCTCGAAGACAGCCGGAGGCCGAAGTCCATGTTGAGCGGCTGCTGGCCGGGATCGGCATAATAACCGGGAGGGAAATAGAATTCCATGAGGGTTTCCCGCTCGAAGGCCTGGCCGCGGCCCACGGGGATGTTGTAGCTGTTAGGCCCCGCAGGATTCCAGATATCCGCCGCGGTGCCGTTGAGTCCGTAGCCGCCGCCCTGGATGGAGAGCAGACCCTCCGGTTTGTAGAAGGTGCGTCCGGCATCGCCGGTGAACAGAAGAGCGGGCACGCCGGAAATTGCGGCATCCTGATTGATAAGATACGTCTCCGTCTTTACGCCGCTGGGGAGCATGCCGGACGCGAACGTGCGGGCACGGACGACGTTGGCGGTTCTGCCGTTGGGGCGCGTGAGGCTCAGTGGCGCTGTGTATTGAGTGCCGTTCGTTTCCGTGGGCGTGGAGCCGTCGAGGGTATAGCGGATGGTCGAGCCGGGAGTGATCGTGGTGAGGACAAGAGTTTGGTTTGCCGTGTAGCGTCCCCCGGTAAGCGGTGTGGTGCCATTGGCGGCCATGAACTGCGGCGGTTCAGCGCGTGCTGCCATACTGTCGCCGGCGTTGGCCGTGCCAGGAGTGCCGGTGGTGAGAAAGCCCCACACGCTGCTGTTAGGCGGCGTGCGGCCCCAGGTGCTGGAGAAGACCTGACTGGGTACGGGCAGAGGTACTTCGTCCATGGGAGCGAGCGCGGCGTTAAACAGCGCGAGACGCTCGCCAGTGTCGCTCAGCGTGAAATTTGCGTGCAGCCGCTGCGCGGGACCGGCGGGAGCATTCGCCTCCTCGCGGTCATCGCACATCACGATGAGATAACCGCCGGCGGGGATGGACGTGTTAGTCGGGAAGCGCCATTTGCCCGGTTGCGACAAGGGTTCATCCGTTAGGGCCCAGTTGCTGAGGTCCACGGGGGAACCGCCATTATTATACAGTTCGACCCAGTCCGTGAATGCCGAGGGCTCTTCGAAATCCGCCTCTTC
This sequence comes from Verrucomicrobiales bacterium, assembly GCA_035550135.1. GTDB lineage: Bacteria > Verrucomicrobiota > Verrucomicrobiia > Verrucomicrobiales > V1-33 > V1-33. The sequence goes on from DASZQB010000131.1 coordinate 123,306, forward strand.
GCCAACGGGCGGATTGAACGTTGTCGTCGCGAGGCCCGGGTCTGCGACGCCGCCGGAGGGTTCGTAGCGGCCTACGAATTGTTTCCATGCGCCGCCCGCGCTGCCTGAAGCGAAGATGTCACGAATTTGCGAAGGATCGCTGCCGGTGAAAGTGATCTCGAAGTTGTCCAGCGTGATGCTGCTGCCTGCGGCCCAGTCCGCGGTCCTGTAGAACGTTGGGACGAACGAGACGCTGCCGGCGCCGTTAAGCGTGTTGTTGAAACGGCTGCCCGGTTGATTGCCGGCGCCGAGATTGATTGAGTAAAGCTGCCACGGGATGATCTCGAAATCGTCCAGCCGGATGCGCGTGCCGCTGGCGAGACTCGCGGAGCTGAACTGCATGGTGAAACTGCGCGAGTTTTGCGCGTTCATGCTGGTGATGAAGGCGGCAAGATTTCCCGCAGTGGAAAACTCGCGCGTCACCACCTGCCATGTGCCTGTGCCCGTGATGGTGCCGAAGTCCGCGCGATTGTTATAACCCGCTGTCGGCTGCGGCTCGGCCCACACGCTGCACGTTTCGCCCGCTGGCACGTTCACCGCAAACCGCATGGTCACGAGTCCGACGTTCTGTGGTGTCAGAGAACCCGGCGTCCACTGCTGTGCGGAGAATCCGGGAATCGTGAATCCCGAATAGCCTGGCTGCGGCGTGCCGGTGGCGGTGATTTCATAACGCAAATGACCGGCGGTGCCGCCATTGCCCGCGCCCGCAGTGTTGTCCTGCACGAGCCGCGAGGTGAAGCCGTTGCCCGCGCCGTCCGCCCAGATGTAAGTTGTCACCGGCGGCGCACCGGACGTGGTGTTAGTGGAGGTGCTGCCGTTGCAGGCCACCTGCACGTAGCCGTTGTTCGCGTTCGAAAACGTGATGGGCGGCGCCTCGCTGCTGGCGGCGGCGGATTCGATCCAGAAATTCACATCGTCGATCTGAAGAAGATTGCCTGTTTGATAGGAGGCAATGCCATCCACATTCGCGACAACGAACTGCTGCGTCTTCGGCGCATGGCCGTTCATGGCCGTCAGATAACCCGCGGTGTTGGTGCCCGTGCTGAGAGCGCGCTCGGTGGTTTCCCAATTGCCGGTGCCGGTGAAGGTGCCGAAGTCCACGCGCGCGCCGTAGCCGTCACTAACCATCGGTTCGAGGCGAAGATTCAGTCGTCTGCCCGCAGGGATTTTCCAGCGGAAGGAAAACTTTGCCGACGTTAGATCAGCGGCTGCGAGGTTCGAGCGGCCCGCCCATTCCGTGGCGGTGAGGCCGCCGTTTTGCAGACCGAATCCCCACCATTCATTTGAAGTGCCCGCGGCGCGGGTGGGCATGGTGATCCAGTCGAGGGCGAGCACGCCGTTGGTTCCGCCGCCGGGGGAGGGAATGGCGGCGTCCTCTTTCACGACGAACTGGCCGCTCCGCAGGTCAGTAGTGGAGAAGCCGAACCAGCCGTAGGCGGGTGAGCCCGCCGTGACGCCGCTGCCGGCGCCCGTGGCGCTGATGTTCCATGTCAGCGTCTGATTCGCAGCGGCGGGCCATGTCAGGTCCGGCGGCGGAGCGGGCGGCGCGCCGACGGCCGGGAATCCATCGAGGACGTTCGTCGCGTCCGCGATTGTTGGCTGAAGGCGGAGGCCCATTTGCGCGCCGCCGGTGGTGCGATAGCGAAAGCGCAGGGTGGTGCCGCTGAGCGCGTTGGCATTCACGCTGCCGGTGGCCCAGCCCCCAGTCATGGAGACGCCAGGTCCAAAGTGCGTCCATGCGGAAACCGCGCCAGTTTGGGTGAAGTCGAACTTCAGTCCGCCACTGCCGCCAATACCGGCCGCGGCGCTTTCCGTGACAACATTCGTCAGGGAGCCGGAGGCGGTGCTGGCGGGATCGGATGCCATCGTCGCGAGCCAGCCGTTAGGAGCATTGGTGCCGGAGGCTGTGTCGCTCTGCGCACCCGCGTTGTTTGTGTGCGTGCGGCTGGCACCGGTGCCATTGTTGAAATCAAGACTCTTCGCCGTGAGGTTTGCGGTGGGTCCGACAAACCGGAGTCCCGCATTGATGCTGAATGTCGGCGTTTGGCCGGTCCAGTTTTGATTGCCGGAAGTGGGTGGTGTATTGGAATTCGCCGCCTGGATGGCGATGAGGTTTTCGCCGGTGACCAACAGCGTGTTCGCGGGGCCGATCACGTATTCCTGAAGTCCGGTGCGCGTTTCCGGATTATAGGCGGCCTGGTCGGCATACACGAAATGCTTCGCCGGACCCATGTTGGCGCGAGCCACCTCTTTGCCATTGATCCAGCAAATGAAACCGTCATTCGCCTCCACCAGCAGAGAGAGCGGCTGCGTGCTGCCTGCATCCGCGGCGGTGATGGTGAACAGCTTTCGCAGGTAGAATGTGGGCGTCCTGCCTTGCATGGTGGCCGCCAGATTCGTCTGCAATCCCCCGACGCCATAGCCCGCCGGGAGATTGCCGGATGTCCACGCGGCATCGTTGTAAGCGGATTCATAGAATGCTGCTCCCGTTCCCAGTCGCGGCTGGCCTGTCGCAGCGTCCCACGTGAGTTGCCGGTCGCTGGGATTGGCCATGAATTCATTGATGACCACGCCACTCCATGCTGTCGTTAGGGTAGAGTGCAAAATAAGCAGCGCGGCGAGGCGGCAAATTGGAAGCCGCCAACCGTATTGAGTCGGGTGCATTGGTGCTGTTGCTGCGAAGGCTAAGGGACCCGGACAAGGAGGGGCCTCAATGATACCTGGAGGACGCTGGCAATGTCACGCTGAATTGCACGATCCGGAGGTTATCCCTGGGGGACGCCGGCGGCTTTGCCGACTTCACGGCGAAGAGTTGTTAGGATCGCGGGATCGGTAATCTTTTGTCCGTGGGCGTCGGTTACACAGAAAGAATCCACGGCGGCGCCTTTTTCGGTATTGATGCGGGCGTGGGTGATCTCCATGCCGAGGCTGCCTATGGCATTGAAGATGGCGTAGAGGAGGCCGATGCGGTCCACGGCCTGAATCTCAACGGTTGTGTAGTCACGCTTCGGCTCATTGTGGACGCCGGCGAAGACCGGAAAGTCATCGGTCCAGCCGGGAACGGAAGCGGCCGTGCCGTTGTCCTGGCTGCGGATGAGGCCGGCAAAGTCGATCTCTTCGCCGGTGCATGCGCAGGCCAGGAGTTCACTCACGGTACCGATGGTTTTTTCCGACGTGACGGGAGTGAGGCTGGTGGTGCAGACGCGGAAGAGGTCGATGACGATGCCGTCCGCGCGGAGGAAGAGGTCGGCGCTGAGGATATTGAGGCCGGCGGCGGCGAGCGCTCCGGCGGCTTTGGCGAGCAGGAGGTGGCGGTCCCACGAGATGAGAATGAGTTCGCTGGTACCCTGCTCCGGATGCGTGACCCAGCGGAGCACCGGGCGCAAAAAACTCCCAGCATCCTCTTTCCGAATCTGACGGAAAAATTGCCGGCAGGTGCGGATGTGCATGGTGATGTCGTCTGCGCCGCGGAAGTTGAAATAGCGCGGGGGCATGCCGCTGAGGTGGGCGTCGATCTCCGCGGCGTAGCTGTCGTCGAGTTCGGCGGCGATGGTTTTGCGCAGCTTCTCGAACGGAATGTTCATGTGGCTCTGGAAGGCTTCGCGGCCTTCGAAATAAGCGAGTGTGGCATGATAGAGCTGCCGCACGAGGCTTTCCTTCCAGTCCGTCCAACCGGTTTCGTTAGTGGCGCGGCTGTCGGCGCAGGTGTGAAGATAGAGGGCCTCCAGCCATTCCCGGGTGCGGACGATGCGGGCGAAGCCGGCGATGACTTCGGGATCGTCGAGGTTGCGGGTGGTGGCGGTGTGCCAGAGGAGGAGATGGTTATCGACGAGGAAGAGGAGTGTTTGGCGGCGCTTGTCCGTGATTTGCAGGCGGCGGCACACCTGATCGGTTAGTTCTGTGCTGGCATATTCGTGATGCTTGCCGCCGTCGGCGCGGCCGGTATCGTGCATCAGGAGCGCGAGATAGAGGATGAAAGGATCTTCGAGTTCGTGAAAGAGGCGCTGGTGGAAGGCGAGCCGGGGATCGCGGGTATCACTAAGCTCATCGAGGCGTTCGAGGCATTTCAACGTGTGTTCGTCCGCGGTGTAGCGATGAAAAAACTCATGCTGCACGAGGTCGGTGAGGGGAGCGAATTCCGGAATGTAGCGGCCCAAAAATCCCACGCGATGCATCTGTCGCAGCGCGGCGCCGACCTCGCCCTTGCGGCTGAGGATGGCTTCCCATGTCTCGCGATTCGTCTTCTTATAACGGAACGTGCGGTTGATGAGCTTGTAGTTATCCTTCACGAGGCGGCGCATCTGCGGACTGAGCTTGAGCTGCCGGACCTGCGTGTGCTGGAAGAGGCGAATGAGGCGGCCAGAGTCCTCCTGGAAGATGTCGGGCTCGTTAGGGAAAATGAATCCGTCGCGGGTGTGGAAACCATCGAAGACTTCACTTTTGTTCTTTTTTTGGAGGGCGAGGAAACTGAAGATGCCGGGCTTCTTTTCCTCCTGCTCGAGTTCGAAGCGCTCCATGAGCGAGAGGTTGTGCTGATAGAGATGGCGCGAGTGATGATAGTAGTCGCGCATGAAGGTCTCAGTGCGCTGCACCATGCGGCGGCCTTCGTAACCCAGACTGGTGGCGACGACGCCCTGGAGACGCAGCGTGAGGAGATCGTTGGCGCTCTTTTCGGAGTAGTGCATGTCATTGCGCACGCGGAGGAGAAAAGCGTGCGCCTTCTGGATTTCCTGGCCGGCGGTTTCCGAAAAGATGCGGCGGCGGACGAGCTGGTCGAGATCGCGGATGCCGAGCTTCACGAAGCTGATCCACACCATATTGTGATAGTCGCGCAGGCCGCCGCAGCCGTTTTTGACATGCGGCTCCTGGAGGTGGAAGGTATTAGAGGACTTGGCGTGCCGCTCGCGGAGGTCTTTGACGCGCGCGAGGAAGAATTCCCGCTCGCGACCGGTGACGCACTGGCGGCGGAAGTTGTCCTCAAACTCATCGAAAAGGGTGCGGTCCCCGGTAATGAAGCGGCTCTCGATGAGGGCGCACATGGTTTGGTGGTCCTTTTGCGCGAACTGAAAGGTTTCCTTCAGGGAGCGCACGCCATAGCCGACTTTGAAACCGACATCCCACAGCATGTAGAGGACTTTTTCGATGACCTCGCGGGTTTTTGCCGACAGGTCCTTCCCGCCGCGTTCAGGGTGGATGAACTGAATGTCCACGTCGCTGCCGGGATTGAGGATGCCGCGGCCGTATCCGCCACTGGCGACGAGGGCGACGCGGGCGGCGGCGGCGGACTCCTGGAGGGCGCGGTCGAAGAGGTTGCGCAGGACCACGTCGAGCAGGCTGCTGCGCTGCCGGCATACTTCGATGCCGCTGAGGCCTGCGTAATGCTGGAGGCGGATGCGGTATTCCTCTTTTTTGAGGAAGCTCTTGTAGAGCTTGATGAGATCGGCGGGAGAGGCGTTTTGGTCGTGGGCGGGAGCCAGCACGCGGCTGGCGTGGGCTTCCACTTTTTCGATGTGACGCCTTGGCATGCGAACGAAACGACGCGGCGCTAACGGGAGCCGGCAGTCTTTTCGTTCTCATTCTGCACCACGGGCTCCTGGGTGAAGAAGAGGTAAACGCTGTTTTCCGGCGATACCGGATATTTGAGCGGCATATCGACGGTAAGCGTCTTGAGAATTTCCGCACGAACGCTGTCCCGCCGGCGTCCCTCTTCAAAGCTCACCGCCTGAGGGGGGCCGAGGCGCATGCAGGGGCCGAGCAGAATATAGTCCCGCCACTCGAAATTTTCCGAGCGCTTGTCGGAGACGGAATTGGCAGGGGCCTGCAGGGTGTACTGGCTGAGAAGAAGGCCGGTGATGGGCTGGCCGTGCTCCTTGCCGATTTCCCGCAGGGTATCGAATTGTTTGCGGTCGTGGGGGAGCCAAATGGCGGCGCGGTTGGCATACCATGCGACGGCCCATGGAATATCGGTGACGATGGCTTCGTTAGGCTTTACCATGCTGCCGTACGACGCGAGGGCGTTGGGAACGTAATAGGGGTAATTCACCTTGAAGGCTTCGTTGCGCGCCAGCGCCTGGGTGATGCGCGTGGGAGCCTTGAGCAGCGTGGGGAGCGCGCTGATGAAGATGGCGAGAATGAAGTGGCCGTTTCGTACGAAGGGAATGTGCAGCGGCAGATTCAAGCGGTTCCAAAGCACCGAAAGGAACGCCAGGCCGTAGCCGGTCATGACCGGAAGGAAGATGATGTGAAGATTGTTAGGGTCCGTTGGGTCCTCCTGGAACGGGTGGAGGCCGTAAATCGTCATTCCGATGACGGCAAAAATCCACATCGCGAGGATACACCATCGGAAGTCGCCGATTTCCCTTCGCCGGAAGGGGTGAAGCAGGGCGAGGAAGAAGAGGGGCGCGACGACGACGGCACCGAGATAATTGTAGATGTCACTGAGCTGGGTGACGGAGTTGAGCATCATTTTGCTCGGGAGGCCGTTGAGGTCGAGCGCGCCGGAGGTCTGCTCGAGGTCGCGCATGAGCGACTCCTCGGTGGAGGCGGAGGCATTGCCCGCGTAGAAGAGGTAGAGGCCTGCGCCGAGGGGATTGCCGCTGAATTTCTGATTGTTGAAGAGGGGCCACCAGATGGTGATGAGCAGGAAGATGCCGACGAGCATGAGCAACTGCACGCCGCGGGGATGAAAATAAAATCCGGCGAAAAAGACGAGTCCCAGGAACGGCCAGACGGCCATCCAGTGAGCGAGCGCCAGCAGGCCCATGAACCCGCCGGTGAGTCCCAGCCATAAGTACACGGACTTCCCGGCCTGAGCATTCTCGATGGCCTTGTAGAGAAAATAGGCGGCGAACGAGAACAGGAAGAGCATGAGCATCTGCGGCAGCCCAGATTGCGAGTAGTGCCAGACGCTTTCACACAACAGCATCAGCAGGGCGGTGACGCCTCCGATACGGGGGTCGAAGATGCGGGTGATCAGCAGGTAGCTGACGCCGATGGACGCCAGCAGAAGCACCATGCTGACGCCGGTGATGATGACGTCCGGGGTGTAGAGAACCTGCTTTGGCTCAAACTCCCATGTGTCCTTGGCCATGCTGAGCACGATGGAATTGAGAATGGGATTGAGCGGCGCGTGATAGGTATCCGGGATGCCGCCGGCAAAGGAGGGCGCGCCGGAGGGGTCGTCCTCCTTCATCTTCTTGGAGACCTGAGCGTAACAGATGGGCCGGATGCAGCAGGTGGTGAAGGACTTCCCATCCGCGATCTGCCGCGCAATTTGAGCCTGATCCATGCCCTTGGGGTGAGACAATCCGCGGAAGTCGATTCCAAGGTAATAATAAGTCACCCCGATGAGGAGAAGGAGAAAGAGAGCCCGGCGAATCATCATGCCGGCATCGAGTTCGCGGGGACTTGCTGCGGATTCCTGGGAAGCCATGAGGGTAAGGTGTGTGGGTCAAATGCGAACGGAGGGAAGACACCGGCAGCCCCGCATCCGTTCAGTGCGGTTGATTTTCAGGCTGACAGCCGGGCGCGGATTTAGCACCTGCCCCGAAGGAGCGCAATGCTTTCCGCGGGGGAATTGGGGAGGAGGGGAAGGGGAGAGCGTGGGGATAAGGGAGAAAAGTATGGGTCGGAGGGGTTTGAGAGAATTTGGAGGTTTGATTTGGTTTGAAATAGCCTGATGGGGGTGAGGCTGGAAAGGATAAGTGATAGAATTCTGATCCTGGAGAGGGCGGCGGAATGACGAAGCCCGAATCCAGAAGCCCGAAGGAATGAAGCCGCCTGACGGCGGGATGACGAAATCAGAAACCCGAAGCCAGAAGGAATGACGAATGAGAGAATGCCGAGAGGTGACCGGCCTTTCGGAGAATCTGCCTGAGCCTTGACAATTGCTTGATTGCCTGGCCCCGGGAAAGGAAAAGTATGATTTTAAAGGTTTGATGGGGAAAAAGTGGTTTGATTTAGCTTGATTTGGTTTGATTCGCCGGGTGGAGTGATAGAAATCCGGCCTGCAGCGGAACGACAAAACCAGAAGCGGAATGACAAAACCGACGAATGGGTGGCGCTGACGGCGGAATGGCGAATCTGAAACCAGAAGTCAGAAAGAATGGTGGCTTGGCGCATTGTTTGAGACGGCCAGAAGGGTGGCGACTGACGGGGGATTTCGGACCGGAGTCGGGAGCCAGTAAGGCGGGTGTGTCGTGCGCGGAGCCTTCCGAGAGGGCCCGGCTTGACGGGGCGGATAAGATATCCGCGGTCCGTTTTGGGGATGCTTTGGACGAAAATGACACAGGGAACTTCGGTGATTAAAGGCCTTCGATGTCAAATGATTTTCCGGCCATTATTCGCGTCATCGTGGAATGGAAAATGATGGAAAAGGAGAGTAACGAAGGGAACAAAGGCGCTGTTGGTTGCAGGCAAAAGGCGGCTGGGCGGTGTCGCGCGAAGGAAAACGGCCATCTGTGGTAACCTTGTTTCAAGGTTGCTCCATTCCACGCTTTTCGTTATACCCGAGCGGCTTCCTGTTATTCAAACCAATCGATGGTCCTCGTCCCTATGTTGAAAATACGCTTCCTAATGATGCTTGCTGCCGTGTGCGGCCTTCTCGCCCCCCTGCCGGCCTCCGCCGCCACGCTGTCCGTTACAGGCCGCATCGACGGTTACGCCATTCCGGGCAATCCCGACCTCTCCACGCTCGACTTTTACTTTATCACCGCGCTTTCGGATACTCTGGTCAACGCATCGATAGGGGTTATTGCCACTCCGACCATCGTGAACACGAATCTAGACATGAGTATTCTCCTCCCGCCAAATCCCGAAGGCGATATGATTCTGTGCGCTGCGATTGCTGGGAATACCACTCAGAGCTTTACGCTACTCGCGGGGAATTATGTTATGGCGATGCGTCCTCGGAATTCAGACTTCGACGGGTACTGGCCGCTGCCGGCATTTGCGAACAATGACTCACCCTTCGATTCGTTCGACTATGAGGCGGCTCTCACGGGAGACGTTCGCCTCAATGAAATCTGGAGGGGACGCCGGGATGGAACGTTCGATGTCACCATCGTTCCGGAACCGGGCATTTCACTGTTTGCCGTTTTTGGATATTGGTGCGCTGCCGTGCGCGTGAGGGAACTTCGCGGATGGTAATGGCTCTTTTCAGAGGTTGCTGATTCCCGTCCTTTTCACTACGCACAAGCCACCCTCGTTTCCAACAACCCATTCCTCTTCGTCCCTATGCTGAAAATACGCTTCCTAACAGTGCTTGCTGCCCTGTGCGGCCTTCTCGCCCCCCTGCCGACCTCCGCAGCCACGTTGTCCTTTACAGGCCGCATCGACGGTTATGCGATTCCGGGCAATCCTGACCTCTCCACCCTCGACTTTTACTTTATCACCGCGCTTTCGGATATCCAAGTCAGCGCCTCAATGGTGGTTGTATCCACTCCATCCGTTGTGAACACAGTCCTGGATATGAGTTTTTTCCATCCCCCAAATTCCGAGGGAGATGTGCTTCCATACCATACCGTTCTCGGCAACTCAAGCGAGAGCTTTATGCTGTTTGCCGGAGACTATATCGTCGCCATGAGGCCGAGGAATTCGGACTTCGACGGGTACTGGCCTCTTCCCGCATTTGCGAACAATGATTCACCCTTCGATTCGTTCGACTATCAGGCGGCTCTAACGGGAGACGTCCGCCTGAATGAAATCTGGAGGGGGCGCCGGGATGGAACGTTCGATGTCACCATCGTTCCGGAGCCAAACACATGTTTTACGTTGATCCTTGGCGGCTTGATAATGACGCGGCGGAGACGGAGAAAGAAACCAGTGCACCGATCTGCCTGGTGTGTCTTGCCCGCCATTTTGATAGCAATGACTGCCGGCGTGGGCCGGGCGGATGATGGTGTATTGACCTGGCCGAGCACGGCCGGAATGGGTTACCGGTTGCAGCGAAGTATGAGACCAGGCCTGCCGTCAGGGCCCTGGCTCAATCTGCCGATAACTTATTTAGGGACCGGCGGGGAAATTACACACCGGTGCTTCGGTCTGCCGCCATCGACGCCATCAACCGGGAGTGAGGCGGTATATCAATACGTGCCGTTGAAGACTTTAACGGTGTGGGCGCGCAGGGACGGGTCGGCGTTGCTGAATTGGACACAGGACGGTGCGGCTGTTGCAACCTATGTCATTCCGCCGCCCTCGGGCACCAGCGCTACGGATGCCGGGAAAGAACCCTTTTTTGACCTGCGCACCTCTCCGGGCACCCTTTGGAATGCTGTGACCAATCCGTTGCGGAACGGCGCGATTATCCTCCCCCCCCTCCGCCACACGCCAGTGGCGTCAAAATGTGATCATTTTTGAAGATCCCCGCGTGAACCCGCCGGCTCCCGAGATGCTGGCTCTGTCCACAAATGAAACGGAGCAACGGACGACATTTGTGAAGCTTATTGTGGAATTGCGTGCAGCTCTGATTGCTGCGCAGTCAAGCCCGCCGCCTCCACCGCCGCCGCTCCGCCATCCTTTCGACGCGTACGGAAACCCGGACCGCGAGTTTTACCGCGCAGTGCCCTACCTCGTGGACAGCGACGGGGATGGATATTCCGATTTCACCGAATTGGCCGGAAATTCTGACCCGTTTGGATTTAACAGCCGACCGACTGATGCTGACAAAGACGGATTTTCACTTCAGGAGGAAAATGCCGCCGGGACAGCCGATGGCAGCCCCGCAAGCCGTCCCGGACCTGGGTTCATAGTGCCTTATCTTAACATCCAAGGCCCAGTCATCACGGAATTCGTTGCCGACAATAAATCCGGCTTGTTCAACACTGGCGGTGTCCCTCCTGCCCACGATGACTGGATTGAAATTTACAATCCCACCAATCAGGAGTTGTCTCTTTCCAACTGGTATCTGACCGACAACAATGGAGGCTCTGCCGCCAACCGCGGGAAATGGGGATTTCCTTCCGGGGCAACGATACCCCCCAAGGGCTTCATTATTGTCATAGCGGATCTGCTTGGAGATTACCCCGTTTTACCCAACTCTCAGGACAGAAGGGGGCCCGATGCGCAGGGTCGCTTCCACACAAATTTCAACCTTAGCCGTGAGGGTGATTACCTGGCGCTGAACCGCTGGGACGACAACAATGGTAACGGCGTAAAAGATAGCAACGAATTTACCCCTGCCTGGACCTGGAATTCGCAGAACGGAGTAAGTTTTAAGCTCCAGCGTGAGGATATGTCGATGGGTTATTTCGTGACACCGGAAGGGGCTCTGCAGTTTGGTTATCTCAATCATCCTACTCCAGGGAGATTCAACGGGGAGGGGTACGCAGAAATGCTCGAACCGCCGGACTTCATCGATCCCGGCACGTGGGAGCCGGTGGAAGGCGGGCTGCGGGGATCGCCGCCGGCAGGAGGGCTGCCATTGCGCATATCCCATCCGTTAAACCGGGATGCCGATCCTGCGAATGACGTTGTCATTCTGTGGACCGAGAACGGGGCCGTGCCCACCGAGTTCAGTTCCTTTCACGATACGCAGGCACCTGCAACGATGGTGGAGGATTTTTCCGGAGATGTGAGCCAATGGTTTGGCGAGAATGGCGGAGTCTGGTCGGACGCACATCCTGTCTCAAACGAAAAGGCTGCTTTCACGGTTCATGAGGACAACGAGAATGAGAACAAGGAAGGGTATATTTACAGTATCTCGAATCCCTCCACCGGTCCGCTGCGCTTGATGCGAAACGTAACGCTCGGAGCCGGAACTTGGCGGCTGGAATTTGAAGCCCGGGGCGACGGGGATTTTCGATCGCTGCAATTCGGTTTAAGTTATACCGGCGGCCCCACTCAGACTGTAAGCCTCACTCCTGAGAATCAACGATTCACGATGGATTTTACGAAAGCGAGCGGGGAGGCTACTTCGGTTTTTTTTGACGCCCAGGGCTCCACTGTTGGCGTATATTTTGACAACGTGATCCTGCACCGGGCGGATGGAACGGGCATGAACCTCACCGGAAGCAAGGTGCTGAGGGCTATCGCGATGCGGAATGGTGCGGGGACAAGTCCGGTGGCAACCCGCACGTTTCTTTTCAAAGACAGTGTGACGGGAGTCAAAAACGCGGCGGGAACGGCGACAGGATTCCAGAATCACTATACATTGGAAGCTGCAGGCTGGCCAACCAAGACGGAGGTGGCGACCGGGAGGGAACACATCATTCATTATTCCGCGCTGCGTATGCCGGATGATCCGGGCGATATGACCTGGCTGCAAAATCACATTACCACTCATTTCGACGCAATCCGGGACGCACTGAGTCCTGTGCCGCCTCAGGCGGCGGTCGCCGAAACGGTCCCCACAGTGTGCCTCACCGTGCCAGTGGGTGATTTTTTCGACTATCAAACGGGCGGGATCTATGCGCGGGGCGCGGAAACGGCAACGGCGTCGGCAGACCCGCTGAGCCGGGACTGGGAGCGGACGGCGCATGTGGAATTTTTCAATTTGATAGGACGCCCGGCAGTCAGTGCGGACTGCGAGATCTCCATTTCCGGTTTCACCAGCAACTCCAACGGAAGCACCCCCAAGCATGGGCTAAGACTCAAGTTCCAGGGTTCCGGTCTTGAGGCTCCAATCTTCAGGGACATATCCGAAGCTTTCGAAAATCTGGCTTTGCGCGAAACGTCAATCGATTCGTGGTGTTTCCGGTATGATGCCGGAGCGTCACGAAAAGACGCCTTTTATTTTAAGGAAGCGTGGGCTCACCGGGTGCAGGAGGAGATGGGGCAACCGGTCGCGCGGCAGCGGTGGGCGCATTTATACATCAATGGACTTTACTGGGGAGTGTACGAGTTGTCGGAACGCGTGGACCCGGATTTTATGGAGCAGCACAATCCGGGAGTGGGAAGCTGGGATGTACTCACTGCGCGCGGCGCGAACGGCGGAGCGCTCCTGGGTGCCGTAAGTGCAACTCTCAGTGAAGAGACGGCAGCGAGAAATGACTGGATTGCCTTCATCGGTCTGTGCGAAGCGGTGCGCAACGCGGCTACGCCAGAGGCCCGGCATGCGGCGTATGAGGCGGTCCTGGAAAAATTGGATGTCGCCAACTACATCGATTATATCCTGGTGAGTTGTTATGCCAGCAATGTTGATTGGCCGGTGAATAACTGGCGGGCTGCGCGCAGCCGTGATACGGCTGCACAGGCTTTTCAGAAACGTTACCGGTTCTTCGTCTGGGACTCGGAATGGGCGTTCCTGAACCTCAACACCGGTGACTTTTTTGCCAAGCTCGATCCGTTCCATGTTTCGAATCTCGCCGACTGGGACTTCTATCGTGAGACGCTCATGGTTGGTGAGCAATTTCCGTTGAAGCGACCCTGGGGTGATTGCGCCCAGCCGCTGCATGCGCTGCTGCCCAGTGAGGAATTTCGCCAAACACTTGCCGAGCAACTGCGAAAGCACTTTGGAACCAACGGCATTTTTGATATTTCGGCCCCTACCACTATGCGGGCACGGGAGATATTTGAAGAAGAGGCTGAAAAATTTCTCCAAGTGCTTCCTGCGGAATCCATGCGCTGGGGCCGGGTGCGGGCGATCAATGCACCGTCAGGCGGTAAGGACTTATTTGGAGAATATCAATTATGGAGCTATCGTTGACGCGACAAAGACCCTTTGGTTTCCCAACCGCGGCCCTGCCATTCTGGATGGTTTTTACGATCATGGGGTGCACGGGGTCCCTATGCAGCCGCTGATCCCAGGACACAGTATGAACGGGAATATCCTGACCCTGACAATTTCCCCGGGGGAAGAGCTGGTATATACCAGCGGCACTGGAGGGAATGCCGATCCCCGAACCCCTCCCCCCTCCTACCCCGCCACATCCCCCGCTCCGACAGTCAGCATGCAGACGAGCACGAATGTTACTTTTGTTGCGGGGGTGATGACAGTCGTCAAGGCGCGGAGGAGATTTATGGGCATCTGGTCGGAATTGTTGACGGTTACGTATCCCTGAGGGGGCACTCGATAAGCCAGCAGGGCCTGCGGGTCCGGTAGCTGTTGTTAGAGGTGCGTCCGCTTCGGGTGCACCGTGAAAAAGGGTTTTTGGCGTTGACGCGGGGGGAAGGGCCTGGCGAAACGTCGTGGGCATGAGGCAGCCGTGAGTTCATCGATGCCTGGTTTAAGCGCTACCGTTCCTGGTTCAAAGGCCGCAGCCGGACTGCCCGCGAAACCGGAGTCCGTCTCACCCTCCAAGAATGGCGCGGACTCTATAATCTTCGCCAATTGCGACGGTAATAGCCAGCAATTCCCCCGTGGCGGAGCTTTGCAAGTTTCGTCCGAACCTCTCCTTGCAGGCTAACGCCCGGCTTGTCTTTGGGCCTCTGATTCTGCCCTCACTTCTTCACTGACCGTGTGTATCCCACCATCACGACCTTTTCTTCGCCCTTTGGTTTTAGGAAGCGGAAGACTTCGCGGGTCGTGGCGTTTTCGTAAGTGCCGTCGCCTTCCAGCGTGAAGAGCATGCCGCCGCCGGGGGCGGGTTTGAAGTCCACTTTCTTTTTGTCAGGTGTGAAGTCCTTCATTTTGCCGAGAGTTTTGCGCCCCTCACCGATGGCGGCAGCGAATTTCCCGCGGGTGGTCTTTTCGTCGAATGCCCGGTTATCCAGCAGCCCGACGACGGCGTCCATGTCATCGAGCTTCATTTGATCGATGAAGTAATCTCCCACCGCCGCGCATTTTTTGATGTCCACGGCAATGAGTTTTGCGAGATCCTTGTTATCCATTTCCTTTTCCGCGGTGTCCGCGGTATCCGGCGACGCGCCGCCGGCGGCGGGCGCGGGTTTGCCGTCGAGTGTTACCAGTTTCAAATCCTCCGTACCCGGTGCGGGCGCGCCGCCGATGATCCATTTCCCGGACGCGGTGAGGTCCTTGTTCATCCTGTAAATGACCACGCCGAAATCCTTTAGACCCGCTGCTCCGCCCACCGCCATATAGTCGCCGTCCGCGAGCCCGATACCGCCGAATTTCATGTCCGGCATATCGTATTTTACATTGGCCACACCCTTCACCTCGCTCGGGCTGATGGTAATGGTGCCCGGAGTGCCATCGCTGTAAACATATTGATGTTTCGCCTTCCCGCGTTTCAATTCATAGGTGCCGAGTTTCGCGCCCTCTTTGGCCGGCGCCCAGGTTCCCTCCACGGTTTTGTCAGTCATCTTATACATCGCCACGCCAATGGCATCGCTGCCATAAGCCACCGCCATGTAATCTCCGCTCGCCACGCCGTAGCCGGTATTTGTCGTGCCGTCCGAGAGCTTCCACGTGACCTTGAAGACATCCTTCACATCCTCCCGCGTGAACGACACCGTGCCGGAATAGCCTCCTTTCCCGCCGGGATTCGCGGCCTTGATGATCGAAAACTCCAGATTCTTCGGCGCCGCGGGGACGGAAGCGACGCTTGCGAACAATACAATGGCAGCAGCGGTAAATGGAGTGAAGCGGAGTGTATTCATAGGAGCCAGCGGGTGAAAAAGTGGATAATGCAGACGGGAGGCAGTTCCTCCACGGGGCGATTCGTCATCCGCCGCAAGGCGATTACACAAAAAGTAGTGCGCCTCTTCCTGGCCGGCGTTCACCACTGCACCGGAAACGCAAAACAACCGGCGAAAGTGCTCCGCCCGGCTGCTGAAAGGAGTCCGTCAACGCGTCCGGATCCACCTCCGGCGGCAACACTGGCTCCAGGCTCCGGCGCTGCCATGGTCGAGAGATTGTCAAAGAGGGCATTTCCTCCCTCTGTGGCGAAGAACAGCCGGGAATTCGTGCTGTTAGGAAGGAAAGGTCCGCAGTGAGGCTTTTGTGACGCTGCAGTCGAAGGTGCCACTCGCGCCGACATCGATGCTCAGGGTGATATTGTCGCCGGTCTTCGCAATCCTGAAGCGGTGGCTGCCGTCAAAAGCGGTAGCAAACGTCACCTCCGGTTGCTCAGAAACAGGCCGCCCTGCATACAAATCCGCCGGCGTTCCGCAGTTGCGTGGAGTGCTAGTGTTGCAGCCCTTCTCTCCGGTTCGACCCGTCAGGTAACTTTCGCTGTTTCAAACCCTTCAGATATTGCTCCATGAACAAGATCGTTTCCTCAGGTTTGCCCGTCGCGATTTTCGCCGCCGGCGTCTTGCTAACCACCAGCGCGGCGCCATGCCAGGCGGCGATGTATGCCCTCTACCAGTTCGAGGATGCGTCCGGCACGGTCGGGGCCACCATCAACGACGGCAGCACGTTCAACAACGATGGCATCGTGACGCACGGCAATATCACTCTGGGGCCGGGAAGGCCGGGAGGCGGAAACGCCGCCACCACGACTTCCGGATCGGTCATCCGGTCAGGACTCGGCGTGGCCAGCACGCAGGCCGATTACACGATCGCCTTCTGGATGCGCAGCAACGGCTTCAACACCTCGCAGCGTTACATCACCGCCCGCGATGTCTCCGGCAACCAGTTGTCGGTTATCTATGAATACGTGGACAATCAGCTTGAGTTGTTTGGAGCCTCGGTGGACGTCCGGACGGGATCGGCGGTGCCGATAGCCGACACCAACTGGCACCATTACGTTTACACCAGGACCGGCAGCGCCCTGACAAAATACGTCGATGGCGTCGCGACGGCGTACGGGACCAACGGCACTGCCATTCCTTCGCCGGACGCGCTGGTCGTGGGCGGCATTTTCGCCAACAACGGTTCCAACTTCGACGGGCAGGTGGACGATGTAGCGTGGATGAACGAGGGAGTCAATCAGGCCCAGGTCAACGCTATTCGCGCCGGGGACTTCTCGCAGTGGGGCGGGCCGGTTCCAGAGCCTTCCGCTGCTATGCTGAGCCTCGCCGGGATCGGGATGCTGCTGCGCCGCCGCCGTTAGTACCGAACATCACAGGCGGTCACCGGCGTTCCTTTTGCTTCGAGCCTTCACTGAATGCGCTGGATCGGGGCCCGGCTTCCGGGACCGGCCAAACGCAGCACTTCCGGCGCAACGAATTATATGACTTTGCTCTGCGGGGCAGAAGCCCGCGCAGCGCGATGACCGCCACCCAGGCTGCGCGCGCTCTTTCATTTTTGGCAATTGCGTGGCATCGCCGGTCCCCACGGGGTCGCGAGGATGGAAAGGTTATCCACCGCAGTAATGAAGGTTGTGTTAGACGTGTGCCGGCTTCGGATGCACCGTGAAAAAGGGGTTTTTGGCGTGGACGCGGGGGAGGGCCTGGCGAATGCCTTTCGATATGAGGAAAACCCCCGTTTCCATCAAAATTAGAGCTTTGGCGTGTGCGTTGGCACTCGCTCAGTGCGGCTGTGGGCCGAAGGAGGAGGGTGCTGGAGGCGGGCGCGGTGGAAGGGAGGGAAAGGTGCCGGTGCTGGTGGCCAACGTGGAGCGGAAGCCGCTGCCCATAACGCTGAAGACGATAGGGAATGTGCTGCCGCGGAATTCGGTGACAGTGAAGCCAAAGGTGGCGGGGGAAATTACGGCGGTGCATTTTAAGGAGGGGCAGGAGGTGGAGAAGGATGCGCTGCTTTTTACCATCGATACGCGGCCCTATGAGGTGGCGCTGGCGAAGGCGGAGGCGGATTTGGAAAAGGCGAATGCGATGGCGGCGGATGCGGAGGTGCGATCGCGGAGTTTTACGAATCTGGAGAAGAAGTCCGAAGGGAGTGTTTCACGGGACGAGGTGAATCGGATCCAGGCGGGGGCGGCGAGCGCGAAGGCGGATGTTTCCGCGGCGAACGCTGCAGTGAAGAGCGCGAAGCTGCAGGTGGAGTATTGTACCATCCGCTCTCCGCAGGCGGGGCGCACGGGAGCAACGCTGGTGGATGCGGGCAATGTGGTGACGGCCAACACGACGGACCTTGTGGTGATCAATCAGGTGGCGCCGGTGGAGGTGACGTTTTCCATCGCGGGGCAATATCTCGGGGACATTACGTATTATATGCAGCAGGCGCCGCTGAAGGTGAAGGCCACGCCGGAGGGCAGGCGCACGCATACGGCGAATGGCGAGGTGGTGTTTTTGAACAACCAGGTGAATCGGGCCTCCGGGACCATTGAATTGCGGGCGCTGTTTCAAAACACAGAGCGCGCGCTGTGGCCGGGGCAGTTTGTGGATGTGGAGCTGGCCCTAACGACTGAGCCGGACCGCGTGGTAACGCCGGCAAAAGCGGTGCAAACGGGACAGGAGGGGCCGTTCGTGTTTGTGGTGAAGGAGGATCTCACGGCGAGCGTGCAGGCGGTGAAGGTGGCGCGCACGGACGGGGACGAGGCGGTGATTGCCGAGGGGCTGAAGGGGGGAGAGCGTGTGGTGATCGATGGTCAGTCGCAACTGGCGGAGGGATCGAAGGTGAATATCAAATCGTCTCTCGACGAAGCGGTGGAGGGCAAGCCTGACAAAAAGGGGCCACCGCCGGAAAAGGCCGCCGCGCCGCAATCCCTTTCCGCAGGACAGCCGTGAGCATACCGGAATTGTGCATCAGGCGTCCCGTCATGATCAGTTTGATCATGATAGGAATCCTTGCGTTTGGCATGCTGGCGTATGTGAAGCTGCCGGTGAGCGATTTGCCGTCCGTGGATTTTCCGACGATCTCGGTGAACACTTCGCTGCCGGGCGCCAGTCCGGAGACGATGGCGTCGTCGGTCGCCACGCCGCTGGAGAAGGTGTTCTCGACGATACCGGGCGTGAGTTCGATGACGTCCACGAGTTCGCTGGGCAGCACTAACATTACGCTGCAATTCGATCTCGACCGGAACATCGATGATGCGGCGCTGGACGTGCAGTCGGCGATTTCATCCGCCATGAGGCGATTGCCGCCGGAACTGCCGAGCCCGCCGTCGTTTCGGAAGGTGAATCCGTCGGAATCGTCGGTGCTGTTTCTGGTGCTGTCTTCGAAGACGACACCGCTTTCCAAGGTGGATGAGTATGCGCAGAACTTGATAGTGCCGCGGCTGTCCACGATCGACGGAGTGGCCGAGGTCAACGTGAGCGGCTCGCAGAAGTATGCGGTGCGAGTGCAGGTGAATCCCGTGGCGCTGGCTTCGCGCGGCCTCAGCATTTCAGACGTGCAGGCTGCGATAAACCGGAACAATTCGAACCTTCCCACGGGGATTCTCCAGAGCAGGGATCAGACGTTCACCATACGAGCGAGCGGTCAGATTATGGATTCTGCCGGGTATCGTGAATTGATTATCGGCTATCGTGAGAGCGGTGCCGTGCGGCTGCGGGATGTGGCGAATGTTTTCGACAGTGTAGAGAATGATCAGTCGGCGGCGACGTTTGGGGATCAACCTTCCATCACGCTGTTCATCCGGCGGCAGCCAGGAAGCAATACGGTGGCGGTGGTGGATGCGGTGAAAGCGCTGATTCCTTCGATGCGCGAGCAATTGCCGGCGTCGGTCTCGCTGGATGTGCTGCTGGACCGGTCCAAGTCGATTCGGGAGTCCGTGCATGATGTGCAACTGACACTGCTGCTGAGTGTGGCGCTCGTCATTTTGGTGATCTTCTTATTTCTGCGGCGGCTGTCCGCCACGATCATTCCGGCGATCGCGATTCCGCTTTCCATTATCGGCACGTTTTCGGTGATGTATTTGCTGGATTTCAGCCTGAACAACCTTTCTCTCATGGCGCTCACGCTGTGCGTGGGGTTTGTGGTGGATGACGCGATTGTAGTGCTGGAGAATATTGTCAGGCGCATGGAGGAAGGTGAATCCGCGTGGAAGGCGAGCCTGCATGGATCGAAGGAGATTGCGTTCACCGTGCTGTCGATGACCGTTTCACTGACGGCGGTGTTTCTGCCCGTGCTGTTTATGGGCGGCATTCTCGGAAGGCTGTTCAAGGAGTTCGCCGTGACGATCGGCGTGGCGATACTCGTTTCCGGTGCGGTGTCGCTGACACTGACGCCGATGCTGTGCAGCCGGTTTCTGCGCGCAGACAGGAAGGACATAAAGGAAGAAGAGAGAAAGCCGCGATGGAGATTTCTTGCGGTGTTCGAATGGATGATCAATGCGATGAACCGCGCGTACAAACGCACGCTCACGGTGGTGCTGCGGCATCCGGCGGTGACGATGCTCATTACGGCGGGCACGGTGGCCCTAACGGTGTGGCTGTTCATCGTCATTCCAAAGGGGTTCATTCCGACTGAGGATATCGGTCAGATTACCATCATCACGGAAGGAGCGGAGGATACGTCGTTCCAATCCATGCGGGAGCATCAGGATGTGGTGGCGAAGATACTTCTGAAGAACCCGTACATCGAAGCGTTTACGTCGAGCGTGGGTGCCGGGGGCGGAGGAGGAGGCGGCAGTTCGAATGCGGGACGGATCACGGCGAGTCTCATACCCCGCAAAGAACGTCCGTCCGCGCGGGAAATCGTGAATCAACTGCGTCCGCAACTGGCGCAGATTCCCGGACTGCGTTCGTTTCCACAGGTGCCTCCGGTGATTCGCATCGGCGCGTTCGGCTCCAAAGCCCCCTATCAATTCACGCTTACCAGTGTGGAACTGGCGCCGCTCTTTGAAGCCGCGCCGAAAGTGGAAGCGGCGATGCGCAAGCTGCCGGGTCTCATCGATGTCACCACTGATCTGCAGATCACGAGTCCGCAGGTGTATGTGAAAGTGAATCGCGACAAGGCGTCGATACTGGGTATTTCCGCGACGGAGGTCGAGACGGTGCTCTACAATGCCTACGGCTCGCGGCAGGTTTCCAGCATCTACACTCCGGCGGATCAGTATTTTGTCATTCTGGAGGTGGGTGAATCGTTTCAACGGAATCAGCAGGCGCTGGAGCAGTTGTATTTGCAGTCATCGGAGAAGGAACTCATTCCGCTGAATGCTGTGGCGGAGATCACGAGAACGGTGGGACCGCGGAGTGTGACCCACCTGAGGCAGTTGCCGTCGGTGACGATTTCATTCAACACGACTCCGGGCGTGTCGCTCGGGGATGCCGTTCGCGACATCGAAGCGGCGGCGCGTCCGGTGCTGCCGGATGGCATATCCACCACGTTCCAGGGGGAGGCCGCGGCGTTTCAGGATTCCATGCAGGGACTGAGTCTGCTGCTGATCATGGCGGTGCTGGTGATCTATTTGGTGCTGGGGATTCTCTATGAGAGCATTATTCATCCGCTTACGATTTTGTCAGGACTTCCAGCTGCGGGCGTGGGCGCGCTGGCGACGCTGGTGCTCTTTGGACAGGACCTGAATGTGTATGGGTTTGTAGGGATTTTGATGTTGATTGGGATCGTGAAGAAGAATGCGATCATGATGATCGACTTTGCCGTGGAGGCACAGACAAAACAAAAGAAGGCGGCGAGGGAGGCGATCTTCGAGGCCTGCCTGATCCGCTTCCGTCCGATCATGATGACGACTTTTGCGGCAATCTTTGGAGCGCTGCCGATCGCGCTGGGCGTTGGCGCGGGCGCGGAATCCCGGAGACCGCTGGGTCTTGCGGTGGTGGGGGGGCTGCTGTTATCGCAATTGCTGACGCTTTATATTACGCCCGTTTTTTACCTCTACATGGAGCGGGTGCAGGAGTGGTTGAAGCGGCGGTTTAAGAGACAGGAGGAGGATGCCGTGGAGCCGGTCGAGGAACCGGCAAAGGCGTGAATTGGGGTCGGGCCGTTGCTAGCGCTTTTTAACAGCTTTTTTTTCAGGCCCGTCGTGGAGGACTTTGCCGGGCCTGGTTTTCTGAGCGATTTCCAAGAGCGCTTTGTAGAGAGGATCGAATTTTGCGCTTTTCTCGCCCGCCCATTTGCTGACTTCAAAGGGACTGGCGTTTTCGACGGGGATTTTGATGCGCGGATGCGCTTCGTCCGGGACGCCGCCCTTCCGTTCCTCGCGATATTCGAGGAATTTGGTGGAGTCGGCGAGGCGAAGGAGCTTTTGCGATTCACCGGCCGGCAGTTGGGCTTCGAATTTGAGAATGTGGAATACGCCGCTGCCTTTGGGGCGGGTGTAGCGGCTGACGATGCATTTATCGTTTGAGAAGACTTCCACGTTATTGCCCCCCCACAGTCCCTGAACGTCGTAAAGGCCAACGACGAGCTTTGGCGTCGTGGAGGGCGCTGCTGCGGGCGTGGCGGGGGCGGGCTCCTGGGCGAGGCACGCGCCGCCGAAGGAGAGGAGGACAAACAGCCGGCGAAGGGTGGGGATCATGGAGTGAAAGAGAGTGGTTAGGGCGTGCGGGCGGACACGCGGTAGAAGCGTCTTCCAGGAACGGGTGCCGGGTCTGTCCACTCGTACGCGGCGGTGTCGGAAACGGGGGTGATTTCGCTGCCGGTGTTGTTCCATGAGCCGAGACCGTCGCTCACCTGCACCTGGTAGCGGCGGCTTTTTTTGACGGAGAAGATGAGCTTCCACGTGCCGCGTGCGTGGCCGGAGGCCAGTTGGACGGAAGGACGTTCTGCTGGAGTGACTTCGAGAGGACTGGTGTCGAAGGCGTATTCGGCGAGGTTCGTAAAACCATCGCCATCTGGATCACCGGCGGGGCCGTGGTCGCCGAAGGGGTTGTTGAGTTCGAGATGATACTGATTTTCCCAGAAGTCGGGAAGGCCGTCGTTGTCGGCGTCGGAGAGCGCGTCGGGGAAGGCTTTCACCAGGCGCACGTCGCTCAAGGTGATGTCGGCGCGACGCCAGGCAACGCGGATGAAGTGCAGGAAGTCCGGATCGCCATTGTAGAGATTGGGAAGAGTGAAAGCGAGGGCGTCCTGGGTGGCGGTTTCGTTTCTGACGATGGAGAGAGCAGCCGCCGGGAGAAGGGTTTCGCCATCGGCCTGGCCGCTGATTTGGCTGGCGATGGTGGCGGTGAATTCAGAGAGCAACTGAGTGTCAGAGATTCCGTTGCCAAGGCTCTTTGCGAAGACGCACTTCGCGACATAACCGCCGCCAACGATGCTGCCGTCCGACGGCGGGTATGCGATGGCGAAGTTCACCGGCGAACCGGTACTTACAGTGCGGGTGAGAGTGGTGAACCAGCCGGCGGCGTCTGTTAGGGAATTGTCCGGGCTGGAACTGAGTTCCTTAAGGCGCACGCGAATTTGGGCGGTACCGGTGGGCGGAATATTTTTATAATCGAAGCGCCATTCGCGGGTGAATACGGTGCCGCCGGTGTTGGAGGGCGGGCTGACGGCGGCGGCTTTCGCCCAATTGGAAGCGCCGTTGCCATTGGCGGGACTGTCATTGGCGGCGCTGGAATCAAGGATGGAATACCAGACCTCCTGAGGCTGATCATCCGTCAGGACGACGACGCCGTAACTGCTGCCGCCGAGTGTTTCGTTGTCCCCGGCGGGATATCTGACCAGGCCCGTCGGGCGCGATTGATCGACGTAAAACGTCTGCGTCCATGTGTTGAAAAGAGAAGCCTGTCCCGTGCGATCGAGAAAGGCGCGGGCGCGAACGACGTGGAGACCTTCCTTCAGGCCCGTGGCCTGCACGCCTTTGTCATTGTTAGGATAATAGGCGGCCGCATTGCCGTTGAAGCCGGTGACGCGGAAGATGGTTTCCATGCGCTCCTTTTTGGCGACTTCATCGATGCTGGAAGGCGGACGCAGCGGGGCGTCGATGCGATAACCGCCAATCTTATAGCGCAACTTCGTGCCTGCGGGCAGGGCGGGGATGGTGCCACGCCACCATTCGGGAGTGCCGGTGCCGTCCGAGGCGCCGTTCTGGACTTTTGTCAGGCTCACCACCTGGGTGCCGCCGCGGCCGGTGAGACCACTGCCCTCGGGATAGCTGGTGCCGTCGATGGTGTAATACAGTTTCAAGCTGACAAGTTCATCAGAGGAGTAACCGACTTTGGTGATGACGGTGATGGGCTGATTGGCGGCTGAGGCGGGCGGAGGTTGAAATTGGAGCGTGCCGTCGATGTCATGGACAGCACGCGGATTATGATAAAGCCAGTGAGCGGTGGCGGTGTTGGCGGTGGGAGCGTCCGCGGAAGCCTGATTGGTAGTGATTGCCCCCTGACCGATGGTCACTTCCCATGTCTCCGCGCCTGGGCTGCCGATGATGTTCCGGCTGACGTTTTCGGAAGCGAACTTCTGTGTCATGCGGCGGTAGTATTCCATTTGTTCCCAGCCCACGAAGAGGTCCGTGCCATCGGGATCGGACGGGATCGCGCCGGGCGGGTGATCACGTTTGGTGCCGGACTGAGGACCGAGGCCGAGGTGGGAATTCACGTCCATGCCGCCGTCGAGCTTGAGGAGCATGCTGGTGCAGGAGCCGTCAGCGCGACCGATGAAATTCAGACTCGAGGCGTCTGTCACGCGCGGGATGCTTGCGGTGTAAGCATAGGCCGGATCGCCATTTTTGCCGTCCCTGCGCGGGTGGTCGATATTAGCGCAGTTCGTGTTGCCCTGCTGGATAGTGATGGGCCGAACACTGTCTGATCCGGCAAAGGCTGCGGGCGGTTCAGGGACTACCGGGGCGAATGCGAAATAACCGTTAGAGGGAACGATGACATTGTTATTGCTGAAATCGTAAATGCGCCCGTCGTTGCCCGCGTAAGCATAAAATCCGCCACCGTGCTGACTGTAGTTTCGCAACACGGTATTGGCGGGGAAGGAAGTGGTGAAGCCCTGTGGGGCACCGCCGCCCCCGAGGTAGTTGCGCCGCATCATCACGAGCAACGTGGTGGCTGCGGCATCGGACATGGAGGTGTTTTCGCTTTTGTCCCGGAATTCCCACGCGGCAAAATCCTGACTGCTCCAGCGCCCCACCTGACTGCCGCGAATGAAGTCGCGCCGGACACGAAGCGGGCCAGTGACATAAGTTTGGCCGTATTGACCGAGGAACGGGACGTAAGAAGGCCTTGGGAAGTAATCGGGACCGCCCTGGACATTGTAGCCGTCGGTATAAACGATAGGCAGCCCGGCGCGCAGCAGCATGTATTGATGTGCCGCGGGACGTTCGCTTCCGGCCATGGAATTGTTATCGTGGCTGAGGCAGTACATCATGCCGGTGTTCACGCCTTTGGTGAAAAGGCCGGGCGTGTCGTAGCCCTGAAGGGAACTGCCGATGCCATTGAAGCCGCCCACTTGATTGAGAAAGTCGTCGCTGGCGAGGCGCATGCCGGCGGCGATGTAGTCGTCCTGATTCGGCGGCGCGCCGAGGTGCTCGCCAAAGAGCACGGCGTCATCGCGGCCAAGGGTGACATCGAAATTCGAATCGCGGTGATTGGCCCAGTCAGTGTATCCGTGCGATAGATTGAATTGCTCCTGGATTTGTCCGCAGTAGCCGTCATCGGAACGGTCTTTGTCGGCACCGCCCTGTTTGCCGAAGAAATAAGACGGGACATGCTTCACGGCGTCCAGCCGGAAGCCGTCGCACTTCGTTTGATCCACCACGTAGCGGGCCGCGCGGTTGAGGAAGGCATTCACGTCCTCCGCCACGGGATTGCCCATGTTGTATTTGTTATCGCCGTAGCCCCATGCCGCGACGCGGCGGTCGGGGTGCGAAGGATCGATGCCGGAGTCAGTAAAGGGCTCGCGGTCTTCGCCGGGATCGTGCTGGCCATTGGCGTTGGTATCATTCCAGTCGAAGCGTCCATTACCGGCTCCGGTTTTGGAGGCACCCCAGCCCGTGTCCTGAAATGGTTCCTTGTCTGCGAAGGTATAGACCGGCTCGCCGTTGCCGTCGGTGTCGATCTGGAGATCGGTGTCGAGATAGTACCACGTCCTGCCCGGCTGGCGGATGCCGCTCCATTTGGTGTAGTCCTGTCCTTCGGTGGTGCCGGTGGGATTAAAACTTGTGTTAGGGTTTTCCTGGGCGATGTCCCATGCGAACGGATTACGGTTCAGCACCTGCCACTCGTCATTGTAATTGATGCTGTCGGAGGCTTTGGCCCAGTGGCCGTCCCGTTTCACGAGGTGAAAGTCCTCCGGCACAAAACCCGGCATGAGCGGAAAAAGAGCGCCCGCCGGGACATCGGACAGCGGACCGCCGTTGTGCGCCATGATATTGTCAAAATACACACGGATACCGAAGCGGTGGGCCTTTTCGACGAGCGCGAGGAGTTCTGCTTTGGTGCCGTAGCGTGTGCGAACGCCGCCGCTTTGATTCCTGTCGCCGAGATCAAAACGGTCGAAGACATCGTAGCCTACGGAATAGGAACCGCTCGCGCCCTTGCTGGGAGAAGGCAGCCAGAGGGCGCTGTAACCGGCCTCGGCCACTTCCGGAATGCGCGCATTGATCTCGTCCCATGATGTGTTGAAGTATTGAAGGATTGTCTCCTGCTGCGCCTGCGTACGGCCACATCCGAGGACGATGACGGCTGCGAGGAAAGCGGCGACTCGTGGAGATATCGGGTTCATGGGTCAGCGTTCCGGCAGATAACAGCCAACGGCTTCGGTGAACTGCGGCTCCACTTTCCGCCCGGCGAGAATGGCTTCAAGAGCAAGACGAAGGTCGCTTCGGGTGGGTGCGGCCTTCATCGTGCCAAGGCTCACCGCGCGGTCATCGACGCGGCCGCGGTAGAGGATGCGGCGGTCGGGTGAAAACACGGCGGCCTCCGGCACCACGGTGGCACCGGCGAGGTGGGCGAGTTCCTGCCGGGGATCGAGGAGACCGGGGAAGGGGAGGCGATAATCCTTCTGATAGGTTTCGATTTCGGCGGCGGTTTCGGTGGCATAGACGCCGTAGAAACTGACGCCGCGCGGTCCAAATTCCGCGACCAAACGGCCCAGTTCAGGCGCGGTGGCCTGGGCGACGGGGCAGTCGGTCATCAGAAAGATCAACACGATGGCCTTCTGATCACGGGCGACGAGGGGATGATGCTGGTTCCCGGATGAATCGGTTAGGGAGGGGGAGAGGGCGGCGGTTTTCGGCGCAGGCGCTTCCCGACAGTCGCAGGCGCAGAGTGCTGACGCACAAAGCACGGCGACGATTCGCTTCATACGATTTGTCAGTCGAGGCCGATCTCGCCGAAGCCCTTCATTTTCGGGAGCATAAAGTCGATGGCAGGCTGCATTTCAGCGGTGGTGAGGGCACCGTCCTTGTTGGCATCCAGCGGCAGGATGAACTGGCGCATGAGGGCGAACTGGTTGTCCCGGGGCATTTTTACATCCTCGCTGATCTGGGTGCGGATAGTGGCGAAGGAACGCATGTCGTTTTCGAAGACGCGCTGGATGAACTGACCCGTGAGCATTTGTTTGAGACCTTTGTGCAGGGCGGCTTTTTGCTCCGGTGTATCCATCATGACAGAAAGTGTAATGGTTCCCATTTCGTCCATGCTGCGCGGCCCCCAGAGGATTTCGCGGGGCGGATGATAATACTGATGCGGATTGGCATCGGTATTGTCCCATGAAAGGAGGACATCAATCTTCGTGCCGGCGGGGAGTTTGACGGGTTGTTTGAAGGCGTAGTCCTCCTGCCACGCGAAGTGCCAGTTGGACATCTTGAGCAACCATTTCTTTTCGCCGCCGGGCAGCGTCGCGGTCATTTCCATGCGCTTGCCGAGATAATGCGCGTGGGCGTTCACGGCGAAGGCTTCCATGTCCGCGGGAAGCACAAAACTGTTTTCCCTGATGTATTCCTTTTCGCCCGCCGGGATGCGAATCCCCGACAGAATGCCGAAGAAAGGCGGCACCGGCACGATGCTCCATGGACGTGCAGTGGGCTTGTCCGAGAGATGGAATCCGATGGTGTCCTGGTCCTCCACTTCTTTTCCGGACGGGTGGTAGTGGACCTGAAGGACGAGGTCCGAGCCTTTGGGGAGGAGCCATGCGAGGCCGTAGCCAAGCTGGTTTTGCTGGGTGCCAAGATCCCATCCGCCGAGATAGCGGAAGTTGCCGTTGGCGCGGCCCATTCCGTTGTAGCCGGGAAGGGGATCGGCGGCGTCGTAGCCGCGAGCCTTGCCTTTCGTGTCGAGGAAATAAAGAACGTGATGCACCACGGAAGGGGCACCGGGCTTGAATTCAATGGCCTTCACCCATGTGTCTTTGTCCAGGTTGAGGGGAATGACAAAGTTGCGGTAAACGTCCGAGCCTTCCGCGGGCACTTTGTAGGGGGTGCTGGTTTTGAAAACGAGGTCAGGCTGGCCGAGTTCCCAGCCTTCGGGGAATTTTGGGAGGGCCGGTGTTTTGGCGGGATCGCCTTCCGGGGCCCCGGCAGCGACCCAGCGCTGGATGAGATCGATCTGCTCTTTGGTTAGGGAGCGGTCGTTGGCGTAGTCCACGACGCCGGGATCGGCATGCCATGGGGGCATCACGCGCTCACCGGTGACTTCGGCGATTTGTTTGGCGCGTTTCTTGACCTGGGCGTAATTGAGGAGGCTGAACGGAGCGGCCTGGCCGTCGCGATGGCAGCCGGCGCATTTGCTGAAGACGATGGGGGCGATGTGTTCGCTGAAAACGGGATTTTCCTGCGCAGAAAGAGAGGCGGGCAATAATAACAATACTGCGAACAGGGCAGCGAGGGAGCGTAGAATCATGACGAGGAGTAACCTGGGGGGCAACGGGGCGCAACCCGGCGAAGACGATGCCGATAGTTTTAAAATCCGTCCGGTCCGGCGAAAGAAAGCGAGCTTTCCAGCCAGTCATCAGATTCGAGAATGCGGCGGCGCTGACGGAAGGCTTCGCGCTGGGCGGTTCGCTGGGCTTTGCGGAAGAGGCGCTCGGCGAGCCGCTGCGCACCGGGAAGCCCGGATCGCAAAGCGGAGGTCAGCGCGTGACGGGAGGGGGCGGACACGAAGCGGGTGAGAAGTTCGTCTTCGGCGGAGGCAAAGGACTCCGCCATGCCGGGATCGCCCTGGCGGGCACAGCGGCCATACAATTGGCGGTCCACGCGTCCGGACTCGCTGCGCTCTGCGGAGATGACGTGCAGACCGCCGATGTCCGCGATGCCCGGCGACAGGCGGATATCGGTGCCGCGGCCCGCCATGTTCGTGGCGATAGTAATGCGGCGCGGTTCGCCGGCGGCGGCGACGATCATGGCTTCCTCGCGAATGCGCGTGGCATTGAGCACATGGGTGAAAAGTCCCTCCTTTTCCAGGCGCGCGGCGAGCTCCTCACTGGAGCGAACACTGCGGGTGCCGACCAGCACCGGCGCACCGGCGGCGTGAATTTCGACGACACGGCGGACGATGGCGTCGATCTTTTCGCCGTGATGCGCAAAGCAGCGGGGCGGTCTGAGCGTGCGGATACACGGGCGGTTGGTGGGGATGGGAATCACTGCGAGTCCATACACATGCCAAAATTCGCCGGCGGCTTCGCGCGCGGTGCCCGTCATGCCCGAGAGGCGGCGATAGAGGCGGAAGAATTTTTGGAAACTGATGCGCGCCATGGTATCGGACGGTGCGCTGATGGGGAGCGCCTCCTGGGCTTCCACGGCCTGATGCAGGCCCTGCCGCCACGAGCGGTCAGGCATGGGACGGCCGGTAAATTCATCCACGATGACCACCTTGTCGTTCTCCACGACATACTGCTGGCCGCGATGATAAAAATGCCGTGCGGAGAGGGCGAGGCGCATCAATTCCTGCGAGCGGTGAGGCGCGCGCCAAAGGCCCGACATGGCGGCGATGCATTCCTCCAGCAGCGTCTCGCCCGCGGCGGTGAATTCGATTTCCCTGTGGCGGGCTTGAGCCCGGTAGTGGGTGCCCTCCACGAACCGGTCCGTCAGGCCGCTGGCGGTGACGATGGCATTCGTCAGGGGCTCGTTTTCCACCTTGGTGGAAATGATAAGGGGCGTCACCGCTTCATCGATGAGCAGACTGTCCGCCTCGTCCACGATCGCAGTATGGAGACCGCGCTGGATGGTTGTGTTGGGAGCGGCGCGGCCCCGGCGGAGAAGATCGCGCACCATGAGCCTGCCGGGATCGCGCAGAGTGCCGCTCTGCAATTGATCGCGCAGAAAATCGGCTGCGAATTCCTTGCTGGTGCCCCAAACGACGTGAGCGCCGTATTGAGTGGCGCGCTCCTTAGGCTCCATGCCGCCGGCGACGTGACCGGCTTTCAGACCGCAGTATTCCAAAAGAGGCCGGAGAAACTGCGCATCGCGTTCCACGAGATAGTCGTTGACCGTGACCACGTGGCAGGGATGGCCTGTCCAGCCGAAGAGCACGGCAGTGAGGCCGGCGGTAAGCGTTTTCCCTTCACCGGTGGCCATCTCCGCGAGACGTCCGCGCTGCATGGCGAGAGCCCCCATGAGTTGGACGGGAAAGGCATCCAGACCGATGACGCGGCGCGCTGCTTCACGCAGCAGGGCGAGGGCTTCCCGGGCCGCTTCGGGGACGCGAAGCAGGCCGCGCCGGACCTGTTCCCGTGCTTCGTGCAGGCGACTGTGAAGCTGGTGTGTGGCGAGATCGCGCAACGGCGGGGCGAGGGCATCGGTGAGCGCAGCCTCCGCTTCCAGTTCCTTTGTCAGGGCGTCGCGGCGGCGCCATTTCCCGATGAGCGAATTGACAAAGGCGTCCGCACCGCGGTGGAGGGGAGCGGGCTTGCGCGGTGTCGCGATGGTGGAAGACATAGGGCCGAAGCGGAGCGGCTGGATTTCGGCGAAGTTAGCGGGAGGTGGTAAAGTTGCAATTGCCTGGCACCGTTCAGCATTCTCCGGCACTGAATTCCCTCACCGTTGCAGCGCGGGCTTCCTGTTCAAAGGCCGCCGCGAAATAACCGTCCCGCAGACACTGGCGCAGGTAATCGCACATGAAGGCGGTGATCGATCCCTTTCGCTCGTACTGGCCGGTGTGACAGCATTCATGCATCAGCAATTCGGGATCGTCCTCATAACCGCGCCTGACAAAGATGCCGTATCGGAGGGCCATGCCTGCCGTCTGGCTTCCGTCGAATCCGAGGCGTGCCGCCACACGATGCATCCATCCGGGACCGGGAAGGGGAACATGGTCCACCGTCAGCACGCGAATGTTTTCGGGCTGATGCACACCGGCCCGCCGGGCGCGCTCCGTCTCATCCTCTGCAAGTTTTCTACCCGATTTCAGGATTCGTCGTTCCTGACGCCATGCCCAAAAGACCACCCACGGAAGGCAGGTCCACACAGTCAAAGAAAGGAATGCGGTTCGCACCATATGCCGGGATGAATACGCGGAAATCGAACCGCTTTACAGTCGATTTACAGACAATCCGGTTCCCTGGGCGACCCTTGTTCGACGATTGCCGGACCTTTCAAATGCGGTTATCAGTTTCCTCAAGCCAGCCATTCATGCCCACCATTCTTGTTATCGAAGACGACGCCTCGATCCGCACGGGCGTTCTGGATGCGCTCCAGGCTGCGGGCTATGACACGCTTTTTGCGGCCAACGGGCGGGATGGCCAGGAGGTGGCCCTGCGTGCGACGTTCGACCTTCTCCTGCTCGATCTGGTGCTGCCGCATGTGGATGGATTCACCATTCTGAAGGCGCTTCGCGAGCAGCGGCCCGTCACGCCGGTCATCATCCTCAGCGCCATGGGTCAGGAGGCGGATCGCGTGAAGGGCCTGAATCTCGGCGCGGATGATTACATGGTGAAACCTTTTGGTGCGCGGGAACTCCTTGCCCGTGTCAATGCCGTGCTGCGCCGCTCGCCGGAACGTCCGGCGGAGGTGAATCTCATTGCGTTTCCTGGAGGCGAGGCCGACCTTGCCCGCTGCGAAGTCCGCCACGCCGACGGCACCCGCGAAGAACTTTCGCAGCGTGAAATGGCGGTGCTGCAGTACCTCGCCGCCAATGCGGGCCGCGCCATTTCACGCGAGGAAATCCTGACCCGCGTGTGGCGTCTTACCGTGAGTGCCGGCGCCACGCGCACTATCGATATGCACGTGGCCAACCTCCGCGCCAAACTCCGCGATGACCCCACCGATCCCCGCGTGGTGCTCACGGTGCGCGGCAAAGGCTACATGTTCAAAACCTCCTCCTGTCACGCCACATGAGACCCCGCACCTCATGGATCATCGCGGCCTTCTGCCTTGCGCTCCTCTGCGGGGCCATGGCATGGACCACGCATTCCATGCTGAAAATGGAGGACGCTCAGGGCGTGATGTCCCGGGAGGCCACGGTGCAGGAATTGGCCCGCCTCGCGCTCTGGCGCATGGAGACCGTCGCTTCCCGGCTCGTCACTGAGGAAAGCAGGCGCCCTCCGGAGGAGTATCGCCCGTTTGCCGAGCCGGAGGCGCTGGTGGATAACAAAACAAATTCCACGGTAACACAGGGCGATCTGCTAACGCTTTCGCGCGTGCTGCGGGAGCCGTCGGAATACGTGCTGCTGCATTTTGAAATGGACGCAACGGGGGCGATCCGTTCGCCGCAGGTGCCGCAGGGGCAGGACCTGATGATTTGCCAGTCGATCGGCTTTCCCTCTTCAGGAGCCCTTAAGGAAAACTCGGAGCAGTTCACTGCACTCTGCAGCATCATGGACCGAAGTGTCAGCACGGAGCGACTGAAAACGCTGCGGACCTCCCTGAAACTGCCGGCGCAGCTGAGAGGCAACCGCGCCTGGATCTGGGATCAGAACGAGAAGAGTGCCCCGCTGCTTCCGCCGCCGACGGACAACGCTCCTCCGCAGACAGCGCAGACAAGGATACAAAAGCCTGAAGGCAAAACCGAGCAGGTGCAGCAACAGATTCAGGCACCGCTGAACGGCTATGCCCAGCAGGCCGTGACATGGAAACCTGAACAGGCGAAGGCGCAGCAATCCGAGTTTAATAACGACGAGGCTCAGGCGCGCGCCGATCTATTGAAGCAGGGAACCGGGAAGGCTGCGGCCCGCCGGGCCGTCAACAACCTCAATGTGGAGGAGATCAGCAAGAAGTTTTCAAAAGAAAAGGAATCCAATACCCCGAAACCTTCGTCTGCGATTACAAAGGTGCAGGAAAAGCCTCCGGCCCCGTCCGCGCCGCCGGTCGTGACCCGTGCCGCGGTCACTGCTGCGGGCGCGGGCGCGACTCCCTCATCTCCTGTCATGAGCGAATTTCTTCCGCTTTGGCTCGGTGATGCCTTGATCCTGACGCGGCGCGTTTCCAAAGGCGGGCGCGAATGGATTCAGGGTGTCTGGCTCGACTGGAACAAGCTGCATGCGGAATTCAATGACGCGGTGGAGGATCGATTACCCGATGCGAAAATCGTGCCCGCGCCCGATCCGCCGCCTGCCGGGGCGCACCTGCTGGCTTCGCTTCCGGTGCAGTTGATTCCGGGGGCGCTAACATTTGCGCCGGAGGCATTTTGGACGCCGCTTAAGGTGTCGCTCGGCATCGCGTGGCTGTGTGTGCTGGTAGCGGTCGCCGCCGTGGCGCTGGTGCTGCGGGGGATGATGGCTCTCAGCGAGCGCCGAGCGTCTTTCGTCTCCAGCGTGACGCACGAACTGCGAACCCCTCTGGCTACCTTCAAGCTTTATTCCGAAATGCTTGCCGACGGCATGGTGAAGGAGGAAACCAAAAAGCAACAATACCTTGAGACCCTAACGGGTGAGGCTGACCGCCTTGGTCATCTTGTGGAAAATGTCCTGTCATATTCACGCATCGAGCGCGGCAAAGGCCCGGCTGCGGCCTCGGCGGTGCCGGTAAGCGAATTGCTCCATCGTATTGAACCGCGGCTGAATCAGCGGGCGCTCATGGCGGGCATGGATTTTTCCGTCAACGCGCCGCCGGAAGTCACCGCTCTTGCCCTGCGCACGGACGCCGGAGCGGTTGAGCAAATTCTCTGCAATCTCGTGGACAACGCCTGCAAGTATGGCCGCCGTGACGGTGTCCCTGGCCATGTGGAACTGGTGGTCACCAAAGAGCGCCGCCGCATTTGTTTTGCGGTGCGCGACCATGGCCCGGGCATCGCCCATGGTGAGGAGAAGAAGCTCTTCCTTCCTTTCCACAAGAGCGCCCGCGAGGCCGCGCACTCCAAGCCGGGCGTGGGTCTGGGACTCGCCCTATGCCGCCGGCTTGCCACGGAACTCCGCGGCACGCTCGACATCGACCGTTCATGGCGCCAGGGCGCCTCGTTCGTATTAAAGCTGCCGGTTTAGGGCACGGCTGGGCGGTCGGAAATCCCGTGCAGACGGCCGCAGGCGGCATATCGTGCGGCAGCATGAAGAAGGACGAATACATCGTTTATCCGCCGGAAGCCGGGCCGCAGGCTGCCTATCAAAAAGTAACGGTGCCCCGCCAGCCGGAGGGGCCACCGCCGCGCGCGAATGGTCCAATTCGTTTCGGATGGGTGATGCTGTTTTTGGGCGGACTGTTCTGGGGCGCGCTGGTATGGATGTACGGCCGCGGGACGGACTTTATGGATTACACCGCTCCGCTCAAAGTCTTCGGTGCCGCCCCGGATTATTGTCTGCCGGTGCTTTACGGCGCTGGAGGACTGGTGGTCTTCTCCGCGGTTCTCGCGATGGTTAGGGGATCTTTTTTGCGCGGGCTTTTTCTTCTCGTTGCCGGTCCGGTGATGGTGGCTCTCTGTCTCGCTTGCGGCACTTTTTTCCGCATCCAATTCGGCCCGATTTCCATCCCAGGCATGCCCCCGGCGGCGGTGGAAAAGCAAGCTGACGGGAAGCGGGCGTCATGACAGGCGCTACCCTGACAAGTCTGCTGGAGCGGCATTTCGGTTTTTCTTCGTTTCGTCCAGGCCAGGAGCAGGTGGTGCAGGCGTTGATCGACGGGCGCTCCTCGCTGGCGCTTTTTCCCACCGGCGCCGGCAAGTCTCTGTGCTATCAGCTTCCAGCGTTGGTCCGGGAAGGCACTGCGCTGGTGGTGTCTCCGCTCATCGCGCTGATGAAAGATCAGGTGGAGGCCCTGAAGCGGCACGGGATTCCTGCGGCGCGGCTCGACTCCACCCTTACCTCCAATGAGCTTTCGCAGCTCTATGCAGACATGAGTGAGGGGCGTTTGAAACTGCTCTACATCGCGCCGGAGCGTCTTTCGAATGAAACTTTCATCGGACGGCTCCGGCGCATGAAGATTTCGCTCCTGGCGATCGACGAGGCGCACTGCATTTCGGAGTGGGGGCACAACTTCCGCCCGGAATATCTGCGCCTCGCCGCGGTGGCGAGGAAGCTGAAACTCTCACCGGTATTGGCTTTGACGGCCACCGCCACGCCGGAAGTGGCGCGAAGCATCCGGGAGTCCTTTGGAATTGCGGAGGCGGACCATGCGCAGACCTCCTTTCACCGCCCTAACCTGAACCTCGAAATCATTCCCGCACCGGCAGGTCAGCGACGGGCGATGCTCACGGAAAAGCTCAGGGATGAGCGGGTGCTGCCCGCCATTGTGTATGTCACGCTCCAGGAGACGGCGGAGTCCGTTGCCACCCTGCTGCAAAAGGCAGGGATCTCTGCGCTCCCTTATCATGCGGGCCTCGCGGACGATCATCGGGCCGAGGCTCAGGACAGGTTTATGGCGGGCTCGTGCGACGTTATCGTCGCGACGATTGCGTTTGGCATGGGAATCGACAAAGCGAACATTCGCGGCGTCTTCCACTACAACCTGCCGAAGACCCTTGAGAATTACATGCAGGAAACCGGACGCGCCGGTCGCGACGGGCTGCCTTCGGTGTGCGGTCTTTATGCCTGTGCCGATGATCGCATTGCTCTGGAGAATTTTATCTATGGCGACACGCCCACTGTGCAGGCGGTGCGCATGGTCGTGGATCATTTGCTGCGGCAGGGCGACCAATTCGATATTTCGCGGTACGATCTTTCGCAGGCGACCGACGTGCGGCCGCTCGTGCTGGAAACCATCATTACTTACCTGGAGATGGAGGACATTCTGGCGCCGGTGGGCTCTTTTTACGCCGGCTGCCGCATCCAGTTTGTGCACAGCGAAGACCGCATCATCGCGGGTCACAAGCCGGAGCGTCAGCGGTTTCTGCGCGCTCTCTTTTCCAGCGGCAAACGCGGTCCGAAATACCTGACGCTCGATCTCGAGGCGTCTGCGGCCTCTATCAACGAGCCGCGCGAACGCATCCAAAAGGCCATCGCATGGCTGGAGGAATCCGGTGACATTCTCGTGCAGCCCACAGGCCTTCGCCACATTTTCCGGCTCATCGAAGGCGCCCGCAGCCGCGACCCGCAACACATCGCGGAAAACCTAACCGTCCGTTTTCTGGAACGGGAAAGGCGGGACGTGCAAAGACTCGATGAAGTCCTGTCGTTTGCCGCTCACTCCGGCTGCCTGATGCAGCATTTGCTGCATCGTTTCGGTGAACCTATGCCGCAGCCGTGCGGACATTGCGGCAACTGCCGTCTGCCGCGAACGGAGCCGCTGGCGATTCCCCAGTCGCCGGTTCCTTCAATAACCGGGGACCATGTTTCCGCCATCCACGCTCTCCATGCCGGACGTTTGCCTGCTCTTCGCACGCCGCGGGCGATGGCGCGTTTTCTCTGCGGCATCACCAGCCCGGCTGTCACGCGGGCAAAGTTGACGCGCCACGACTCGTTCGGAATGCTTGCGGGAGTGCCGTTCCAGAGGGTGTTGGAACAGACGGAGAGCCTGCTCGGAACGGCGCTATAAAACTCCCATCCGGGTATTTGGACGGACGCGGTGACATCCCTCCTCAGCGCTTTTTCTGGCCTGCGATCTGCATGGAAGGAGTGTCCGGGGCCGAAGGGAGGCATGGTGCCAAACGCCGTGAATTTCTTTTTTTCCTTCGCTTTTGGCCGTTCGGCGCCATCCAACCTCAAAGCAATGCGCATACCATGAACACCGCTACTGCTGAATCGAATATTACCAACCATTCCGTTGTGCCCAGGAACCGATGGATTGCCGAGCGCAAAAAGCTCCTGGAACGCGAGAAGGAACTGACGCACCTGAGCGACGAGGTCGCGCGCGAGCGCGCAGTGCTGCCGTGGGAACGCATGGAGAAGGACTACGTCTTTGACACAACCGGGGGCCGCCGGAGCCTTGGCGATCTCTTCGAAGGCCGCGGCCAACTCCTTGTGCAGCATTTTATGCTCGGTCCTGGCTGGGAGGAAGGCTGTCAGAGCTGCTCGTTCATGGCCGATCACGTGGACGGCATGAATGTGCATCTCGCGCATCGCGATGTTACGTTCGTCGCCATTTCGCGCGCACCGCTGGCGGAGATAGAGCGCTTTCGGCGTCGCATGGGGTGGAAGTTCAAGTGGGTCTCGGCCTTCGGCAGTGATTTCAATTTTGACTTCGGCGTCAGTTTTACGCCGGAGCAGATTGAGACGGGGGACGCCGGTTACAATTTTGGCACGTCATCTCAGGTGAACGACGAGTTGCCTGGCATCAGCGTGTTCTACAAAGACGACGCCGGCACGGTCTTTCACACTTACTCCACTTATGGTCGCGGCGTGGAAGTGATGATGGGCACTTACAGACTCCTGGACCTAATGCCGAAAGGCCGGGATGAGCGGGATGTGGATCACAAGATGGAGTGGGTGCGTCACCACGACCGCTATGAACCGGAGCCGCGCGGCAAGGCGGAGGAAACCGGCGCGTGCTGCACGGCACATGCTTGAATTACTAATATGGATCAAAAGGGCGTGTCTTCGCCGATGATCTGGACCTCGGGTTCGATTTCGACGCCGCGCTGTTCGCGGGCGGTCCGCTGGACGAGGGCGATGAGTTCGAGGACGTCGCGTGCGGTGGCGCCGCCGTCGTTGACGATGAAGTTGCCGTGGACTTCAGAGATGACGGCGCCGCCGGCGCGGGTGCCTTTGAGGCCGAGTTCCTGAATGAGTTTGCCCGCGGGACAGGACTCGGGGTTCTTGAAGATGCAGCCGGCGCTCGCGGCGATGGGCTGACCGGCTTTCCGTTTTTCCATGCTCAGGGCGAGCTTTTCGTCGATCTCTGCAAGCGGGGCAGGGGTGCCGCGAAAGGTGGCGCTAACACAAACGTGCTCCATGAATTCCGGAACGCTGCGATAACGATAGGTGATTTCGGAACGCGTCTTTTCATGGACGCCACCCATGACATCGAGATAACGGACGCTCACGACCTGATCGAAGGTTTCGCCACCCATGGCACCGGCGTTCATGCGAATGCCGCCGCCGACGCTGCCGGGGATGCCTTCCATCCATTCGAAGCCGCCGAGGCCTGCAGCACGGGCGACCGCGGTAAGGCGTTTGAACTTCACGCCCGCGCCTGCGGTGATGGTATCGCCGTGAACGGTGATCTCGTCAAATTCGCCGCCCTCCGGATGAATGACGGCGCCTTTGATGCCGCCATCGCGAATGAGCAGATTACTGCCGCGCCCCAGCACGCGGGTGGCGATGCCGCGCTCCCGGCAATGCGCAATGACGCGGCCAAGGCCGGCGACGGTTTGCGGCTCGATCCAGAATTGCGCAGGTCCGCCCAGTTTCATGGTGGTGTGGCGGCCCATGGGCTCGTAGAGGCGGACTTCGCTGCCCTCTTCGCCGAGAGCGGCGGTGAGGTCTTCGAGTTCCTTCAAATCCGCGGCGAGGCGTGTGCCGATTTCATGGACGTTGCCCGCGCCTAACGTAATGAGCAGATCGCCAGGCCGGAGGAAATTGCCGGCCGCGAGATGGGCGGTGGTTTTGTCAGGAGTGGAAACCAGCTTGAGGCGTTCGCCCTCCACGGCGCGGACTTCGTCGATGATCGTTTGCCCGCTGATGCCAGGGATGGGCAACTCGCTGGCGGGATAAATGTCGAGCACGAAGAGGGCATCGCAGTCGCGGAAGGCGCGACCGAATTCCTTGCGCAGCAATTGTGTGCGGGTGAAGCGGTGCGGCTGAAACACGCACACGATGCGGCCCTGGCCTTTGGAAAACTGGCGCGCCGTTTGCAGCGTGGCGGCGACTTCGGTGGGATGGTGACCGTAGTCGTCCACCACAGTGTAGAAAGCGCTGCGGCGCTTGACATCGAACCGTCGTTTCGCTCCGCGGAAGGTGCTCAGCGCCCACGCAATTTTCTCGAACGGGGCACCCATTCCCGATGCCAGGGCGACGACCGAGAGCGCATTGAGCACATTGTGACGGCCGGGAATATTCAGAATGATGACGCCCAGCATTTCCCCGCGGCAAAAGACCGTGAAACTGGTGCTTTGGCCGTGCTGTTCCACGTCGCGGGCGGAATAGTCGTCATCGGCGTTCCATCCGTAACTAACACAATCTTCGCGCCCCCCGCAGAGGGCCCTGGCGCCGGGATCGGCGGCGCAGTAATAACTGGTGCCGGAGGTTTGGTCGAGCAAACGGCCATACACGGCGTTGATCTCGTCAATGTTCTTATAGAAGTCGAGATGCTCCTCCTCGACATTGAGCAGGATGCTGTGCTCCGGGTTGTAGAGGACCAGGGTGCCATCGCTTTCATCCCCCTCCGCCACGAAGTAACGGCCCTCATGATCCCAGTGAGCATTGGAACCGAGCAGGGGAATTTCTGCGCCGACGTAGTGGCTGGGATGCAGTCCGGCTTCCCTGAGAACATGGGCGCACATGGAGGAAGTGGTTGTCTTTCCATGCATGCCGGCCACCACGATGCCCTTCTTTCGCTTCATGATGGAAGCGAGCGCCTCGGCCCGGCGGAAGAGGGGAATGCCCGCTGCGACTGCGGAATCATAGGCCACATTGCGTCCGGGCTTCACTGCGGAGGAATAGACAATGGCCGCGGCGCCCGCAGCGCTCTCGGCGGTGTGAGGGCAAAAGAACTCGAGACCTGCGCCCTGGAGGCGTTCGGTTTCGGACGTGGTGCTTTTGTCAGACCCGCTGACCTGATAGCCAAGTTCCAGCAGCAGCGCTGCGATGCCGCTCATCCCGCTGCCGGCCACGCCGATCAGGTGGATGCGTTTGGAGCGGTCGGCGTCTGCGATGGAAATGAAGTCTTCGGGCATGGGGCGAATGGATATGCAGGCTCTGTGACCGTTTGCGCTAAACGGAAAACGCCAGCCTGCACCCGGAAACTTCGGTCAGCGGATTCTCATTTCCCCCGGCAACTGCTGGCTCCGGCGCCTGCGTCTCTTGCGGCGGGTCTTTTCCTCCGGCTGTTCCTTGCGGGTCCGGCGGCGGGCGAGCCGTAGCGGTTCGGGAATGATCATGGGGACAAAAAGCAGGGTGAGCAAATATCCCGCCCAAAGGGAGGTGGCATGAAATCGATCGCCGGCCCTCTCTTTCCATGCTTCGAGCGCCAGCGGAAGCGCGTATACTGCAGCGGTGCCGGCGATGGCGGCTACTACCAACCACTTCAGGAGCAGCCACCAGCGGCCTGACCGGAGGAGAAGCCACAGTCCGGGGAGCATTCCAATCGCGAGTGCCGCACACAACATTTGAGACGTTGCGATCAGGAACGGGACAATAAAATTCTTGAATTCAGTCATACCGGGAGGTCGGGTACCCCTATGCGCCAGGCCGGGAGTAAAATCAATCGCCCGGCCGAAACTCCGGTTTTCGAGTGGAAGTATCGCGTTTTTTGGGGGGCGCGGGTGTCCGGCGTTTAGGGTAATTCCCTATCCTTAAATGATCCGGAAGCCGCAAAATCAGCTTGCTCCAGGAGGGGGGTATCAGCGATAAATTGCACCCACCGGCGACACCCCGACCAGTCCCTACTTGCCGTCATGCAATTCCCTTCACTGCGCCTGATAGTGGTCGCCTTTTTGGCGGCGGGGTCAGTCGTGGGAATGAAGGCCGGAGCTGAAATCCCGGCTCCAAAGATCGCGGCTGCGAGGCAGTTTACGTTTACGCCGCCGCCGGGCACTGCGTGGTATTTGGAAGGGACGGCGGATGGCGAAGCGTGGACTAAAGTGGGAGGGCCGTTTTTTGCCGGTGACGGGCCGGTTTCCTATCTTGCGCCTGAAGGCCGGGCGACGAAATTTCGCCTAACATATGTGGACCCTTCCAAAGTGGGGAATGCTCCCATGTCTCTGGGAGGCACCACCGTGATGATGGAAAAAGCCGGGCAGCCGATTGAACTGGTGCTCATCAGTGCGAACCGGGGCTTCCTGCGCCTTGATGACATGCATGCGCGCGGCTTCACCTATAGTTGGCGAAAGACAGCACCCAATGAGGGTCAGGCGGTGCTCAGCGGTCTTGATGGCAGTTACACGCTGCTGCGGCTGAAGTTCATGGACGGTCAGGTGGGGCAGTGGGGCATGGAGGACATACCGTCACCGCAGGCAGCGTCTCTGATCAAGAATACCCTTGATGCGGGAGCGTTTTCGTTTCATCCCGGAAGGTTCAAACGCGGAGTAGGCAGGGCCGAACTGCCGCTGGACTTTGCCGGCAGCAGCATGGTGTTCAATGAAGGAGGACGTCTGAGTTACGCGCGTTTTACCGGGGCTGAAACCATGCAGTTTACTTCAACTGACGGGACGGTGCGCACCGGCACTTACGAGTATGACCCTTCGACGTCCATCAATGGAAGCCTTTCCCTGAGCGTCACCGGTACTCCGCCCCTGGCACTGGACCTCACGCTGACCTCTTCCGGAACAGGGAAGTTCAAGGAAATCCTGTCGCCTGCAGGTGAAGCCAGCGGAGGTGTTCCGCGCAATGGAACCTTCACTTTGCCGGAGGAACAGTTGCCGCCTGACAAACCTGACTGCCCTCCTCCTGGTCTCGGTGGACTCACCTTTACGATCAATGACAGCGCTCCCTGCTCACTCAGCTTCAACAGTGACGGCAGCGGCGTGCAGATGCGTGAAGTGGACGGCGCATTGCAGATGATTTACTTCAATTACAGCTACTCACGGACCGGTAAAAACAGTGCCAGTGTGGGCATTACCTTTCCTGGCGCCGGCAGTGACCTCATCGAGGACTATCAATTGGACTTTTCGGATGACTGTAACGGTGAGTTCAGCCGCGACACGTATGCCAACGGAAAACGCGCGGGCACCAGCGATGGAACGTTCGGATCGGGGGATCTCGCGGGCCGCTCTCCCCTTCGTCAGTGACCTTCCAAAGCCGCGGCGGAACGCCTCCGTCCGGCGGAAGTTTCCCTTGAGGGTTCGGGAGTGATGTTGTACGCGGTCAAAACTGCATGATGCATACAGCGACCATTACCGGCGGCGCTGCCACTCCCACGATCACATCCGAACGCTTTATTGAGGGCTTTCGGTGGATGCTTCTTTCCCGCACAGTGGAAGACAAAATCTCGGCTCTTTATACCGCCGGGAAGATCGTGGGCGGCGTGTATCTGGGACGGGGGCAGGAGGCCTTCAGTGCGGCACTGGCGATGGCTCTGCGGCCGGGACGGGATATTTTCGCGCCGCTCATCCGGGATCAGGCTGGCCGCATGGCTTTTGGTGAACCGGTGATCGATACGCTGCGCACCTATCTTGGCAGTGTGCTGGGTCCCATGCGCGGGCGGGACGGCAATATTCACCGCGGAATGCCGTCGAACGGCGTGCCGGCCATGATCTCACACCTCGGCAGCACCATCTCGGTGGTTTGCGGCATGCTGATGGCGCGGCGTTTTCGCGGAGAGCAGGGTATTGTGGGGGCGGCGACCATCGGAGACGGCGGCACTTCCACCGGCGCCTGCCATGAGGCTCTCAACCTTGCGGCGGTGGAAAAGCTGCCGCTTATCCTTGCCGTGGCTAACAACCAGTTTGCCTACTCCACACCGGTTTCGCGGCAGTTCGCGTGCGAAAATCTGGCGGACCGTGCCTGCGGCTATGGAATGGAGGGACATACAGTGGACGGCACGGACCTGGCTGCCTGTCTTGCCGTGTTTGAGAAAGCCGTCTCCCGTGCACGCAGCGGGAGTGGACCGCAACTTGTCGTCGGCAAGCTGCTCCGGCTCTGCGGGCACGGGGAGCATGACGATGCCTCGTATGTTCCGGCGGAAGTGCGAACACGCCCGGAAAACCGCGATTGTCTCCACGCTGCCCGCCAAACCATGCTGGAGAACGGCTGGGCCACACCGCGGGAACTGGAAACCATGGAGGCGGAAGCCTATGAAACCGTGCAGGACGCGGTGAGCCGCGCTCAGCGCGATCCGGTGCCGGATGCATCGCGCGAGACCTGGGCTGCGCTGGCTTCGCACTGGCTTATCGAAGGAGGAAAACAGTAAGCGTGAGCATCACCTATCTCGAAGCCATCCGCGAAGCTCAGGCAAAAGCCCTGCGCGAAGATCCGGCAGTCTTTATTTACGGCCAGGATATTGCTAAATTCGGCGGCGCGTTCAAAGCCACCAAAAATCTGGCTCGCGATTTTCCGGGCCGCGTGCTCGACAGCCCTATCAGTGAGGACGCCATGATGGGCATGGCCATCGGTGCGGCCATCGATGGAATGAGGCCCATTGTGGAGATGCAGTTCGCGGACTTTTCCAGTCTGGCGTTCAATCAGATTATCAATCAGGCGGCCACGCATTTTTGGCGCACCGGTGTGCCGTGTCCCCTTGTGGTGCGGCTGCCCAGCGGCGGCACCGCCGGCAGCGGACCGTTTCACAGCCAAAGTGTAGAGGCCATTTATTCGCACTATCCGGGGCTGGTGATTCTCACCCCCGCCACCGTGGGAGATGCCTATTCCATGCTGCTGGAGGCGATTACGCTGAATGACCCGGTGCTCTTCTGCGAGCACAAGTTTCTCTACTATCACCTCAAAGCCGACCGTCTGCCGGAGGACCGGCTGCCCATTGGAAAGGCGCGCATCGTGCGCAGCGGTCTTCACGCGACAGTGGTCACTTACAGCGCCATGCTGCACGAAAGTCTCCGCGCTGCGGTGGAACTGCAAAAGGACGGCTATGAAATCGAAGTCGTCGATCTCCGCAGCGTCAAACCTCTTGATACGGATACTGTCCTTGCCTCCGTCGCCCGCACCGGGCGGCTTCTTGCCGTGGGCGAAGCGTTTCCATGGGGCGGCGTTACCGCTGAAGTCGTGGCCCGTGTTGCCTCCGAAGGTTTTCATCTGCTCGACGCCCCTCCGCGCCGCCTCAATTCAAAGGATACGCCGATTCCCTATCATCCTAATCTGTGGAGTGTGCACCGGCCAACGGCGGCATCCATTGAGAGCGCGATCCGGGAGCTTTTGA
The DNA here is from genome assembly GCA_035550135.1 of Verrucomicrobiales bacterium. Taxonomy (GTDB): domain Bacteria; phylum Verrucomicrobiota; class Verrucomicrobiia; order Verrucomicrobiales; family V1-33; genus V1-33. The sequence continues at coordinate 167,201 of DASZQB010000131.1, forward strand.
AACAATAAAGGGACGAAATGACGAAATCCGAAATCAGAAATCCGAAGGAATTCCGAATGACGAATGCATGGTCCCGCGCCATTCGTCATTCCTTCGGGCTTCGGGCTTTGGATTTCGTCATTTTCGGATCTTTTTCCTGAGCGCGCCCGCTATCTTTCATCTTCCATGCGCATTCCCATCCTCATGCCCCAGCTTGGCGAAGCCATCGCCGAGGCCACCATTCTTCGGCTCGAAGTCGCGCCGGGGGATTCGGTGCAGGCGGAGCAGGAGATTATGGAAGTGGAGACGCAAAAGGCGACCATGAGCGTGACGGCGCCGTGCAGCGGCCAGGTGGTTGAGTTCAGTTGCCGAGTGGGTGAGAGTTATCCGGTGGGCACCACGCTGGGATTTCTGACAGTGACCCGGGAAGAGGCCGCGCGCGCCGGGGTGGAACCCGTGCAGGATGCGCCTGTGACAAAGGCCGCGCCGGCGGAGGAAGCTCCTGACAATCTTCATTTCAAACTGGACTCGTCCATTGAGATGCACCAGGCCGAGGCACCACAGGTGATTCCCACCCTGACGGGACTGCCTGTTCCGGTGAATGCCACCGGTGCGAGTTACATCTCACCTCGGCTGCGCGTCCGGATGCATGAACTGGGGATCAATGCCGCCGATCTCTCCGCTGTGGCCGGAAGCGGTGGCGGCGGACGCGTCACGGTGGAGGACTTCGAGGCGTTCATGGAACAACTGGAGCAGCACAAGATGACGCCCGCGAGTCCCATGCGCATCGCGGTGGCTGACTCCATGCGCCGCAGTTGGACGCGCCCGCTCGCCACGATTGGCATTCGCGTCAATATGGACCCTCTGCTCGCTCATCGGAAACAGCAGCGCGAACCCAAGGCCGGCCCGGCACTCTATGCGATGCGTGCGCTGGCCATCGCGCTTTCCGAGAACACTGCTGCTGCCGGGCGTCTCGTCGGCAAACGCGTGGTGCATCCGCCAGCCATTGATCTCGGTTTCGCCGTGGAAGTGGAGGAAGGCGTGCTCGTTCCCGTCATTCGTGCCGTGGATCAAAAACCGCTGGCCTCGCTCGTCGAGCGCTACAACGACCTCGTGAAACGCTCCCGCGAACGCAAGCTCCCGCCGGATGCACGGGGGCCGGGCATTGCGACGATTACGAATTTCGGCACGTTCGGCATCGAGTGGGCGACGCCCATTCCGCTGCCCGAGCAGAGTTTGCTCCTCGGCCTCGGCGCAGGCATCAGGCAGCCGGTGTGGGATTCGGTGAGCCACAGTTTTCAACCCGTGACGCAGTCCGGCCTCACCCTCAGCTTCGACCACCGCGTCATCGATGGCGGGGGCGCCGGACGCCTGCTGCACCGTGTCGCCAGCCTCATGCAAACACCGGAGGTTTTGTAATTCCCGTCGGCGGGCTCTGCTCCCTAACGTTTTCCGCGTGGACTATCTCGCCTTTGCCGTCATCATGCTGCTGGCGCAGTTCTCGCCAGGGCCGGATATGCTGCTGCTGCTGAAAAATGCAGTGAATCATCCGTTGCGCGCGGGACTGCTTACAGTGAGCGGCATCGTTGTTGGTCTTTGTGTTCACACTACTCTTGCACTGACGGGCATTGCGCTCGTTTTTCATAACTCCCCCGCCGCTGCGCGGGTGCTTGGTATTGCGGGAGGACTTTATCTGGCGTGGCTGGCGTTTCAGTTGTTTCGCAGCGTGTTCACCGCACGTCCGCCGGAAGTGCACGCGGCGCGGAAAGCAGGTGTCGAAACGCCTCTCTCTGACAAGGCTGCATTTCTGCAGGGGCTCATTACGAATCTCCTCAATCTGAAAGCGGTGCTTTTTATTCTCAGTGTCCTCGTCTATGACATCGGCAAGGACAACAGTCTCAGCCGGAAGCTTGTCTATGGCATGATCATCGTCGTTCAGGCACTCGTTTTCTGGAGCCTTTTTGTGCGGCTTTTGAAACGTCCCGCGGTTCGCAGTCGATATTTGTCCTGGGAGCGCCCCCTGAATTTCCTGTTTGGTCTCGGACTTGTCGCCTGCGCAGTGACCGCATTGGTGGTGAGCTTTCGATCTCACGGCGCAATATAATCAACCTTTACCCGTGCGAACCGGCGGGGTTCAGTGCCGGTGCTGACAGTATCGTCGATGGCCACACGCTCCCAGGTGGCGTCGATACTGGTGACGGTGCCGCCGGAAACGGTTTGCCAAACCCCGGACGGATTGGAAGTGAATTGCGGGGAATATGTTAGTCCGCTGTTCGTGGCGTTCTTGCGCCGAAGGTAAGTAATCCGCAATCTCTTCGCCGCGCCTGTGCCGGTGAATTCCACCTGGGGCAGGGAACCGGTGCTGGCGGACAGTCTGCGAGGATTGAGATCGAATGCATAGCTGATGAGATTCGGATTTCCGTCGCTATCGGCATCATCCATCAGTGCAGGATTGGCATCGCCGGGAGCGAACCACGACGAGTAAGCCCATTCCTCGTAAGCACTGCCGCCGATAATGGCGACGTCGATATTCCCGCCGGGAATATCGTACGAGCCAAACCACCCGTAGGTGATTTGGTTGGCAGCGGCGTCCGCGATTTCGATATGCACGCTGTAGTCGTCGGTGGGATACAACAGCGGCACCGGCAAAGAGCCTGTCCATGTGCCGGCCTGCGCCGTGCCGGCGGAGCGCGTCAGTGTTGTTATGAGGTCATGCACCAGGGTGTTATCATTCGGTCTCAGGCTCACCTGGAACGACGACGCGCCCGCAGGCGCGTCCGTTAGGGTGGCGGAAATTTGAAGCGTCGCGGGGGCCGAAGTGACGGTGGCGCTCGGAGTGATCGTGAAACCGGTAAGATTTGGCGGGTCCGTGTCGGTGGGACCGTCATTGGTAATGTGAAGCACCGGAATGACCGCGGGAGGCGGAGGCATTGCATATCCGCTGCCGCCATCCGGTCCCGTGAAGATGAGCGGGCGGGAGCCGTCGTCCGGCACAATTTTAAACCAGACGATATAGTCCCTTCCTTCCATGTAGCGGGGAAGTGTGAAGGCGAGCTGTGGACTCCCGCTTTGAGGAAGCGATGCATTCCAAAAGGCAGGATCTCCCGCAAAGTCCCCGTCACCCAGCGTGAACTCCCAGCCAAATCCCACACCAGCCACGCCCGTGCCCGCGCCCGTCGATGATTGAATGACAAACGGCACGGTCATATTTACCGGCGCATTCGTAACATCCGGTAAGGCCGGCGAAAACGAAAGGCTGGAGGGATAAAAGGCGGGCGTTGCCTGTGCACCGGAGGTGATGTGCAGTGTGAGGGTGCCGGTTCCGGGACCGCTGAAGTCAAAGTAACCGCCTGCCGAAATGTTATAAACCGTCCCGGCGGTGGCCATGAAAGTGATGCTGCTGACGAAAAGCAATCCAGGTGCGTCGTCGTTGAAGGCCACCGGTGTTTGGCCTCCAACAGTGGTGCCCGTGGAGATTTGGAGAACCGTGTCAAAGCTGCTGTTCAGTGTATCCACGCGCACCCATCCGCTGGCGGGCGCCTGCCACGACCACCAGACCGTGGCGCCAAACAACCCGTTCCGGGTGTTTTCCCCCGCTTCCTCCGTTGCTTCGCCGGTTACTGCTATGGTGGTGACCTGACCTCCGGAAAGAGTGGTGCGCGAAGAAAAATTGTCATTCGCCGGTGCTGCCGCTTTGAGTGAAACACACGCGGCAAAAAGGAAGGCGGGAACGGAGAACGGTCGCATAAGGGGGGAAGGCCGGGAGCGAGAATGCCTCTTCCGGGCAGCGGGCGCAACTTTCAGTTTCGCCGCCGGCGAACTCACAATCCCGCCATTTTCTTTGCCAGTATTTCCGCTTCGGAGATGAAGGCATGAGCCACCGGCGAGAGGTTTCCTGTCCACATGGCTCCAAAAGGAACCGCCGGAAATCCAGGCAGCACGAGGAGCCGCGTGCCGGGCAGGCGGGCCGCCGGCACGTCCAGGGCCAGCCCCGCGCCGTAGCCTTCCACCACGTAGCGGCCCACCAACTCGAGGGAGCCGAGTTCGAGGCTCGGATACCAGTCCACTTTGCGCCGCCGGAGTTCCTGCTGAAAGAGCCGGCAGATGGGCTCTTCGTTAGGAAGCGAGATGAGCGGCATGTCGATGCGGTCGCGCTTCCAGATATTCTCGGCGGCGGTGAAGCCGCACCGCTCCGGTACGATGAGTGCCATGGGCAGGAGGACCAACTCGCGCTGCCGGACTCCCTCGGGGCGTTTGCCGATGAGGGAGGCGAGGCCCAAATCGATCTCCTGGGCGAGGAGTTTCTTTTCAATGGTTTCCAGCCGTCCGCCGGTCAGGGTGAAGTTGAGTCCATGGAAGCGCTTGCGGGTGGCTTTGAGAAGGGCGGGCAGGTATTCCCGCTGCACGGTTTCCGGCGTGGCAATGCGCAGCCGCGTTTCCATGCCGCCGCGGAGCTTCTTCGCCACATCCGGCAGGCCCGTGAAAAAAGGCTCGATAAATCCATAGAGCGCCTCGCCGGCATTTGTTAGTTTGAACGGACGGCGGTGAAAGAGAGTGGTGCCCAGCGAATCTTCGAGCTGCAGGATCTGTGCGCTGATGGCCGGCTGTTGAATGCCGTACGGAATGCGGCGCGCGGCGGCGCTGATGCCGCCGTGGCGCGCCACATAATAGAAGAGTTCGAGGTGATGGACGTTCATAATGAATGAGCCGGTTTTCGGAATCGACGGAACAGAAACCCGCGGCTGAACCACAGCGTCAGCCCCAGCACTCCAATGCCGCCGAAAACGCTTCCGCACAGCCACAGCACCCACACCGGACCGTATTTCTTTTCCAGCACCGCCACCCACGGCCGTTCCGGGTCGAGCCAGCACTTTTGCGCGGAGCCTTCAGGATAACGATTCACCGTTTCCTGGGAGGAGCCGGCGTTACTGCTGCGCACGCTGTTGCGGCTGAAGTCCACCCACGCGGAATGCCATGTGCGCCCTTCCCATTCATAGCGGAAGAGTATGTCAGGGCTGTACATGTTAGTGTTCGCGTTCCGGGAGCCGCTCCCGCGGGAGGTCTTCACACCGCTGGCCACGATGGTGCACGGCACCTCCTTGAGCCGGGGCTCCACGGATTTCCAGTCATCGCGCACCGCCAGCCAGATGCAAAGCGCGCCGCTTCCCGCAAAAATCAGCAGACACGCGGGAACCACCCACCGCAGAAGCCGGGTTCCGGCGCGATCGGAAACCTTGGGACGCCACGCTACAAGGACGCCCGCCAGCGCCGTCACCGCACCCACACCAACGAGAATCAGCGGCTCCAGCCATGATGGGCGTTCCACCCGGGATTCCGATGGATCATCCGGATTCACCAGGCATGTCTTTGCTGATGCGCGCAGCTCCGCCAGTTCCCTTTCGCGTTCGTTCACGTCCACCGGCGTCAATGTCGTCCCGGTGGAATGCTCCACGCCCCTCCACTGGTAAGTGTATGCCACGATCGACTGGACGGTCACCTTGTCGTCTGCCTCGCGATTCACCTGAATATCCGCCCGTTTCAGGTCACACGGCACCTCCTCCCAATGACGCACTTTCCAAACCTCCAATCCCTGGGGGATGCCTGCGATTCCAAGAATGCACAACCCCGCGATGGTCATGACAACGCCAAACACGACCGCCACGGCGCGCGACGCGGGTCTGGAATTCCGTTGCACCAAAGCCATGCGGAAGACTGAACGGATGCCGCCAATCCTGCCAAGGTTTTTTTCCTGACGGCACCGCAGTTCTCCTTCAGGCATTCATGCCGACGGTCTGTCGAAGCGAAAACCGCGCCGCAACCAAAGAATTAGACCGGCCAGCCCCAACGCTAAAAATAAACCTCCTGCCACCCAGTTTCTCCATGGCGGTTCGAAATTCCGTTCCAGCGCCGCAATCCATGGATTTTCCCGATCCACCCAGCACTCCTGAATGGAACCAACCGGATATTTACTGATGTCATCGTTTGCGGAAAAGCCGCGGTATTTCTTTTGGAAGTTAAGACGTGTGGAATGCAGGAGATGGCCATCCCATTCATAGGAGAACAGGAGATCCGGAGCAAAGCGGGTGTGGACAGTGCTGACCACCATAGTGCAGGGGACTCTCACCAAGCGTGTCTCTATAGCGTTTTGCGCGGCCTGAAAGCCCGACCAAATTGCGCAGCCTCCACCAATCAACGCAAGGAGAATGACAGCAAGGTCCCGTAACGCCCGGCACCATCTCATCATCGGTCGGCCGGCAGCCCGGCGTGAGAGGTGGCGTGTGAAAGCAACAGCGGCACCTAATCCAATCAGGCCCGCGATTAGAAACAGCAGAGACTCTTTGTACGATCTCATTCCCAGTTCCGTTTGCGCCGGATTTGACGGATTTACCCTGCAAATCTGCCGCGGATAGGCCCGCAAAAATGCTGACCACTCCTCCAGATACTCCACTCTGTCGTCCCGACCGATTCCTTGGGGAACGTACAGACTGTTGTCCTTGATCGTGACCGCTTGACCATTCCATGCGAATTCATAATCCAACAAAAGCCTCACTTCATCGCCGCTGCGGATTCCCGGAGGAACGTAAAGTCCGGCTTTCGTTACGGCGCAGGGAGTGGCCTCCCAATGGTGCACGGTCCATGCTTCCGACGTTTCCTCGATTCCGTGAACCAGTACAACAATCGCTCCAGCAACCCACAACAGAACAACCGTCGCCCAAGCGCATCGTGCAACCGGCCGGGAAATGTGAAATGCGGGAGCCATGCCAAACGGGGAGGAGAATGCACATCTGGCTGTGCTTCACCGTGCTGACAAGCCAGCCAATGAGACCTTCTGTGCGGAACTTTCGGCCTCTTTCCGCGCTCGCGTAATACAAAAGCGCGGGCCTGCCCCGCAGTCGCTGTGGTGACGGCTCCGCCAAATGCGGCGGTTTTCCGGACCCGCAACTCCTAAACAACACTAACATGAAATCCCTTATTCTCTCGCTCCTGCTGGTCCCGGCGCTCGCCATGGCGGCGGACGACACCAAGCCGAAACGTCCGGCCAAAGGCACCGAGAAGCGTCCCGATCCCGCGGAGGCATTCAAGAAACTCGACACCAACTCCGACGGGAACATCTCTCTGGAGGAGTTCAAAGCCAGTCCCATCGGAAAGAAAGATGCCACCAAAGCTGAGGAAGCCTACAAAAAGATGGACAAGGACAGCGACGGGAAACTGACCGTGGAAGAGTTCAAAGCCGCCCGCAGCGCGAGAAAAGGCGGCGACAAGCCGGACGCACCCAAGCCCGACAAGACAAAACCGGCGGAGCCGAAAAAAGGCTAAGCCAGGACCCTCTGTCCAGTAAAATCGTGCGCCGCTCCGCATGGGGCGGCGCATTTTTGTTTGGGGGCTGTGGTTGCGGGGGGCGCAGCTTTTGCGGTATCGTCCCCGCACATGAGTGACCGTTCCGCGATATATGCCGCCCGCCCTGAAGACGCCGCCGAGGTGCAGCGAGTCCTGCGCATTTGCCTGTGCGGCATGAGACCGCCATCCGCGCTGACATTTTCCGGCGGGGACTTCAAGGGTTGGGTCAGGGACATCTTTATGCCTGTGCTTGCTCCTCATGCGGTGGCCGTTCACGGCATGGCCGCGCGCGGCGACGCCGCCGCACTGATTACCGCTGATTCGGCCCTTCAGTTGCCCCCTGCCAGTGCGCTGGCGGGACAGGCGCTGCTGGCCCAGCGCGGTGGTGCGCGGTTCCTGCCCGTCGTGCGCCGCTTCATGACTGCCGTGACGGAGGGAAAGGCCCCCGGAAATTTTGTCACGGTCCTCGCCCTTCACGCTATGGACTTCAGCATCGCTCTGCTGCCGCTGGTTCAGTGCCTCCTTTACTGTGAATGGCGCGCCGGCAGCCCCGCCGGGGGAACCATGGAGGATTTCTTCCGGGATGCAGCCGGCGATGTCCCTTCGCTGCCGTCCCTTTTAGTGGTGGCACATCCGCAAGTTCCTCAACTTCAATGTCTTCCGCCAGGCGGCCGAAGACATTCCCGGGAGGGGCGGCGTTGATGCCGGTCGTCGGCAACGGACTGCGCGGAACGCCTGAACGATAAGGGTAAATGAGGACTCCGGTATGCCCTGCCGTTGCGAACGGGACATTTCGGGTGCATCCATTTGATATGCAGAAATCCGGAAAACCGTCCCTCTGGTTCGAGGCACCGCGCTTTATGGCCGCGGCGATCGATACGCCGGACATTGACGTAATTCCGGAGGAGGAGATTGACGAATCCCTTGATCAGCCATGGCATGTGATTGTGTTTGACGATCCGGTGAATCTCATGACCTACGTGACACTGATCCTTCAGCGCATCTTCGGCTATCCGGTCGAAACCGCGGAGCGGATGATGATGGAGGTTCACACGCGGGGTAAATCCGTGGTATGGACCGGCGGACGCGAGCGCGCGGAACATTACGTGCAGCAGTTGCAGTCCAGCCAGTTGCTCGCGGCCATGAGAAAGGCCGGTTAACCTTATGACGCTTTATCGCCTTGAGGATGGTTCGGTGCGGGTCGCACACCTTGATGAGTGGCATCTCGATACGCTCCGGAAAATTCCCTCCCTGGCGAACGTGGAGGACGACGAGAATGCCCGCCAGCGGCTGTTCCCGGTTCCCTTCGAACCGGGCGACGTGAGCGAGGAATGTCTTCGCGATTGGGACGAACTGGTGCGCCCGGACCTTGAGCGTTTATTTGCTGATAGTCTGCAGCGGGTCGCCGCCGACCTTGAATTGGCGGTTCCCGAAACGACTGATCCCCCGGTAAAGGAAGAAACACCAGCCACAGAAGGCACCGCAGAGACTCCGGACGCGAAAGGGGGCGCTGAATCTCCGCAGGCACGCCGGAGACGCCGGAAAGGTCCCGGGATTCCTCCTCCCGGGAAGAAGCCTCCGGTGCGGTGGAGCTTTCTCATTCCCGCGGCCCATGTGGAGGATTGGTTCCGCGCCATGAACCAGGCGCGCCTCATGCTTTCCGAAAAGTATGAGGCCCACCGCATGGACGACGCCCACATCGCCAACATGTTTATCAGTGGAAATATGGAGCCGCTTATCCAGTACGAGCTTTTTACCGGGCTGTGCTCCTGGTGGGTTAATTCGCTTCTCACTCCCTGACGGTTTTCGATAGCGTAATGCCGCTCAGCGGAGGTCTGCGCGTCCAATAGGCCACGCTGACCTCTTGGGTTCCCTGATACTTAATTTTTCTTGAATTAATCTTGCCAAGCAAACCCGCGTCGCCTAAAAACACTCATCTACGCAGCAACCTGCCGTTTCTCCAAGGCATGATCGGCCACAACGCCATCCTCGAACAGCTTTCGTTTTTGTGCCCACGCTGCCGGGCTCAATTGTCAGTCCCTGCTAATCTCGCCGGCGTGGAGGGTCCGTGCCCGTCCTGTTTCGAGTCGATTCGCGCTCCCATCCTTGAGGCGCTCTACTCCGAGGAACCGGTGCTTCCGGAATTACACCAATTGGAGGTTTCCTTTCCTCCCGTGCGCGACCAATCCCCGCATACCATCCCGCATTTGCCGCGGAATACGCCCGCGGACCCGGAATTCAACACAGCCGCTCAGCAGGAGCGGTTTTTCAGGGCGCGTCTTGCCATTCCCCCGCAGGAAGATCCGCTGGATGACACGTGGAAGGATCGTCACCGGCACCAGAGGAGGCAAACCCGCCGCTCGCGAAGGGTCGAGAATGCGGCGCACAGTTTTCTTGAGTCCCGCGGTTTTCAGATCGCGCGGGTGGTGCTCATTATGCTCTCTGGAGCCATGCTGGTGTGGCTGTTCCAATACCTGCAAAGCCACCAGTGGCGTCTTCCCGGCATGGCTCCCTCGGTTACCGAAGAGAGAAAGAGTAACAAAAATGTTCCCGTCAAACCGGTCGGCGGCAATGCCAATGAACTGATGTCCGACGACGACACGGAAATTCCGGCAGCCGCGAATCATTTGCCGGGCCCTGGCACCGCTCCGGGCCGTCCCATCGCCGGTCGCTCTGCGCCTTGACTCATATCGTCGCAGCAAACGGCTTGCAAAACCGGCAATTCTCCCGGAAGAACCGAAACTCCCTGGTGCGTCCCGATGTTCGCGTTCCTTTCCTTTTTGCCGCTGGACCCGCCCTGACCGCTCCGGGTTTGAACCGTTGACGCTGTCCGGTGGCGCCGCGCTGTGACGCCCGGGCGCTTGCCGCTGCGCGGTGTTGTCCGCCGGCGGCTGCCGGCACCTCCTTTTCCTAACTCTTTTTATCATCTTTGGATTCCATGAATGCAACCCGTGAAATTGCGCGCCGACGCACGTTTGCCATTATCTCGCACCCGGATGCCGGCAAGACGACCCTAACAGAAAAAATGCTCCTTTACGGAGGCGCTGTGCAGTTGGCCGGCTCGGTTACCGCCCGTAAAAATCACCGCTCCACCACCAGCGACTGGATGGAAATGGAAAAACAGCGGGGCATCTCAGTCTCCTCCACGGTGCTGCAGTTCGAATACGCGGACTGCGTGGTGAACCTCCTGGATACGCCCGGCCACCGGGATTTTTCGGAGGACACCTATCGTGTGCTCACGGCGGTGGATGCGGCGGTGATGGTCATCGATGCCGGCAACGGTATCGAAAGTCAAACACGCAAGCTCTTCGAGGTGTGCCGCCGCCGCGGCGTGCCCATCTTTACTTTCATGAACAAGCTGGACCGCCCCACGCGTCCGCCGCTGGAACTGCTGGACGAACTGGAGACAGTGCTGGGAATCGGGGCTTGCGCCATGAACTGGCCGCTCGGCACCGGCACGGATTTTCGAGGTGTCTTCGATCGCCGTGATTCCACGGTGCATTTGTTTGAGCGCACCGCGCACGGGGCGTATCGCGCCCCCGAAAGCGTGGGCGGACTGGAGGACGAATTTGTGAAGAACAACGTGGCACCCCATGCACTCCAGCAGTCGATGGAGGAATTGGAGATGCTGGAGGGTGCAGGCCATGCGTTTGATGCGGAGGCGGTGGCCCGCGGCGAACTAACACCTGTCTTTTTTGGCAGCGCGAGCAACAACTTTGGTGTGGAGATGCTCCTTAACGCCTTCCTTCAGATGGCGCCGTCACCGCGTCCCCGCCTTGCAGGAGAACAGATCGTGGAGCCCGATGCCGCGGAGTTTTCGGCGTTCGTATTCAAGATTCAGGCCAATATGGACCCGCGCCACCGCGACCGGATTTACTTCGTGCGGATTGTGTCAGGGAAGTTTCAACGGGATATGACCGTGCACAATCCCCGCACCAAAAAGCAGGTGCGCCTCGCCAACTCCCAGCGGCTGTTCGCGCGGGAGCGCGAGACGGTGGACGAGGCTTACGCCGGAGACGTGGTCGGCGTAGTGGGCAACTATGACCTGCGCATTGGCGACACACTCAGCGAACTGCCAGGCATCGTCTTCGATGAGACGCCGCGCTTCGTGCCGGAGTGTTTCGCGTATCTGCACAGCAGCTCCCCCGCACACTACAAACGGTTCCGCGAGGGACTCGTGCAGCTTCTCCAGGAAGGTGTGGTCCAGCAGTTTCATCAGCCGCTCGCGTATCAGCGCGTGCCGCTGCTCGGTGCGGTGGGACCGCTTCAGTTCGAGGTCGTGCAATATCGCCTCCAGTCGGAGTATAATGCGGAGTCGCGTTTGGAAAATGCACCGTTCGGCGTGATCCGCTGGCTCCGGCGAACTGATGACGCAGCGTGGTCGGATCAGGCAGTGGCGCTGCCCTCGGATACCGTACTCGCGAGGGATGAAGAGGATCGTCCGGTGGTGCTGATGAGCAGCCAGTGGCAGGAGAAATCCCTCAAAGACCGGAATCCCGGCATGGAGATTTCCCCGGTTCCGTTCGCATTGCAGCCGGTGTCCGCCTAACGGAAAACCGGTCACCTGGGTGTGACGATGAACCGCACAAATGCGCGGGTTTCCCCTGCAGGCACGCGAAACTCATGCGTGCCTCCCGTGCCGGTATCGGGAATTATTTGCCATGCGTTGCGGCGAAGGGTGGGACTCCATTCCGCGCTGTAAAGAATGTCCTCCGTTCCAGCGGGAGGAGTGAACGAAGCTGCGCAGGTCTCCCCTGTGAGTTTGAACGAAGGAAGTTCCCGGCTCTTCCAATCCACAGGGGAAAGACCGAAAGCGAATTCAATAAAATTTGTTAGTCCATCCCGGTCCGGATCAGCGTCGTCCGCTCCTGTCCCGGTATTCGCGGCATTTCCAAAATGCTGCATGCGCCAGGATTCGATAGTCGTTAGGATAGGGGTCACTGCTTCGATGATTGATGCCCCGGACCGGGCGCGTGCGCGAAGGCTGCCGGAAGCCGGAAGACTAAGACCAGACATTTCCCAGCCACCGGTTATGCGCTGTGCCGGGCCCAGCGGCATCCACTCCGGTGAGTCAGGCACTTTCAAATCGAAGGTTACATCATTAACCTCCGGAGCGGTGCCGCTGCGCAGCCATTGAACGGCCGAGGTTCCCCGATTTTTGAGAATGGTGGGGGCCGGATCGTTTTCGAGCCTCGCGACTCGAAATCGGCTGGCGGAACCAATACCGGAAAAGTCTCCGGTAACGATCACCTTTCCATCTCCCTGCAGGGCGAGCCTCACTGCTGCTGCATTCGCATTCGGGTTGAAGTCCGTATCCAGCGATCCATCTGCATTGAGACGGGCGAGATAGTTCCTTGCGGGGCCGAATCCGAGTTCACGGCCTGCGACAAGGCATTTGCCGTCTGCCTGCAGCGCAAGGTCATAAACTCCGAAGCCGGAGTCGATCGGAGCGACAGAGGGATCGCGGGATCCGTCCGGAAAGAGCCTCGCCAGCGACCCTGTAAAATCTCCTGAAATGAGAATTCTCCCGTCGGTCTGCACCACGATGCGGTAAACGGTGCTGTTAAATCCCGTCGGAGCGATATCGAGACTTCCGTCCGGGTGCAGCCGCGCAAAATAACGGGCCGTGGTTTGGCCAATCCTGTCAAAGTATCCACCAATGAGAATCCGGCCGTCCGGCTGCAAGGCGACGCCCAGGACAGCATTGTTAGGAGAGATATTGAATCCGGGGTCCAGCGTGCCGTCGGCATTCAGCCGGACCAGATAGGAATGCGGATTCCCGGCGACAGTGGTAAACGTTCCCGCCACTAAAATTTTGCCGTCCGGCTGAATGGCGACCTGGGAAACCCGCCGCGAGAGCCCAGGGACAAAAGCTTCATCCAAATCCCCGTTCGCATGCAGCCGCGCCAGACCGGCGCGCGGCTGTCCGTTGATGGTTTGAAAGTCGCCGCAAACCAGTATTCCACCGTCTTTTTGAACGAGGAAAGATTCTACAATTCCGCCGCCAATGCCCGGGGAAAAAAACGACAGGTCGCTGCTGCCGTTCGGATTGAACCTTATGATTTTGGTGAGGCCCGCCGCAAGGATCTTCCCGTCGGCTTGCAGGGCGAGATTGGTTACGGTGGTGTCAGCCGCCTGAAATGTCACATCGGGAGCGCCGGAGGCTGAATCCACCGTGAAGTCGAAAGGATTTTTACTGCCTTCTACGTTGCTTGCGACACGCACTGAAACAGTCTTTCTGCCGGATGTTCCTGGCTCGTGCCGCAGAGTGAATGTGGTCGAGCCCTGATAAGGCACTGACGGTGCAGGCGGCGCGGCGATAGAGAATTCCCCGCTGTCGGGTCCGTCAATGGTCACGGCGAGACCGTTCAATTCTGCGCCTCCTGTGTTTCTAACGGTAAAGACAAAGTTGCGACTGCTGCCTGGCATGGTGAGAGGAATCAGGACGGTGTCCTGTTCCTCCAATGATGTGTTAGGATATCCGCTTACGGAAATATCGGGCACGGATTCGCCTGTCAGGATGATATCATAGGACTTCAACGGGCCTTCGGCATTGGTGACAATGTGCAGATTCGCCGACTTCCTGCCGGGCGTCACCGGAGAGTATCGGAGCGAGAATTCCGAGGAACTGCCGGGTGGCACTGGACTGGCTGGCGGTGTGCGCACCGAGAATTCCGTCGCATTTGGACCATCGATGGTTATCGCTCCGACCATGAGTGGCTCGCTTCCGGTATTTGGATTACTCAAGTAAAGTGAAAACGTATTGGTGCGGCCCACAGCCACGATTCCGAATTCGAGGACACCGCTGCCATCCTCCAGCGTCGATGTTTCAAACGGACCAACGCGGGGAAGCGGCGGCCACTTCGATGCACCGCTTCCATCGGTGGCGCGGATGAACTCAACCGTGCCTTTCGTTAGGTTCCGGTAGAAGACCGCCGGTCTCCCTCCCGACTCCAGCAGACACGCCGCGCTTCCGTGCAGGTCTGCGCGATCCACCGTCACGGGGGCGTTCCATGCGGTGGCCGTGCCTCCACTGGCGTCCTTTGCCTGAACGTACTTCAGGCTCGCCGAAATGTTAAAGTAAGCCATGGCCGGATTTCCGTTGATCACCGACAGAGAACAATAAGAGCCGATGCCTCCGGGGTCCACTGACACGGGCTGCCCCCATGCAGTGCCGGGAACATTTGCGGCGCGTAAATAGGTAAGGCCTGCAGTGGAATCCCTGCGGAAAGCGATGGCCGGTCTTCCAACCACCTCCAAAAGAGACGGATACCGCGAAGAGCCGCTCTGGGCCAGCGAGCCCGCTGCGATTACGCTGCTTTGCCAGGCGTTGCCGGCACTGTCAGCGGCTTGGACGTACCAGAGGTTTGTGTTGCTGGCGTAAGCGATGGCCGGGCGTCCGCCCACCACCCTCATGGAGGGTTGGTAGAGTTTGGTATCACCAATGTCCACCAAAACAGCATTGCCCCACGCGGATCCGTTCGGATCAGTGGCCCGCACATACATCAGGTCTTCACAACATCCTCCAATGAAGCAAACGGCGGGGTTTCCATCCGCGACTTCCATGGAAAAATCGTCTGTTGGACCGGCTCCGGCAGCCACCGAAACGGGCTCGCCCCAGGCGCTCCCTGTGCCATCCTGGGCCCTGACATATTTTAGCGTTGATTCCAGTTTGTCGAAATAGCAAATCGCGGGATTTCCATTCACTACTGCGAGCGACACGTCGAGTCCCGCGGAAGGTCCCTCCTCGACCGTCACTACCGTTCCCCATGAAGCACCGCCGTTTTCTGATTCACGCGCATACTTTATCATCGCGCCCTGGCCGGCAGCATAGGCCGCGGCGGGTCTGCCTTGTACCAGCGCTCCGCTCACCTGCGCTCCAGGCGCCGAACCACCCGCATTATCCACGACCAATCCGCTCAACCCTCTGACGGGAAGCATCATCATCAGGCCGGCAATGAATCCCGCGCCGGATCGGACGGGGGAATTTCGATGCCTCAGCGGGAACGGACGGGAACTCACGCCGGCAGCATTTCACGTCAGGAAGCCGGTGGAAAGTCTCAATCGCCTTCGCCCGGCGGAATTGCTGCTTGCGCGTTCTCAAAGGCAACGTCTGGTTGCTTTCCGGGCGTGGCAATTTGCGTGCCGGACGCAGTAACATTTCATCCTGCGGCACGCCAGTTGCTTTGCAAATTGCCCGTCCCGCGAGGCTCCGGTTTCTCTACTTCATGAAGGTCTTTCAAGTTATCAATGTCGCTCCCAGCTTTCCGAAACCAATCCGGTTTTTGGAGGAACTCGCCCGCAACGCGTGGTGGTGCTGGAACCAGGACGCTCAGGAACTGCTGCGGCGTATCGATCCTTCCCTGTGGCGCGAGTGCGGCCTGAGTCCGCTGGAGTTTCTTCGCCGGGTGCCGCGTGCCACCTTTGACGCCCTCGCTGCGGACGACGGATTCATCGCCCAACTGGCAAGGCTGGAGACGCGCTTCAGAGAGAGCACCGCTCCGCCAAAGAATCCCCCGCACGGTTTGGTGGC
Organism: Verrucomicrobiales bacterium; assembly: GCA_035550135.1. Classification (GTDB taxonomy): domain Bacteria; phylum Verrucomicrobiota; class Verrucomicrobiia; order Verrucomicrobiales; family V1-33; genus V1-33. The sequence goes on from DASZQB010000131.1 coordinate 183,051, forward strand.
CTATTTTTCGCTGGAGTTTGGTTTGCACGAGAGCATTCGCCTTTACAGCGGCGGTCTCGGCATTCTCGCCGGTGATCATTTGAAAGCGGCTTCGGATACCGCACTGAATCTCGTCGGCGTTGGCCTTTACTACCATCAGGGTTATTTCGAGCAAAAGTTAAATCACGAGGGCTGGCAGCAGGAGCACTATCCGGAGAACGAACTCGAAAATCTGCCGATGAAACGCGTGCGCGGTGAAGACGGTGAACCGGTGCGTATCTCGATTCCGTTCCCGGACGGAGAGTGTCACGCGCGGGTGTGGGCCCTCGCCGTGGGCGGCATCAGGCTTTACCTTCTCGACGCGAATATGGCGGAAAATCCGCCGCATTACCGTGATATCACGTCGCGCCTCTACGGCGGCGATCACTTCATGCGGCTCCGGCAGGAACTGCTGCTCGCGGTGGGCGGTTTTCGGGCTCTCGTCGCCGCGGGGCTCGAACCAGTGGTCTGTCATATGAATGAGGGCCACGCGGCTTTCCTGTCGATTGCGCGCATCGAGTACCTCATGACACAGAAAGGCCTTGATCTTGATGCGGCGGTGGAGGTCGCGGCGCGGGCCAATGTGTTCACCACCCATACGCCGGTGCCGGCCGGCAATGAAACGTTCCCTGTGTCGCTTGTGGAGGAGCATATCAAAGCGCTGGAGCCGCAAACCGGCGTGCCGCCATGGCGTGTCATTGAATGGGGCCGCGCTCCGGGTGATTCTTCACAGGAATTGTCCATGACCATTCTTGGACTCCGCATGGCGCATCGCGCCAACGGCGTGAGCGAACTTCACGGCGACGTGGCCCGCGGCATGTGGCAGCATGTCTGGCCCAACCGCTTGCGCGACGAGTTGCCAATCGGACACGTGACCAACGGCGTCCACGCGCCCTCGTGGCTTTCCTCTGAAATTCTTTCGCTCATCCAGCAATACATGGGCGCTGACTGGGAAAATGGCGCCTTCCGCCCGGAGGTCCTGGCGCGCCTCGACAACATCCCCGACGAAGAGTTGTGGCGCGTTCATGAACACTCCCGAAACCGTCTTGTTACGACTGTGCGCGAAGCCGTCGCAAAGCAGTCGAGCGCCCGCAACGCCACACGCGCCGAACTTGCCGCTGCGCGTTCGCAGCTCGATCCGGGCATTTTGACCATCGGATTTGCCCGGCGCGCAGCCAGCTATAAGCGCGCTACCCTTCTGCTGAACGATCCCGCCCGTTTGGAAGCTTTGGTCAACCACAGGGAGTGGCCCGTGCAATTCATCTTTGCGGGCAAAGCCCATCCTGCGGACAACCATGGCAAGGACTTCATTCGTCAGGTGGTGGAGTTCTCCCGCCGCGCCGGTGTCAGAGGCCGTTTTCTGTTTCTTGAAAACTACGACATGCGTGTGGCCCGCGCTTTGGTGCAGGGCGCCGACATTTGGCTGAACACTCCGGTCCGCCGTATGGAAGCCAGCGGCACGTCCGGCATGAAGGCCGCCATGAACGGTGTGCCCAACGCCTCCATCCTCGACGGCTGGTGGTGTGAAGGGTATTCTCCCGAGTGCGGCTGGGCCATCGGCAACGGCGAGGAATACGAGGACATGGAGTATGGAAATGCGGTCGAGTCCGCGGCTCTGTACCGGCTGCTTGAGGAGGATATCGTTCCTTCATTTTACAGTCGCCCGGGCGGCGGAGCGCCACACGCATGGGTCACCATGATGAAAGCCTCCATCAAAATGGCGATCGGCTGGTTCACCAGCCGCCGTATGGTTCTCGAATACCGGGACAAATTTTATCAGCCCGCTTCGGACACCTATCTCGCACTCATGGAGAAAAACGGCGCCGCCGCACGCGAACTGTTAACCCGGAAGACGGTGCTGGACGCTCACTGGAGCAAGGTAAAGGTGGGAATGCCGCATGCCGAACGGGAGCTTAGCGGCCTCCACACGGGAGACTCCTTTGCAGTCACGACCAATGTGTTTCTCGGCGAAATCAAACCTTCTGACGTCGTTGTCGAACTTTGCATCGGCCACGCGGTCTCCGGCAACCAGGCAAAGTCACCCGTCTTCACTCCCATGACTTTGAAAGCCACCCGGGAGGATGGGTCCTTCGACTACTCGCTCACGGTTCCCTGTGAGGAAAGCGGCCGGTTTGCGTTTACTGCACGTGCCGTACCCGCCGGAGATGACTGGAAAGCTTCCTCACCAGGATACGTGACATGGGCAGGATAATCTGCTACTGCTGCCCTGTATGCCTGCTGCAAAACCGCGGATTCTGGTCGTAACTCCCGAGATCACTTACCTGCCGGAAGGCATGGGAAACATGGCCCAGCGCATGTCCGCCAAGGCCGGCGGGCTTGCGGATGTCTCTGCCTCGCTCGTCGCGGCCCTGTTCGATCTCGGCGCTGACGTTCACGTGGCCCTGCCGAACTACCGGCAGATGTTTCACACGGACGTTTACGAAATTTTCAGCCGTGAACTGCAAACCATGCGCCAAAAGCTGCCGGACGAGCGCATCCATCTCGCGGAGGACCGCATTTTTTATTACCGGGATTCTGTCTATTCGAGTTACGGCGGCGAGAACCCCCGCATCGCCCTCGCTTTTCAGAGAGAGGTGCTCAATCACATCCTGCCCAGGGTTCAACCGGACTTGATACACTGCAATGACTGGATGACGGGACTCATCCCGGCCGCCGCCCGCCAGTTGCGCATTCCCACCCTGTTCACCGTTCACAACATCCACACCGAAAAGCTGACTCTGGCACGCATCGAGGAAACCGGCATTGATGCCGCAAGGTTCTGGCAGCATCTCTATTACAGCATGCCGCCGGGCAACTACGAGCAGGCGAGAAATCATGCGCCGGTGGATCAACTGGCCTCAGGCATTTTTGCGGCGCACTACATCAATACGGTCAGTCCCTCATTTCTCGACGAAGTGGCGGACGGCCGCCATTCGTTCGTGCCGCCCCCGGTGCAGCAGGAAATCCGCAATAAGCGCGACGCAGGATGCGCCATCGGCATTCTCAATGCCCCGGATGCCAGTTACAATCCGGCTACGGACGTCAGCCTCCCCGTCTCTTATGACGCCATCAATTTTCCGGACGGCAAACGGGCTGCCAAAGCCGTCTTCCAGGAGCGCGCCGGCCTTATCGTGAATCCTGACGCTCCGCTCTTTTTCTGGCCCAGCAGGCTCGATCCTGTTCAGAAGGGACCGCAGCTCCTAACGTCAATCCTTTATCGCATCGTTTCTGAAAACTGGCACAGTCAGCTCCAGGTGGCTGTGGTGGCCAACGGGGAATATCAGCGCATTTTCCGTGACATTGTCCGTCAGCACAATTTCCATGACCGTGTCGCAGTGTTCGATTTCAATGAAGGCTATTCGCGTCTCGGTTATGCGGCGGCAGACTTTTGTTTCATGCCATCCTCCTTCGAGCCCTGCGGACTGCCGCAGATGGTCGCTCCCATCTATGGGACTCTCACGATCGCCCACAATACTGGAGGGTTGAAGGATACGGTCAGTCATCTCAGCGGCGACGGCAGCACGGGCAACGGCTTCGTTTTCGAGCACTTCAATCCCGACGCCCTCCACTGGGCCGTCAATCAAGCGATGGCGTTCCATCGCCGTCCGCAGGAACAAAAGGAGACGATCGTCAGGCGTATCATGCGTGAATCGGTGGAGCGCTTCAACCATGCCGCCTGCGCCCGCGCCTACTTCAATATCTACGAGACGATGCTCAAGCGTCCGTTGATTCTTCCGGATGATCCTCCCGCCAAAGCCAGCCCCCGCCCGCCGCGTGAGCCGAATGCGGGACCAGCAAAAGAACCCGTCCCGTTTGATCGCGGAGAGGTCCTTGAGGCGGCACCGGTTAGCTGACAGGTCCGGCGGAAGTGGCTAAACCGCCGGCCTCACGCCGGCGGAGCCAATCCTCGTCCGTGAAAAAAAACGATTTCCTGACGGGAATCGGTGTTGAACGGTGGGCCAATGACAGAACACACCAGTTTAACAGGCAAGACCGCGGTCATTACCGGCGGTGTGTCCGGCATTGGACGCGCGATTGTCGAACGCTTTGCCGCATCAGGGGCCAGGGTGGTGGTTTTCGACGTGGATGCTCCGGGCGCTGAAGCGCTGTCCGCGGCTCTGCCCGGTGTGGTGACAGGACTGGTGGATGTGAGTGACTTTGCGGCGATGGAGGCGGCTTTCGGTCTGCTGGAGCGGGTGGATATTCTCGTAAACAACAGCGGTATCGGCCACATCGGAACGGTGGAAACAACAACGGCGGAGGACATGGACCGGCTTTATCGAGTGAACGTCAAAGGCGTCTTCCACGGATTGAAACTGGCGATCCCGCGGATGATGCAGCAGGGCGGGGGAGTGGTGCTTAATATGTGCAGCATCGCGGCTAAAGTGGGTCTCGAGGCCCGCTTTGCCTACTCCATGACCAAGGGCGCGGTGCTGGCCATGACCCTGCAAACGGCGCGCGACTATGTGAGCCGCGGCATTCGCTGCAACTGCCTTTGTCCGGCGCGCGTGCACACGCCTTTTGTGGATCAGTATCTCGCGAAAAACTATCCCGGCCGTGAAGAGGAGATGTTTCGCGTGCTCTCCGCCGCGCAACCGCTGGGCCGCATGGGAGAACCCCGCGAGATCGCGGACCTGGCCCTTTATTTATGCTCCGACGCAGCCTCCTTTGTCACGGGCGTGGCTTGGGATATCGACGGAGGGGTGACCGGTTTGCGATAGCGGCATTTCACTGCATAGGCAGGCTGAACGTCAGGCGCTGGTCCCCGCGCAGGACCGTGGCCTTCACGGACTCACCGATCCGATGACCGGTGAGAAGCCTGCCGATGACCTGGCCCTCCGTGGCGCGCGCGGACGAGCCGTCGATTTCCACAATCACATCGTTTGCTTTGAAGCCGGCCCTCTTTGCAGCAGCATGTCTGTCATACTGACCCACATGCTTCACCCGGAGGGCGAGGGCGTCTGCTCCGAGTTTGAGCGACTCGCGCTCTGCGTCCGGGAGTTCCTCCAGGAGCAGTCCTCCCAGGACCATGCCACGCATATCCCATGTGCCGACACGGCGGGAAATGTTGCTCTTTTGGCGCCATCCGCCGGTTAGCTCCAAATTCAGCGAAACCGGCGCGCCGTTGCGTTTCACAGAAACCGGAAGCGTCGTCGTTTCCGGCGCGCGATGCAAAACCCAGCTCAAGTCCGCCACCGATACCAGCGGTTGACCGGCGAGCGACGTGATTTCATCGCCCGCCTGGAGTCCGGCTTTCGCGGCGGGTGAATCTTTGGACACTCCTGTGACTTTGACTGCGCGGTTGAGGTCCATTTCCAATCCGATGCATTCCGGTCCGGGATGCGGGAATATCCATTCCAGCGGCACCGGCTTCTTTTGTTCCCAGGTGGATGTTCTGAAGGCGTCTCCGATCTGGTGGCAATGCACGCAGCTCTGCACCACTTTCCCCTGCCAGTCGAGCTCGTGCCGGTATTTGCCGGCCAGCCCTGGAATTTCGATGGGAGTCTTGAACGGAATGGGGCCTCCCTGTTTCCCGGCGAGCGATGCTTTGTTGGCCGGGTAGCCGCTGTGAATGTTAAGCGCGGTCTGTAGCGTTTCCTTCAGACCCGCGGTGGACTTCTCCTGTGCGTTCTTCTGATGTGTCCATGATCCATAGCGGCCATAGACAGTGCCGTCACCGTTGAAAATCAGTGCGGAGAACGAGAGGTCGTAATCGAACTGAAAAAGGGAAAGGTCGAGCGCATTGCCATTGATGACCCTCACGCACACGAATTTGTCGAGGAGCGGCGAAACGTCCGATTCCTGAAGCAGCACCTGCGTGTCGATCCCCATGCAGGAGATGCAGGGAACGCAGCGAAGCACGATGAGCAGCGGTTTTCCCTGACGTTTGGCTTCTTCGAATCCTTTCTTCCAGTCGTTGTAGATCCAGCGCGCGTCGTTTTCCATCGCCGCCTTGTCGCCGCGCACCGCCCCCTCACGATCCTTTACGGCTTCGGCGCCGGCGTGAGGCAGGCCGGAAAAAAACAGCGCGAGAGCGGAAAGGAGATGGTGCGGTTTCATAAGACGTGCGTTTTCCCAAATCCGGCTGCGCCGTGCAATTCCGTATCCATGGTGTGCCCGGCCCGTGCGTGTGTGTCTTTCGCCGGAAAAACAACAGGGCGGAGGATGTGCTCCTCCGCCCTGCTCGCGATTGTTTTGCAGTAACCTTACGGTCGCTGGCGTTGGCTTATTTAGTCGGTTCGACCGGGATCGAGTCCGGCGGGAAGAGGTTTTCCTCCACAACCTTTGTCTCTTCGATTTCCTTTTCAGCGCCGTGCACTGCCTGGCCGGACGCGTCGATGAGCTGCGCGGTCACATAGATCATGAGGTTCTTCTTGTAGTGCTCCTCATTCTTCGTCTTGAACAGGCGCCCGATAATCGGGATGGCGGAAATGATAGGCACTTTGTCCTCCACAGACTGAACGTCTTCGCGGATCAAACCACCGATACCAACCGTTTGACGGTCCCAGATGAGCACCTGAGTGGCGAGCTTGCGGGTGGCAAACACGGGCTGGAGGATCTTGTTGTCCGTGAGAACGACCGGTTCATTCTGACCAAGGGCATTGACGCCGGTGGTCTGAATGGGGCTTCCGTAGTTGATGAAACCTTCGAACTCGACCACTTCCGGAGCGAGGTTAAGGTCAATGGTGTAACCGTCTTCACCCACGGTGGCTTCCACTTCCATCGTCACGCCGGTGTTGCGGAAGGTGAAGCTGCTGGGAGTCGTCGGTGTCACCGGGAAGGAACTGCCCTGCTGAGCCGCACCGGTGAAGTTGATGCTGCCTCCGTTGCCGCCGAATGTTTGCGGGATTTGGGGAGGATCGAATTCCGTCGGATACGGGAATTCGCGGATGACCTCAATCTTCGAACGCTGGCCGCCGCGCACGACGATGCTCGGCGCCGTCATCAGGTCCACGCCTTTCTTTTGCGAGAGGGCGCGCATCATCACCTGGAACTGAGGATCGGTGAAGACACCTGCGATGGCGAATGCAGCCGGCGTAACAGGCGAAGTCGTGCCGCCTGCACCGGTGCCCGCAGCGATCAAGGCGTCGATGGCGTTCCGGCTGATGGCGTCCGCACCAAAGCGCAGGCCGCGAGTCACCGGATTGCCGCCCACCGGCGTACCGCCGGGGGTTACCACCGAATAATCCGTCGGATCAAGCGCGCCGGCGTTGCCGGAAGTTCCTCCCGCACCGAATACGCGCTCACCGCCGACATTGAAAGCGCCGAGGAGCCAGTCAAACCCGAGCTCTTCATTGTTCCGCTGGGTTACTTCCACGAACTTCGTGGTAATGTAAACCTGCTTCACGGCGGTCTTTTGCATGTCCTCCACGACCGTCTCCACGAGATCCAACTGGTCGTAGCTGTTCTTCACCACAAGGCGGCCGGAAGTCGCATCGAATGAGGCGAAGGCGCCTTCGGTAAAAGTGACGCCGAGGGATTGCAGCACCTCCTTGGCGGTGGACTTGGGTTTGAGTTTCGGACCCGTCGCTGCCGCATCACCCGCGGCGAACGGATCGGCGGGGGCTTCAGCTGCAGCTCCGCCGCCGGCGGCTGCCGTGCCGCGCGAAAGGAAGTCAGGCGGTACACGATAGGTGCGAATGGTCATGCTGCCAGGACCCGCTCCCGCCGGAATGATGACCACCGCGTTGGGTTGCACATCGAAACGAACACCCGCGGAATCAGTGGCGGCTTTCAGAGCCTCGATCAACTTCACGTTGCGCAGGTCGAGCGTCACCGGACGGGCACCCTCCTTGGCATTGTTGATGAAGTTTACGCCCTTCTTATTGGGATCGGTTTCGGTTGGGTCGTTTTCCGCGCTCTTCTTGCGGAGGTACTGCACCACTTCGGTCATATCCGCCTCGGCGAATTGAATGTGGTCGATGGTAATGTTGTTCAGTTTAAAGGAAACGGGTGCCGAACCCGGATCTTCAATGCCGCTGCCGCCGACGGCCACCGGCACTTTCAGGGTGCCGGGCACTGCACTCACCCACAGCGCGTCCACGCCGTTGAGCATGCGAAGCCGTGTTTCATCCCGGGCGGATTTGTAATAGTTGGTGAGGGCGCGCTGGGACCGCTCCAGGCCCCGGCGGGCCGCTGTGTTGGTGGGGTCGATCGCCAGAATGCGATTAAACTCGTCCTCCGCCTTGTTGAACTGACCAAGATCATAATATCCCAGCGCGAGATCGAAATGGCGCTTCACTTCCTCCGTGTTGGCGAAGTGCTTTGTCGTCATCGCCTGATTGAAACGGTCCGGATCGTCGAGTTGCTTCAGAAGCTTTTGGGCTTCCCGGTGGTCCGGGTCCATGTTTTCCGACAGGACATTGTTGAGGAGGCTCTTGGCCTTGGCGAAATCGCCTTTGTGGCCCAGTTCACGCGCATGAATCACGGCTGCGCTGGCATATTTGGAGATGATCCGCTGACGGTCCCGGCGGTTTGCGTAGCCGGTGGGCATCAAATTCAGCGCAGTTTGATAGCGTTCAATCGCTCCGGCGTAGTCTTGTTTGCCGTAGAGCTTGTCGCCTTCAATCTCTGCCTCGTAGGCCTGCCGGACGCGTTCCTGACGTCTGATAATTTCAAGTTCGACAATGGAGGAACTTCCGCCGGTTTCACCGGCGAATGCAGTGGTCACTGGCAGCGCGGAGACACACGCCAGGCCGGCGATCAGTGCCTTTTGATGGAGTTGGAGCACGGGCTTTCTCATGAGATGAATCGGGTTGGGAATAAAATAGTGTGGGGATTAGAGGGAGATGATTTTTTGACGGTTTATGCCACAAATCAGGAATTTGGCACCATCTAAAGTTCAGGGTGGCGGCGGAATTTTATATGTTTTAAGGACTTTTTCGGTCTTGCCGGCGGGTGTCACCTCCAGCGTCACCTCTTCATCCGTGATGGTTTTCACGACGAACTTGGTTTCCGGGTCAGCCGCGAAAGTGAATTCTTCACCCTCAGACACGATCTTTTCCTCCTCCTTGCCGAGTTTGCAGACGAGCTTGGCCCGGCGGGAAGGCAGTTCCAGTGGCTTGCCCCGGAACTCCAGTTCATACTTCTCCTCTTTGTCTTTGGTCTGGAGGTCATCGAGGATCGCGATAAGATTTCTCGGTGACTTCGGTGCGATAACCTGGAGGATCTTGAAGCGCGGCTCAGTGCCTCCCCTTTCTGCAGGGAAAGTATCTCCCTGCTTCAAATGGGTGGTGTTGAAGGCAACATCCGCCGGTTCCGTGCGGCGAAACTGCACTTCATTCTGATCCGTCGTCGTGTTGATCTTCAGCGTCAGCGGATCCTTCACGCACTCCTTGTATTCCACCTTCGTGAAAACACCCGGATTGCTCGCCTTGTCACGGGGATTGGTCTTGGCAAGGAACTCTTCCGTGTTGTTGTAACCGTCGCCATCACTGTCAAACGTGGCGATATCCGCGCGTTCCATGTTGAGGCCGTTTTCGTAGAGCCAGCGGTTGTCGATCGGCGGACGAACCTGCTTGGATTTCGGATCGAGGATGGGAATCACTTCCTGGCTTGGCGCCACCTTGATCACCGGTGCGGATGTGAACAGGCTGATCGGCTTGCCTTCGTAAACCGGCGGTTTGAAAGTGATCGGCTCCGCAAGCCGCGTCTTTGCGGCATCAACAAGCTTTCCACCCTCTCCCTTGCCGAAATCACTGCGGAGAATCGGCGGCGTGTAGGTCCCGAACTGACTCTTGAAGCCGAGGACTTTCATGATTAGCAGGCCCCCCACGAGAAGGGCAATCACTCCGAATATGCCCAGGAGAAGGCGGTCGTATTTGGCTTTGATCCACTCCATATAAAACAGAAAACGATAGAATTATTGGCTGTTGGAGCCTGGCGCAGGCGCGGCAGGCGGTGTCGCGGGGGCCGCCGTGGAACTGGGGGCAGGCGGCGTGGCAGGCGCAGGCGCAGACGGGGCCGGTGTTTCCGCAGGCGCGGGCGGCGTGGCCGAAGGAGCCGGAGCCTTCACAGGCGGTTTCGCAGTGTTTGCGACCGGTTTGGCGGAGCCTTTGGCCGGCGCAGTTTTTTCTGTCTCTGCCGGCAAATCGGAAAAACGAATCAGATCCAAGTCCAAATGCATTCTCACATCCTCATTTCCGAGAAGGAAAATCGCATCCTGCCTGAAAACACTCGATTTATCGTTCGGATCCGGCTGCACTTCCTTTTCCTCCACTACGACTGACTTTGGAGGGCCGTCTTTTTGGCTGTTTTCCACGCGGATAGTACGGATCGCGTAAAAATGCGGAGCTTTGTCCGGAGACGGGTTGGCCAGCATCTCGAGGAAATTCAAAATAGCCCGGTTCTTTCCGGTCACTGTGATCGCCACAGGCTGGCGTTCCATGACGTCGCTTTCGGGAACGACCGGGCCCACTGGAGCCTTGGATTTCGCCGCGGCGGGTGCCGGTCTGGTCGCGGGAGGTCTCCTGTTTGCCGGCGTCGCCGTGCCGGGAGCCGGTTCGCTCTTCTCGGATTCAAACGGCAGCTTTTCCCGGGTGAGGGAATCAATACTGGTCACTCCGGCATCAAACGCTGTGGTGGCAAGGAATACGATTCCATCCAGTTGCGCGCTCAGCCTGGGAGCACTACCCGAGACAGGAAATTCCCCAAGATAATTGCCCATTCCGAGATCAAACTTGGCATCGAGTTTTACACCGTGAGCCGCGGCATTGTCTTTCACCGCTTTGGTGGCCTCGTTCAACTTCCTCTGAAAACTTTCGTTCGTCTCGGAAGTGTTGATTTTCGCCTGGTACCCCGTCAGCGTGGTGTTGAGTTCTTTGACCTTGTTCACAAAGGCCTCCACCAGCTTCGTCTTTTCCTTCGCATTTTCGTCCGTCCGGGAGAGCGGAGCTTTTTCCAGGCGGTCGAGTTCTGCGGCGGCATTCTTGTAGTTCTGCTCCGCTTCGTCTGAAGAGGAACTCGCTGACCATCCAAGATAGCCCAGCACCAGCGCGCCGGCTCCAAGGACTGAGAAATAGATTACGATAAACTTGTTTTGTTTTCCCTGGCTCATGTTGTCCTCAATTTCGATTGGGTCTTCCTTTCCGGGGCTTCATTTGACGGGCATGGCCTCAATCTTGCGTTTGAGCGGAAGCCGCATTTTGAATGCATAACCGTCCTTGGATTCCAAATCCCCCACCTGGTTCTGCAGGTACTTCCGCATCAGGTCGTCTGTATCCTTGGATTGGAACTCGAAGTAGTCCTTGATCTTCGGATTATTGACAATGCTCTTGAAGAATTCCACCGCATTGGCTCCGCTGGTTTCTCCGCCGCCGCGATTGATTGCCGTGACTTGCAGGTCAGTGACTGCGATTTTGGTTTTTGGCCCGCCGCCACCCGGCACGACGCGCTTGTCCGGGTCGAATGCCCAGTCAGTCTCATTGCCCCACAGCGGAAGCGTGACCGGACGGTTTCCTTCACCGAACGGGATCACTTCCACCACCCAAATCTGATCGTCTTTCATCAGATTGTTCAACTCGTTAAACAGGCTGACCCAGTACTTCTGGTCTGAAATGGCAGTCTCCAAATGCCCGGCCCGCGCCTGAAACTGCTTTTCGCGGTCTTCTGCCTTCCGGATTTCCTGATCCGCAGCGGAAAGTTGGTTGATCTTGCCCTGCACGAACTGTCGCTTGGAATCGTACCCGGAGGCGGCGGAACTGTTATACAGCCACACGCCGATCAGCGTCGCGAAGAGCGCCGCGGCCGCCATAAACAGGAACGGCTTGCGGTTCCCCACATCGCGGCTCGCCTGCACGGACTTCGGTGCCAGATCCAGCGACATCGGGCAGGACATTTCCCGCAGCGCCAGCCCCACCAGTTCACCCAGCGTGTGCGCCTCCTGACTGATCCGCTCCACATCCACCCGCGGGCCCACGGAGACGTTCTTCAACGGATTGAAATACTCCACCGGAATCCGCAGCTTTTCCTCGATCACTTCCTTTACGTAAGGAAGATTCGCTCCAGCGCCTGCCAGATAGGCAATCACCGGTGCAGTGCCTCCCTGCTGCTGACGGTAGGCATTCGTCCGCCGCACGATTTCACCGTGAATTCTCGCCAGCGCATTCCGGATGACCTTCGACATGGCGTCGATCTCCGGATCTTCATGATCCTCGTAGTTGCCTCCCAGATTCACGAACCCTTCCGCCACCTTGCGCTGCTCTGCGGTGTCGTAGTCCACGTTCATCTCCTTCGCGATGCTCTGCGAAATCGATGCCCCGCCGGTTTGGAAACTGGAAATGAAAGCGCGCCGCCCTTCGACAAAAATGAGATTCGTCGTCCGCGCCCCGAGATCGATCAGCAGCGAACAGCCGCCTGCGTCCGGATAGTTATAACGGAATGCATTGTAGAGCGCCACCGGTGCCGCATCCACCGTGTGCGTCGCGAGACCTGCGCCTTCCACCGAGGCATTCAGATCGTTCAGATGCTCGGAGCGCACCGCCACGATCGCCACTTCCATCTCGCCGCCGCTCTTCCCCATCAATTGATAGTCCCACACTGTTTCATTCAGCGGGAAGGGCACGGCCTGCTGCGCTTCGAAGCCCACGATCTTCTCAACCTGATCCTCCGCCAGCGACGGCAGTTTTACGAACTTGGCGATGAGAAACTGACCGGGAATCGCCCAGTTCACTTCTGCATCTGCAGCCCGGAGACCTGTTGCCAGCTGCTTCGCCGCGGCCGTCAATGCTCCCCGGCGGGTGCCGTCGGTCGTCGGATCGCCATGCATCTCGGCAAAGGCGTACTCTTTTAAGAGCAGCGAACCCCTGGCTCCAATTCCGAAACGCGCCATCCCGACGCGTTGCGAACCAAGATTAAGTGTCAAAACAGATTTCTTTTCTGCCATCGTGAGTCGTGCTTAGAGCGGGGATTAAACCGCCCGTCAATGGAAAATGACTTTTGCGCAGGATTGAGGTTTACTTCGCTCGCACGTCCAGATGGTAATCACCCCACAGCGGGGCGAACGGCGTCTTCGATTTATCCAGCAGCGCCGCCTCCTTCTGCGGAAGCCTCGCGTCATTCCACCATTCCTTGTTCCCGTCGCTCGTTCTGCGTCCTACCTCCGTGCCTTTGATAAAAACAGCCACACCCCACGCTTTGATCAGCGCTTTGGTTGCGGGTCCCGGCTTCTCCGTAATTTTCAAAATCGTCCGGGGGGAGATATACACCACGGAATGAATCTTTTCACCAATTGGCACATTGACGTGAACCACTTCTCCCGTGAGCACGCGATTCTTTTTCGCATCGGCGTTCCCGCTGAGGTATGCGTAATACTGAAAGGTCACCTCATCGTAAGCCTTCTGATCCTTGTCGGTCGCATTTTTAGAGAGTTTGGCCTGACAATCGACTTCGATCTCGATCCAGTCTTTCGGAATGAAGCGTTTCGGCGTCACGTTCGGCACGTTGAAGTCCGGAGTCTTCTGGATGTCGATGCTCACTTTGTCCACATCCACCAGGATTTCTTTGGGGGCTGCGGCCGGGGCCTGGGCTTGCGCGAGGCGGGGAGCTAAAGCGAGTCCGCCAATGCCAAGGAGCGCACGGCGGGATACAAGGTGAGGGATATCCTTCATGGGGTAGGACGGGTCATGAATTTTGGCGGAGATTGGATAATTTTCTGCCCCAAGGCTAGAAAAAAATCCGATCCCCCCTAAGATTATTGGGTGAGGTGCCGAGACTAAGAGGCCCCCCTTCCGGAAGCAACTTCAAAACATGCCTCCCCGAAAAAAAATGTCCCCTGACCGGGGTTTCGGGTTGAAAAGTAATTAGTCGCACCCCGTCAACTGTCTCCAGGGAGTCCTGCATTCCCTTTTTCCTCTCCTCGATTCTGAGTGTATCCGGAAAATTCCATTCCGGGATGGGTTTCATTTCGCTGAGAGAGAATCGCTCTGCAGGCACGGAGATTGGCGCTGAGAGGCTGATTGGGCACGGTTCTTGAGTCCCCGCGCTCCACATACAAACTCTTTACAACCTCTTCCCAGGCAAAGTCGCCGCCGCCCGTTATGCTGGGCGTATGAAGACCACCACCCTCCTTTCGATTCTCTGGCTCTTCCTCGCCGGCATGACGTTCTCCGCTGCTGTCTCCGCTGCGACCATTGAGGAGCGCCGCAAACAGGCGGACAAGTCCATGAGGGACGGCAACTGGAACGACGCACTTAAAGTCTTTCGTGAACTCGCCACCGATGCGGCGAGCGCCGGAGAACCCCTCGCTGACGATCTGAATAAGGCCGTGCAATGCGTGCAAAACCTCGGAAAGCCCACCCTCTGGGACGCCGTTGTCGAAGAAGCCGTCAAAGCCCACCCCAAAGACTGGCGGCTGCTCAAACAAGCCGCCGCGCTTTACCAAAGCGCTCAGCCATGGGGCACTATCGTCAGCGGCGAATACCAGCGCGGCCAGTATGCCGGTGGCCGCCAGGTCAGCAGCGCGCAGCGGGACCGCGTGCGCAGTCTCCAGCTTTTCCAGGATGCCTTGACTGCCATCCAGGGAGGCAATGAATCCCCCGAAACCAAGGCATCCTTTTATGAATCCTTCGTCATATCCATTGCCGGAGTCGAGGGCTGGGAGCTTCAGGCGCTCACCGATCTTTCCAAACTGCCGGACTACGAGGAAAACCAGCGCTGGGGTTATGGCAGACGGAATTATTACTGGCGCGGCGGCCGCAGCATGAATTCCGACCGCGGTGCTCCTGTCGATGCGAAGGGCGACCCGGTTTATCACAAAACCCCCGAATCATGGGCCGCCGCGAAGAGTGATGGCGAGCGCTTTCGCTGGCTTCTCGCCGAGTGGAAAAAACAGGGCAAGGTCCCCGCTCTGCGCTCGGACCTCAATTTCGCGCGCTTCCTTCAGGGCGAGTTCGATGTCCAAACCATGGCCGCTTACTGGCGCGCTCCCGAAGACGACGATGATGCCCGCATGGACGGCATCCTCACCCTGCACACGCTCAAGGAAAATGAAACCACCGCGCGTCTTGCCACCGGCGTGAAGCGCTTCACCCTGCCGGATGAGTTCAATTTCATCGCCATCTACGACCGCATCGTCACCGGCGATCCTGATGGCGGTGTCGCCGCCGAGGCCGCTGCGGAATTCGCCTCCATCTTTATCAATCGCCGCCAGTACGAGCGCGCCGCCTCCATTCTCGGCAGCACTCTTGAACGTCTCCGCGCGACGGCCCCCGATCACCTCAAGAAGATATGGCAGGACCAGCTCGACCAAATCGTCAAAAACTGGGGCCGCTTCGATGGCTCCAGCACGCAAATTCCCGGCATCGGCGCAAAGGTCGGCTTCGTCTTCCGGAACGGCTCGCATCTCGCCCTCACCGCCCGGCGCGTGGATTTCAAAAAACTCCTCGCCGACACCAAAGCCTATCTGAAATCAAACCCCGAAGACCTTGACTGGCAGAAGGTCAACGTCGGCAACATCGGCTACCGGATCGCCGAAAAGGACATGGCAAAATATCTCGGGGAGGAAGTCGCGAAATGGGAACTCGACCTCGAACCCCGCAAGGCTCACTGGGACCGCCGCATCGACGTCACCACCCCGCTGCAAACTCCCGGTGCTTATTTCCTCGAGGCCGCATTGAAGGACGGCAACAAAGTCGGCTGCATCGCCTGGATCACGGACACCGCCATTGTGCAGAAGAACGGTGAGGAGGAGGCTCACTACTACGTGGTCGATTCCAAAACCGGCGCTCCGGTCGCGAAGGCGAATCTCGAATTCTTCGGTTATCGCACCGAGTACATCGACGTGAAGAAACGCACGGGCCGGCGGCAGGCGAACATCCTCACCAGAAATTTCGCGGAGTTCACCGACGGCAGCGGACAGTTCTTTGCGTCTCAAAAGCAAATCAAGGACCCTAACGGAAGGTACCAGTGGCTCATCACCGCCACCACAGAGGAGGGCCGCTTCGCCAATATGGGCTTTATCGGCGTCTGGCTGCCTGGCAAGGGTGCTCAGGAGTGGAACCAGCGAAAGATTCACCTCATCACCGACCGCCCCGTGTACCGCCCGGGCCAGGAAGTGAAGTTCAAGGCATGGGCGCGCCTCGCCAAGTACGATCTGCCGGAGGACAAATCCGCCTACGCCAACGAAAAGTTCACCGTCCGCATCATCAATCCGAAGCAGGAAAAAGTCTTCGAAAAGGAACTCACCGCCGACGCGTGGGGCGGCATGGCGGACACGCTGAAACTGGACGGGGCCGCAACACTCGGCGTGTATTATTTTCAATTTACCCATCCCGCGGGCTTCCAGTCTCAGGGCTCTTTCCGCGTCGAGGAGTATAAGAAGCCGGAATTCGAAGTGAAGGTGGACGCGCCGGCGGAACCCGTAATGCTTGGCGAAAAAGTCACCGCCAAAATGACCGCCACCTACTACTTCGGTGCGCCGGTCGTGAATGCGAAGGTGAAGTATAAAGTGCAGCGCAGCCCGCACACCGCCCGCTGGTACCCCGTGCGCCCATGGGATTGGTTTTACGGTCCCGGCTACTGGTGGTGGTGTTATGATTACGACTGGTATCCCGGCTGGCGCCGCTGGGGTTGCAAGGCCCCCCTCTGGTGGTGGTGGCCGCAGCAAAACGATCCCCCGGAACTCGTCTTGGAAGGCGAAGGCGCCATTGGCCCTGACGGAAAAATGGACATCGTGATTGACACCTCCATCGCCAAAGAACTCCATCCGGACGAGGACCACCGCTACGAAATCAGCATCGAGGTCACAGACGAAAGCCGCCGCACCATTCTCGGCAGCGGCCAGGTGCTCGTGGCGCGTCAGCCCTTCTCCGTCACCACATGGACAGATCGCGGCCACTACGAAGTCGGCCAGTCCATTGAGGCTGGCGTGCGCGCCATGACCCTCGACCGCAAAGGCGTGAAAGGCGCAGGCCGCGCTTCCCTCCTCAAGATCGGCTACAACGAAAAAGGCGAACCGAAGGAAACCGAAGTCGCCGGCCAGGACATCACCACCAGCAACGACGGCATGGTCACCGCCAAATTCAGCGCCACCGAAGCCGGCCAGTACCGCATCTCCGCAAAGATCAAGGACGCCAAAGGCCGCGAGCAGGAAGGCGGCGTCTTCTTCGTCGTCCGCGGCGCCGCCAATGACGGACGCGACTATCGTTTCAGCCAGATCGAACTCGTGCCGGAGAAGGCCGAATACGCCCCGGGCGAAGACGTGAAGCTCCTCGTCAATACAGAGCGCGCGGACAGCACCGTTTTCCTTTTTATCAAACCCAGCGCCGGCCTCTGTCCGCACCCGCAGGTTCTCAGGCTCAAGGGCAAGAGCACCCCGCTCACGGTCAAAGTCGCCCTCGACGACATGCCTAACTTCTTCCTCGAAGCCTTCACTGTGAGCGACGGCAAAGTCCATTCCACCATGCGTGAGATCGCCGTGCCGCCCGCCAAACGCGTCCTCAACATGGAGGTCCTCACCGACGCGGAGAAATACAAACCGCGCGGCAAGGCGAAGGTAAAACTCAAACTCACCGGCCTCGACAACCAGCCCTATGTCGGCAGCACGGTCGTGACAGTGTATGACAAATCATTGGAATACATTTCCGGAGGCTCCAACGTTCCTGACATCAAAGACTGGTTCTGGAAGTGGCGGCGCCAGCACCATCCCAATAATCAGACGAATCTCTCCCTCTTCTTCCCCTCTCTGAACATTCCCTCCGATCTTCCTGGCTGGCAGATGCTCGGAATTTTCGGAGATATGACAATCGACCTGGAGGATAAAAACGGACCGGACATGAAACGGAAACCGGGAAGCACCAGCAGCGTCCGGAGGGAAAGAGGAATTGGCTTCGGTGGTGGTTTCGGACCCGGCGGCGGACGAAACGCGGCGAGGGAATCGGACATGCTCTCCGCCGCTCCCATGGCCGCCGCCAAGTCCGTGGGCGACCGCGACGCGTCCAAAGACGACAGCGGCGCCGGAGAAGCCGGCGGTAGTCCGGAACAGGCCGTCATGATCCGCTCGGATTTCGCCGACAGCGCCTTCTGGTCACAATCGATGGAGACTAACAAGGACGGCATCGCCGAAATCGAAGTCCCCCTTCCGGACAACCTCACCACGTGGAAGATCAAAGCGTGGGCCATGGGCCACGGCACCAAAGTCGGCGAAGCCGATGCCGAAATCATCACCGGCAAGGACCTCATCATCCGCCTCCAGGCCCCGCGCTTCTTTGTTGAGAAAGACGAAGTCACCCTCAGCGCCAACGTCCACAATTACCTTGATGCAAAGAAGGACGTGAAAGTCTCTCTGGAGCTCGATGGCGCATGCCTCGAAGCCATCCCCGGCCAGGACCTAACCAAAACCATCAGCCTCGAAACCCGGAAGGAGCAGCGCGTGGACTGGCGCGTGAAAGCCGCAAAGGAAGGCACCGCCATTGTGCGCATGAAGGCCATCACCGACAGTGACAGCGACGCCATGCAGATGAGTTTCCCCGTGAAGGTGCACGGCATGCTGAAGACCGAAAGCTGGAGCGCCGCCATCCGCCCTGACGGCAGCGAAGCGAAGATTGCCTTCACTGTTCCTAACGAACGCCGCCCGGAACAGTCGAAGCTGGAAGTCCGCTACTCACCCTCGCTCGCCACTGCCATGGTGGATGCCCTCCCGTATCTCGTTGACTACCCGTACGGCTGCACCGAGCAAACGCTCAACCGCTTCGTCCCCGCTGTCATCGCCCGCAAGACTTTGCTCGATATGGGTATCAGCCTCGCCGATGTGCAAAAGAAGCGCACCAACCTCAAC
Organism: Verrucomicrobiales bacterium; assembly: GCA_035550135.1. Taxonomy (GTDB): domain Bacteria; phylum Verrucomicrobiota; class Verrucomicrobiia; order Verrucomicrobiales; family V1-33; genus V1-33. Next base: position 201,841 of record DASZQB010000131.1, read on the forward strand.
GCGCAGCAAATCGGCGATCCGCAAAAGCGCGCCGAACAGCAATGGAAGGACCTCCGCTGGTCTGACAAAAATCCCGTCTTCGACGAAGAGGAGCATGTGCACATTGTCAAAGTCGGCCTGGAGCGCATCACCAGCATGCAAAACCGCGACGGTGGCTGGGGATGGTTCAGCGGTGATCGCGAGCAATCATGGCCTCACACCACCGCTGTCGTGCTGCACGGCCTCCAGGTCGCGCAGGCCGCCGGCCTCGCCATCATTCCCGGCGTCGTCCAGAACGGCGTTAACTGGCTCAAGGGCTACGAAGAGCGCCAGGTGGTCGAACTCCAAAATGCCCCGAAGAAAAAGGATCCATGGAAATCCGCCGCCGATAATACCGACGCTCTCGTCCGCATGGTCCTCGCCGATGCCGGCGTGAAAAACGACACCATGACGGACTTCCTTTATCGCGACCGCAACGGCCTGTCCGTCTATGCCAAAGCCGTCTTCGGCCTCGCCCTGGATACCGAAAAGAAAACCGAAAAACGCGACATGCTCCTCCAAAACGTCGAGCAGTTCCTGGTGAAGGACGACGAAAACCAAACCGCCCGCCTCGACCTCCGCAATGGCAGCTACTGGTGGTGGTGGTATGGCAGCGAAATCGAAGCCAACGCCTTCTATCTGAAACTCCTTGCCCGCGTCAAACCGAAGAGTCCCGAAGCCTCCGGCCTCGTGAAATTCCTCCTCAACAACCGCCGCCACGCCACATGGTGGAACAGCACGCGCGACACTGCCTACTGCATCGAGGCCATGGCCGACTACATCAAAGCCACGGGCGAAAACGCGCCCGACATGACCGTGGAGGTGCTCATCGACGGCCAGGTGAAGAAATCCGTCACCATTAACAAAGACAACCTCTTCAGTTTCGATGGCACCCTCCTCGTGGAAGGCAATGCCGTCACCGCTGGAAAGCACGAGGTCACCCTCCGCCGCAAAGGCGCCGGCCCGCTCTACTCCAATGTTTACCTGACGAACTTTACCCTCGAAGACCGCATCACCCGCGCCGGTCTGGAAGTGAAAGTGAACCGCAAATACTTCCGCCTCATCCAGCGAAAGGATGCCTCCGTCCTCGTCTCCGGCTCCAGCGGTCAGGCCATCAACCAAAAGGTCCTCAAATACGACCGCGCCGAAATCAAAGACGGCGACACCCTCAAGAGCGGCGACCTCATCGAAGTCGAACTCACGCTCGAAAGCAAAAACGATTACGAGTACCTTATCTTCGAGGACCTCAAAGCCGCTGGTTTCGAACCCGATGACGTCCGCAGCGGCTACACATGGGAGGGGCTCAGCGCCTACCGTGAATTCCGCGACGATCGCGTCTGCTTCTTCCTGCGCACCCTTCCGCTGGGGAAGCACAGCCTCTCCTATCGCATCCGCGCCGAAATCCCCGGAAAATTCAGCGCTCTCCCAGCCCTCGCTTCCGCCATGTATGCCCCCGAACTCCGCGGCAACAGCGACGAGATGAAACTCGGCATCGAGGATTGACCGGATTGGTTGGGACTGCCGGGGGACGATATAAACCATCGTATAATGGACGGCCCGCCTTTCAGCGTGCAACCCTCCGCATCGATGAACGGCGGCAAAACTGAGTTGTTTGAATTTCGGACACCATGCGTGGCCGGTGGTTTTTGCCGCCTGATTCACCGGAACCAACCAAAACTGCTCACAGCATGAAAACACCCATCCGCTTCATCATGGCCGCCCTGCTTCCGTGCGCCAGCTTCAGCGTCATTTCCTGTTCGTCCATCGATGCGGAGAGCATCACCACCGGACGCGTCGAAGCGGGCGTCCCGGGCGGAGAGGTTTCCCACACCACCCGGGTCAGAGCGACGGTAACGGGAATCGACGCCGCCAATCGAAAAGTGACACTCGTCACTCCCGAAGGGAAAAAGTTCCCCATCACCGCCGGCCCCCAGGTTGCCAACTTCAACCAAATCCGCATCGGCGACCAGCTCAACGCCACACTGACCGACGAAGTGATCGTTCGCATGGCGAAACCCGGCGAGAGGGCTGGCGACAGCGTCACCGGTGCCACCGGAGTCGCCCGCTTGGGATCGAAACCAGGAGCCGCAGCCGCCGACTCCTATCAGATTACCGCCACCGTCACCGCCATCGACCAGGCGAATCACACGGCAACCCTCAGGTATTCCGACGGTTCCTCCGCCACTCTCCCCGTGCGTTCTGATGTGGACCTGTCGAAACGCCGCATCGGCGAGAAAGTCGTCATCCGCGCTACTCAGGCCTTCGCCATTCGCCTCGAAAAGCCGTGATTCTCCGGACTGCCCGAACCGCGATGCCGGCCTGTCGAATCATGTGCCCGGCCATGAACGTTTGGGACTGAAGGGTTGTGTATCGCGTGGAGTCATTCGGCCATCATCCACACCATCGCGCGAATCGATCTCCTGTATCCGGCCGGCAAAGGCCTCCCTTGTTAGAGCACCACTCTGTTCGAGCAGCTCAAGCAACGCTTCAATCGCCAGCCCGGCCTGTCCAAGGTCGCGTTCCAGTTGCTCAACGCGCTGTTCAAGGCCGCGGGTCCGCGCGTCTTCCGCACGTGCGGCCTGCACCTGTGCCAGTCTCTCCCGGTGGATTGACATTGACTGTGCCTGTCCCTGCTCTGCAAGTTTCCGCAGATGGCTGGCCTGTGCCTGCTCTGGAAAGAAGAAATCGAATAGACTCATAGGATGGAGAGATGCAGCGAATTTGACTGATCAACGCCCGAGGCGCTTTTCCAGACGTTTCCTCACATCCGCGGCAAACCGTTCGATGTGGGAGACCGTCCAGTCCACGAGGTCGAGCGTGCCGTCTTCAATGAGCGGTGTGAGGTCCATCGCAAAGGCGAGCGAGGTGGCGTCGTCGATGGAGTGGGCGTCGAAGAAGGTGGCGTTGGCGCGGCGGCGGCCCATGACGGCGAGATCGTAGCGTTTGCCGCCGGCGATTTGGGAATCGAAGATGCCGTTGAGAGCGGCAGCGAGATTTTCATGGCCGGAGACGTTGTGGGCGACTTTTTCGGAATCGTCGAGCCAGTCGAGATTGCGCCACACTTCACAGCCGTGGACGGCGGCGGGACGGTGATCCGGCGGGAAGGAGCGAATGGCTTCGATGAGGGCGACGGTGACGCCTAGATGGGTATCGTGTTTGTCGGCCGGATTATGAGTATAAACCGCGAGGGGGCGGCAGTGGCTCAGAATGAGGGCCAGGTCCTCGCGCACGCTGGGGTCGGTGGGACTCTTCACGACGCTGGTGGGGTGGTCGAGCTGGATCATCGCCGCATAGCGGCCAACGATGGCGGCCTGCCGCTGCTCTTCACGGCGCACGGCGACCATTTGTTCATCCGTATAATTTTGATAGGCCCCGGTGCGCGCGCTGCCGGCCCCATTGGAGCAGGTGACGCCGCCGAAGTGCAGAGTGGAGGAATGAAAACACTCGAGGATGCCGTGAAAGGCCATGAATTCGAGATCGTCCTGGTGGGCGCCGACGCCGAGGTGAGTCACGCGCGAGAGCGCCTCCGGCGCGGGGGATTGATCCGGGACGAAGATTTCGGCGGCGGGCTGGGTGAAGTTCACGCGGGAATAGTTAGTGAAATCCTGTTAGGAAAGCTTTGGGAGGCTGGCGGCGGCGACAGCCTGGCCCACGCGGCGGCTCTTTTCATCCGGAAGCTGAATATTGATCCGGTCTGCCAGTTCCGGGAATTCCGCAGAGGTGATTTCCTTCGCGCGGTTCAGAATGATGTCGCCGCCCGGACCGGTGGTCACTCGACCGAGGATGAGGAGATGTCGGAAGTCGTAGAACGCGGCATATTGAGCGACGGAGTAGCCCAGATACGTGCCGATGGTTTCATAAATGCGGGCGGCGCGTTGATCGCCGGAGGCCATGAGGGCCTGCACTTCCTTGAGGCGTTCCGGCAGCCCCATGCCGGACGGCAGGGCGATGCCCGCGGCGGGAAGCAGCTTGTTCACTGCCTGCTGGGAAAAGTACAGCACGCCGGCTCCGCGGTCTCCGCTCCACTCATCCGCCGGCGCGTCAGGATTCATGTCCACGGGAGCGAAGGCGAGTTCGCTGAGCCAGCCGGTCATACGGCCCTCCATATTCAAATACCCTGCGGCTTCGCTGCTGCCCATCGCCACCCCGAGCACGCCGTTTTCATTGAGCGACATGGCGCCGGCCAGCGCGGTGATGTCCCCGTCGTTCGCAACTTCCAGCGGCACATTCCATTCGCGCTGCAGACGCTGAAAAATACCGCGGGCCTCTTCAAAGCGATCGGGCGCCACACTGCGCAGGAGAGAGGCAACCATGAACCGGTTGTTCACGATCACGCCGGCGGAGCTGCCTCCGATGGCATCCACGCGGGGCAGCTTGGAAGCGGCCAGTTTCAATCCGTCCGCCAGATGCCGATAGTGATAAGATGGATCGGCCTGGTTCTTGGGGTCCCACGGGATTTCGTGCGCCCACACCACTTCGCCCTCGCGCACGGCGGCCAGTTTGAAATCACTGGCGCCCAGGTCGAAGCCGATGCGGCAACCGTCGAGGTGACCGCCGAGACTGGCGCTTTTCTCACGTGCCGCGGGCACCTGATCCGCCGCAGTGCCCTCTATCGTGAACGGCTTCAGATAGATGCGCTGCATCATGTCTGCATCGAACAGCCGTTTGCCTCCGGCGGCGTAAAGAGTGTTCAGATGATTTGTGACGGCGGGCGGTCCGCCAATCACGACCCGCCATCCCCCGCGCGCCCACAGCAGCATTTTCACCACCCGCTCCGCATACAGCAGATCCTTCGCATCCGGTTCCGCGGCGATGGTGGTTTCATACCTGCTCGTGCGGCCGTCCTCACCCTCGACCGCGATAACCAGCGGCACAGCCCTGCCGGATGCTTCCGCCGCGGCCACTATCTGACGGTTCCAGAGCGCACACGGCGTGAAAGCCGGGTCGAGCGGGGCAGGGAAGCGAAGACGGGGCGAAGACATGCGGGTGCGCTGTAAAGGAGTGGACATTCCTTCATTGCAAACGCGACCGCGTCCGCATTACAGCGCGGGTTTACATCCTTTTCGCATGTGACGGACCCGACCGGCGATTACGATCTAACCTGACGAGGCGAGAGCCGTGACGAGGTGATGCATTTCGTCATCGAGGTCGGAGGGTTCAAGGAGAGTGAGAGAGACTTCGGTGCGGACGAGCAGGCGGAAACGTTTGCGAAGGCGGTGGATGGCGACTTTCAGAGCGCCTTCGGTGACGCCCAATTGAACGGCGGTTTCGGCCTGGGAGGAAGGAAGGCCCGCGGGAGTGAGCCATGGCTTTAGGGCAGCAAACTGCGCAGGATCAGTGGATTCCTGCTCCAGGTGAACGAGAGCGCGTCCGATGATGGCGAGAGCCCACTCGCGGTCGAAGACGTTATCGGATGGAAGGGCGGAGGGATCGGGAATTTGGATGCCAGGGGAAGTGTCGGTGTTTTCACCCAGGGGCTGGTGTTCAGCCCCGCCACCGCGCTTTTCGCGTGTGGCGTCACGGCGGTGATTGGCAAGGAAGTGCTTGACCGCGCCTAACAGATAAGTGCGAAAGCGCCCGCGGTCGCGGTCCGCCTGGCCGAGGGTGTCGCCGGCGAGGACTTTGGCGAAGAATTCATGCGCAAGTTCGCGGGCGGACTCTTCATCCCGGCCCTCGCGGCGCAGGAAGGCGATGACAGGCGTGTAGCAGCGGGAGCAGAGTTCGCGCAGGGCCTCGCGCGCCTGCGGGGTTTCGCCGCGCGCGTTGTGAACGAGCGTCCAGCGGGTAGTGTGGAAGGCGGTGGTCTCCATCAACGGGGTGCGGCGGGTTGCACCAACTTATAGCGCAGTTTCACGCCGTGTCCCTGGTGTCCGTCGCCGTGGTATCCCCGATCATCCGGAACGATGTCGAGGAGTTGAAGGATGCCGGCTTCACCGCGGGCGGTTTTGAACAGGTAGGTGGCCGGGAGGGATTTCTTTTTGGCTTCAATGACGCCGGTGATCCAGCCGGCGCGCTGGAGTTGAGAGGCGACACTTTCCGCAGTCTGCTTTTCCCAGTCGGGATCATGCTCCTTGGTGAAGAGGCAGCCTTCGCCGGCAAACTGCATGGCCTCTTCGCCGCCGAGTGCTTCCGCGTCCACACCGCCTGCGTCTTCCGCCTTTTTCCGGTCTTCTTCGTCCTGTTCTTTGGTGGTGTCGGGACCGCGGCCTATGTCGAAGACATTGCCGCTCGAAAACTGAAGGTAATGCTGGAGACACGGAGCGCCAAAGGGCAGCACTTTTTCGACTGCCGGTCCGAACGCGATGCGCGGAGAGACCGCGGGAATGGTGGTGGCGGTTTCACGGCCGGTGCTCAGCTCCCAATAAGCAAGGTCGTCGAGAAAGAGAACGCGTGCCTGCATTTCCTGTTCGGCGGACAGAGCAGTTTTCGGGTCAAAGCCGTTCCACGAAATGATGGCGTTGCGGACCGTGCCGCGTGCATCCGGCTTGCCAGTGCCGCGATGCACCGTGATTTCCTTTGACGCATCCTGAGTGAATTCGACGATGTACTCCGCCGGCGCAAGAACCCGGAGCAATGCAGGATCTATTCTTGCGGGGAGGAGGCGGGAAGGCAGATCCGTCTTTTGCCAATCCGGGAGTGAATTCATCCCCGGCACATTTCCGTCCGGGTAAACCGCAGCGGTGCCGGCTGGCTCCTCCCGCCATACGCAATAACCTGCGGTTTTGAGATCGGTGGCGGTGATGGCCGTTAGCAGTGCTCTGAGTGCATCTTTCGCGGCGTAGCGCAGGCCGGCCTCTGTGGTGATGGAATCCGTCTTTTTCAGAAAGATAACGTGAGGAGCGGTGGATTTGTCAGGTCTTTCCTTTATCAGTTGGAGACGGCGGCCCGAGTGTTTGAGCAGGTAAGGTTCCGGGCCGGACGCGCCGGCGAGGGGAAGACGGACGGTGTCCGCGTCCACGCTTTCAAGGCGGGCCTGCAGGGGTTTTGTCGCTCCGCCGTAAGGTCGCAGACAACTGCGCAGCTCTGAGGGAGAAAACTCCATGCGCATGCCGGGATACCGGGCGGAGGCGAGCCACTCGATGACTTTATGCGACTCGATCATGTTCTGTCCCGGCAGCTTGAGCGTTTGGGCAAGGCTGTATTCCCTGTCGAAAACCCAGGCTCCCTGAAGCCAGACAGGAGCGACAGAAACCGGCGGCGCTTTTTCCTCCGGCGCGGCACGGAAAAAGATGATGAGCGATTTGTCAGGCGAAACGGCCCATGCGACAATGAGATGTGGTCCGTCGCGCCGGAAAATGGTGGGGACCGTGTTCCCCTTGCCGCCGCCCGGCAATGGAAGAGGAACGAGGACCGCGTCGGTATTTTGATGATAGGAGAGCATGCGGCCCGAAACGCTGGTTTTACCGAACAGCCGGTTTGAAAGTTGAAGGCGTTCCGCATCGATGACAAATTCGGCGCCTTCACACAGAGAGCGGATTTTTTCCCTGACAGAATCCGGTGAATCATCCGGAAGATTTTCGAGGGTGCGGTCAAGGTCGGGGATCCAGCGGCCAACCATCCAGGCGGGCGGAGCCGAAGCAGAGGAGAAGTCTGCGGGAACTCCACGGTCCCCGGCTTTGTTGGCTGACGGAGCAGCTTCGCTCTCCCCGCGCCAGTAAACGCTGATGACCTTTCCAACAATCGCGGAGCGGGAAATGGTAATCTCTGGATTGTTGTTTCGGCTCAGGATGAGGTCTTCACCGGCGGACCGGACCACGCGACCGATCCAGGACAGGTTATCCTGTTCGTAGGCGACGATATCGCCAGGGACAAATGTCCGGGACAGTTTCCACACGAGGACATGGCTGCCGCGCGGGATTTCGGGTGCAAGGCCATCAGTCGGGGTCCTGAATGGCTGAACCAAAAAGGTGCGGATGATGACGAGGAGAATGAGTACCACGACCACGGTCTTCGCCAGTTTTTGCCAGCGGGAATGCGTGCGCTTCCTCGCGGGGCGGACATCCTCCGAATGAATCGATTCCACCTGGGTGCGCATTTCCGCGGCACTGCGCTGGCGGCGCTCGCGTTCCTTCTCCAGAGCCTGCTGCACGATGGCGTCCACGCGGGGATCGGCCTGACTTTTGGTGGAGGGCGGAGAGAACGAATCCCGCGGGAGTTCGCCGGTGAGGAGTTCGTAGAAGACGACGCCGAGGGAGTAGATATCGGCTCGATGGTCCACACCGGAGGGATGGTCTCGCTGTTCCGGAGCCATATAAGTGGGCGTGCCAAGCGCAGCACCGGCCTGAGTGAGACCACTAACTGATGGTGCTCTGGCGGAGGAATAGCTTTGCAGTTCATCCGCAGGGGAGTTGATGAGCTTCGCGATTCCGAAATCGGCCAGCTTTACGCGGCCTTTGGCATCGAGGAGAATGTTTTCCGGTTTGATGTCGCGGTGGAGAACCCCTTCGTCGTGGGCGTATTGCAGAGCATCGCAAATTTTAGGCACGATGCCGAGCGCCTGGGCGGGAGTGAAGCGGCTGGTGCGCATGGCCTGGCGCAGATTCACGCCGTCCACAAACTCCATCAGCAGATAAAAGAATCCGCCGGCCTGCCCATAATCATACACGGACACGATGTTAGGATGGCTCAGTCGTGCGAGGAGTTTGGCTTCGCGTTCGAAGCGTTCGGCGAATGCGCCATCAGTGGCGGGAGATTGAGGAAGGAGCTTGAGTGCCGCGAAGCGATCAAGCTTTGGCTGGCGGACTTTATAGACGGCCCCCATGCCGCCGTGACCAATGATGCCCTGCACCTCCAGATGGGGGAAAGCGGCGATCACAGATTCGAGAGGGGGAGGTGCGGCCCGGGGAGCGGGTTCGGTGGGCTCGGCGGCCCTGGACATGAGACACCGGGGGCAAAGTCCCTGAGCGGCCGAAGGCGCGACAGGTCCGCCGCATTCCGGGCATTGAGCAGAGGGCATGGAGGGATTCATACACCTTTCCTGAACCGCGTCAGGCCCGGGGTTACAGGAAAATGCAATGGCTCCCGGCGTGGTGCGATTGTCGCGGGGCTTGTCGCAGTCTCTGGCGGTTGCCTCCTAGCCCCGCAGCCGCCGGGCCGCCTCTGCCATGCTGCGGAGTTTTGCGGTCGCGATTCCCTCTTCGTTCACGCACCGGTTGGCAAAGCATCCAAAGCCGCAGTCCGGATTGAGGAAAATTTGCTCCGGTTTCCAAAACTGCAGCGCCTCTGTCGCGCGTGCGACGATGCTTTCAGGGGATTCCGCTTCATCGGTGCGCGGGTTCACACAGCCGAGACCGATTTCCCGGTCTGCGAGCGCACGACCCACCACAGTGAGCTCTCCGGCGCGTGGCGTGCAGTATTCAAGGACCAGTTGGCGAACATGCATCGCTTTGAAGCAATCAGTGAGCGGCTGGTAGTCGCCGGAAATCATGACATCCTCCCGCTTCGACCAGTTTCCGCGGCAAACATGGAGCGCCAGCCGCAGCCGGTTTTCGAATCCGGCAGTCACGCGATTAAAGAGTTCCGCAGCGTAGGCGAGTTCGGTACCCGCATCACGGCGGGTTGCCAAAGTCGCTCACATGAAGGTGCGCCGTTTTGTGTCGCCGCTGTGAACGATTTCTGTGAGCACCGGTTCGTCAAACTGCACGAAGTCGGCCCCCGCGTCCGCGAGTTCCTCCAGTTCGTCGCGCAGCATCGCGATCACATCCTCCGCCATCACCGGCTTGTCGCCATAGGCAGACCTGGAATGCGCGGTCACCCACATGGCGCGTGTCAAAAGATAGGGACCGGGCAGGGTTACTTTCACCGGCTTGTCCGTTAGGCTCCGGGTGAAAACAAATTCATCCACCGCCAGCGGCTCACGGCGCTTCAGCTTGCCCACGCAGGTCGGATTGCGAATGGCGAAAGCGGGCGCGTCGAGCGTTTGCAGCATTTCCTCAAAACCCGCCTTGTCTTCCACGGTATCGAGCATTTCCGCGAGCGACATCAGCCGGGTTCCGTCCACTTTGTCGGTGATGAAGGAATAAAAGTTGTCTCTGTGCAGTTCACCATCCACCACAATGTCCACGCCTGCTTCCTCCTGAATCGCGACACAGCGCCGCACCTCGCCATCAGCTACTTCGTTGAATTCCGCGGCGCTCATGCGCCCCATGCGCTTCTCACGCAGTGCCGCAAGGAGCCGTTCTGAGCGCGGCCAGGAACCTACCTGGGTGACGGAGAAGGGAAGGGAAGTATTCATGAACTGCGTGAGGAAACGTCCGCAATCGATCACGCAGAGGCAAAAAAATGCAGCTTTTCGACGGCCTCACTCAACGCGCCGAATCCGCTCGTGCGGCCCGGTTCCCATTTCTTGAGGCCTTCAAGATCCATCATCTCGCGGTGTTTCGGATTTTCGTAGTCCATGCTGTAAAGAACCGCGAGCCACCGATCCTCTACTGAAGGATCGAAATCAGAGCGCACCGAGAAGACGCAGTGGTCATATCTGTCGGTGGTGGCGATAATCTGAAACTCTGCGGGATCGATGGTGCCGTCCTTTGTCCACGCCTGCCAGTTGAGATCGATCAGAGCGCTCGCATCGGCTTCGCCGCGCTTCAGACATTGGAACGCCTCCTTCTCGCCTCCGATGTGATCCCCGTGCAGGCCCACCAGCAGATCGAAGCGGCGCGCTGTGTAGTCTTTGTCCGGAGCCAGCCCGTGCCGCCACAGCAACCCCTGGGGAATGAGACGCGCCTGCGGCGAATCCTCCGCGCCGAGGGCGACGGTTTTGCCTCGCAGGCCATTCACGTCCGTAATCCCGCCTCCGCGGCGCGCGATGAGGTGCGAAACGCGGTCGCGATCCGTGTCGCGCATGGCGATGGCGCGGCACGTTCCTCCGCTGCGGCTCTGCGCATCCAGCCACGCGAGCGGTGAATTCCACGCGATGTCTATTTTCCCATCGATCAAAGCCTCGTTTTGCAGGTCGTAGTCCTTGTAAAGCCGCACATCCATGGGACAGCCATTCGTCTCAAAGAATTCACGAATGATCTCCCAGATGATAGAGACCTTGGGATCATAAAGAACAGCTCCGACAACGACAGGTTTCATGAAGATGAGGAAAGGGCGTGGCGTCCGTCACAGTCAGTCCGTGACGGACGCCGTTGCAACCTAAAAGCGCCAGTTGAGGATGACCTGATAACCGTCCTCGTAGTCCGCCTTCGGAGCGTTGTCAGGATCGACGGTCCACTTCACGTATTCCAGATAAAGGTCCACGTTAGGCGTTAGGGCAATGGTCGCGCCAGGCAGGAAGAACTCCTGTTTTCCGTCCGGATTGTCGTCGTAACCCACGGAATAATTGGCGCGCCAGGTCACCGGACCGGTCTTGTAGCTGGCGCCTACCAGATAATCCGTGATCCTGTCACTCGGGCCACCGGACACGTAGCGGACAGGATTGATGGTGCCGTGCCCCTGGGTGACTTCTCCAAAGATTTTGAAGTTCCCCTTCGTGTAAGTCACGTCCGCAGCCCAGGCCCAGTAGGTATCATCAAAGGCTCCGATGCTGGAATCGATCTGCCCCACCGATCCTGACAAACCGAGCGCAATGCTGGACCCGTCGGCCAGCGTCCAGGTGGGCACCACACGAAGCACCGCGGTGTTCTCCTCCCGCAGAGCCGAAGTGCTCTCCGCATCAGCCCCGGCCAGCGAACCATTGATGCCGTCCTCATGGATGAAGAACTGCGCAAAGGTGTCCACCTTGAAGTTGTCGCTTTGCTTGAAGGTGTGCTCCCATGACACACCCAGGTCCGGATCAAGCTTGAATCCGTCGAAATAGGCGACGTTGCCGTAGAAGACGCCGTCCCAGTCGAGACCGAAGCGCTTCCAGATTTGGCCCGCTTTGAAGGTGCCCGCCGTCGTCTTCGCGTAGCCGTACACTTCCCACGGCCAGACTTCGTCGTCGATGAACGGACGGAAGGTTCCCTCCTCCCGCAGGCGGATCTGTGAATGGATGCCCACCTCCTTGAAGAACGGACCGTCGAGTTTGAGTTTCGGGTCGAGTTCCACGGTCCAGTAATAGGTGCCGCGAAGCCCGGGGATGCCGTAGCCGTTGCTGCCAGGACCGTCGTCACCGAATCGGAACCAGTGCCACGCGCCCAGCGTAATCGGGATGCCGGCGGCGTCCTTCTTTGCCTTGAGTTCATCGAACCACGTCGTTCCGAAAACGGTGGATGGTTCTGCAGCCGGAACCGGTTCCGGCGCGGGGGCAGGTGCGGTCGTGCCCGCATAGAGCGGCGAAGTCAACGCGGCGGCGGAGGCGATGAGAAGTGCTTTGTGAATCATAGGATGGCGCATTTTTTTTAAAGTTCCTGGAATTGGTTATTTCTTAAGGCTCTCATTCAGCGTCCAGTCCCACTCGATGATCTTGAGTTTGTATTTTCCGGACTCGAGCAGGGCCTTGTCCTCGGCGGACAACCACGGGAGCAGATAGAGTTCCGCCCTCGCCGCAGGACGGTTGGGATCCTTCGTGAATTTCTCGCCGTACCACTCGAAAATCTTCGAGATGTTCACCTCGCCCTTTTCCTTATCCACGGAGAAGTATTTCTTGTCGCCGACGAACTGCTTCGCCGCCGCTTCGAGGTCGTCATTCAATGTCGCGCCCGTCCAGGCGCTCGGCTTCAGCGGCTGACAGCCGCGGTCCGCACACACGACGGCAAAGTGCGCGCGCATGTCTTTGTAATTTTCGATGAGTCGCTTGTACTCGATACCGGAAATGCTGAGTTCCTCTCCGCCCACTTTGAACATTATCTTGTCGAAGAAGCCGGGCACATCGTTAGGGGTGTGGACCGGATAGTGATCGAGAATGGCCTGCACGCAGGCGGAGTTGTAGGCGTTGATGTAAAACGCGATTTGATCCTCCGTGGACATCGCCTTCACATCCGCATTCGCCTGCCAGTCCATGAACTTCTTCAACACGGCCATATCGGCCTTGTTCGCTTTGAGTTTGCCGTAGCCGAACTTTCCATCCTGTACGTATTTTTTGAGGATCGTATCCCAACCTGAAGCACCGGCTTCGGCCTTCGGTTTTTTGTCAGCGGTGGCCTCGGCAGCGGGCTTTTTGGCGGGTTCTGTTTTCTTCTTTTGTCCGTAAGCAGCGGGCGTCGCAGCGATGGCGGCGGCCGTCACGGAATAGAGGAGCATGTGTTTCAGGCGCATGTTGTTTTATTGGTTGATGTTTGGTTGCTGGGAAAAAAATGTTGTTCAGCCGAAGAGAGGCAGGCCCACCAGCGCACGCCCCACGAATTCGTGCAGATGGTCCGTCGTGGGGGCCATCACGATCGCAGCTCGCGCATCCCGGAAGACGCGTTCAAGGCCGAGGTGTTTGGAAAATGCCGCCCCGCCGCATGCCCGCATGGCAAGGTCGCTGACGTGCGCCGCTGTTTCCCCGGAGGATGCTTTCACGGCGAGTGCGTGGAGCATGGCGTCGGGCGCGCCGGACTCCAGCTTGTCCAGCGTAGCCACCAAATAAGCCCGCGCGCGATCGGTCTCGATTCTCATCCGCGCCAGCAGTGCGCGGAGGTTCGGCAAATCGGAAAGCTTCGTTCCGGTGTGTTCAAAGCCGTGCCCCGTAATATGCTTTTGCGTTGCGGCAAAAGCGGCCTCCGCCAGCCCCGCACCGATCGCTCCCTGACAAATCTGGAAAACCGGCAGCGCCTTTCCCAGCATGATCTCGTCCCCCTTGCCGTCCACCCCGATCAAACGCTCTGCCGGATTGAGCGCCACGCCCGAGAATGACATCGCATTGCTCTGATTGCCCCGCATTCCCAGGCTGTTCCACCCGCCGTTCACTTTCACTCCGGCGTCGTTCTTCTTCACCAGATAAACTGCAGGCCCCGGTCCCGCCTCAGACCCGCAACTCGCCACAATTCCATCGGCCACACCCGCGCTCGTGACCCAGCTCTTTTCCGCGCTCAGGGCCACGCCGTTTCCGCTGGCGGTGGCTTTGGAAACGGGTGCCCAGAATTGACTGCGGCTGCCTTTCTCGGAAAAGGCCAGCGTGCTCAGATGCCTGCCTGCGGCGACGTCGCGCAATACCGCTTCAAACTTCACCGGATCGGCGAGATAACAATTCACGCCGCACTGATGCATCATGAACACCATGGCCGTGGACGCACAGTGCTGCGCGATCCCATCCACCACCGCTGCCAGCGTGCGCAGGCCCTCGCCCATGCCGCCCAGTTCCTTCGGCACCAGCAGTCCCCACAGCCCCGCGTCCGCGAGCGCTTTCATGCTCTCCGCCGGAAAACGCCCCGCTTCATCCACTTCGGCGGCATTCGAGGCAATAACAGAACCGGTAATGGCGTTCGCGCGGCTGACAATGGCTTCCTGTTCTGGGGTAAGACGATACATGGCGTGGGGTGTTAGGGTGAAATTTGCAGTGCAGCCTCCAGGGCGGCGGCGCGGCGCAGGGTGTTCGCCAGCGGCGCGCGGCGCAGTGCCTCCCTCCAGATTTCCTGGAGCAGTTCCTCCGGCGCGGAACTCCCCGCATAGGCCCGCAGGGTGAAACTCGAATACCGCGGTTCTCCCTCTGCGCCGATCACGCCCAGATGCACCAGCGGGTCCGCCAGTTCTCCCTTCACCGTCGCCTCCACTTCATCCACCGGCGCGCGCCTCTTCTTTGCCAGTTCGAAAAACAATCCTATCACATCCGAAGCCAGAGCCCCCAGCAGCAACTCCGCTCCCGTCATTTCCGGCTCCGCGATATCAAAACTCCACCCCTTTCCTAAAACAGCCCGGTGTGAGCGGGCGAAAACCGAGACCCGCTCACCGCTTTTGGCTGTGACCCGAACGCCGACCGGCGCTCTTTGGATCCAGTCAGCCATGTCGCAACGACGCGATGGGTTTATAAATGGACATTAACCTGTTAAAAGCAGAGGGTTATGACGGTGTCAAGTTTTCGAGCATACGAATGCGGCGGTCCCGTTTCATGCGCCTGTCAAAACGGCGGTCGCGGCAGACGCCAGTCGCGGCGGATGAGGCGGTCGCGTCTATCAGGCAGGGGGATGCCCGGGTATTCGCTAACGTGACGCGCGCGGGCTTCGTCGGTCGCGTAAACCGCCAGCTCAATTTCGAGCTCTTCGTCTCCGTAAGAGCCAAGCACATCGTGCATCCAGTAAGCCGTTTGGCTGCGGGCCGGCGGCATGAGAGCCTCCCCGCGGATGGCCCCGGTCCAGAGATTGCGATAAAGATCTGCGTCGCTGAGGTGGTCTGTGTGAGTGACGAAGAAATTGCGGATAGCCAGTTGGTGGAGAAGTTGCCAGAGATGCGCGGTAAGAGTTTCGTCCGTGAGTTCGTCCGGCGGAACGGGCGTAAAGCCGGTGCGCTGGAGTTCCCGGTCCGGGCGCTGCCAGTTTTCGCAGGGCGGCGGAGTCGGAGGCTGTTCGGGCTCCGCATTGGCGCGGTTGTTGGCAGCGATGGCGTCATCCACAGACGCAAGTCCCAGCGGGTCATCGTCGCCGTCCTCCTCAAGCCATTCCGGTGGAATGCCGCCGGTCGCATCGTCGGGAACATGGGGCGGTTCCGGTGGACGGGGCATGAAACGGTCGCGGTCGGCAGGCGGAGTCTCTTTGGGCGGCAGTTCCGCCTCGGGTTCCATTTCCTGCCACATGGCGCGCGTCTCATCGTCGGCGTATTTCAAAAACTCCAGACTGTCCTCAGAACCCGAGCAATCATGACGGCAGTTCATTTCCAGGCAGAGCGGGACATCCTGATGAGGCTCGTCGAGCCATTGGTCAAGATAACGGTAAAGCGCGGCATCGGTTAGGCCATCGGTCCCATGGAAAAAAACGCGCTGTGCGGCGAGCGCATAAAGAAGTTCCCACAGGCATCCCGCCACCTGATCATCGGGAATCCCATCCGGACGCAACGGCTCGAAACCGCGACGCTGCAGGATACTGCGTCCACTGCTCCAGGGGGCATTCTCGAACAGTTCATAAAATTCATCGTTGTCCACATCACGCGGCGTTTCGTCGTCGGGGTCTTGCATGGAAGTGTTTTTACTATGAGCCCCGGCAACAGTTCAACTTTTGATTGCTCCGGTGCATTCGTCGTGTCAGGTTTCCGTTATCTTGCTCGTCTCGCCGCCCTTTGATTCCTAACTACTTGTGAAATTCCCCGTCCTTCCTTCGCTCGCCGCACTTCTTACCATCAGTCTCCCGCAACTGGCATTTGGCTGACCCGCATGAGCGAATCCCGCCATCCCCCGGTCGGGGGACACCGAGGCGGGCATCGTCGGACAGGATGGAGCCTCGTGGCGCGCGTCGCTGGACATTTCCACTTCACGTGGATTGTCAGGCGGACACCCTGAAACCGAAGGCATCACCCCGGATGGGCGCGTAGTCGAGGTCATCGAACATGCCCATGAGGTTGACCTCGACCTCACCCGGTACGAGCTCGGAGTTTCCCGGACGTTCAACGACACATGGGACGCCTTCATCCGGATACCGTATTTTATCAAGGACCAGCGCGCCGAAACGGTCTTTCCCAACGGCGGCAGTCCCGAAGACCGTGATGCCGCCATCCGCGCGGGTTTCTATCACCATCGCACGGAACTTTACGAAGGCTTTGCCGATCTCGAACTCGGCGCAGGGTGGAGAACGAAAGGTTTGTTCGGCGAAAACTCCGTCGCCCGCTTCTCGCTTGGTTTCACCATCCCGGCGGGCGAGACCCAAAGCGATCCTCTGAGGGCAGGCGACCTCGGCCTCCCCCATCTGCACATCCAGTTTGGAAACGGAACCTTCGATCCCGTGGCGGACTTCTATCTCGGCGTGCCCATCAAAGGCGCATGGGCCTTCTCGCTTTATGGCAAAGGCCGGTTTCCCCTCTACGAAAACTCTCACGGCTACCTCGGATCGGTGGAAGGCACTCTGATCCCGCGCGTTACGTATCTGCCCTCTAAAAAGCTTTCGTTCTCAGCCGGTATCGCCGCCAACTATTACGGATACTCCGAATGGCATGGCCGCCGTGATCCTAACAGCGGTCAGTTCACGCTCAATGCTTCATTGGGCACCGGCTATAAGTTCAACGAACACCTCACCGCGAGCTTCAATCTCCTTCTGCCCTTCTACACCGACACCTTCTCCGGCGAAGATTCGCTGGATCCCGCGCCCACCTTTGCCGTCTCCGCCGCATGGACATTTTAGGGACGCAAACGGCACCCTCACAAGAGTGCCGGCGGGGATAAAAGCGGTTTGGCAGACCGCCTGATTTCGTCTAAGATGTTGCATGGCAGGTTGACCGGAAGCTCAACAACCACAAGCCAAGACCAAACACATGAAATTAGTCTACATGCTGACAGCGATCTTTTCGCTGCTGCTTGTCTGTACCGGCTTTGCCGGCGACAAGAAACCGACGACCACCTACACGGTGGGCATGACAGGAGTCACCTGAGGGGGGTGTAAGCAGCACGTCCGTGAGGCGTTTGCGAAACTCGAAGGGGTTGACTCAAAAACCATCACCATCGGAGAAGGAAAAAAGGAGGGCACTCAGAAAGTGACCTTCTCTTCCACTTCGGCCAAACTTAAGAAGGAGGACGCCGTCAAGTCGCTCGGATCAGAAGCGACGAAATACGTGGTCGTCACCTTCGAGCCGGAGAAGAAGAAATAGAGGAACGGGAGGAAGCCCTTGGGCGATCCTCTCCGTTCTCCAATCCTTCACTGATAACCGATACAATCCAGCGCTTCCGGATCAATCTCCAAACCCCTGCCGGTTCACCCGGCAGGGGTTTTTCATTCCGGTGTATCGACAATCTTTCCGGTTAGGATGTGTGCGAACGGCACAAATCCGGCCTTTTGCAGTGTCTTTCTTGACGCGACGTTGCCAGGGTCGCAGCGGGCTGCGGGTATTCCTCCCATCTCGTATGCGATTCGTTTGAGTTCCTGCACGAAGTAAGCTCCCAGACCGCGGCCCCGAAACTCTTTGGCGATCTCCATGTAAACGTCGCAGTACGGATGGTTGTAGTGAAACATGAGTCCCCCGGTGCCCGCGGTCCTTCCATCCAGCTCCGCGTTCCACTCGCTCTTGCCTGCGCGTTCAGCAAAGCCACTCAAGGACTCTTCGTGCGACGTGACGCGCTTCAGCGTAGTGCGTGGATTCGTCAGCGACGTCGTTAACCCGTCACGAAAGACAATGCTCTCACTGGCAAGACCACAGCCAAAAGTGTGGAGCATCGCCGTCAAAAGGCTGTCACTGGTCTGCACTTCGAAAAAGCGGGCGCCGCTTTCTGCCAGGAATGCCTCGAAAAGATCAAACGCCCGTCCTCGCCATTCGGGCAGCACGTAGAATTCGAAAACGGTCGGTTTGTCTTTCCACGGTCCTTCGATGGCGACGGAACCAAAACCGGCGGCGCTGTCTCCAACCCGAAGCAAGTACGATTTCGACCACCCTGCGCGTGTGTGAATCGAATCGTAAACGATCTGCCCGTTTGCCTCACCGCGGTAACGAACGCGCAGCGGAATGATTTCTTCACTGGATACGGGCTGGACCGAAATGTGCACGAACGCGAATTACGCCGGTCTCCCCGGATTGCAGCCAAAAAAATCAGGCACTCCGTCGCCGGAGTGCCTGACCAGAAAGAACGATGTCCGGGAAGACTACGGATTCAGAATCTCCTGGAGCCGTGAGTAGCTCTCGGCCGCAAGATCGGCCTGATTGATCGTCACGGTTTTTCCTTTGTCCGTCAGCAGCGTGAGTTTCGTTTTGCTCACACGCGTGACTTTGGCGATGACCGCTGTCCCCTTGGAGTTCTTCCACTGCTCAAGAGGGGCGCCGGTCACGTTCTTCTCGCCGTTTTTGTCCGCCGTGACCTTGATATCGCCGGGCGCTGCCGGAGTTTCACTGTCACTGGCGGGCGCAGTCTTAGAGTCTGCAGTGGCGGGCTTGGGAGCCGCGCCTTTGGCGTCATCCCGCATGGCGCGCTTGGCATCCCGCAGCGCCTTGTCGAGTCCGCCGACGAGCGCCTTGTGGCTGGCTGTGCCATAGACCTTGTCTCCGGTAGCATTGCTGAGCGCCACTTTTGGAATCGCACCGGACTCCTTGTTTAGCGCTTCTCGCACCGCTGCCGGTACTTTGTCTGTTTCTCCGTTATCGACGAACACCACTTCGCCCATCGAACGGCCCGTCTTCAAAACCACCAAACTGATGGTACCTGAGCAGGTGGGTCAGGTGGGTTTTAACGACGAGTCAGACAGCACCCATAGGATGCCCTTTTTGCCTTTCTCCGCCTCCTGGGACGCCTGAGAGGCGGCCGAGACGCGGTGAACGGTACGCGGGATTTCGAGTGCTCCCGCAGACACAGCAAAGCCGAATAAACAGCTCGCTAACATGAGGACGTGTTTCATGAGGGCGTAAAAAGACACTCTTGTTATGGGAGTGCCACGGAAATTATTCCGTGATTACGGATTTTTGCAGCCGCTAAACGAAAAACACCGCATTCTCCCGGGGAGAATACGGTGTTTTGTAAGCTCAAATGACGCTGCCTTATTTCGAGGCCGCTTCCTTGATCGTCGCCTGATCTTCAGCGTTCAGCTTGCTGAGCGGATAGCTGAACGTGGAACCGTCTTTTTTCTTGAATTTAGCGGTCTCGCCATCCAGCGAAATCAGCGCCGCCATCATCGTCTTGCCATCGGTGTTGGTCCATGCGCGTTCGGCGATCAGCGCCGCGGGAGCCCCAGGCTTTGTTCCCGGAGTGGTTGGCGTCGTGCCGGAGGACTTCGGGCCCAGTCCGCTGCTCGGCGTCGTCGAAGCCGCCACCGCCTTCATGGCCCTCTTGATCGCTTTGTCAAAATCAGCATCGCCGGGATGCCCTTCGAAGACGAGCTTCCCGGTCGAATCGAACACCAGCGTGTGCGGAATCCCGTTTCCTTTGCTCGGCCCGCTCCCGTTTTTGGTGATCGGGAACTTGACCTTCATCTTTTTCACCACCGCCTGCACCTCTTCATCAGTCGCCGACTGCCGGTGCTGACCGATGAGCATGAACCCCTTATCCTTGTTCCGGTTGTAAAGTGCCACCAACTGTGGCATCGCAGAAAGGCAGGGGCCTCAGTGGATTCCCCACAGTTCAATCGCCACCACTTTGCCCTTCAGGCTCTCCATGGTGACGGGGTCGTTGGCGATCGTCTCGCCCAGTTTGAACTGGTCGAGCGTAACGGACGAATCAGCCGCCGAATCCTTCTTTTCGTCCGCCGCAAAGACCGGCAAACTGGTGAAGGCAAGGCAGCCGAGGATGACTGGCAGCAATAGTTTCATAGTGACAAAGGGTCGAAAAGACCAGTTAGACTATTCCTCCTCCGCACGGATGCGAGCGGTTTTTTTCGCCCGTTCACGGGACACCCCTCAAATGCATCCGTGCGATCCGTGCCATCCCGTCCATCCCGTTGCAATCGGACCCTCTGAAATCAAGATGTAATGCTGGGCACGTCGGGCACACCGCCCCTCGACACTCCCCTGTTGCGCTGCCACCCCCGGTGTCATGACCTCCCTCCATGGAAATCCTCTACGTGGCCCTCGGCATCATCGTAGTGCTCCTTCTGCTTCTGGCCTTCCTCCGCTGGTCGGTGATCGCCGCAGACCGCGGCGGCCGCCAGGAACGGGACGGCCATTTCAAGGATAATTATGACACTTCGGGTGGTCAGTCCGGCTCCCACTTTGATGGAGGCGACTGACGAAAACCCGTCCCGATTTCTCCATTCGGGGCAACGCAGAGTTGAAGAACAAACGACCGCGCAGAGAGCCAAAAGGCAGGGACGACATCCCTCGTTCCGGCTCTGCCTTCATCATTCTGCACCCGCATTCAGCAGCCTGCTCTTCTATTACCCTATTTTCTATTCTCCATTCTCCCTCATTCCGCGGCCAAAACCATTTGACTTTTTTTGCCATAATCACCTCTCTAAATGCAGCCGCGGGCTCCGTCCCGCTGCCAACCCGGCCCGTAAGCGGCCCGCCGGAACTTGCGTTCCTCCTGCATCCTGGCCTCCCACTCCGGACCAGTATCCATCCTCCTCATCAAAACTTACCGTGCACGTGGATTTCATTCCGTCCTATTCGCCCTATTGGGCCTATTGGGCCTATCCCACCGCGCAATCCGACCAAATCAAACCAAATCGCACCACGTCCCAACCAATCCTCCGTGCCCTTCTCCACATCTCCGCAGGGGCCACTCCCCGCTCTCTCAAAACTCTACCCGGCCCAAATCAAAATTGTATCAGCCCCTCTTCCGAATCCGGCAAAATCAAGCTAAATCAAACCAACTTTTTTCCCTGATAGTTTGATAAAAATACTTTTCCGTCTCCACCCCACCACGGCACGCCTCCCGCAAATGCCCAAATATTGGCCACTCCCTCAGCTTGGCATTTCGTCCCTATTCCGGCATCTATCCCACAGCCCGTTATGAAAACAAATCCATCGCTCCTCGCCTCCGCCGTTTTCCTCGTCCTCGCTTCCCCCGGCGCGTTACTGGCGCAGGCCGCGCCTCTCACGGCGGCAGAAACCGACCTCAAAGCAAAGGCGGCGGATTCCATCTCCCGGGGCCTCGATTTCCTCAAAAAGCAGCAGAAGCCCGATGGCTTCTGGACCAGCGGTGATTACCCCGGTCTCACCGCGCTCGTGGCCCAGGCGTTCATCATGGCGCCCGGCGATCACCGCAAAGACCCGGAGGTCGTGAAAGCCCTCGATTTCATCCGCAAGCATGCGCAAAAAGACGGCAGCATTCACGCCGGCAGAATGAGCGTCTATAACACCTCGATCTGCCTCGCCGCCCTCGTCCGGAACGCCGATTCGAAAGACCGCGCCATCATGGATGCCGCCAACCGTTTCCTTACCGGCGGACAAACGAAGGGCTCACCGGGCGGCGCGGCGGATGGTGGCTTCGGTTATGAAGCGGGCGGCAAAAACAAAGGTTCGCGCGCGGACCTCGACAACACCGTCTTCACCCTGGAGGCGCTCCGGCTTTACCAGGACCTGCAAAAATCCCAGGACCTCCCCGCCGGCCAGCAGCTCAACTGGAAGGCCGCCATCGATTTTGTTAGCCGCTGCCAGCAGCTTCCCGGCTCTAACAAACAAAAGTGGGTGAGCAATTCCCCCGATGAAAAAGGCGGATTCGTTTATCAGCCCACGCCCGAAAGCGGCGACGGCAGCGGCGGCCCGCCCAAAAGTTACGGCACCATGACTTACGCCGGCCTGCTCAGTTTCATCTACGCCGAAGTGAAGGCCGGCGACGTTAGAGTCAAAGCAGCCAAAGACTGGATCGAGCGGCATTACACCGTGGAGGAAAATCCCGGTCAGGGTGACCAGGGCTTGTATTATTACTATCACATGATGGCCAAAGGCCTCACCGCCGCCGGTGTGAAGTCACTCAAAACCAAAGACGGCAAATCCGTGGACTGGAAAACGGAACTCACCGCCAAACTGATTTCTCTCCAAAAGCCGGACGGCTCATGGTCCAGCACCAATGGCCGCTGGATGGAAAAGGACCCCAACCTGGTAACCACCTATTGCCTGCTGGCCCTCGAACAGTTGGCCGCAGGGAAGTGACCCGGCTTTTCCCCGCTTGGCACCGGCCGATCATCTGCTAAATCATTCAGCGTGCGCCTTCTCCCCACGGCACTGATCTTATCGACAGCTCTCCTGTGCTCTGCGCAGGAAAATATTCCCCTGCCGCAAAAGGACGGGCAGACGGATTTGCTCCCCGATTTACCGCTGGAGCCGAAAACCTCCCCGTCTCCGTCCTCCCCAACGCTGCCGAAGGTCGATAGGCCCCCCGTGGTTCCGGGCAAGGCGACGCCGGTGCCTAAAGTGAAACTGGGTCCGCGGTCCTCCATCGGCGAGACCTCCATTCAGGGCGGTCAGTTTCACGTGCATGCCAAAGTAAAAGAGCACCGGGACAAACTCCTTGAAGAAGCCGAGGCGACCCGCCGGATGGTGGCGAATGCCCTGCGGATGGATCCGGCATTCTCGTTCCCGATTGTCGTTCAAATCCGCGAAACCTCGGCCCTCCGGCCCGGACAGCCTCAGGTTTGGTCTAACATTTCCCAGACTGCTGACGGCTTCCGTTTTGAGGTCAATCTGGTGCCGCAAAACAACACCGTGCCGGGACCGTTGCTGCAGGAGGAACTGGTGCGCTGCATTCTCGCCGAAATGCTCCTGCGCCATCATGCCGGCGCGGATCTCAGCGGGCGCGATGTTCCGCCCCCTGACTGGCTTCTCTACGGACTGCTGGAATTGCTCGAATACCAGGCGCTGGGCCGCCCCAGTGACGTCTTCTCCACTGTATTCCGGCTGGGGCACGTCCTCTCCGTGGATGACATTTTTGCCGCGAATCCCCGCCAAATGGACTCGGTCTCCCGAACCATTTACCGGTCATCCTGCTGTGGCCTTCTGCTCATGCTCATGGAACAGCGCGATGGCCGGCAGCATCTCGCGGAACTGTTCAAAATTCTCGCGGTCATGCCCGGCGATGACGCCACCGCCATCGCGCGCGCCTATCCGGAACTCACCGCCTCCGGCAACAGTCTTGGCAAATGGTGGAGTTTGCAACTCGCCACCATGGCGCAGCCGGGTCTCGATGAATTGCTGAACACCCGGGAAACCGAAGCGGAACTCGCCAAAGCGCTCATCGTTCAGCTTCCTCCCGAAGAGCAGGCCAAAGAAAAACCGGCAGGGAAGGGGCCCCTCAGCAAACTGTTCGGCAAAAAGAAGAAGGAAAAAGAAGCGGCTGCGAACGAAAAGAAGCCGGTCGCAGGCACGGTAACCGCCTGTCCGATCAGTGAATATACGCGCATTCTGCCGCGCAAAGACCGGGGCGCCATTTTCGGCCAGGCCGAACTCGCCCTGACGCAACTGGCCCTGCGCGCTCACCCGCTCTACCGGCCCGTCATCAGTGAGTATCTGACGGTGGTCAAAAACCTGACCGACGGCAAAAAGGAAAAGGAAGCCGCATCCACCCTAACCTCTCTGGCCGGCATGCGGCAAAAGATCGAACGGGATATGCAATCCGCGGAGGATTACCTCGACTGGTTCGAGGCCACTCAGTCTCAGGGCCGTTCCAGTGACTTCGATGAGTACCTGCGCACCGCCGCTTCCCTCGCCAAGCCGCCGCCTCCGCGCCGCGATCCGGTTTCCCGCTACATGAATTTGATGGAAAGTGAATACAAGGTGGCTGAGTAGGAGCGTCTCCCGTGACGCTCCCGGACTTTACTCTAACTCAATGGCTCCTCGCCGTCGTGGCGGGCTTTTGCGCGGGCTTTTCCAAAGCCGGCATGGCCGGCCTCGGAATGCTCTGTGTGATGATCATGGCCCACGTCATTCGCGGGCCGGCCTCCAGCGGCGCAGTTCTGCCGCTGCTCATCTTTGCCGACATCATGGCGGCGGGGTTCTTCCGTCAGCAGATCCTCTGGCCGCAAATCCGCCGCCTGGCCTTGCCCATCCTCGCCGGAATTGGAGCCGGTTCTGTGATTCTCTATCACATGCCGAAGGAGGCGTTTCAGCCGGTCGTCGGCTGGATGGTTCTCGGAATGCTTTCCCTCCAGGCGCTCAGATATTTCCGCCCGGGTCTGGCCGAGGGTCTTCCTCATTCACGCGGGTTCGTTTGGGGCGTGGGGCTGCTCACCGGCATGTCCACCATGATTGCCAACGCCGCCGGACCCATTGCCACCATCTATCTGCTGCTGGTCGGCTTGCCGAAGAAGGAGTTTATCGCCACCATGGCGTGGCTGTTCCTTTTTGTGAATTTGGCCAAAGTCCCCTTCAGCATGGCGCTGGGACTCATCAGTGTCGAGTCCTTCACTCTAAACCTCGTCCTGCTCCCCGCCGTTGCCGCAGGCCTGCTCGCGGGCCGCTATTTTATCGAGCGCCTTCCGCAGCGGTTGTTTATGTGGATTATCCTCTCCTTCGCTGCAATTTCCGCGATGAAGCTGATTTGGTTTTCCTGACAAAAAATGGTGAACGCCCTCGCTCCGGCTTCCGCATCCATACCCTGTTTATGAATTTGAGGGAGTCGGAGGAGGGACGTTCAAAGTGTCGAAATGAGTATTATCGCGATGCCAGCACCGCATGGCCGTCCGCGTCCTCCATCCGCAAAAGGGTGTTCTCAAACCTCGCGTCCCCCAGCGGATGCACACTCGTCCCCACCAGAGCGCTCAGGCCTTCCTGGGCATCCAAATAAAGCGCCGGATGCAAAATAACATCGTTCCCCACAATGATCCGCGGCAGCAACACGCGCCCGATGGTATCGACTTCGATCCGCACATGGAGCGGGCCGTCCGTTTCGACGGGTGCATTTTCCAGATATCCAAGCACTCCCTGATCGTTGACCACGTCCGTAACCAGCCCGGTTTGCAGATCTACTGCGATTCCCACGCCCGGGCTCCGGGAGGCGATTCCGACGGAGTCCGTCTCCATCAGTCCCAGGAAAACTTTCTGACAGCGCTGGCCCTGGAGCAGGTCGCATTCGAAGACAATGGTGCTCCGCCGGTCCGGCATCGAAGCGGTATCCACACGCCGCACGGCATAGAGGTTGTTTTCTGCACTGTAGATCATGGATTTGAAGGATTGGGCGCGTCGAGCTGTCCAGCGGTCGAGCAGAAACTGGCGGGTATAGAAAAGCGGGAGCATTTGGCGGGTCGACTGGGCATCCTTGCAGGCAAGCCTATTGAAAATATAGTTTCGTGTAAAAATTCCCACTGTCCATAATAATTTTAAAATTTGCCGTTAATAATGGCAATTTGCGCAAAATTTCGCCTCCGGGCCGACTCAGTGGCCGCTCGTCTCGCCGACCAACCCCAGAATCGCCAAACAGGTGGTTTCCACATTGGCCAGGCCTATCGGCTTCCCATCGGGCCGGTAATCGGTGATCCACCCGCCCTTTGCGTGCTGCATCGACAGCAGCCGTTTCCGGATGGCGACCAGCTCCGGCATGTTCACGCCCAGCCGGCGTGCCGCGTGGAGCGCCAGACCCAGTTTGTAGGTGGCGTATTGCCCGTGTTTTTTCACCACTTCGTCGGCGAACCCGGTTCCGTCCCACATCTTCATCGCCGCTGTGAAGTGTGCTTTTCCAGCCGCCTGATCCTTTTCCGCGACGGCCGCGATCAAAAGCAGATCCGCATAGGCCTCCCATCCGACCGTCTTTTCCTCCGTTGTCACCTCCGTGCGGATGGTGAACCCCCGGTCTGTGCCGACATCCTTGAGCTCATAACGGCGAAAGGGCAATTCCGCCTCCTTGAAGATCATTTCGATCTTTCCCGATTTCGTGATGCCGCGCGCTTTGATGGCCGCCATGATTTTTGCCGCCATTTCCGGGCGTGAACTTTTCAAAATTCTCGCTGCCAGCCAGTTGTCGTGATAGAGCCACATGACTTTCGCGCCTTCATATTCCGGCAGAAGGTGCAACTCCGGATGAAACATCCTGACCAGAAATTCCCGCCCGCGCTCTGCGGCACGCGCCGGGACATCCCCGTCCGCCTGAAGTGTCAGGGGAAGAGCCGTGAAAGTGAGAAAGAGCCGGCGGGTCATGGGGAACAGATAATGGATGGCAGCGGTGGTTTTGAAGGGCAAAAGCAGGGCGAAAGCCACTGCACCGTCGTTGCGTAGGCGCCGGAGAAGGAAATATTATCCGCTCACCGGCATCCGCGGGTGACAAATGGCACAGCAAGCGCTGTAGTCATTCCTCTTTAACTGCATGAAACCCAACGCAATCCTCCACGCCGCCCCTTTGCTGTTAACATTGATGATGCCGCCGGTCCGTGCCGCCGAAGTGGTGGTTCTGGATTGGAACCATTCCTGGGATTACATGCAGCCCATGGGGCGCGATCCAAAACTGGACGATCCGGACTTCAACACGACGTGGTTTCAAAAAGGCGGGGATTTTACCGCCAATTATAATGGGCCTCTATTTGGAGGTGCTAAGACCCCCGGAAATCCTGCGGATCCCGCTTCCTACGATCACGGCACGGGGCCGGGGCCGCTGGGCTATACACCGGGGGCGATGGAGTACTTCACCGGAGGAGAAGTGACGGCCTTTGGCACGGATCTTACCCTGCCAAACACCGGAAATCGCTATACGGTGTACTTCCGCACCGTGTTCACGACGAATCAGACGTTCACCTCTCCGAAAATCCGCGGGCTGATTGATGACAGCGCCCTCATTTATCTCGACGGGGTGCTCGTGGCGAGGGTGAACAAGGCCGACAACACAGAGGAATATACCAGCCTTGCCGCTGACGGCACAGCGACCAAAAACGAAACAGGGACCGCCGGGAACAATGAGGCGCGCATTCAGGCGATCGACCTGAGTCTCGCGGGCAATGCTGCGAATGCCGACGCGGTGGTGGTTTCGCCGGTGTCATCGCTGGCAGCGGGAGAGCACACGCTTGCGGTGTCGGTGCAGAATGCCGGCAACACCAGCAGCGACTCAGGTTTCGGTTTGCAACTGCGCGCCAGCGATGAAGGAATTTCCGCCGTGGCCAGCAACGTGAAGCGTCAGGATAATGGACCCGGCTTCACCGACGATACGTTTACCTTCGATGTCACTGTGAGTGCGACCAATCTGCCGGGCGCTGCTTCATGGAACAGCAACAATGCGCCGGAGAATGGTCCCATTATGGGAACGTACGACAGCGTGGTTACTTACACCTATCCGGCGCAGGTGGACGCCTCCCGTCTCACCACGGCGAGGATCAACTTTTTTGACGCAACGAATCCGGCTCTGGCCAGTTCCGTGGCGGTCACTGCTCCCATCAGTCCCGGAACGCCTCTGGTGCTGTCGGCGGCCACGCCGTCATTTGCTGCGGAGATCGAGGAGGCCGGCATGGGACTCTCCAGCTTTACGAGGCAGAGTTTCAACACGGACCTGGGCTTTACCTCCAATGGAGTGGTGGTCCAGGATATGCTGACCAATGGAATGGGCTCTCAAATGGTGCAGTTCACGGCTCCGAATGCGCTGCTGACCACCGAGGCTGTCCGTGTGGACCCGGCGGTGAAGGGGATCAAGGCGAGTGCCACGGTGCGCGCCTATACCGCCAGCACGACGGGATTCGAACCCGACGACATTTTCCGGGTCGTGGTGGAGGGGAGTCCGAACGGTATCGCATGGACTGAACTCGGTAGTGTGATGCCCGCGCTCGCCGGAAACGACGCCACCACGCCGAATCCCGCAGGCATTGATCAGATCATTGTAAAACTAGGGCCCGGCGCACCTGGGACACCCGCTCCGAAATCGCGGCTGGGATGGGCCACTGCCGGCTTTGCCACGGGGCCGATGAATGCGAGCCTCACGGTTCCGTCCTTTACGGTGCCGGACAACCAGCCGGTGCAACTCGAGTTCACGCACCGCTACAGCTTTGAATTCGATACCGATGGCGTGCGGTGGGATGGCGGCGTGGTGCAGATTGCGGTGGATGGCGGCGGGTTCACTCCGGTTCCGAACACGGCATTTTCTGCGCATGGTTACGACGGGGTGCTGACGGGCAATCACGCCTACATCAACCTGGAAGGCTTTAATGGCGACTCACCGGGCTACAGCACGGGAGGGATGATCACGAGCGTCCTGATCATTCCCGGCCTTGCTGCCGGATCGACCTGCCAAATTCAATTTGCGGGAGGCTGGGATGAGTTCTCAACCGGCACGGTTCCCAACTGGGAGATCAATGACATCAAAGTCAAATCCGGTGACAGCGTGCTGTATTCCGAAAACTTTGCCAACGGCGACGGCGGACTGGTGCCGGATCAGGGATGGGTTTTCGATAACGGCACCACCAGCCAGGGGCCGGCTTACCGGCAATTCACGCGCTCGGCGATTCCATTGGGGGCTGGCGACCAGTTTGTGCGTCTGAAGCTTTATCAGCCGCGGAGCGGCGCGGCCACCACGTCGGAGTTCTTTTTGGTGGACCATCTCAAACTGGAGGTCGGACTCGATCCGCTGGCGGATGCCGACGGGGATGGCGTGAGCAATGGCCTGGAGGACATCGCGGGGACGAATCCTGCGGATGCGCAGTCGGCGTTCAAGATCGTTTCGGAAGTCGTGCCGGGTCCGGCGGGTCCCGGCTCGTGGCGCGGCACGCTGACGTTTCCGGCGGCGGATTTCCGCATTTGGCGCCTCCAGAGCAGCGCCGATTTGCAAACGTGGACCGATGCCGACACTCGCTACGGCGACCCCGCGTTTCCTAGCCTCTCGCTTTTTAGCGATGCGAACACGCCGAAGAATTACTGGCGGGTGTCTATCGGATATTAGCGCACGTTTCTTAAAGTTTAAGGGTGGTTCTGACGGACAGGATGTTTTGGTTAGGTGTGCCCTGAGCTGAACGGGGCTAAACGACAGCGGAAAACCCGTGCGGCTGTAGTAATGCGTTGAATAGTCGGCCGGGGAGCAATTCAGTTTGCGATAGCTTGCTTTTTCTTTCCTTTTTGCGTTTTATGCGCATGCCGGCAGCGCGGGCGAAATGGCTCCTAACCGCCGGGCTGAAATCGCGTCAACTCTTCTTCACCCCGTGCATGAAATTCCTCCGACAGGCCGTCTGCCTATGGTGCGGCCTCCGCGATTTCCCCGTTAGGGGATGGGCGTTGAACGTGCGTACCCCCGGACGGCGGGCTGCGATTCTGGCGGTGCTTGCACTTGCCGGGACCCGCGGGATGGCGGCGGAATGGAGGGCGATCTATTCAGATAATCGGGGCTCCGAACCGAAAGGTGGTTTAACACTGGCAAGCGACGGCAATTTCTACGGAACGACGGCCACGGGCGGCGTCACGGGCTATGGGACGATCTTCAAATTGTCGCCAGGTGGCGCATTGACGACGCTGGTCTCGTTCAATGGAACCAATGGGAGCAGTCCGCGCACCGTCCTTGTGGAGGGCAGCGACGGCAACTTCTACGGGACAGCTGCGCTGGGCGGGGCCGGGGCAGATGCGTTCGGGACGGTGTTCCAGATGACGCCAGCGGGGAAACTGACGACGTTAGTTGTCTTTACTGGCAGCAATGGCCGCACGCCGGCTGCCGGCCTGAGTCCGGGCCGCGACGGCAATTTTTACGGGGTGACTTCCGGCGGGGGAGCGACCGGAAACGGGACGGTTTTCAGGCTGACACCAGGCGGCGCGCTGACCACGCTGGTTTCCTTCACCGGTGCGAATGGCCGCCTTCCCACAGAGGGCCTGAGTCCGGACACTAACGGCAACTTTTACGGCACGACCCGGGAAGGCGGGCAGTTTGGATACGGGACGGTCTTCAAGGTGACGCCGGCCGGGGTGCTGACGCCGTTGGTTTCCTTCAGTTCCACCACGGGTCGCTTTCCCGGCGGAGTCCTCACACGGGACGGCGACGGCAATTTTTGGGGAACGACCGAAAAAGGCGGGCTGAGCGGCTATGGGACGGTTTTCAGGGTGACGCCCGGCGGGACACTCACCACGCTCATCTCCTTTAGCGGCGCCAATGGCCGCAGTCCCCTCGCAGGCCTGACGCAAGGGAGCGGCGGCAACTTCTATGGGACGACTCAGGGAGGCGGCGCGAATGCAAGGGGGACCATTTATCAAGTCACGCCTGCAGGGGAGTTGACCACGCTCGTTTCCTTCAACGTCGATACTGGAAGCTATCCGGTGGCAGGACTCACTGCAGGAAGCGACGGCAACTTCTACGGAACGACTCAGGACTTTTATGCGGAGGGCCGCTACGGGACGGTTTTCAAGGTGACGCCGGGCGGGGGACTGACGACGCTTGTTTCCTTCAAGAACTCAAACAGCAAGGAACCTAAAGCGGGTCTGACACCCGGAAGAGACGGCAACTTTTACGGGACGACTTATACGGGCGGGCCGGCTAATCTTGGAACAGTTTTCAAGGTGACGCCGGACGGAGTGTTCACGACGCTGGTTTCGTTCAACAACACCAATGGCAGCCGGCCCCGCGCGAGCCTGACGCAAGGCAGCGACGGCTACTTTTACGGGACAACCGAAACCGGTGGAGCGTACGGATTTGGAACGATCTTCAAAATGACGTACGGTGGAATACTGATAACGCTGCATTCCTTTGACAACTACAGCGGCAACGGTCCGACAGCCAGCCTGACGCAAGGCAGCGACGGCAATTTCTATGGAACGGCGCGCAGTGGCGGTTCGGGCAACAATGGAACGATATACAAAATGACACCGTCCGGAGGGCTAACGAAGTTGTTCGATTTTCTCCTGGACCAAACCAATGGCAGCTTTCCGCAGGGGGGGCTGGCCCTGGGAACCGACGGCAACTTCTACGGGACGACTTCCAGCGGAGGAACGAGCGGATACGGAACTGTGTTCAAGATGACACCGGCCGGCGCGCTAACGACGCTGCGCTCCTTGAACAACGGTCGCACTCCGGCGGCGAACCTGATCCTGGGCAGTGACGGCAATTTCTACGGGACGACTCTGTACGGCGGCGCGGCGGATGCAGGGACCGTCTTCAGGATAACGCCTGGCGGCGTCCTAACAACGCTGGTGCGCTTCAATGGAACGGATGGCGGCGTTCCCCTTGCGGGCGTCACTCAGGGCAGCGATGGCAACTTTTACGGTACCACCCGGGATGGCGGAGTGAACGGGGCGGGGACGATTTTCAAGATGACTGCAGCGGGGCAACTGACGACACTCCATTCTTTCGACAGCGCATACGCCGCCAAACCATGGGGCGCGCCGGTCTTCGACCTGGATGGAAACCTCTACGGCACGGCGGACAAAATGGTGATCTGGCGTTTCAATCCCGTCAGCCTCACGCCGGTGCAAAGCTGGCGCATGGAAAACTTTGGCACTGCCGACAACGCGGCGGCCGCAGCCAACAGTGCGGACCCGGACGCGGATGGAGTCATCAATGTGCTGGAACTGGCATTTGGCACCGACCCGAATGATGCCGTCTCCGGTCCTCGCCCGCTGGAGTACATCGGCACCCTGGCTGGTGGCGGCACGGTTGGGAAACGCGGGCAGCCGGTCATTCAATTTGATTCACCAGGCGCGGAAACAGCGCAGGTATTGTTCATGCGGCGAAAAGATTATACAACGTTCGGACTGACTTATGTCGCGGAGTTCAGCAGTGACCTTTCCACATGGGCGCCAGGCACGGCCTCACCCAAAGTGCTGGCAAGCGACAGCGTTTACGAAATCGTGAGTGTGCCCGATCCGGCTCCTGCCACGAATCAGGGGGAACGCTTTGCCAGGGTGCGTGTTGCTCTTGCGCCGTGAGGGCAAATGCGACTGCGGCGGTGCTCCGGCCGAAGAAACATTTGCCAAACAAATTGGCGGGCTGCCGTTTCCGGCAGCCCGCACAGAGTTGTGGTTAGGGTAGGGGCTGTCGATTAGAACCAGGTGTAGGTCACCGGGCCGAGGAGGTTCACCGAAGCGGAACCGGAAGAGTAGCTGGCGATGGTTTCGCTGACGCGTTTGGTGCCGACAAGGAAGAGTTCCGCTTCAGCAAAGACTTCCAGCGTGCCGTTGATGCCTGAGGTGCTGGCGGTGAGCGAGATCGTCACCTGAGCGCCGTTTTGATTTACCGCCGTCGTCGAGGTCGCCGTGGTGGTCGTGCGGGTCGCCGTCGTTGTCACCGTAGCCGTGGGGGCGATCGCGGCCATCATTCCCAGTGTGGAGGTGGAAGTGGAAGTAGTAGTGGTGCCGGCCAGTTGCAGGGTGGGCGCGGTGGCGAGCATTTGGGCGAGAGCCGGATACGTCGGAGAGATCACGGCGCTGGCGGTGATCGCCGCCTTGCCAAGGCGCAGGCTGCCGGTGGCGCCCACGCTCAGTTCGGCGAGCCCGTCGATGCCCACGCCGATGCTGGCTTCCGCAGAGGCGGCCATGTCCGCCACGGGGCCCATCTTGATGTCGAGTTTCGGAATGCCGCCGAGGATGGAATTCGTGTAGGTGGTATCGACGCGGAAGTAGGCATCGACGCTCGCATTGACCTTGCCGGTCACATTGAAGGGAATGAAGGCGATGCTGAAGGGGATCGACTTGCTGGCGCTCCAGTTTTTGATGAAG
>DASZQB010000132.1:0-76187 GCA_035550135.1 Verrucomicrobiales bacterium
GAAATCAAAACCGGCGCCAGACGAGCATTCGTTCACCGGATACAACAGTCGCGCCTTCTCTGGCCATGGAGCCTCCAGCGATTTGTCGATCTCCTCCCTTAAGGTCCGGTGAATGATCCGCGGAATCAAAAATCCTGCTGCCAGGCAGAACAAGGCGATGACCGATGTTTGAAGGATAATACCCATTGGAAAATATATCGATGCAGCGAAATCAATCAATGGCTCCAGTCCGGCAAAAGGACCGCCAGTACCGCTCCGAGAGCGGCAAGGCAGATTACAATGGTCAAATGTTGATTGGAGGTCTCTGTCATTTTGACAGGACCGGGACGCGGCCAGGGGGTCACAATGCCGAAAGATGTCAGGACCATCACCAGATCAGGATGATAGCGGACGTCGTCTGTCATCGCCGGCAAACATTCATGGCGATGGATTTTTTCGACCGCCCTGCCATATGCCATGAGGTCCACCGAAACAGCCTGCAGTTCTTTGGCGCGAGACTCACTCGATGCGGGCCGCACCGCTCTTGCGAGCGCCGGGGGCATCGACGCTAAGAAAATCCAGACGCCAATGGCCATCACGCCGTACGTTGTGCCAAGCGCGGCCCACCCTGCCCGAAAAACGGGGAGCGGCGCTGCCATCGAAAACAGCCCCGCCAACCGGGGAAACAAACACCAGTTGGACGGGAAATTTACGGCTGTTCCCGGAGAACAGATTTCCGCGCGAGTAAGAGCATCGAGCTCGGCATCATCCAGCAAATCCAGGAGTGCCTTGCTGTAGATTAGCCGGCGTTGCCTTTGCTGCACGTCGATGCCTGCGATGTCACTATCCAAAAGCAAAATCCTGGACGCCGCCATCCCGGTATTCAGCGCGGGCCCTGAGACGATGGCCTCAAGCCGTTCGGGCACCTCCATCGGAGATCCCCGCAAGACGCTGCTAAGTGGACTTGTCAGTCGCACCCACGCAGCGAGGATCAGCACCGCACCAAAAGCCACAGCCGCAGACCACCAGTTGAATTCGCCCGGCTGAAGCACAAGAAAAACGCCCAAAATCAGGCAGAATCCCGTCTGACTTGCGACATCTTTCATCATATCCCTTCCCGGCATGACCCGGCGGGAGAGGATCGCCTCCGCTCTCTTTCGCAGCGAGGAATGGACAACGTTGATTCCAATTAGCCCGCCCGCCATCGCCGGCCAGACGATCCATTGCTTCGTCGTGATGCCGTACAACAGCAGGGGAATCCAGAAGAGCGCAAAGAACAGCGACGGAGCATCGGACAAGCTGCTCAAAAACGGATAAAGAATCCTCGCTTTCTCCGGCCATGGAAATCTCGCGCCCTTCTCCATCTCTTTTCGACTAACACGGTAAATAATGCGGGGGATAAGGATACCTGCTGCGAGGGCGAACAAAATGATAGCCGATGATTTGAGGACAATTTCCATCTATAAAAAGGCATGGATGGCGCGGACCTTCATTCAAGGGAGACTTGATTGCCGATATTGTCAGGAATGGTCCTCTGGAAAGGAACAGGCGCACCCGTCTCCGGATGCGCCTGCCCGGTATTCTATAGTTAGTTAGGCGGCCTTCTTGAACGGCGGAGTGTCTTTGGCGTCCTCCTGCATGACCTGCCAGGTGGTGAGGACTTGCATGACAGCCTGGAAGAGGCTGGCCTGGGTTTTGTTGTCCTCATTGCCGCCGCCGAGGACGATGAGGCGTTCGGGGACGAGCGGTTGTTTGGAGTCGGCCAGTTTGTCCGTGATTTGATTGAGCGCGTAGAGACGCGAGTCGCCGAGGGCATCGACTTTTTGGCGGCTAACGGTCGCTTCTGCTTCACCGACCTGGGCAATGCGCGCGGCTTCACCTTCACCGATGAGGCGGGCGGCGCGGCTTTGGCCTTCGGCAAGAGTAACTTCGCGCTTGGCCATATTCTGCGCTTCGGCGAGCTGGGCAGCGCCGCGGTTGGAGGAGATTTCGATCTCCACCTTGGTGGCGGTGAGGTGGGTTTGGCGCTCGGCTTCGGCCTGGGCGTGGTTGAGCTGCTTCAACTGCACGGCGGCCTCCTGCTGCTTCACAAACGTCTCGCGCTGTTCATCGGCGAGTCGGCGCATGCGAAGCTGATCGAAGAGGGCTTCAATGGGGTCTTCGCCGTGGCTGAGCTTGCGAATATCCGACTCAGGCCGGCCGATGAGAACGGCGACGCAGTTGATGTCGTATTCCGTGAAGCGGCGGCCCAGTTCAGCAGTGGCGCGCTTCTGAATGTCTTCACGATGCGTGAGCAGGTCCAGCATGTTGGACGACTGCGCCACGTCGCGGAAGTAAGCGGTTAGGATGGGATCGAGCGTTTGGCTGATGAGCCTGCGCACATCGCCGAAGCGCTGCACGACACGCGGAGCCTTTTCGTAGTCGATGTGCAGCACGTGCGAGAGCGGGAGCAGCGGCTCGTAAGCGTCCGCAGTGATGATCGGAATGCTGGCGAGCGATTCATCGTAGCGGTGACTTTCCGTCTGGCCACTGATCCAGCGGAGCACGAAGTTTACGGTGGGCACCAGTTCCACTTTGAGCGCATAGGGATTGAGCGCATACTTGCCAGGCGTCAGGGCATCGCGCCAGACGCCGCGGTGACCGGTGCTCACCTGTTCGCCATAACGGAACTGGCTGCCCGTCACGTCTTCACCGGCCTGACCGTAGTAGCTGATGACCACGCCGACATAGCCAATGGGGATCAGCGTCTTGGGCCGCAGTTCAACGGTCGCGAACCAGCGGTTGATGAAATACGTGCCGTCCGTGAGCACCTGGAGCTGACGGCCACGGCGGCCACCCAGCGTTAGGAATTGCTCGGGGTCCTGGTAATAATTGTGCCCCGCGCCATGCTCGTCACCGCCTGCCTGAGGAGCGATGAATTCGCCTGGCTGGAGCGTGGGACCATCGTGCACCGTGATGACGCCGATGTTATCGAACGGCGTGAGGCCATTGTCAGGCGCATGCGTTTCCGTGCTTTCGCCGGGAACGGGCAGATTCGTGACGCGGCTGGTGGAACCGATGCGGACCGGAACAAATCCTCCGGCGGCACTCAGTTCATTTTGCCATGCATGAAGCTGAATGGTTTCACTTTTGGTTAGCGGGCCGGCGTACACCGCCTGCTCTGTAATGACGACGAAGAGAGCCGTATTGATCGCGTAGGTGCCCTCACGCAGAATGCTGCGCTGACGGCCACGCTGGCCGCCGTTGTTGATGAAGACCGCAGCATCCTGAAAGGAATTGCACGCCACCGCGCTGCCGAGCGTTTGCTCCGGCGGCAGCGGACGGCCATCGCGGGCATAGATGTATCCGATACGGCCCTCACCGACGGTCACGAGCGACACCTTGTGAATGCTGAACTTCCAAAACGGATAGCCCAAGTGCAGGCCGCCGCGCAGCAGTTTCGCCTGGTAGCCCGCTTCGCCATTGAGCGCGATGATGCGGCCCTCCGCGAGAGAGCCACTCTGCGACCACAGTTTTTCGATGATGCCCACGCTGCGGTGCGGAATGTAGCGCGCCCCGAGCACGAGCCACGTGATGAGCCAGAGCGCGATGAGCGCGCCCACGATGATACCGGTCCAGAACAAAGCGTCCCAGATCATAGTCTGTTAACCTCCTGTATATTGATGTGTAGTGATTTCGGTCGCGCCTTGCCTGCGGGGCTTGAGCGCGTCCGGAATTCTCTGAAGGGGAAGGCCTCTGGCCGCCTTTCCGCCTTCCGTGTTTTGCAGAAGGATGAACGCGTTCCGAAATGTCTCCCGGTGTGGGCAAGCGAGGTTAGCTGTCGGGCTGAGGCCACCGTGGTGCCCCTGACGCCGCAGGCGTCATGCGCCCCGAGTCCGGCCGGCAAATGAGCCGGCCCTGACGGGTTGAGGAATTTTTGGGTCCCCCGCTGCTCCGGCGGCGAAGCCGGAACATTAAGCTGACAAAGAACTAACAAGAGTATACACGGGTTTAGCGAAATGCAAATTGGTGCGCCGCAAGTGGTTGATGGTGAGGGATATATTTAAAAACAGGAAAAGCGAAAACGTGTTAGGATCCCGGGATTGAGAGTCTTGTTAGTCCGGAGCGGGTTGAAAACCAGCGGTCTGTCGCTCCGTCATTCCGGGACGAGGAGGTCGGCGATCCCGGGTTTGCTTTTGAAGGATTTGAACTCGGCGGACAGGCGTTTGTAGGCTTCGGGAGATGCCCTCGCGGCGAGGTAATTGATGGTGGCGCTGGCGTAGTCGCGGACGCGGGGATCGAGCCGGTCACGGATGCGCGGAAGAATCTCGTGGGCGCCATTCGAGATTTTCCGCGGCACGGGGGTTTCGCCAGGGCGGAGCCAGTCAGTGACATGATCGATGCGGGGGCCGAAGGGAGCCATGGAGCAAACAATTTCAAAAGAGCTGCGCAGCGAAAGGGTTTTAGGCTCGCGGCCTTCTGCCATGGCGAGGAGGGTTCTGGCGGAGAAGCTGCCAGGCGCATCGATGGTGATGGCTTTGAGGCGTTCTGCGACTTTGGGATGCCTGATCCATGTTCCCGGGTCGGGCTGCCGGAAGAGGGCGGTTTGGATTTCCTTGAAGGCGGCGATCGCGCGCTGCAAGGGTTCAGGTCTGGGTGTGAGGGCGAGAGCGCGGGCTTCGGCGAAGGTGGCGACGTCGAAGAGGTGGGCGGCAGCGAGGGCTTCCGGTCCGTAAGCAACGGCATACTCGGCGAGGACTTCGGCATTCTTGCGGGGAATGATCACGAGAGAACAGTCCTTAATGCGGGCCGCCTTGATCTTGGGATACATCCCGCGCACCGGGCGGATGGAGCCGTCGGCATTCAGGTCGCCGGTGACAGCGATGGTTTTGTCCAGGCCGGAACCGGTGAGGAGGCTGTCGATGGCGAGGGCGCAGGCGAGAGTGGTGGAAGGTCGATCCTTCGGAAGACAGGGGGCAGCGGAGATGGCGATATCCACATTCCAGCCGGCGGGGAGGCCGTTGTATTTTACGCTGAGGTGTTTTTCGACCTCGTGGACGGCCTCCGGCACCAGAGCGGCTGACTGTTTTTCGTTGAGCTTGAGAGTCAGAGGTGCTGCGCTGTTTTCGCTCTCCACCGCGGTGACTTTTACTTCCGCAATGTGGCCCCCCGCAGGCCTTTGACTATCCATCAGGAGAGTGGACACGGACGCCTCGCGCTTCTTGAGAACGCCGCGCTGAACGGCCGGAGGAACGGATGGGGATGGGGTCTCGTTTTCGACGGCGAATGCGGGGATCAGAGAGGCCGTGAAAAGCAGGAGGCAGAGAAGCTTTGCGGCGAAAGGGTGCCTGGCGGGAAAATGAAAAGCAGGAACGAGCTCGGTTGGAAAAGCATCAGTCTGTTGGGTCGATTTAAAAATCATGGTTTGATTTGGCTTGATTTTGCTGGAGAAACCCTCGCAATTGATACAATTCGGGCGGATTGGAAGATTGCCATTTTCCGACTGATGAGTATCTTGGCGAGGACGATGCGGGCAGGAATGGCCTGCGCAGGGAGGCTCGTTAGGACTGGGCTCGGGTTGCCGGGGCGGAATAAAATTCCGCGGTCCTTTCCAGGGCGGGTGGAAAATCCACGGCCGTCTCAGGGAAATACCGGGGCGGAACCTCTTGGAATGGAGACGGATGGTCATAAGTAACTTCGGTGATTAAGCGGGTCTTTTGTCAACGAATATTGCTGGAATTCTCCGAGGGAAATCCTCCTCGCGAGGGAGCGGAATACATCAATTTGCGATGATGGAACCGCTATGTCACTCTTTTGCGTGAAGGCGCGTGGTCCGTTCCGTTATCTGAGCCGCTGGAACCGGCGTGCAGTTGTAGTGTATTTGGTGCTGCTGTTTTGCACCTGGATGGGATTTTTTGTGATGGGGATGTTTCCTCTGCATTTTTTCAATAACCTCTTTTACCTGGGGGTTCTGATGGTGGCCTGCACCTTCGTGCTGTTTCTCGTTTGGATGACGATCCTGATCAGTCCGGGGATGCCGCGACACGGGAAACCGTGGAGCGAGACAGGTGCGAGACTGGCTGCGGCGGGCGGCTGCTTTTTCCTTGCAGGAATCGCGGTGTTGACGTCGCCTCACCAACTGGGATTGAAATTCGGGGGTGAGTTCGGCGTGGGTCTTCAGCCAATCCGCGATTTACAGCGTTCGCCCGCGGTCATCGCGCTCGCAAAAGGCACAGACAGCGCGGCCCTGCCACAGGATCAGTGGCCGGAGCCCATCAAACAGAACGGGCGGCGGCCCAATAACATATTGGTGAATCCGTCACCGCCGGCATCACCTTCGCTCGCTCTCCATTTTGGCCGTGGCCGCCCTTCCGTGCTGGTGCAGAATTCAACGCCGTGGCAGAAGAACGTGCCGGATACTTACCGCGTGATCCAGTGGGCGGAGGATGTTTGGCTGTGCTGGAATGACGGAGACTAATTGTTCGTGGTTCCAAACGTCCGCAGTGATCCTGAAGGTGTGATGCTGCGATCCCTCCGGGATCGACTCTGTGCTGGTGAAAGCATACGAGGCGTCGGCGCTCCTTCGTCGCTTGGCGCCTCGCTAATCGCTGCGATCCCTCCGGGACCGGCCCGGGTTGTAATGTGAGGGTGGCGGAAATGAGAGCGTGAGAAGGAACTGCGCAGGACGCCGGACTGGCGATTTTTATACTTTTTTTACACAGTTCGCGCCCCTCTTAATTCGACGGGGAAGGCCTTCCGGACGTGCTTGCGGCATCCAAATGGACGACCAGTCGAACAGCTATTTTCAATCACTCTTCGGCGGCGGCCAGGGCCTCGCCATATGAATCAAACAGAATCCTCCCGCGCCGGCGCACGATCGTGGCTGCTCATGCTTGCCGCGCTGGGGGTGGTGTTTGGAGACATCGGCACAAGTCCGCTGTATGCGCTGCGGGAGTGCTTTGTGGAGACGCATCCGGACGGCGGGGAGCACCTCGCGGTGCCGCTGAGCCACGGGCATGTCATTGGCGTATTGTCTCTGATCATCTGGACGCTGGTGCTGATGATCACGGTGCAGTATGTTTCGCTGGTGATGAGGGCGGATAAGCGGGGGGAGGGAGGGATTCTGGCGCTGCTCTGTGTGGCGTTTCCGGAGAGGAGGGGGCGCTGGCGGACGGGCACGGCGAAGATCATGGTGGCGCTTGGAATATTTGGAGCGGCGCTGCTTTACGGTGACGGCATGATCACGCCGGCGATCAGTGTGCTGGGCGCAATGGAGGGACTGAAGGTGAGCGCGCCGGGACTGGAGGATTACATCGTGCCGGCCACGATAGTGATTCTCATGGGATTGTTCGCGGTGCAGCGCGCGGGGACGGGAAAGGTGGGACTGGCGTTCGGGCCTCTCATGCTCGTATGGTTCGCGGTGCTCGCGGTGATGGGTGTGAAGTGGATCATCAGCACGCCTGCCGTGCTGGCGGCCTTCAATCCAGCGGCCGGAATTTCACTGCTGTTTGAGAATGGATCGGTGGCGCTAAAGGTGCTTTCGGGAGTTTTCCTAACAGTGACGGGAGGAGAGGCGCTCTACGCGGACCTTGGGCATTTCGGGCGGCGGCCCATCACGCGGGCCTGGCTGTGCATTGTGAAGCCTGCCCTGATCTTGAATTATCTCGGTCAGGGAGCGGCGCTGTTGCATCATGGTGAGGAGGCGATTTCCAATCCATTGCAGAACATGGCGCCGCACTGGTTTCGACTGCCGCTGCTGATCCTTGCGGCGATGGCGGCGATCATTGCGAGTCAGGCGCTCATTTCCGCGGTGTATTCGCTGACGATGCAGGCGGTGCAACTCGGTTACCTCCCGCGGACGAAAATCACACACACTTCACATTCCGAAAAAGGACAGATCTATATTCCCCGGATCAACTGGATGCTGATGTGCGGATGCGTGGGTCTGGTGGCCGCCTACCGTTCATCCGGCGCGCTGGCGGCGGCTTACGGGATTGCCGTGAGCCTAACCATGCTGACGACGACACTGCTGCTTTACTTTGCAGCACGGCGGGACTGGGAATGGAGCCGGGGGAAAGTCGTCGCGGCGATAGCCGTGCAGTTCGCGCTGAACTGCGTGTTCGTTTATGCAAACGCACAGAAGTTTCTGCACGGAGGCTGGGTGCCGGTGTTTATCGGCGTGGCGATCTTTGCCATCATGATCACGTGGCGAACGGGAAGAAGGCTGCTGGGGGATCGTCTCCAGAAGCAGGCATTGCCGCTAACCGATTTTCTAAAGAGTATTCAAAACGGGAGCGCGATTAAACGGGTGCCGGGGACGGCGGTTTTTATGTCAGGCTCCGGCGGGGTGACGCCCACCGCGCTGCTGCACAATCTCAAGCATAACAAAGTGCTGCACGAGCGCGTGATCTTCATGACGATCCTGAATGAGCAGGTGCCCTTCGTGGAGGATTCGGATCGCGCGAGGCTGGAGGAAATCGTTCCGGGGTTCTGGCGCGTGTCAGGACACTATGGATTCATGCAGCAGCCCGATGTGCCGCAATTGCTGGAGGCGTGTGAAGCGGAGGGACTGAAGCTCGATCCGATGCAAACAAGTTTCTTCCTTGGGCGGGAAACGGTGATCCCAAAAGGCAAGCTCCTGTCGCGGTGGCGGGGAAAACTTTTTGGAGTGCTCTCGCGTAATGCGCTGAATGCGGTCGCCTACTATAACATCCCGCCGGGACGGGTAGTGGAATTCGGGATTCAGGTGGAGATGTGAGGTGGGCGCGAAATTCAAAGTGCAATGAAAGGCTCCCTTGCCGCGAGGACGCTATGGAATAGTGTAGTCGAGTGAGCATTCAGGCATTTCACCGCGGGGTTGATCCCCTTTTGCACCTCCTGCTTCCGGGCAAGGAGGAGGCGGTGCTTGCAGTGGAGCCCGATCTTGGGCTGCGGGAACGGATCGAGGAACTCGCTTTGAAATCCACCGAGGGGGAACTTTCGGCAGAGGAGCGCGAGGAGTATGAAGGATACATGCGGGCAAACAAGTTGCTGGCGCTATTCCGGCGCGAGGCGAAACTCAGGATGGCGTTGTCTTCCTTGTGACTGAAGCGCTCAGGGCTTCGCGAGTTCCAGCCAGCCGAAACGCTCCGGCGTGTGAAAAGTGCCGGTGAGCGCGGGGCTGAAGGCGAGGCCGGCGTTGGAAGCGGTATCGTGGCGGAAGAGGTTGAGGCGCCAGCGAGTGCCGGGAGCGGGAGCATTGGCGGCTAGGGATTTCATGGGGATGCGGACTTCGAGGCGCCAGACTTTGGCGGCTTCGTCGATGGTGACGGCGGATTCCATTTTGCTGCTCCACTCGAAGTCCTTGGCGGGGAGGTTTACGGCGAGGTCGAGTTTTTCGCCGCTGGGGGACCATTCGTATTCGGTGTATTTGCCAGGGATGGCAGGGTCGGTGCCGATGAAGGCTTCGACGACGTCTTTATCCCAAAGGCCGATGCGCTCGGCGGCCTGGACAGGCGAGAAGGTTTCGAGCCTCGTGTAGGGAGCCTCGTAGCCGAGATAGAGGAAGTTATCGGTCCAAAGCGCGCGAACGGCGGTGCTGATGGCTGGGCGGGCGGAGGCATCGCCGGATTGATATTCGAGGCGCACGGGAGCAGCAGTGGCCCATGCGGGGTCGTCGAGTTTGCCGTCGGGCTGGAAGTCCTTGTCTGCGCGGGCGGCCTTCATGACGGGAAGCGGAAGGGAGCGGGCGAGGAGTTTGGCGGCGTTGTCAAAATAAATGGCGCGGCAGACATCGGGCGGGAGGTTGATGGAATTGATCGTCCAGTCACCCTGGATGGGGGTCATGTGGGCCCAGTCGCGGTCGTTGGTTTCCATCCAGCGCCAGCATTTGTTATAGAAAACGACACCCTCATCGTCGGTGGGGCGCTCGGCATCGCCGGCGGAGCCGAGAATGAGGCGGTTATACACCATGAAGTCGGTGGCGAAGAGGATGCGTTCCTTGTGTTTGGTGAAGATGCGGCGGACTTCCTCCGGCGCGTGCCGGCCGATTTCCGGGATGCGGGCCGCGAGGTCGGCCATCATGTTAGGGCGCTTGTCGAGCATGCGGTCCACCCACTGGATGTCCTCCGAGTTGTTGGCGAAGTGGACGCAGACGAAGGTGGTTTTCGGATGCCGGGCGATGACCCGGTCGAGGGCTTCGAGGAGTTCCTCGCGTTTGGGGAAGATGTTAGGATTGCCGAACCACCAGCTTTCGTGGTCCTTGAGTTCCTTCCAGCGTTCGTTGTTCTCGTCGCGCGGCAGCCAGAACGCGCGGGGGTCGGCCACGTGAATGGAAACGGGCATGCCGAGTTCGCCGCATTTGGCCCAGACGGCGTCGAGCTTGGGGTCGTCAATGTGAATCAGTTTCTGGTCCTTGTCTTTGAGGTAGAGGCCGAGACGCTTGTATTCCTTGAATCCGGCGGCACCGAGGCGGCGGCCTTCCTCGATTTGCTTTGCGGCTTTTTCGCTGAAATCCGGCTCGTTCCAGCCGGCGTAGTCGAGGTTCATGTAGGTGACGAACCGGCCGGGATATTTGGTGTCGGCGAGCGCTTTGTTGCGGGCGAACTCGGACTGCTCGCCGTCTTTGTGAGTGACCACTCCGCCGCTGAGATTGACGCCGATGCCGACGCCGGCGCGGTCCATGATGCGGATGGCGCGGTCGAAGCGCTCCGGCATACCTTCGATGTGCATGTGCAGATCGATGATGCGGTGCTCTTTTCGCCAGAGGTCGTTGAGGGCGCGGCTTTCACCGGTTTCGACCTTTCCCCACAGGAACCAGCCGGCGATGAGGGTCAGGACAGTGCCTGCGGCAACGGGCGGGGAGAGGAGAAGGCGACGCGGTTTCATGAGGTGACAATTCTGGAAATCGCCGGGGAATGGGCAAGATGGAAGTTGCGTAGCGGTGCCGCCGAGCGCGGTTTTCAGGCGGGTCTTCCACGCTCAAAGCAAATGCACTTGCAAGGCGGGTGCATGTTGCAACGGCTTCAGGCAGATTTGCATGAATACCATCGACCGCACGGTTTCGACAGAGGATGGCCGCACGCTTTGTCTTATGGAAGCGGGCCAGCCCGACGGCGTTCCGGTTTTGGTGCACGGCGGCACTCCGAATTCGCGAATCCTCAATGAAACCTGGATCTCTGACGCCCACTCCCGCGGCATCCGGCTGATCAGTTATGATCGTCCGGGCTGCGGAGGGTCCACGGCTCAACCGGGGCGCACCGTCGCCAGTGCGGCCGGCGACGCGGCCGCGATCGCGAAGGCGCTGGAACTGAAGCGATTGTTAGTCTGGGGCATCTCAGGGGGCGGACCGCACGCGCTGGCCTGCGCGGCGCTGCTGCCGGACCTTGTGGTGGCCGTCGCCGCATTGGCCCCGCCCGCGCCTTATCCGGCGGAGGGACTGGACTGGTTTGCCGGCATGGGGGCGATGAACGTGGAGGAATTCACCGCAGCGCTTACCAGCCGGGAGGCCTGTGAAAAAGTGGTGGAGGCCTCGGCTTCTGAAATGCTGGCGGCGACTCCCGAAACCCTCGCGCAGGCGTTGCGCACCCTCCTTTGTCCGGTGGATGCCGCGGTGCTGACTCCCGATTTCGCCGCCTTCGCACTTCGAAAAGTGCGGGAGGGAATCAGCGCGACAAGGGCCGGCTGGGTGGACGATGAAATCGCCTTCACCACGCCGTGGGGATTCGCGCTGAAGGACATT
This sequence comes from Verrucomicrobiales bacterium, assembly GCA_035550135.1. Classification (GTDB taxonomy): domain Bacteria; phylum Verrucomicrobiota; class Verrucomicrobiia; order Verrucomicrobiales; family V1-33; genus V1-33. The sequence continues at coordinate 11,678 of DASZQB010000132.1, forward strand.
CGCATCCCGGTTCTGCTCATACACGGCGCGCAGGACCAAATGGTTCCCCTGGCCCACGGCGAGTGGCTGGCGAAGCAAATCCCGGGGATTGAGACCCGCTTCCTGCCCGACGATGGACACCTGACCCTTCCGGCCCGGCGGATTCCCGAAGTTCACGCGTGGTTGTTGAAACAATGGGAAGGGGCCTGATCCTCCGTGTGCGGGCGTTCGCCCGGAGGCAAAAAGAAAACGGAGACCCCCCGTAGGGTGGAGGTCTCCGTTTGGGTTGAGGTGATTGAGGATCTATCTGTCAGGCGACCGGGACTTCCATGCCCTTGTGACCGAGCTGTTTCACGGTGCGGTTGAGCTGATCGAATTCGATCGGCTTCTTGATCACCGTGACCGGCCCGCTTTGAAGGATCTTGCTGAGGATCTCGCTGTCAGGATAGCCGGTGATGATGACGATGGGCAAGTCCGGGCTGACCTCCTTGAGCCGGGCATAGACCTCATCACCAGGGATATCCGGGAGCTGGAGGTCGAGGAAGACGAGATCGAACTTTTGCTTTTCGGCGAAGGCGATGGCTTCAGCGCCGCTGCCGACAACGATCCGTCCGAAGCCGGCCTTTTTGAGGAACTGCTTGAAGATGGTTTGCAGTTGGGCGTCATCGTCCACGACGAGAACGGTGGGCTGGCCGGCACCCTCGGTCTTAAGAACGTCGCGATCCAGGAGGCTGCGCTTGATGCGCCAGCGCCCCCCGATCTGCACGGCGGGAAGCTGCCCCCGCTGGACTAGGTAATAGACCGTAGGCAAAGGGATGCGGAGGTACTCCGCAGTTTCTTTGACGGTCATCAATTCTGGTGCTTCTTCTGACATAAATGGAAAAAACGGAAGTTGAGAGGGAAAAGGCAGTGAACTTGCAAGGGAGTCGATTTACAGAAATCATAAAACACTGCCCTGTATTTGAGCGGATTCTACTAATTCCATATGGCTTTGCAAGCGATTTTCACAAATGAATCTAATTTTTTTGAATATGAGAATCATGCGATTCCGGAAGAGTGCCGGACTTCTGAAGCGAATTGAAGTTCCGGAAGGGTTGATTTCGTACCAACGGAGCATTCTGCGGTCTTAAAAGTTTACAAGAACGCAGGCCTGTCCGTGGTGCCTCCGCGTGAGGAAATCAGAGAAACCGGCGCATTCTTTCGGTTTCAGAGGCGTAGATTCCAGGCATTCTTCTTCCGCGCTTCCGTAATTTTCCTCTAACGGTCCCCCTCATGTCCAGCATCGGCCAACAGCTATCCCACGCGCGGCAGGCCCGCGGTTTGACGATAGAGGATGTCGCTTTCCACACGCGCATCGCGGCGGGAAGGCTCCGCGATCTGGAAAACGACGACCTTTCCCGGTTCGCGAACCTCACGTATGCCCGTGGATTTCTGAAAATTTACAGCGGGTTCCTGGACCTGGATATCAGCGAGTACCTCAACCAGTTCAGTTCGGCGGAGTTTGCGACCGCGTCCGGCCACGAGTACATTCAGACCGCGAATGCGACACACAATCTGCCCCCGGGTGTCATCACGGACTACGGGAGGGCGCGGCACACCGGCCTCTACATTTTAGTTGTTACCCTGTTGGCAGGAGGGGGGATCGTCTGGTGGAACAACCGGGGCGGGAGTCCGGAAGAGTCCGTTTCCACCGGCTCGCCGGCACCTGCCACCACCGGGACAAAACCCGCGCCGGCACCCGCCCCCGTTCCGAAGCCGGTAACGCCGTCTCCCATCGTAGCCAGCGAAAAGCCATCGGAGCCGGTGGTGCCTCCGAAAGCGGAAGTGGTGGAGGAAGTCGAGGAGAACAAAAACCCGTAGTTCAGGCGGAGCGGAAACCAGCGGCATTTTAACGCTCCCTTCCGGGCCCCGCGACGCCTTTGGCACCCGACCGCGAGATAAATTCAAGCAATTGCCTCGATGGCTCCGACCACCCGCCCGCCTCCAGCAGCGCGGCAGCACCCTTTATCATTCCCAGCGCTGACTGAATGACGGCCGTCCATGCGCGCTTGAGGTCGAGACGCACCGCGCTGTCAAATCCCGCCCGGCGAAGACCCACGACATTCAGTCCCTCCACGCGGTTTTCCCGGAACCCCGTGCAAAAAGGCGGAATGTCCTTGGAAAACGAACTGTTCCCCTGGACCATCGCCAGGTCGCCCACGCGGATGAACTGGTGAAACACGGCCGCACCCCCAAGAAAACAACGGTTTCCAATCGTGACGTGACCCGCGAGAAGCACGTGATTCGCCATCACGTTCTGGTCTCCGATGACGGCATCGTGCCCCACGTGGCATCCCCCCATGATGAAATTATGGCTGCCAATCGCGGTTTGCCCGCCCTCGATGGCGCTCCGATGGATGGTCACGTGCTCGCGAAAGATGTTATCATCGCCAATGCGGACTCCGGTGAGGCGGGAGGTATCGAAGCCAAGGGACTGGGGATCACCGCCTATCACCGCGCCGTGGCCCACCGTGTTCCGCGCTCCCATCTTCACGCCGCGCAAAACCTGCGCGTGGGCTTCGATGCGGCAGCCCGGACCGATTTCCACGCCTTCCTCAATGATGGCGTACGGTCCGGCATGCACATCCGGCGCGAGCACAGCGGCGGGGGAAACGATGGCGGTGGAGTGAATCATGGAGGGAAACGTTAGAGCGCTCCGGCTTCGCGAAAGCTGAAGTAACCGGCGTGGCCGGCGGAGGGAAGGCCTATGATCACGTGATCCACAAATGTCACCTGCATAATTTCCGAAGCTTCTCGAAGCCGGCGGGTAAAGTTGCGGTCGGCAGTGCTTGGCTGAGGATCTCCGGCGGGATGGTTGTGAACGATGACAAAACCGTAGGCGCGCCGGCGGATGACATGATGCAGCACATCGCGGGGATGGGCGATCGTTTCATTCAGCGTGCCCCGCGTGAGTTCCTCGATGCCCAGAAGTGTCAGGCGGGTGGTGAGCAGCACCACCTTGAGCACCTCCTGAGGCTCCGCCCGCATTTCGGCGCCCAGCATATTCAGAATCGCCTCCGGACGATTCATGGGAGTGCCGTCATAACTTTCGCGGGCGAGGCGTTTTCCCAGTTCAAACGCGGCGGCAAGGTGCAACGCCTTGGCCTCACCGATGCCTTTTTGCGCGCGCAGTTCATCCACCGAAAGCCGGCTCAGGGCATGCAGGCTGCGGTAACGGTCCATGAAACGCTGGCCCAGGCCGACGGCACTCAGACCGACGATGCCGGAGCCGAAGAAGATGGCGAGCAGTTCGGCATCGGTCAGAGCCCCTGCCCCGCTGCGCAGCATCTTTTCCCGCGGACGCTCGCCCGCAGGCAGGTCCTGAATGCGCTGCACCGGCAGACCGGGAACTTCTGGCGTTTCCTCTGACATATCCCCAGCGGATAGCGGATGCCGCGTCCGCTGCAAAGAAAAACGCGCCGCAGTCTCAACTGCAGCGCGTTTTGAAAATCCGAAAGGATGGCTGGAGACTAACGGTTAGCGCGGGGCCGGCGCGGGTTTTGCATTTCCGTTATCCTTCTTCTTCTCCGCGGGAGGCAAAGGAATATTCGCAAAGTCCGTGTCAGGAGCGGCCAGCGGCAGGGGGAAGGTCTCCGCCGGAGCGATCTCCTCCGCCACGGGTTCCGGCACGCGGAACAACTTGTTAGTGTACGGGCATTTCACGACCACGCCCGGGGCAGTGCCGGCCACGTCCACGAGCTGGGTTTTACCGGCATGCGGACTGTAGACAAAACCAGGACGGCCCGGAACGCGGGTTCCGTAGGGAATGGCAGGCTTGGCGTCGGCGGTTGCGAGGGCGCCGGGCTTTACCGGCGGTTTCACAGGATCCACCGCGGGAGCGGGTGCCGGTGGACTGGCAGGCGCCGGCGCGGGAGGAGTCTCCACCGGCTCCAGGTGCGCAAGACCGGCATCAAGCGGAGGCACCGCCGTGGAAGGTGCAGTGGACGGGACTCTTGTCACCGGAGGCGAAGCCGGAACAGGCCGGGAGACGGGAGCCGGAGTGGAGGCCACTAACGGATAGTCAGGCACGCGGAAAGGCAAGGACGTATAGGGACAGCGCACTTGCTGTCCCGCATGAAACGCGCGCACATCCACCACTCTGCGCGGCGTGGCATGCGGGCTGTAAACAAATCCGGGACGCCCCGGAATCGATTCCGCTGTTGGAGCCGTTGCGATCACCGGCGTACGCACCGGCTGCACTGCCAGCATATGCTGTTGTGAGGGACGCGTGGCGGCCGGCTGGCCCGGTGCGTCGTTCTGGTTAGCGGCAATCAGGACGGGAATCAGACCTTTCTGTTGCACTTGCGCCCACTGTTCTTTCGACGGGAGCGTGCAACCGGAGGTGACAAGGCCAGCCAGGCCAAGGGCGCTCAAAACAAGGTTCCGGCGCATGTTTTTCGGATGGAGTAAGTTCATGGCGAAAAGGGAGGCTCTAACAGCACGGGTAGAGTGCGGTTTGCAGGATGGGAGGGGAGGCAAAGCGTAGGGTTTTTAATGCAAACTGGCGAGTCATTTTTTCTCAAAACGGACAAAATTACCATATTTTTTCAAAAATGCCCCGCAAAATTGCGGAATTCTATGGAAGAGCCGCAAAAACCGGCGTACCACATTCGTACCCGCAAAAAATATGCGGATTTCCAGAAAGTTTGGGAAGACTTGCCAAATTGAGGTATGTTTCATGCTTGCCGCGCCCTGAACCCGTGAACCCTGTCATTTTTCACTGCATTTTGCCATACCAGACACCGCCTCGCTCGCGGGTGGGAAGACCCTTTCTTGCCGCCCTTGCGCTGGTTTCCTGCCTCATCAGTCCCGCATGGGGGCAAACCGCTAACAAAACCGCTCCTGAAGCCGGGGCATCCAGTCCGCCGGCGGCCGCCGCTGTTAGAGAATCGGCCACCACAGAATCGAAGTCGGCTCTCGAAGCCGCGATCCTGGCGGGCAACACGAGCGCGGCAAAGGAAATCATGGATCACCTCCCGTCAGGCAGCAGTCAGATCCAAATCGGACTCATCGCAGCGTGCCGGGCGGGCCAAAGGGAACTGGCGGCCCAGGCCCTCGCAGCCGACGCCGACCCTAACGACGCAGCCGGACCTCTGATGCTCGCCGCCGCGCGCAATGACGGTGAACTCGTGGACCTTCTGATCAGTTATGGCGCGCTTGCTTCGCGCTTTCCTGGAGCCCTGGGGGAAGCGGTTCACCACAAAAACACTTCCATGGTCGCGGCGCTTCTCAATGCGGGAGCCGATCCGAATTTACCGGACGCCAAAGGAATCACCCCCCTGGCGGCGGTCCTAACCGCGGGGGAAATCGACCTCGCCCGCCTCATGTTCCAGCATGGCGGGTATCCTGACGACTTCGTGGAACCGGCGATGGCGCGCGGCGACACGGCGCTGATGAATGCGCTGTTTCAATACGGGCTCTCCCCGGAGCGCACGGATTCCAGCGGCAATCCGCTCCTTGTTAGGGCAACCCTTGACGGGAAACTGGAGATGGTGAAGCTGCTCCTCGAAAAAGGCGCCAATCCAAAACAGGCCGGGAAAGAGGGGCAGGCAGCCGTGCACTTTGCCGCAGTCCTGCAAAATGAGGAACTGCTGGAAGTTCTTCTGGATGGCGGCGCAGATCCCAATCAGCCGTTTTTCCATCCGGTGAAGCCCGCATTCCTCGAGCGCGTGGATGACGAGTCTTTCAAGAAATGGCTCCAGCGGGATTCCGGCCTCACACCGCTCATGCTGGCCGCCTCCCGTGGGGATACAAGCATGATCAGGATACTGCTCGACAAGGGCGCGCGCCGCGGAGCGCAGACGAAAGGCTGGCAGCGCTACCCGGTGGTTTTCGCTTGCGACGCAGAGCATGTGCCGGCGGCCCAAATGCTCCTCGGGCGGAATCGCGGCCCGAATGAGCCGGAATACCGGGTCGTCATCACCCTCTCCAAACAGCGGGCCACGCTGTATAAGAATGATGAACCCGTGCGCACGTGCCGTGTTTCCACCGGACGAAAGGGTTTTGCGACACCCACGGGCCGGTTCGTGATCTCTGATAAACAGCGGGATTGGGTCTCCACCATTTATAAGGTGTCCATGCCCTTCTTCATGCGGCTCAGTTGCCAGGAGTTTGGCATGCACGCAGGCGTCTGTCCGGGTTATCCCGCCTCGCACGGCTGCATCCGCATGCCGCGGGCGGATGTGCAGGCCATCTATTCGCTGCTCAAGATCGGAGACGCGGTGACCATAGAGGAATGACCGTATTGACGCCTCCTGCGCCGGCCTCCAAATTCCCGGAAAAATCCGGCTGCATGGCTGACCCTGAAGACGCTCATTTATTGCAACAACTTGCCGCGGGAGATAATACGGCGCTCGCGGCGCTGTATGATCGTCATTCCACGCTGCTCTACACGGTGATCATTCGCATCGTGGAGGAGCCGGCTGAGGCTCAGGATTTGTTGCACGACCTTTATGTTAGTCTCGCGCGACGCGCGGAGAATTATCGTGCAGGAGCAGGGAGCCCGGTTGGATGGCTGCTCACCGCCGCCCGGAACCTGGCGCTGGACCGCGTCCGCATCGACAAGCGACGGCGGGAACTCCTTCACCAGGCATCGCAGGAGCCGGAAAAACCATTCGGCAACAATGAGGCATGCGCCGTCACGGTCGGATCGGACGAAGCCGCTATCCTGCGCGGATGCGTGGAGACGCTCTCCGGACCACAAAGAAAAGCGCTGGAAATGGCCTATTTCGATGGCCTGACGCACGGCGAGATTTCCGCCCGGCTATCCGAGCCGCTGGGCACCATCAAAGCCCGCATCCGGAGGGGCCTTTTGGCCGTTAAAACCTGTGTGGAGGGCCAGCAATGATTGACGAAACACTCCAGGAACAGGCCGCCCTTCACGCGCTGGGAATGCTGCGCGGAGAGGAACGGCATGCGTTTGAAAAACAGTGCGCCGCCAATGACGAACTGCGCGCGCTGGTGGAGTCGCTTCGCCGCACGGCGGACGGCCTGGCTCACGCACTGCCTCCCGTAGCGCCGCCTCCCGCCCTGCGCGAAATGATCCTGCGTGATGCGTCTGGCTCGCGGCAGGAACAGCAAACGGCTCCGGAAAAGATCATCGCCTTCCCTCCCGCAGCGCGGAGATCATCCGCGCTTAAATTGGCCATCGCTGCGCTGGTGGCCTTGATACCCGCAGGACTGGCCGTCCACTATTTCCTGGAGGCGGGCGCTGAGAGATCTGCACGGGAATCTGCGGAAAGAAACGCTGCCGTCCTAGCGGATGAGCGCGGAGCCCTCCAAATCGAAAAGGACACTCTAACCAAATCCCTGGGCGCCGCGAATACCAGCTATGAGGAAGCTCAGAGGACGATCACGGAACTGCGCGCGCTGAGCACTAAACAAGCCGATGAATTGACCGCACTCACCGGCTTGAAAAACCAGCTCGACGAAGAGGTAAAAAACCTCAAAGCACGCCAGCTTTTCGATGAAGCGCAGATCGCCCTGCTGAGTCCCCCGCCCGCATCCAAAGCCCCCAAAGCAATCGCCGTCAGCGTGTGGAATCAAAAGAAACAGGATGGCGTTTTTGTAGTGCAAAACCTTCCGGCGTTAAAACCCGACCGGAACTATCAATTGTGGGTGCTCGACGGTGAGGTCCCCGTCAGCGCCGGTCTGCTGACCCTTGATGCCAGCGGAAACGGCCGCATCGAATTTAAAGCACGGAAACAAATCGCCGCGCCCTCGCTCTTCGCTGTGACCAATGAAGTGAAAGGCGAACATGAGTCGCCGGATTTGAAAAATCTCGTGCTCGCCGGAAAGTAAGCCGGGGTTTTTGTCACCTCGCCATCAAGCGGTGCTGCACATAGACCAGACCTGCACCGGGCAGGAGCATGGCGTATCCTGTGAATGCATACCATCCGGGGCCGTAGAGCACTTCACTCCAGCCGGTCCGCGGCATCACACCGGCATATCCCTGCAGCGTTCCAACCATCACGGCGGCGTGCCAGGCTGCCCCGGCAACGGACAGCGCCGCAAGAATCGGGAACACAATCTTCCTGAGCGACTGGAAACGTTCGCGATTCGCAAATTCCCTCTCCCATTTTTTCCGCGGAGGAACAAGTCCCGCCGAGATGACCGGCAGGATGATCGAGGCATGGCTCTGATAGTTCGACTTCGACCAATCGCCGGGAGAGTCGAAGTGGAAATACCCTGACAAAAAATGGCATACCCCCGCGGCAAGATAAAGAATCCCCAAAACACACCACGATGCGCGAAGCTGGCTCAAAGTCCCGCTGTCGGATGAAGTTAAAGCCTCGACCCGCTCCGTTGACCGGGTGGATTCCGCCCCGCTCTCATAAACCGGAAAGAAGCCTAAAAATATTCCCGTCAGAGCCATCGGCACCAGGAATAAGCCAACCGCAGCGGGATCTGCCGCCGCAAGCGAGCCGATCACCCCAAACAGAACGATTTCAAATGCCGTCGAGGGTTTCGGCGCTGGCAGGAACACCCGGAGGCTTTGAGGTTTGCCGGGAGGTAACAAACAGGCCGCAAACCACAAACAAAGGACGCCGGTGAAAAAATGCCACCAAAGGTCGTCGGCGACGGTGACCCAGGAATTAGTCGTGGGAGGCAGTGGCGCAAATCTATCGAGCATGAATACGCCGAACGTCATCGCTGCCAGGGCCGACAGGACATTCAACGGGCGCAACTGAATCGATTGCGCACGCGGAGATAAAACACGCCACACTACCAGCAGGGAAAGCCAGCCGGCCAGGGCATAAGTCTCCAAACGCTCTATTCGCAGAGTCCCGCCGGGGCTCGCGGGGGCAAAAACCTGGTTGCCCCACGCCCCGAGTCGCAGGCTTCCGGCGCCCAGTGCTGCCAGCGCCAGAAGAACTTTCAGGATCTGGCCCCCCGCCGGTTCGAGATCTCTTCCCACGGACTCATCCCTTTGCCCGGGCTCGCGGGGCCTTGGAAACACCAGCCACGCCGCAAGCAGAAACGCCCCACCCGTCATACCCGAGCCCCTCAGTTCCTTACTCCGTTCCGCTCCGTGCAGAGCCTCCTGAAGATATCCTGAAAATTCAACGAGCTTGCAAATACCCACGACTGCAAATGAGTGGCTTAACAAGACAAGGAGCCACCTCCCGCAGCGAACCGCAGGACGTGGCCGGGAAAGCGCATCGCTCATGAAATACGGAGGGAAACCACCGCCACCGTATCATACCGAATGTTAGAGGACTCTCAAGGGACCACGAATTCCGTTACGGTAATCGAGTGGACCGGCTGCTGGAATAAAGAACAGCGCCGCGGGTTCGCCCCGCTCCAACAAGCCGAACGACCGTGCGGTGGAGAGGATCGACACCCGCCAGGAGTCTGCTGGTCAGTTCCACAGCCGATCCTGATGACTCAAGGTGAAACCCGCATTTCACGGTCACTATTGATGTTGCTTCAGATCGATTGAGTGCAACCTCCCCGTCACTGAGCGTGACCGGCCTGCCGTTTGCTGTCACGGTCAGGCCGGAAGCGAATTCGAGCCTTATTACCTTCTTCGCACTCTCCCATTCTGACGCAGATAGCTTTCCATCGGCATCACTGTCGAAAAGAAACGCATCATCGAGAACGCGAAGAGGCACCTTCCATGTGCATTGAACCTCCCTTTCGGACGCATTCACCGTCAGAGTGCTGGATGACGGCAAGTGAGCACGGCACGGAAAGCTCACCGCGAAGACGATAAGCGAAATGAGAGTTGCAGCATTCACGGAAAGGAGGAACGCGGGTTTTTGAGAGCAGCCGCAAGTTTGACTAGGTCCGGCGCAGTGACGTTTTGTTGGGTCATCCATTCCAGCACCGGCTGCGCAGCGTCCGGTTGGCCGGCTGCGGCAGCGGCCGTGAGCAACAATCTTGCATCGGCAGCCTCGCGCTGGATTTGCCAGTTCTCTACCGCGAGAGGTAACGCGGTCTTGGGATCGTTGAGAAGCTGCAGGTGAAGCATCGCCTCCTCGCGAAGGTGAAGCGAAACTCCCAGTTCACGTGCGTTCTGAGCGTGATCTTTGAGAAGATTCACATAAACAGCGGCCGGTTCGTGCTGCGCTTTGGCCGCAAGGGCGAGGCGCAGGAGGAGAAGATCGTCGCTGGTTCGGGACGCGAGAAGAGACCTCGCTTCACCGGGAAGATTCTCGGTGAGGAGGAAATCGGCGCGGGCGGCCAGAAGACTGCGGTCGCCGGGTGTTAGGGAAAGGGCCTCGCGAAACCATTCATCCGCCCGCTGGCGGCGGCCCCAGCGGGCAAGGTGCTCGGCGAGGATGGCGCAAGCCCAGGATTGCACGGCGGGAGCGTCTGATGGCTTTGCGCTCAGAAGGCGTTCCAGTTCAGCCGCGACGGGTGTGTCCCGCTGAAGCGTTTCCGCTGCGGTCAGGGCGGCGGCATGAACGAGCGGCGAAGCGAGTTCCTTGAGTTTCCAGCAGGAGGCGACACACCCGGTCAAATCGCCGCTAACCAGTTGCACCGTTGCTCTGGTGAGCCATGCCTGCGCATGGGACGAACGCGTTTTGACCAGTGCATCGAGGTCTTTGAGCGCAGGCTCAAACTCATGCAGGCTTTGGTGAATGGTGGCGCGCAGCAGCAGCACTTCCGGATGCGGCTCCGGTTCGTTCCACCACGGAGCAAGGGCGGCCATGGCATGACTCAACGGCTGCGGTGTGCCGTCATTGCGCGCCTTTTCCACGAGTTTCCATGCCACATGAACCGCGAGAGAAATATTCCGTGCATCGCTGCGGAGCGCACTGCGCAGCGCGCGCAATTCCGCCTCCGGCTCCGCCCATGGCGCAGGCCGCAAAATCAGATCCGGCCCGGCATAAAGCGTCCGCCCGCCGATCAATAGAACAGTTAGGAGGGAACGGATCATATCGTTGTAATGCAATGGCGCCGGAGGCCGGTCATGGATGACTGCTTCGAGGGTTGAATAAGCATCCTGTTTCCGGCCCCCGGCGGGCCTTGCGTCCGGGGGGATCTCAGGGTTTCGCCAGAGGAATGCGGAAAGTGCTGCCCGCCACTTTCGGATCGCCGAACTTCAGCGGACCGTCCGTCCGGGCGCGGAAGTACTGACGCGCGGAACCGAGGCTCGTGATGAGTTCCTTCGTCACCGGATCATAGGTCGCCGGGAACGGCAGGAAGTTCTCCAGCGTCGCCGACGCTTCGAGATAAATATAAAGCGCTGAACTGTTAGGCGATCCCGGAACGGGCGTCTTCAGATAGGGAAACGTATCGTCAAAAAAGCTGGCATTCACTGTCGCGCCATCCGTATAGGGCAATTGACCGGAGGGAGCTTCCGCAGCCGGCAAAAGCACGCCCATCACCACGCGCAGCGCCATGTCCACCACATCGTCGCCGGGGCGGCGTCCGTTAGGGAACCCGGCGGTATCGCCGCCCAGCACTCCGAGATTGTTCTGTGTGGCTTTAGACTTCGGCGCGATGCCCGTATTCAGGCGGATCATCTCCGCCGTGGATCCATTCACATTCAGCGTCGGGACACCTGTCAGGAATACCTGCACCAAATCCGCCCGCGGATAAGCCGTCGGCGCCGTCACGCCAAAGAGCGACTGCAGAAGCACCGGCAGCACCGGATGCGTCACATAGTCGGCAAACTGCCCGTCGTTCTTCGGCTCGCTGGCATTGAAGTTGTCTTTGTCCTTCAGACCTATCACCACTTCGTTCACCAGCGGATTGCTCAACCGCGACACCTGCACCGGTGTGCCGCCCGCGTTGCGGCTCGCCGTGGCCCACGCCCCGATGACCGGATGCTCAGAGTCCGTGATCAGATAGGAAATCGGCACCTCCAGCACGAACGATGTGACATTCTTGTTAGCCAAACTGTCGCGCGCACCGTCCACCGGACCGAGCGGATTTAGATTCACCAAGTCAAACGTCTCGCCGAGATTGACCACAAACGGGTCCTTGCGCTGCCCCACAAACACCTTGCCCGCCGCTCCAGCCGCGCCGCCCGGAAGATCGACGTTATAGATGTGCGCGGCGGCGTAGGCCTTGTAATCCGGAATCGATTTCGTGCCAATGTAGTCCGCGGGCTTCTTGAAGGACGCGTTGGCGCTGCCGGACTCGATGACATTCTGCACCGTGCCCGTGCGGCGCGGGCCGCGAATGACTTTAAACGTGTAGCTCTCCTGCACATTGAGCGCCGCGGTGCTGCCCGCGGAAACCGGTCCGGCATTGATCAGCGGAATGGCCACTGTCTTCTGGTTTCCCGCCGGTCCGATGTTCAGCGTGATGTCCTGCCGTGCCGACGAAGCGCGGAACTGAAACGTGATATCCTCCACGGCATCCCCGTTGTTATCGACGTGAATCTCGTAGAGCGCGTCGGGATCGAGCGGGAAGTAGTTCGGGCCGCCATACGGGTCTTCGAGCGGAATGTAATTCGCCACGATAGTGACGAAGTCCTGGCGTCCGGTCTCATAGCTGCGGAAGATGTAAAAATCCGTGCAGTCGAGCTTCGGCGTGCCGGTAATGGCCGGAGCCTCGCGGTGGCTGGAGGCATTGAGAGTGGTGCCGCCCGCGAGCAGAGCGGCAAGCAGCAGAATGTGTCTGTATTTCATGGATTTCCCCGTTGGAGTGGTTGTCAAAGTTGTGCGGAATTGAGGCGGCATCCGGATGCACAAGGTTCGGGCACCAGCGTTCCAACGGGCAGGTTTCCGCCGCAGACGCACTGCGGCGGATGGGGTGAACAGCCCAATCCCTCCCGCTCTTCAAACTCAACAATTCGCCCATCGGCATTCCCCGGCGCGCGCGGTTATTACCGGCTGACCGCCGGCTTTCCCTGATACCGGGATCGTGTAGCGCGCAGGGCTGAGTTCTTTTTGCATTCAGCCATCTGTCCCCTAATATCCCCGCGCTATGAAGTCCTCTATCATCCTGCGCCTCGCCACTTTTTCTTTTCTCCTTCAACTTCCGCTCCATGCTCAGGGGCCAAAGGAGGACGATTTTTTGATCTTCGACAAGATTGAGGAGGATGTGATCGCCAAGCCCTCCCTCGGTTCGCTGCGGAAGACCACTCCCTCGACTCCCACCAAAGCGACCTCGAAGCGCCCCCTGCCTTCAAATACCAAGGCCTCGCTCCACACCATTCTGCTCGACGTACCGGACAAATCATTCGCCACGGCCCGGCTCAGCACGCTGACAGCCACGGCCAGCCAGGACGGCACCGAGGCCACTCCGGAAATCGATTTCACCGACGCCACCGCCAGCCTTCAAACCTCGCTCGAAAAAGCCGCCACCGCGCTCGTGACGGCGAATCCGCAGTTTCCCGACGGCGTAACCCTCAAGGTAAAAGCGGATGGCGGTTACAAGGGTCACGAAAAAGACGCGGCAGGTGCTGCCACCGCCATTCTCCTGGAGGCCATCGGCACCGGCCGTGTCCTCGACTCCGATGCAGCAATCCTTGGCGGCGTCGGCGACAAGGGACAGATCACCGCAGTGCAACGCCTTGCCACCCGCCTGCGCACTCTGGAGGGTGCCACGCCATCCGTCATCGGTGTGCCCATGGTTTCGGAAGTGGAAGTGCGGGATCTCGCGCTGATGAGCGAACTCGACGTCCTGGCAAAGTTTCAAATCGTCTCCCTCGTCACCCTTGATGATGCCCGCGCCATCACCGCAAAGGAGCGGCCCGAAAAGGTCGATAAGGCCTTCAAGCTTTTCGCAAGCGTCACCACTGCGGCGGCAACGAAGCCCGTCAATTCATTGATCAAGAGTCCCGCCTTTCTGCAACGGCTCCAGGAAATCGTTGCATTGATGCCTAACCATCTTTCCGCGCGCCTCATCCTTCTCGCTGCCTATGGAAAAGTGCCCGGCACCATCACCTACGCCACCTCGCGCCAGGCGATTCTGAAGGCCATCAAGCCGTTCGTGAATGTCACCAGCACCAACCGGCCCGCCAAGGAAATTCAGACCGTCGCCACCGAGGGCGGCAATGTGCTGCTGCGTCTTCAGCCAAAGGCCCATCCGGACGTCGCGCGTTATCTCGCCGCCATGAAAGCCTATCTTCGCGCGGTGAACAACTTGCTCGATATCCAAAACGACGCCCAGCACCAGGTCATGCGGAACCGCGCCATGGCTGAAATCGGCAAGCTTCTTGCCAACGTGCAGGCGGAGAAGGAGAAGCTGGATAAGAAAGAGGGAACGCTGCAATAAGCAACCTCACCGGCTCACTTTTACCCTGACAAATTTCCGCGTGCCCGCGGCGGGCACAGGCAGCGTGGTTTCCGGGCCCGCAGCCAGCACCGGCGCTCCGAACGGCGCCCACGTTCCCATGTCGGCGCTCGACTCGATTTGATAGGACCAGCCGGGAGTCGTGGTGATCCTCAATTCCGGCAGTGGCGTCAGGAGATTCAATTGACTGAACGCAGCCTGCACATTGGCGGTGCCCGGGCTGGGAACCGTCAGCGCCGCGATCCCGGCTCCGCTGTCCGGATAGCGGCCTTCGACGCCGTCGTTGCTCTGCTCTCCGAACGCCACGCGATCAATCTCGCGATTGTCCGGGGCGCTCAGGACGATCGTCTCGCCGTCGTTGTTCAGCTTGAAGTTCACATGCAGCGCACTGTTGGCAACGGGCGGTGCCGGATTCTGCGCCGTCTGATCGTCCGCCCAGACGAGCAGATAACCGTTGGCGGGAATTGTCCAGTTGGCCGGAATAGTGAAGAGTCCTGGATTCGCGGGATCGTCGCTGAGTTTCCATCCGGCGAGGCTTACGGGCTGCGCGGTGGGATTGTGCAGTTCAAACCAGTCGTCATTGTTGTTATCCGCGGGGTCGAGCACCGAACCGCTGTTGTCCGCCATCCATTCGTTGATGCGGATCTCCGGCCAGCCGGACGCATTGGGATTGCTCACGTTCAGCGTCGTGGATGCGCCGGCGATCAGTGCACCGTCACGTGTTAGAGCGCGGACATTCAGCGTGTTGGGACCGGAGGCGAGCGGCACCGTCACGCTCCAGGCGGCATTGGCGGTCCACGTTGGATCATACACCACACCATTGATCTCGATGCGCGCCACGTTGATCGCCGCCGCTCCCGTGATGGTCACCGCGCCGTTCGCACTCACCGCTCCCGCCGCCGCACTGAACGCCGTCGCCGTCGGCAACTGGCTCAGTGCATATGATGCACGGCTGGCGATGTAGCTCTGAATGCCGGAAAAGTCCTGGCCGCTCACCGCGCCATAGTGCTGCGTCCAGCGCTGCATGTAGGTCGCGTTGTAGGCTTTTTGAATGATGTCGTAAATGTGATTGTTATACCGCCGCGTCGAATCGATCGAGGTCGTCACCACCTTGGCGAGCTGGCCGGACGCAATCAGAGACTGCGTGGCCCCGCGCTGCCACGCGCTGTCCCAGTCCCACGGGATGAACATCGCTTTGCCATCGTTAGGGCGGAAATAAAACCGGCAGTTGTGGTGATTGCCTCCCGTGTAAATGGCATCCGCGGGTCCCACCAGCGATTGATAGGCCATGGTGCGCAGGAAGGAATCGTGATCCAGCCGCTGGCGGGACTCGGCATCGAAGGCCGCGCCGTTCAGGGCAAACATGCGGCAGAACGGAATTACACGGGAATAGTCATCAGTATCCCGGTTCATCGTCAGCAGCATGTACCACCGGTAGGCTTCCTTGTTGGTGCCGTAGTCGCCGAGATCGATGTTCAGATAACCGGTGCCGCCGCCTTCGTTGCCAGGCAGTTTGGGCGAGGTCGGCTGCCCGTCCACCGTATTCAAATTCCACCGGAAGACCTCCATTTCCACCATGGTCCCGTCCCCGCCTTTTGGATAGGCGGTATCGAGGTACTCCTTCTCAAAACCCGCGATGCGCAACTGACCGATGCTCGAATACGAACTGTTAGGATGAATAAATTGCGCAAGGTCATCGTACATGTCCGGAATGCCACCCGCCTTCGCCGCAATGTGTTTGGCGATGAGTTCGCCCGCGCCGCCGACGACCGTATGCTGACTCCGGTCCACCGCCACCTTGTCGAACACTCCGCGGAAAAGGTGGTCGCTGTTGAACAGCAAATTGAATCCGACACGGGCAACGTTACGGCCCACAAAGCTGCCTTTGAGCCTCACGCCGGTATCATAAAAGACCTCACTGTTATTCAAAATCACGGTGCAGCCGATGGCCTCGTTGCTCAGCGTATTCACCGGCGTGTGCAGAAAGGTGGCGTCCGCCGGAGTCATCACCAGCCGCACCTTTTGCAGCGGGCCCGTTCCCTGGTTGTCCTGCACCGCATACATCGCGCGCGACTGCTGACCGCGCGCTGGAAACCAACTGATCGCTCCAGGGGTATCGCGGCCCTCGATGTAAAATTGCACCGCGCCGGAAGTCTGCCCTGGAATGACGCCCGTATAGGTGCGCCCGTTCCCCGTGGTCATGGCCGCCGTTTGCCAGGCCCCTCCCGCCGCAGAGTACTTCACCTCCATCGCACCCATTCCATCAGAATCGGAAGCCTCCACACTAACTGTTACCGGCTGACTCGCGGCGGGCATCACTGGAAAGTGTGAGAGATTCCGGTAAGTCGGACCGGCGTTGGCGATGAATCGGGAATTCACCGCGCCGGGTGTCCCGCCGTTGGGCACAACATTGAGAATATGCGTCCGCGCAAGCCGGTCAAAATAGAGCCGCGCATTGAGCCGGCCCGCGCCGCTCAGCCAGCGGGCGCGCAGCGAAATCTCATACTCGCGATTGGCCACCAGCGCCTGGTTCCCGACGAAGGTCGCTTCAATTTGATTTCCCTGATACTCGCCAGGACCGGAGGCAACGACATGAAGCACGGAGTTGCCGGCATTTCCTGGCTCCGGCTGCACCACAGAGGTGCGATGGTTCCCCAGCAGCCGCCATCCGGTGGCACCCGTGCTGAAGTCGCCGTTCGCTATGAGATTCGCGTTGTTCGTCGTGTCCGTGACTCTAACATCATCGATGAGGCACTCTCCCGCTCCGTCTGCGAGGAGAAGGTCAATCTCACGCCAAAGCGTCGGCTCGCCATTGATGGCCGGAACATTCGCCGCGCGCCACGTAAACGTCTGCCAGGCTGCTTTGCCGGACTCATCGCTGGCCGCCCAGGATTCTGGCGCACTGTTGTCCGCCCGCGGATCGCGCAATTCCAAACTCGAACCGCCGGCATTCGCCGCGGATGGCCACGGGCGCTCGCTCCGGTAGGTCACTTCATCTGCGGGATTTCCGCTGGGATCATCCAGCACGAGCCGGTCCGATCCGTGCGAAAGGTTGCCAGCCCACGGGCCCAGCACTTGCGCTGCGGGTAGCGAATGCGCGGGCGCAAAAGCCGCCGGATTCTCCGTCAGGACCAAATACCCTCCCGCCGCAATCTGCGTGCCCGCCGGAAACACAAATCCGATCCCGCCCTTCATCTCCCAGCCGGTCAAATTCACCGCCGCCGCGGATTTGTTATGCAGTTCGATCCATTGTCCCGCCCTTGGCGCCGACGGTTCCAGCACCGTCGCCGACGGATGGTCGTACATGATTTCGTTGATCACGATCTCCGAATGCAGCGCCACCGCATTCGCCGCGCCTGGCGTGGACGCCGACGGGCGCATCCACGGACCAGTGCCGTCCGGATAGCGCACGCGCGGGTTGAGCCTCACCTCCGCGGAGTCGAGCACCGTGCCATCCGCCGCCAGCAGCACCAGCCGGCTTCCATCCGTTAGGGCGAGCGGCAGATTCAAAAACGCCCCCGCACCCAGCGGCTGCGCCGGCAGCGGCTGATCCGTGGAGCCCGCGGAAGTCACCACGCGCAAAATCATTCCGTTCAGCGCCGTTGACGCACCGCCGTTATTCATGATCTCCGCGCCCGTTAGGGTGACCTCATTGAGCACCAGCGGAGAAGGAGCCGTCACCGGCACTGTTTCCGAAGCAATCAACTCCAAATCAAAAACAGCGTCCGTCGTGTCCAGTGGTCCCGTGGGCCCGGCCACAAAGGCGGCGTTGAAATGCGCCGTGATCTCCGCCGCGCTGAGAGCGCGATTGTAAATCGCCGCCTCATCCACCGAGCCGTTGAAGTTCAGCGAATAGGGTGCAGCCGCCGAACCCTTGCGCGCTCCGATGCTCACCTCATGCGTCTGCGTCACCAGCGTCGCCGGAGGCGTCACCGTCGCCGCCTGCACGCCGTTCACATACAGCCGCGCAATGCCCGCAGACTGGTCAAATACCGCCACCACATACTGCCACGTATTGTTAGGGAGAATGGCGGATTGCGCCACCCACGGCGTGTTGGGGCTCGCACCGGTCCAGCCGAAAAAGCGATAGCCCGTGGTCACATCGATCGCAAACTGCTCGCCCCCGCCGCCCGTGCCTTTCGCAAAAATCGCCCCGCCCCCCTCCTGAGCGGCCGGGCCCTTCACCCAGGCCTCCAGTGAAAACTTCTTGCTCGCGCCAAAATTGAACACGCCCGGGTCCTGGATCAGGAGCACATCGTCGCCGCCGTCGCCATTGCCCTGGAAGGCGGGTGCGGCATTGCCCGGGTCCATGCCGGCAAGCGGCTGGCCGTTCACGAGGTCGGGCGGGCGCGGTCCGGGCTGGCCCAGACTCGTGGCCGGCATCGCAGTGAACGTTCCATTCTGTGCGCCGGATTGCGGTGCCGCGGCAGCGGATGCAAGATCGGTCACGGGTCCGGCGGATTCGCCCATGCGCCAGTAGCCCACCGGACCGGACGCCAGCACCGCCGACGCATATGACGGCAGCGGACCTCCCTGATGCAATTCCACCGCGAGCACATTAGCACCCGTGTGCAACGCCGTGGCCGGAACGTTGAATTCCCGGAACGACAGCCCGCCCGCCGCCACGCTTCCGGCCGGAGTGGAATAAGTTAGGGTCCCGGATGGCAGACCGGCTCGCGCAAGTTCCGTCCCGTTCAGATACACCGCCGCACCGTCATCCGCCAGCACGCGGAGCTTCAGCGAAGTCAGCGCCGGATTGCCCGCATATTGGAACGTGCGCCGGAAATAATACGTGGACGGCCCCGAAGGAAGCGCGGCCCCGGCGGTTACCGGCACCGGAAGCGGGTCCGTGCCGAGTTGGAACCCCGCCGCACCCTGGGGCCATGCGGTGTCCACAAAAGCTTCAGTCTGCCAGCCGGTGCCCAGGTCAGTGCCGCTCGCTTCATATTTCCACGCTGCGCCCAGAGGACTCACCGTCGTGACCACGGGCGGAAGAACGGCGGGAAAATTCTCCGCGCCAGGCGTGCCGCCCAGCGTCCGCGACGTGCGCCATGACGCCGCCGTGCCGGTGGCCGCATTCAGTGCGCGTTTGGCCAGCGAAGCGCCGCCGCCGTCAGCCCCTGGAGGCCAGTCCCCCTCCGTGCCGTAAGTGATCTCATCCATCGCCCGGCCATTGTTGTTTCGAAGCGTCAGCGTCTCGCCGTTGTTGCCGAGTTTACCGGTCCACGCTCCCACCGAGCCGGGCACATTCGCCGGCACCGCGGCAACGACAAGATATCCGCCTCCCGCCAAAATGGTCCCCTCCGGGAAAGTATAGTTCACTCCACCGGTGATTGACCAGCCGCCCAGGTCCACATCCACGGCCATTTCATTGTACAACTCCACCCATTCTGCTGCCTCCTCGGCGGCGGCATTCGCCGCTGCCGGATGATACATAATCTCATTGAAGACAACGACCGTGTCGGCGCGGACCGTGGCCGCGACAGCAAGAAACGTAAGGGGGAAAAAGCGTAGGGGGTGCATAAACACAGCATGTTACCGGTTCCAATGACGCCAGGGGAAGGAAAACCTTCGCAGAATGATGCCGCCGTCGTTTTCGCCGGACACGCGTTCCCCGCGCCCCTTGCCCGCAGATTGGCGGCTCCCTAGAAAACCCGCATGACACGCCTTTCTCTCACTGCTTCCTCCTTCATTGTATCCGTTTTCATCACCGCCGCCGTTCACGCCGCGCAACCGCTGCCGCGCAGTTCCCCGGAGGCCCAGGGCGTTTCATCCGCGGGTATTCAAACGTTCGTTGAGGCCGCAGACAAAAACGTGGACACCATGCACAGCTTCATGCTCGTGCGTCATGGAAAAGTCGTCACCGAGTGCTGGTGGTCGCCCGAGTCCGCAGAGAAACCCCACATCCTCTACTCGCTGAGCAAGAGCTTCACCTCCACCGCCGTCGGCCTCGCCGCGGCGGAGGGAAAACTCAGCATCGACGATCCCGTGCTGAAATTCTTCCCCGGCGATGCCCCCGCCGCCCCCTCTGATAATCTCAAAGCCATGCGTGTGAAGGACCTCCTCACCATGTCCTGCGGCCACCAAAAAGAGCTCCGCTTTTCGAAGGACCAGACATGGATCAAAACCTTCCTCGCACATCCCGTCGAACACACCCCCGGCACCCATTTCCTCTACAATTCCGCCGCCACCTACGCCTGCTCCGCCATCGTGCAAAAGGTCACAGGCGCCACCGTGCTCGATTACCTGAAGCCACGCCTCTTCGAGCCGCTGGGCATTGAGAACCCGCAATGGAGCACCAGCCCGCAGGGCATTTCCATCGGTGGATGGGGACTCTTCCTCCGCACCGAGGACATCGCAAAATTCGGCCAGCTTTTCCTGCAAAAGGGCAGGTGGAACGACAAGCAACTCGTCCCCGCCGCATGGGTGGAACAGGCCACTTCAAAACAAATCTCCAACGGCACCGACCCCTCCCGCGACTGGACCCAGGGCTACGGTTTCCAGTTCTGGCGCTGTCGTCACAACGCCTACCGCGGCGACGGAGCCTTCGGCCAGTTCTGTATCGTCCTGCCCGAACATGACGCCGTCGTCGCCATCACCGCCGACCAGAAAGACATGCAGGCCGAACTCAACCTCGTCTGGGACCACCTCCTCCCCGCCTTTCAAAAAGACGCCCTCCCTCCCAACCCGGACGCCGAAGCCAAACTCAAATCCACCCTGACAAATCTCAAAGTCCGCGACGGCCACACCACCAACACTATCAAGCTCCCGGAGAGTAATTAGGCCCTTCCGCTTCGCCCTGCGCAAAATCACTTTTTCCTCGTTCGGGTGCGCAGAAGGGATTACACTCGCCGGAACTCACCGCCTCCGCGTCCCGCGATTTCCGTCTATGCCGCTTTTTTGCAGTAGCCTCCGAAGGACCGATTGGTCCGCGCGGGGTTCCCTGTTTGTGTGGCCCGTGCTGGTGTTCCTGTTGCTGACAGCCGCCGGTGTTCGCGTGCAGGCATTGACCATCGACGGAGGAATGGACTTGTCGTACCAGTTGAGCGCTCACTTCTCGCTGGAGGTGGTGGACGGGCGGCCCGCGATCGCCTGGGCAGCCGGGGATTTCAAATCGGTAAAATACTCACGTGCATTGGATGCGGCAGGCGCAGCATGGAGCCCGCACGCGGTGATCGACATGGGTGAGAACACCGGACGCTTGTTGAAAATGATTGTCGCGGATGGAAACCCGGCGGTTTGTTATCTCGACGCGACGCTGGGGAAGCTGCGCTATTCGCGCGCGCTGGATGCGCAGGGCTCCGTCTGGGAGGATCCGAAGGTGCTGGAGACCGGACTGCAGGCACCCGTCGCCCTGACGATGGAAAGTGTTGGCGGCTTTCCCGCGGTTTGCTTCGCCTCGCCGGCAGGCCTCCAGTATCTGCGCGCGGCAAATGCCCAGGGCTCGTCGTGGGGCGCGGTGCAAACCGTGGACCCCAGCGCGCCGGCCGGGGATCTTTCCATGAAGGTGGTGCAGGGAAATCCGGCCGTGGCGTACGGGCGCAAGGCATCTCAGGGGTATGAACTTATTTATATCCGCGCGCTCGATGGCGCGGGCGCGGCGTGGGGCGCGCCGCTCCAGGTGGCGGCGCAGCCCTTGGCGCAGAGCCCGCCCGCACCGTACCTGGAGGTGGTGAGCGGACTGCCGACCATCGCATGGGGAATCCTTGCCCCCAACTACGACCAAATCAATTACCGGCGGGCCATCGATGCGCAGGGCTCCGCGTGGAACCCGTGGCAGACGCCTGACCCGTTTCTAAAGAGTTCGGGAAGGTTGTCTCTGGCAGTCATCGGCGGAAAGCCAGCCATAGCCTGTCACGATGCCATCAATTCCGACCTCCTCTTCCTGCACGCACAGGAAACCACGGGGGAAGGTGGGTCCTGGCCCGCACCTGTGCGGGCGGACATTGTAGGAAAAACGGGACTGCATCCCGCCCTGCGTGACGTTAACGGACTCCCGGCCATTGCCTATTTGAATGTATCCAGAAAAACCCTGGAATATGTTCGCGCCTCTGCACAGAGCCCCGCCTTTCGCTGGCCGGCGCAACTGCGGGTGACGACCCCCGGAGTGCAGGAACCGCTCATCCCCGGCGCGAATCACGATTTCAGAACCGTGACGCTCGGCAAGGCCGCGGTGGTTGCCTTCGATCTGTTCAACCCCAACCTCAATGCCGACGATCTGAAGGTGACCAGCTATACCCTCGAAGGCCCGGATGCGGCAGAGTTTACCTTGGAGACAACCCGCTCCCCGCCCTATACGCTGAAACCGTTTGCATGGATGGAGGGTCCTGCTTCGGTCCTCATTCGGCTCCAGCCGCTCACGCCAGGCTATAAAAACGCCGTGCTGCGCATCGAGCATGACGGCAACCCATCGCCCTTCACCATCGCGTTCACCGCGGACGTAAACCCGCACCTCTTGCTCAGTCCTCTTGGGCTGCAGTTCAGTGACGGTTATCACCTCGATCTGCTGCCCACACATCCCGGGAGCCCGCAGGAGTTCGTCTTTAACGTTCACAATTCCGGCGGCGCGGAACTGAATCGTTTTGCTGTCACCTTCGATGGACCGGATGCCGGTGAGTTTTCGGTTAGTGTTCCTCCCCCTCCCGCTATCCCTCCGGACGGCACCGCCACCTTCTCCGTGCATCACGCGACTTCAACGATTGGTGTCAGGACAGCCACCCTGCGCGTGGCCAGCAATGCCGTCGGGACGATCCCGCAAACCACGCTGCGCCTCATCGCCGGCGCACAGGATACCTCGTTCGCCCCGCATGACGAATGGGTCGAATCACTTGCTGTGCAGCCGGACGGAAAAATACTCACCGGAGGATTCAGCCTGCGCCGTCTTTTGCCTGACGGCATGCCGGATCCGGCCTTCTTCTCACCGGTGGTCAAGACCACTACTGCTTATAATTGCATGGCCGTGCAGCGCGACGGCAGGATTCTCACCGGGGGCGTCTCGCCGCAAGTCAACGGACAGCCGCAGCGCTATCTAACGCGCTTTCACCCGGACGGCACGCTGGACGACTCGTTCGCTCCCGCAATCGACATTGAAGTGTACTGTATTGCGATACAACCGGATGGAAAGATCCTCTTCGGCGGCGGCCACCGCGGTGAGCCTCAAGGTGACCCGCCGCCGGTCCTCGCCCGGTTGAACGAAGACGGCAGCGTGGACCCCTCCTTCGTGTCTGGCATGACCAGCGGTTGGGTCGATCAGATTGTCGTCCAGCCTGACAGAAAAATTCTCGTTTCCCGTGAATTTCCCGCGGGAGAAAACCCGCCACGCCTTGTGCGTCTGGACCCCGGCGGCGGGCTCGATACCGTCTTCTCCACCCAGTCATCCAACTTCGCCCTGCTGCCGGACGGCCGCGTGCTTGTCAGCATCTACGGCAAACTGGAGCGCTTCCTCCCTAACGGCACCGCGGATCCCATGGCCCTCCCGCAACCCAACTCCCCGATAGGTAATTTCGCCGTCCAGGCGGATGGCGCGTGCGTTCTCGCCGGTTTCTTCGACAAAGTTGACGGACAGTTTCTCCGAAACGTGGCTCGTCTGCGCAGCGACGGTACGTTGGACACCGGCTTCGAATTTCAATTCAATACCCTCGCGCGCGATTCCGACGCGCATCGCCTCGCTCAGCTGCCCGGCGGAGGATTGCTCCTCGGCGGCAATAGACCGTTCCAGGCCGATCCGAACTCGGGTTTCCTCTTCCGCCTCGGCAACGATCCCGCCGTCTCTCTGGTCGAACGCGACACTGCCTCCAATACTGTACGCTGGCGGCTCGACGGCACCGCACCAGCCGTGACGGATGCGTCGTTCGAATTCAAACCCATGGGCGCCTCCGAATGGATGCCGTTGGGTTTCGGCGTTCCCGCCGCAGGAGGATGGGAACTGCATTTGTCAGGACCACCTCTTTCCGCACACGGCACCCTGCGCGCACGGGGCCGCTCCGGGGGATCGCTCTATGAAGCGGTCGCCTGGTTTCTGCCACCGCTGGAAACATGGCGACTCGCGCATTTCCACACCCCCGACGCCACCGGTGACGCTGCCAATGACGCCGACCCTGACAAGGACGGACTAACAAATCTCGCCGAATTCGCCTTCGGCCTCTCCCCGGTGGACAGCCGTGACCGCCGCGTGCCCATGTTCGAACTGACACCCGCCATCGATGGCCACGCTCCGGCCCTCACCGCCACCTTCCCCTCCCTCCCCGGCCGCGAAATCCTCCACTATGCCGCCGAACAAAGCGCCACCCTTCTCCCCGGCACCTGGACCTCGATTCCGGATACCGGCAATGGAAACGAACACACCTTCCGCACCGGGGCTGACAACCCGCTTCCCGGCACCGGCCGCATCTTCGTCCGATTCGCCATCTCCCTTCGCGGCGATTGAAAAAGTGCCCTCACTGCTGACTAAACACAGCCCCGGGGTGAGCAACGCGAACCCGGGGTATTCGAACCTAACCGCCCACCACCACAGCGTGGTTGCCCAATGCACGAGCGACTTCCGCTTCCGGATCGGTGCCCGAACGTCTCCTCGTCACTCCTGAGTTCCTGACGTCAGGGAGCATTCACCCGCAAACGCAGATACAGGCGGGATTCGGCGGAGGGCGTCAATTGAAACGTGTATTGAGGCGGAACCGATAGATTGGATAGCGGCTCCCACGCGACAGCCTCAAGGGTGATGTTGAATTCCGCGACGCAACTGATGCCAGGAGGCAAAGTAAACGTTAGGGCGTATTCTCCATTCACAGACTGCCACTGGGGAAGCGAGGCGGCGTCGGGAATTAAGGGGTTCCGGGCAAAGGCACACTCGATCAGGTTTTCCAAACCGTCATGGTCGGGGTCTGCATTGTCGGCCGCATCTCCCTCCGCCGTGATGGTGCCAAAGCTGGCGAAGCGCCAGATTTCGGCGGCGGTGAAAGAATAGGAGGAGGTCGTCTCAATGAGTGAAGGAGGATGTGTTTCCCATACCGCCCGCGATGCGCGCGCGGGCACGGATGCGACCGGAGGGGGACAGATCCACCTGAGCAGCCTCCCAGCCTCCCAGGATGCGGACTGCGGCCCCCAGCGGCAGCCACGAGCCGCCGCCATCGGTGGACAAGTCGAAGGTGACCCCTTCGGCTTCCGGCGAAGTTCCTCCGCGCATCCAGCCAATGTCCGGCAGCGTCGCAAGGCTGACGACGGTGGCCGGATTGCCGCCCAGGGCCAGATTCAGCGCCGGGTCGATATCCCCCGGAAACTGCCTGAAGGAGCGACGCGCCCGCCAGCCAACCCGGCAGGAATGAATATCCTTTCTTCACTGGCCTCAGCGAAGCATTATCTCCTTCACTCCGCAAGTTGCGGCAGGACCGCGAACGCCCGCGCATTCTGATGCCAATACACTCATTCTTTCCATCCCGAATTGATTTGACAACAAGGGCACTTAATCACCGAAGTTACCTATGCCCCACACTGCTCGATTCCACCAACCGGGGGAGACTCATCCTTTCTTCAGGCCACCCGGCAAGAGGTCCATCCCCTTTCGTCGCCACGGGCGACTGTCGTTAGCCCCTGCCGTGTGCCCCCACCCTCAACCACGCGGGCTTTTTTCGGCATTCGCTCATTCGAAATTCCTTCGGAGTTGGCTTCGCCTGTCTCCACTTCGTTCCGGCTCTGGCTCCGAATTTCGCCAATTCGCCGCCAAACAACCAATATCAAATTCGTATCACTCCGCCAAGGAGATCAAACTGTCTCAAACCAAATCAAACCACTTTTTTCTCCGAAAAGCCTTAGAGCCATACTTTTCAAACTTCCCCGCCGCCCTGAAAGCACGCCCTTTGGTGCTTGGAATTTGGAGCTTCTTTGGTGCTTGGTGCTTGATGTTTGGTGCTTCCGCCACGGCGGACCCCCTCGACCCCTCCTCCTACAACCAGTGGAAAGACGCCCTCAAATCCAGCACCGCCACGCCTGCCGGCGAAATCCGCGCATTGCCAGGGTTCAAGGTGGAACTCGTCCGCCCTGCCCTTCCTAACGAAGGCTCATGGATCGCCCTCGCCTTCGATCCCAAAGGCCGGGCCATCATTTCGCGTGAAGACAAGGGCCTGCTGCGCCTTGCGCTTCCTGACAAGCCCGGCGATCCATCCCCTGCGGAAATCATCGACGACACCCTCCTCGAAGTCCGCGGCCTCCTCTGTGAAGGCAACACCATCCTTGCCAACGCCAACAACTCCCGCGCTCTCGTGGAATTGCGGGACTTCGACGGTGACGGAAAATACGAAGCGCGCACCGTCCTCATGGAAACCCCCGGCGGAGTCGGGCACGGACGCAACCAGATCGCTCGCCAACTCCGCGGCCCGCTGTGGATCATGGCGGGGGATGACGTGAAACTGGCGGAAAAGCCAGCCGTCCGCTTCCGGTATTTCCCGGAGTTTGCCAGCGCACCGCTGCTTCCCGCCTCATGGGACCGCTTTCACTGGAGCAACAGCGTCCAGCCCCCGTGCGGCCACGTCACGGTCCTTCACTATGATTATGATCGGGAGGCGCAGTTCTATTGCGGCGGCCTGCGCAATCCCTTCGGCATCGCGTTCAACGAAGATGGCGAAGCCTTCACGTATGACGCGGACATGGAATGGGACATCGGCCTGCCGTGGTACCGGCCCACCCGCGTCATCCACCTTGTTAGTGGTGCGGACTACGGCTGGCGCGGCGGCTCGCGTCCCATGCCCGCATGGTATCCCGACACGTGGCCCGCCGTTTGTGACATCGGCAAAGGATCGCCCACCTCCGTCATGTTCGGCACCCGCAGTAAATTCCCGCGCCCGTGGCGCGACGCGCTCTTCATCATGGATTGGGCCTACGGCATCATTTACGCCGTGCATCTGACGCCCCAGGGTTCCACCTACACCGGCCAATGCGAAGTCTTCCTCCAGGGCCGCCCGCTCAATGTCACCAGCATGGACTTCGGCCCGGACGGGGCCATGTATTTCATTACCGGCGGGCGCAGGACCCAGTCCGGCCTCTATCGTGTCAGATGGACCGGCGAAATCCCCGCCCCGGAACTGAAACCACCGGATGCCGCAGCACTGGCGGAAGCCAAAAAAGCCCGCGAACAAAGGCGGGAGTTTGAGCTGTTTCAAAGCTGGGATTTTCCTGGGGACGTAAAACTTGATCGCAAAAGCACGCTGCAAATGATCGCCGGCGGTCTGAACTCCCGTGATCCCTTCGTTCACCGGGCTGCCCGCGTGGCGATGGAAACCAAAATACGGGTGCCGGCACCTCAGGAAATTACGGATAAAAACGTGCTTCGGTCTTACAATGATTCCTTTGGCGCGCTGCTGAATGAGCTGTTTACGCAGGCTGCGGGATCGCCCTCCGCCGGCGCCCTGGGGTTTGCGCTCGCAGCGTCCCGGGTCACCCGGGCGGAATCCCAGCCACACGTGCTTGACTTACTCCGCACGCGGGACTGGTCCTCCCTGTCGGCTGACGACCGCACCACTCTGCTGCGCGCCCTGCAATTGAGCCTCCTCCGCCAGGGCAAACCCGCCGCGGAGGAAACCGCCAAACTCACCGCGTTTGTCGAATCCGTCATCCCATGCGGACAGCCTCATCCGGATCAGTTAGGCTCCGAACTCCTCGTTTATTTTACCTCCCCGAAAGCCATCGAAAAAATCCTCCCGCTCATCGAAAAAGGCGCCACCCAGGAGGAGCGCCTCCATTACCTCTTCACCCTGCGCCATGTCAAAACAGGCTGGACCCTAACGCAAAGAAAGGCGTGGATCGAAGCCTTCCGCCGCGAGTCCGCCCGTTCCGTCGGCGCGCACCATCTCGGCCTCACCCTCCGCTACGCGCGAGCCGAATTCGAAGCCACCCTGACACCTGAGGAAAAGACCGCCCTAACGCTCAATCTCGCCACCCTCGATCCCGCCGCCGCCTCCCTCCCCGCCACCGCTCCGCGTCCCTTCGTCAAAGCGTGGACTCAGGCCGAATTGGAGCCGCAGCTCCCCGCCGTCGCCGCAAAGGAGCGCGATCTCAAACGCGGCCGCGCTCTCTTCGATTCCCAATGTGCCATCTGCCACCGCTACGGCCCGCAGGGCGGCGTCCTCGGCCCGGATCTCACCGGCATCGCCGGACGCTTCGACCGCCGCACCATTCTCGAAAGCCTCATCGATCCATGGCGCACCGTCGCCGACCCCTACCGCATCGCCACCGCCGCACTGAAGAGCGGAGAAATTGTTAGTGGCCGTCTCACCTCTGAAGACGCCGCCACCGTCTCCATCGAATCCAACCCCGTCGAACCCGGCGCCCTCCGCAAAGTTCCCCGCACCGACGCCACCTCCCTAATCATTTCCTCCCTCATGCCCCCCGGCCTCCTCAACACCATGACCCAGGATGAATTGCTGGACCTCCTCGCCTTCATGGAGCGCGGATCTTAAATCCGCCCCGTCAACCCGGGCGTCCCATCATAGGCCTGGCAAACGAAACCTCCGGACACTGCTAACATTCGCGCATCCTTCTCCACTAACAATTTCTGGAATATCAACCCGAAGCCGTTTCCTTACTTCTCCTTCCCCGTCTCCCTTGGATAAATCCTCTCATTCTTCACTGACACATAGTGCTCCGCCTCCGGAGCAGTTTCGGGCAGGAATTGAAACTCCGGCCGCGGATTCATCACATCGACAATGACGCGTTTGCCGTCGTCCAAAATCAGCTCGTTCCACGCATGACCGCCGCCTCCGCCGCGCGAACCACCCTTCACGTAGTTGCCCCGGACGAGCGCGGTTTTGAGGCCCGCATCGTCGCAGAGCATTTTAAACAGAAGCGCACGATGCCGGCATACGCCCGCCTGGCAGGCATCCTCCATTTCACCGAACAGCACCGGACGGTTTGCATATTCCACCGTGAACTCCTCGATCGCCTGCATCGCCGCGCGGCGGTCACCTCCGGGGGACAGGACTTTGTCCACATACTGGGCCAGCTTTTTGGCGCGCTCCGCCGTCGGCAGTTTGAGAACCCCCGGGTCTTTGGCGTAGGCGAGTTGCTTGCGGAGCGCCGGATCTTTGCTGCGATCAATAACAAGAATCTCCCGACCGGAAATGACCACCGCGGTTTTTCCCAGCACCATCCGCCGGCCGCCATCCACATAACCGTCCGGCACCTTCATGTCCGGGCCAATGTAGTGATTGGTGAAATACGCCATCGTCGCAGGCCGCGCCGATTCTGTCAGGGTCGCCGATCCCTCAGGCTTGCGCTCATCCGTGCGCAGCGACACATCGAGATAAAGGCCCGCGCTCTTGGATTCCGCCTGATGCACCTCCACCGCCAGCGTGTTGCGGCCCTTCTTCACGTCCGCCTTCACCGAAATCTTCTGTGCCGCGCGCCGATTCTTCACCGCGGGAGTATCCGCTTTCGCATCGGCGGCGAGATTCACCCGCGCGACCTCTTTCCCGTTGAGATACACCGCCGCGCCGTCCCCGGCGCGCAGCGTCAGGATCAGCGCCTTCTCGCCTGCGGCCTCCGGCGCTGCCTCGAAGCGGTGCCGGAACCACGCCGTGAGTGGCTTGTTATCCGCCGCCGGCTTCAACTCCGTTCCAAATCCCCGCCCTCCGAAACCCAGCGGCGCCTTGCCCGCCGTCCACGACGCATCATCGAAATCCGCGCTCTGCCAGTTCTTCGCTTCCTCCCCGCCCGCACGGTAGCGCCACTCTGTTTTTCCCGCGCCAGGAATAAATACATCCGCCGCCGCCGGCAGGACGAGTGCTGTCAGAAAAAGAAGAGTTTTTCGAATCATGGGTTGGGAATTTGCCAAAGAGAAACTCCGGCACAAGCGCGCGCCCGTACGAAACAAGGACCGCATCCGGCAACCTCACTCCATCGATTCCTTCAGCGTTTGCAGCACCGAAACGATGGCGTCCGCATCGGAATAATCACGAAACACATGCGCCACTCCCAGCGCCTTCAATTGCTCGATCCTCCGGCCCATTCCTATCATCGGAATCCCCAGGATGCCGCTCACACGCACATCCCACGGTGCATCTCCGAAATAGACGACCGCGGATGTCGGATATCCCGCGCGCTCCGCCGCCAGCGGAATGATCTCTCGCCTGCGCGGCGTATCACTGGAGGTCGCATGCGGATAATCCCTGAGCGTGACTCCGCAGCACTGAAGTTTGAATCCCGCCGTGGCCGCAAAACACCCCGTGGCGAACCCGATGGAACAAATCCCTTCCTCCTTGAGCCGCTCGATAAACTCTACGGCTCCAGGAAGCGGCGTGAAGTCCCCCGGAAAATCCGGACGCGCCTCTTCCAGCAGGCGGAGATACTCCCGCTCGATTTGCATTTCTTTTTCCTGCGCTTCGGGATCTCCCTCCAGCAGCGCGCGAATGATCGCCGTGCTCGTCGGCTCCTCATAGGATGTCCAATCGTGCGTCGGCAGAGACCTTCCGGTCACCCGCTCGACGGCGGTGACAAAACAATACTCCTCCGCCTCCTGCGAATCGCAGATGGTGCCGTCATTGTCGAATATAGCGATCATCGGTGCTTGTGGCCCCGACATTCAATTCAAAGGAAATCCTGTCAACATCCCGGAGGGCTGCTCCGCAGAGGCGTGAAGGATTCGCTGGAAAGCCACGCCGCATGATGCGTTTGGAAAAAGTCCGCCCATGCCCATGAGAACGCTTCTTTTCACTCTTCTTGCCGCGGCATGCTCTTCCGCGGTGTTCGCTGCCGATCCCGTACCGGCCTCTGACAAACCGCCGGGTCTGCCGCGGGCGCTGGATTACCTCGTCAAAACGAGCAATACATGGATGGAGGACCACAACTGCGCCACCTGTCACCACGTCACCATGACCATTTGGTCCCTGCGCGAAGCAGCGTCCGCGGGCATTTCCTATGATACGAAAACGCTCGCCAAAACCATCGAGTGGGTGATGTCGCCCCCGGTGAATTCCACCACGTTTCCGGAAAAACGCGAAGGCGACCGCGCGCGTTTCAGCCTGCCCGCCGGCTATCTGGCCCTGGCACTCGCAGGCGGCGACGGCGTTCCGGAGGACTGGTGGGCAAAGCTGCGCAATGACGCCCTCACTTATCAGAAACCGGACGGCTCGTGGGAATTGCAGGCCGGCGGTCGCCCTCCCATCCTGACACCCGTCACCGAAAATTTCACCCTCGTCGCCGCGAATGCCCTCGCCGCCGATCACACCCGCAAACCGGATGCCAAAGTAAGCGCCGCGCTGGACAAGGCCGTCGCATGGCTCTCCGCCCACCCCGCAACCGAAGAGACTCAGGATCATGCCATGCGCCTGCTCCTTTACTCCCGCCTGCAACGCGAGCCGGAGGCCGCCAAAAAGTCCGCCGCATGGCTCCGCGAACACCAAAAAGAGGACGGCGGCTGGCCCCAAACCCCCGGCGCTCCCTCCGATGCCCACGGCACCGGCCAGGCGGTGGTTGCGCTCAGCGCATCTGGCGTGCCGGCCGGCGACCCCGCCATCCAGCGAGCCCGCGCCTTCCTGACAAAAACCCAAAAACCCGACGGCTCATGGCCCATGGGCTCCCGTCCCAACGGCCCCGGAAAAGGTCCCGCGTCCAAACTCGAACCCATCACCACCACCGGCACCGCATGGGGCGCCCTCGCCCTCGCCCGCACAGAGCCGCGCAAATCGGCAGGCGGCGAAGCTCCCCAATAACCAAGCGCCTTCTCCCGCTGCGCGGCGGCGTCCAGAATTGACATCGGGCTGAATATCGCAACGAATAGGGTTGTCCAGACCGGCCTCACCTTTATTCACCCCGAGCAACCCCATGGCGAAGACTCCCAATAAGCCCTCCGCAGGCCGCGACCGCGGTACCGCCAATCTCAAGTCTGTTCCGGCTGCTCCTGCAAGGTCCGCGGCGAAAGCCCCTCCGGCAAAACCGGTGCCGAAAGCGCCCCCTCCATCGGCGAAACCGGTCGCTAAGTCACCCCCGCCAAAAACACCGCCACCCAAAGCGCCTCCGCCAAAACCAGTTGCACCTATAAAGAAAGCAGCGCCAGCGGCAACCATTCCCGCAAAGTCGCCCGCGGCTAAAGCGAAACTGTCGAAGGCCGAGCAGTCTCCCGCCACCGAAGCCGAAATCATGGGAGCCGTTTCCGGAAAGCTCGCCGCGCGCACGGGAGGCAGCGGTATGTCATGGCTCGGCTCGCGTCCCCGGACGTCCGCGGAGGAACCGAAAGCGGAAGTCGTCGCCGTCCTCACTGAGGAAACGATCGCGCCCGTCGCCGTGGAAATGCCCAAAACGCCGCCGCCCGCCGCTGCGGAGGTCGTTGTGGAGGAAGTGGTCATATCGGTGAGCGAGCCAGTCGAGGAAGAACCCGTCGCCGCCGCAGTGGAAAACACGGACGCTGCGGCGCCCGTCGCGGAGGATGCGCCCGCCACGGAATCGCCCGCGGCCTCTGAGCCGGAAGTCATTGCCACGCCCGTAGAACCGCCTGCATCGCCGGTGCTTGCAGAGCCAGTCACCGCGCCGCCAATAGAAACCATCCAGGCCCCCGCTTTCGTTCCCGCTAACAAAGAAACTCTGTCGCAGACGCTCGATAAAGGTGAAGCTCTCAGCGCGGCCTTCAAGACGGCCATTCATCAGGCCGGCTGGGTGCTCGCCCTCCAGGGTCTGCTCTTCGTGGGGTTTGCTGTGCTGGTAAAAGGCGGAGCTCCGCTGCATGGCCTGTCGTATTTCCTCGCCGGAGCCATTCCCCTCGCCGCCCTGGGTCTGATCGTGGCCGCCGTGATGAGCATGCAGCGCACGCAACAGGTGCTGGAGCGCCTGGAATCCGACCGCCGCCGCTATCACCAAATGCTCTCGATCCCGGAAGCTCAGGAAGACTCCCTGACAAACTTGCGCAAAGCCGTTTTCTGGCCCGCGCAGGCGGTGCTCGGCGTCCTCTTCCTCGTCTGGTTTGTCATGGGCCTGAACGTTTGGTTCTTGTAGCCCGGAGGCTGACTGCGCCCGTCATTCCTTCGTCTTTCGGAATTCACGAAGTGAACAGGCGAACGCAAAGTTAATCACCTGAGCCATTTCGGATTTCGTCATTGCGGCGAAAGCCGCCGCTTTCCCTCCCCTTGCGAAAGCCCCGCTCCTCCGGCACAGTCACCCGTCTCCCATGATCCGCCGACTCCTCTTTCTTTTCGCTGCGTTCCTTTCCCCGGTGGCGGGTTTTTGTCAGGAAACGCCGTACCGCGCGCAGTACATTGATGACGAGAAATTCATGCGCGTCTTCGAAAAAGCCATCTTGAAACTCGCCGAAGACGGCAAAGGCATCAAAGGACGCGAATTCCGCAGTCAGATGAATCGCAAAACCTGCGACATCCCTCCGGCCCCGCCCAGCGCTCCCATCCTCGCTCCGGAGGAAATTTATACCGGCTGCTCCGGCGGCGTCATGGCCATTTGCTCCGCCTTCAAATCCGCCACCACCGGTGGCTGGGAGGCCGGCGATCCCGCCACTGCATGGGTCCTCACACCCGATGGCGTCATGGTCAGCAACTACCACATCTTCGCCGGCGCTGAGAAAGAGGAGGTCTTTGCCGTCATGAGCCGCGACGGCGTTTTTTATCCCGTCACGGAAATTCTCGCCGCCGACAAGGTCAACGATATCGTCATCTTCAAAATCCACGCCAAAGGCCTCCAGCCTCTGGCGCTCGCCGGAGATGAGCCGGTCGGCAAAAAGGTCTTTGTCATCAGCCATCCGGATCACCAGTTCTATACCTTCACGCAGGGGCATATCACCCGCTACACGGTGCAATATGACGACCCCAAACAGCCCCCCATAAAATACCTGTGCACCACCGCCGAATTCGCCCGCGGCTCCAGCGGCGGCCCCGTCCTCAATGAGCACGGCGCCGTCATCGGCATGGTTTGCAGCACCCGCAACACCTACTACGGCGAGAAAAACAAGGACGCCGATGACGACGTGCAAATGATCGTCAAATTCTGCATCCCCTGCGAATCCATCCGCGCCCTTCTCAAGCCCACTCCACTCCTCTCCTCAAAGCCCCCTGACAAATCGGAACCTCCCAAAATCAAACCGGCTCCGGAACCCTCCGAGGTCAAACCTCCTTCTCCTCCTCCCCCGCCGCCGCCTGAACCCGTTCCCCCAAGAGCCGAACCCGTTCCGGAACCCGTTAGCGGCCAGCCTTGATTCGTAGAGCCGATCGACCTGCCGGCCGCCGTTTTGCGAATGTCCCAGGCTTATGGGAAACATTTGTGAATGTTCCGGCACATGGGCAACACTTTCTCCCAGGCACATCTGTGCCACTTTTCCGTTAGGAACGGATGATGTCTTCCGCAGAACCATGTGATTAGAACATACCCTTGTGAATTTGGAACCGCAGCGCGGTTCTCCGTAAATAGCCAGGGGTGAGCGAAGCATGAGCGAACCCCTGGTAAATCAACACAAGAACTCTCCACCACAGCGTGGTGGCCCAATGCCCAGAAATGCCGGTGAGCGTCGAAAGAAAAACTAACAATTTCCATGAAAACACCCCCCGCCTGCTACCTGCTTCTGATCGCGATCTTTCTCGGAATAGCGACACCTACGAATTGTCATGCCGCTGCCTCCATCGTCGATACCTTCGACCAGGGCGGGTTTACGATGTCTCATCCGAATAATCCCAACCCCATCGACGAAACAGTCAATCTGCCGCTGGCTCAGCATAGGACGACGGCGTTCTGGGGACCTACTCCCCGGGCACTTCGCTTGCAAGCACGCTGGAGTCAACGACGGGGACTTTGAGGTTTGCCGCCAGCGGCACTCCTGTTTCTCCCACTAGGCCCTTTTCCCTCCAATTGGTGTACTCCGCCGGAGGTCCCTATAGCATTTCGGGCTGCACTAACTTTATCCTTGGATTTAGCGAGTTGTCAGGCGTGGGTACCCTGTATGTCGAGTTTGGCAGTTCAGACGGATTCACCGATGAACACCGGGTGGACCTCACCGGGCCGGGAGAGGTGTTTTATTCCGTGGCGGATGCAAAGCCCAACAGCGTCCACACCATGGACGCCTTCAACGTTCTGCGCTTCGTCTTCGAAGCCCGCTCCACCAACTTCTCCTTTACCCTGGATGAAATCAGACTCGTGCCGGAGCCAGGCGCAGGAATGCTCCTGCTGAGCGCCGGAGTCCTCTCCCTCCGGCGGCGGAAGCGCCAGGCGGAATAGCGCTCCACAGTGAGAAACGAACAGGTTCGCGACGATCCTGCCCAGACGGTCACATCGAAGCGCTGGACAAAAGTAGAGCGACTCTGGCGCAGCCGAGTCGCTTTTGCCCGCGTCGAAGATAACAAAAGCGAGTTGGCCTGAAGGCGGACAGCGCGGGCGCTCAACCATTGCATCCAAATCATCGAAATCATCCAAATCAC
This sequence comes from Verrucomicrobiales bacterium, assembly GCA_035550135.1. Lineage (GTDB taxonomy): Bacteria > Verrucomicrobiota > Verrucomicrobiia > Verrucomicrobiales > V1-33 > V1-33. Next base: position 47,284 of record DASZQB010000132.1, read on the forward strand.
TCTTTGTCGCCCGGGTTCGCACGGGCCGCCGTCAATTCCTCAATCATCCGCGAGCCGGAGACAGGCGAACAATCATTTTCAGCACTGAGCCAAATCCGCGGTCCTCATCTCCGAATTCGCGACCCTGCTCCAGTTGATTATCTCCCATCTCATCAAAACCACCGCAGAGCCTGGTGGATTCGCATCCCGCCGCAATGAGCGATAATGCAGCACAAAAACAGGCGCGAAAGCGTAGCCCCTTTACATCTCTCTTCGTGTTTTAGCGCCCGAATCCTCTCAAACGCGCACACAAAATTCGTTGACACGAAGGGTGTTTAATCACCGAAGTTTCGTATGGTCCTCATACGCTCATCAAGGAATGCCAGCCCCTCCGGCGGGGCCTTTCCCGTCCAACACATGACCAGCGATATCGCTCGCTGCCATGGTTCCAGACAGAGCCCTCCGCCAACCAGCATCCGCCGCACCGAAGCCGTCTAAAAGACGAACACAGCCCCTGCTCCGAATGTCTAAGATAATGCATAGGCTCTCCAACAACGAAATCGGCATGGCGAACGATCAGGCACCCGCCGCTCCTTTGAGCTTCTGGCTTCTGGTTTCGTCATTCCGCCGCCAGGCGGATTCGTATCACATCCCCGCGTCAATCAGGCTAAATCAAGCTAAATCAAACCACTTTTTATTCCGATAACTTGATAATGATACTTTCCAACCAGCGTCCATCCACCCTCTCTCCCGGCAGACCCGGCCCGAAACTTCAAATCGCACGCCGGCATTGGCCAGTTTGGAGTTTGGAGCTTCTTTGGTGCTTGGCGCTTGATGTTTGGTGCTTTCGCCGCAGGCGACGGTGCTTCCCTTACCCCTTGATAGGGAAATCCCCGCAGAATTTTCGCCTCTGACCTCCAATTTCCTCGCCTAAATTAACCACCGGTTCAGCCGTTCAAGCTCAACATTTTCCCGCCATTCCTACCCAATGAAACGACTCCTGCTCTCTTTCAAAATTCGTCTCGCCGGCAGTTCACTCGTGTTCCTCGCCGCAAGCGCTCTCGTCCATGCGCAACTCGCCCGAAAAGTCGCGGACCTTGCCAATGATCCGGCATGGATCAAAAAAACCGCCGCCGAGATCGACAAGCGCATCGGCCAGGAGTTTACCAGAGCCAAAGTCGCCCCGATCACTCCCGCAGACGATGCCAAATGGCTGCGCCGCCTTTACCTCGACGCCATTGGTCGCATTCCGTCGTATGATGAAGCAAAGGCCTTCCTCGATGACACCGCCCCCGACAAACGCGAGAAGACCGTGGCCAAAGTGCTCGACAGCGAAGGCTACGTGAGTCACACCTACAACTGGTATTGCGACATCCTCCGCGCCACCAGCAAGCTCGGCACCGACGGCACCCGCAGCGGCATTCCCTATCTTCGCTGGATCAGAGAAAGCGTGGCCAGCAACAAGCCGTGGGACAAGATGGTTTTCGAACTCCTCACCACCAACGGCGGCGGGTGGGAACCGGGCAAGGGTGCCGTGGGTTACTTTGAGCGCGACCGCGGCATGCCGCTGGACAACATGGCCAACACCACGCGCATTTTCCTCGGCACCCACATCGAATGCGCCCAGTGTCACGATCATCCCTACGACAAGTGGAAGCAGAAGGACTTCTATGAAATGTCCGCCTTCACGCACGGCATGACGACTGGCTCGCGGAGCGAGCAAAAGAAGTACGTGAACGAAAAGTACGACGGCAAGACCAACCTCGATCCTGACAAAAACAAGCGGGACGTCTATCGCTGGCTCATGGACAATATCTATGACTTCGGCGTCAGCGGCGACGGCAAGGGCAACATCGCTCTGCCGATGGACTTCAAAGGCAAGGGCGGCAAGCCCGGCGATGTAGTGCCCGCCAAGTCGATCTACCCCGGCGCCAGCGGCGGCAGAAACCGCGACATGAAGGACGCCCGCGAAAAATTTGCCGAGTGGATGACGGAGCCGCAAAACCCGCGCTTCACCCTCATCATGGTGAACCGCCTCTGGAAGCGCGACATGGGCATCGGTCTCTTCGAGCCCGTGGATAAATTCGTCGAACCTTCCAAGGACAACCCCGGCACAGTGGTGAGCAATCAGGCCGTCCTCGATTACCTCCAGCAGGTGATGAAGGAGTTGAACTACGACGTGAAGGGCATGCACAAAGTGCTGTTCAACACCCGCACTTATGCCCTCGGCACCAACCGCGATGCCGTCGATCCTCGCTCCAAATACACCTTCAATGGCCGGGCCGTAAAACGCATGACCGCGGAGCAGGTCTGGGACTCCATGGCCACCCTCGTGATTCCCGATATCGACTACCGCAAAGGCAAGGCACTCGACCACACCGCCGTCGTCGCCGGACGCAATCTCGGCAAATCCGTGTATGACGTTTACAAGGAAACGATCAACATGAAACCGGCCGAAATCACGACGTGGGTGGACAAAGTGGTGTCCTCCACCAGCAAATCCAAAGGCGGCTCCGACAGCATGATGTCGATGGACAAGTCGATGATGGCCGCCAACGACGCCAACGCCGGCATGATGTCGGACGGTTCCAAGTGGAACGGCATGAATCCGTCTCTGCTGCGCGCGTCCGAACTGGCCTCCCCCACGCCGCCCCAGCACTTCCTCCGCAAGTTCGGCCAGTCCAGCCGTGAAGTCATCGAAGGCGGCTCCTCCGACAGCGATGTCACGCAGGTGCTTTCCCTCATCAACGGCCACGTGGAAAAGAACATCGTCAACGACTCGAAAGCCGTAGTGTATAAGGCCATCAACGCCGCCGACAGCCCCGAAGGAAAGGTCAAAGCCGCGTTCCTCGCCATCCTCACCCGCTATCCGACGCCCGCCGAACTGGACCTCATGCTGCCTGAAGCCAAAAAAGGCAATGCCGGGATCAAGAACATCATCTACGCGCTGCTCAATTCCAACGAGTTCATGTTCATTCTCTGATCCGCCCGTTTTCGATCAACCTTCACTGCCAACGATTCCTATGAGATTCAACAACGCTGACGAAATCTCCCGCCGCCAGTTCATGCTCAACATCGCACGGACCACGCTGGGCGTTTCTCTCGCGCCCATGCTGGGCCACACGGTGGCCAGCGCCGCGGACTTCGTGCCCACCCGGCCCCGCGCCGCCAAAAGCGTCATCTTCCTCATGATGTCCGGTGGTATGAGCCACCTCGACACCCTCGATGTCATGGGCAAGAAGGAAGCCGTCATGGGCAAGACGAAGGCCGTCTCCACCAGCGTGAGCGGCATTCAATTGTCCGACAGCCTGCCGAAGACCGCGAAGATGATGCACCACATCGCGATCTTCAATGGCATGAACACCACGCAGGGCGCTCACGAACAGGGACAGTACCTCATGGAGCGCAGCTATGTTATGCGCGGCACCATCGTCCACCCCGCCATCGGTTCATGGGTCGTCCGCCTCGCCGGAAAGCGGAACAAGAACCTGCCGGGCTTTGTGGCCGTCAGCACCGATCCTAACAATGCCAGCGGCGGGTTTATGGGCGCAAAATTCTCAGGCGTTCCCATCGGCGAGCCGGGTGAAGGCCTCCAGGATTCCATGCAGCCGGGCACCATCAGCAAGGACGACTTCGACAAGCGTCTGAAACTCGCGGACTCGCTCAACAATCAATTCCACACGCAGATTCGCAACTCCGCCATCCGCGAGCACAAGGAACTCTATTCCGACGCCCTCCGCCTCATGAAGTGCGAAGACCTCAAGGCCTTCGACGTGCGCAAGGAACCCACGGAAATGCAGGAACTCTACGGCAAGTCCCGCTTCGCCCAGGGCTGTATGCTCGCCCGCCGCCTCGTCGAACACGGCGTCCGTTATGTGCAGGTCACCCACGGCGGCTGGGACACCCACTACGACAACTTCACGGCCGTGCCCGCCCGCTGCAAAGATCTCGATGACGGCCTCAGCGCTCTTATTCAGGACCTGCACCGCCGCGGCATGCTCCAGGATACCCTCATCGCCCTCGGCACCGAATTCGGACGCACGCCGGAAATCGTCACCGAACACCAGGACGGACGCGACCACTTCCCCAAGGCCTTCTCCTGCCTCATGGCGGGCGGCGGCATCCACGGCGGGGTCATTCATGGCAAAAAGGACGATCGCGGATATAACGTCACCGACGGCCTCACCACGCCGATGGATTTCAATGCCACCATCGGCTACGCCCTCGGACTTCCGATTGATCAGGTCGTCATCTCGCCGTCGCAGCGCCCCTTCACCATCGCAGACAAGGGCAAGCCGGTTACCCAGCTTTTCACCTGAGCCCGTTCGGGATTCGATCTCTGTCCTTCGTTTTCGCCGGCTTGCGCCGGAATTCAACTCTTTGCGCCCATGCTCCGACCTGTCTCCCTCCTGCTGCTATCCGTTCTCCCCGCGGCAGCCGAAGTCGATTTCCGCAAGGAAATCGCCCCCATCCTCGCCAAAGTGTGTCTGGAATGCCACAAAGCGCCCGCCAAAGACGCCAGCGGCAAGATGGTCAATCCCAAGGGCAACCTGCGCATCGACGCTCCGTCTCATCTTCTCAAGGGAGGCTCCGGCGGCCCCGCCATCGAGCCCGGAGATCCTGACAAGAGCCCCCTTTATCAGCGCGTCATCCTCCCGCAGAATGACGAGGATGTCATGCCGCCGAAGGGCAAAGGCACTCCCCTTACTTTCAAGCAGACGGAGGCCCTCAAAAACTGGATTCTCGAAGGTGCCAAATTCGGCGACTGGAAAGGCAGCGACGCCGCGGCCACCGTTACTCCGGCGAACAAACCGGGACCGAAAACCGCCGCCGACCCCATCTCCGCCAATCTCACTGATCCGCCCGCGGACGTCATGACGAAGCTCAATGGAATGGGAGCTGTCGTTCATCCCGCCGCGGTCGGCAGCAAACTTGTTAGTGTGGCATGGGTTTCCTCCACCAGCCAGGTCGGCGACAAAGAGGTGGAACTGATGAAACCGCTGGCCAATAACATCTCGGAGCTCGACCTCAGCGATACGAAAATTACCGACGCCGCCATGGCCGTGATAGGCACTTTTCCGCGCCTCACCAAACTCAATATCAGCAATACCGCCATCACCGATACCGGCATTGCCAGCCTCAAAGGCGCGCCTAACCTGGACTTCCTCGCCGCTCACAGCACGTCCATCAGTGACACCAGCCTGGACGTCCTCAAAGGCATGAAAAAATTGAAAAGCGTCTATCTCTGGAAAACCCGCGTCACCGCCACTTCCGCCAGCACCCTGCAAAAGGCTCTGCCAGGTTCGACGGTCTCGGTGGAATAGCTCCGTTCAAGGGGAGTTAACAAAATTGTTACCCTCTCATTTGTGGGTGACGGGAGTCCCTCCTCACACGTCATAAGCAGGCAAATCCTCACCTGTTTTTGCACCACTCCGCCTCACGCGTGGGTCATTCGGCGCCGATATGATGTCATGCAAAATGTATAGATGTTTATGGCATTTTGATTTGACCTGGATTGCTAAATGCGCTTTGGAGTGTTATCAGTCCGTCCCCACGTACTGCCCCACAACCCACAACAAAAAGAAATACAACACATGAATGAGTCAATCGACAGGCGAATCGCCGAACTCGAGAGAGAGCTGGCGGGTCTTCGCCGGCAAAAGCTCTCGGAGCTTCAGCATCAGATGGCGGCGCTCCAGGCCTCCATCGACTCCGTTGGCGGCGGCGCACCTGCCGCCCGCGGCCCCGGACGCAGACCCGGCCGTCCACCCAAGGCCGCAAAGGGCTGGGCGGGCGCTTCGTCCGATACCGGTTCATTTGACGCCGCTCCGCGCAAGCGGCGCGGAAGAAAACGGGGCAAGCACATTCCTGACAATGACGCACTGGGGATGCTCTCCCGCGTCGTGAGCAGCGCCGGCAAAGAAGGCATCTCCGCACGGAAAGCCTCTCAATTGTCCGGGATATTCTATCCCCGCGCCATCAAGCTCATGGATGACCATTTCAAGAAGAGCGGCTCCGGCAAATGGACCCGTTATTCCGCCTGACAAAAAACAGACATTACTATCGAAAAAGGGGAGACGGAAACGTCTCCCCTTTTTTCATGCTGCACATTCCTGAAATTCATGCGTCCCTGACAGGCCAGTCGATCTATATAACTCACGCGGTCAAAAGCCTGACCACTTCTCCCGCTGCGGCGAACCCGAACGCGCCGGTTACGAAAGTCGCCGCTCCAAAACCGGACGCACAGTCCATTTTCAAATTGGTGCCCGCCTCCGGGTCCGGACGGCAAACACCATCCGACCATGGAAAAATCTGCGGTTCCGCCGAATACACGCACCGCACGCCGAAGGACCCAATCTCAGCGTCAGGAAAGCCGTAATCCCTGCGCAGTTCGCGGCGCACCATCCGCAGCAGACTGTCGCCTCCCGACCTCGCAAGATCGCTGCAGCGCACGGCGGTCGCATCCCGCCGCCCCCCTGCCCCGCCGACAGTGAGCACTGGAATCCCGGCGGTCCGGCAGTGCGCAATGATGAGGGCTTTGATGGACGCGCGGTCCACTGCATCGATGACAAAATCCCAGCGCTCCGCGAGCAAACGATCCGCATTGGCCGCCGTCAGGAACTCCGTCACCGCCCGCAAGGCACACTCCGGGCTGATGAGTTTCATCCGCCGCTCCAGCACCGCCACTTTGGGCTGGCCAAGGGTATCGGAAAGCGCCGGCAACTGCCGGTTCGTATTCGTAATACACACATCGTCCATGTCGATCATGGTCATCGCGCCGACACCGGAGCGAACGAGGGCCTCCACCGCCCACGAACCCACTCCGCCCACACCAATCACACAGACGCGGGCCGCTTTGAGCCGCTCCATCCCGCGCTGCCCATAGAGACGGCTCATGCCGCCAAAGCGCTGCGTGTAGTCCCCGCTCATATCCCGCCAGCCTGCCTTCGGATACCGCCCTTTGAAAGGCCAAATGCCCGTGCGGCTATTCCAAAACTTCGACCCCCACGTTTATCCCGTGATGAGCGGCGGCCGCAGTCGCGAGATTGCGCACCGCGAGAACCGTGTTGCCACTGCGCCCCAGCAGCCGGGCAATGTCCTCTTCATCCACACGCACATCAAAAATATGCCGTCCCCCCTCTTCGCGCCGGCTGACGTTCACCCTCTCAGGCCGGTCCGCCAGCGAATTGACGACGTAGCTCACAAACTCCTGAATGCCGGTTACCGCTTTCATGACTGCCGGTTACGCCTTCGGCTGGGCTTTGCGGGCCTTCCGAATAATGCTGGCCACGGTTTCGCTGGCCTTCGCTCCTTTGCCGATCCACTCGTCGGCCTTTGGAAGATCCACGAGGGCATTGTCTTCGCCCTTCTTCATCGGATCATACGTGCCGATCATTTCGATAAAACGTCCATCCCGGCGGCTGCGGGAATCAGCAACGACGATACGGTAAAACGGGCGGTCTTTGGAGCCTTCGCGCCTCAGCCTGATTGCAACTGCCATACTAACTTTCGATTCTTTGGGGGTTGGAAAATGAAGAAGCGCCGTACAAAAGGGATGCCCGGCGCGGAGGGCGGCTGTAATACCCCGGCGAGACGAACGCAAGTGATTTCTTCTCGATACCGAAGTTGATTTTCGCCACAGGTGAAACGTTTCACGGAGCCAGAACTCTCACAAAAACCCGCGCCGCACCCGGAGCCGCGTTCACTACGGGATGGAGCGTCTGATCAGCGGACAAAGGCGCGATGGTCTGTTCCGTGATCCATGAACCCGGCGTGAGAGAGGAACTGCTCTGCACCCGGTAGGTGTGACCGGCAAGGGCCTCCAGCGTGAGTGTGATGGCGCTGCCTGCGACGGATTGCACGTCCACCGTAAGGACGCTGGCGCCGTTGAGAGGATCCGTTCCGGCAAGATATTCCTGAAGATTGGTCTGGCCGTCGCCATCGTCATCGGAATTCGCCGTGGCTCCCGGGACATCATCGAGTCCGGTCGAGTTCTCCCACGCATCCGGCAGCCCGTCGGAATCCGCATCGGCATATCCCGTGGAGGAGGTGCCGATTACGACAAAATCCTGTGCGACTCCAGGCATCAGCACACCCTGGGGATCATAGACACGCAGAGGAATCACATTGCGACCAAGAAGGATGGGAACCGTTGCCGCCCAGTTGTTAAGACTCGAAAAAGCAGCCTCCACCGGATCGGTGCCGGCGGTTTCAAACTGCACGGTATTGTAAGTAAAAGGAGCCGTGCCGGCAAAAGAAACGCTGCCAGTGCTGACGAGGGCATTGGCAGCCGGCGCAGTGGTGACCGCCCATGCGGCAGGCGCCGGAATCTGGCTCTGCACAAACGCGGCGCGCTGCCCGATCCACGTGAGAATGCTGCTGAAATCCTGCTGCGGAGTAAAGTTATCGTAATGATCCGTCCAGCGCGCCATGTAAGCGGTATTGAACGTGGTGCTCATGATATTCTGAAGGTGGCCATAAAACCGGCGCAGATTGTGGGGGCGCTGGATGAGCTTGCTGATGGCGCGCCCGCTCCAGAGCGGAGAGGAGGTGGACGCATTGAAGGAAAAATCCCAGTCCCACGGAAGCATCAGCACCTTGCCGTCTTTGGGCCGCTGGTAGAAGTTCACATTGTGCCCATTGTCGCGGCTGAAAATGTCAGTGATGCCACACAGAGATTCCAAAGCCATGGCGCGCATCCATTCATCGTTATCAATGAGTGGATCGATCTCCGCGTCGAAGGCGGCACCGCTCTTCGCGAAGGCGCGCACTACGGGCATAATGGGCGAGAAGTCGTCCTGATCCGTGTTGTTCTGATGTTGATAAAACCACCGGTAATCCTCCGGATTTGCGCCGCGATCGCTGAGATCGATATTATTGATGCCTCCCTCCTGAGCCTGTTTGTTGCCGGTGGGCTGGCCATTGTCCGTGGCGCTTTGGATGTAAGCGATCTCCATCTTGTAAAGCTGACCGTCCGAGCCGTCCTGATAGATGCTGTCGAGGTAATCCTGACCGTAGCGCGCCATTTGCAGCAATGCCGGGCCGGTGTGACCGGCTTGCGGTGAAATGACGCGCACGATGTCGTCCTGAAGACTGGCGACTCCGCCGGCATGGCTGATAATGTGCTTTACCAGGATTTCGTCCTGACCTGTGGTGCGCCCAAAACGCCAGCCGCCGCTGCGGTCGAGATGAACGGAATCATGCACACCGCGGAACTTATGGTCCGCGGGAAATGCGATAGCGTATCCCTGGCGACCGGTATCCGCGCGCCCGTGCTCGCTTCCTTTAAGGCGCACACCGCAGTCATAGAATACCTCGCTCTCGTCATAAATAACCGTGCAACCAGTGCGATCATCGGAGAGCACGTTCGTGTTCGTAAAGAGCAGCGTGCGATCCGCGTTCGTAAGAATAAGGCGGACATTATGGGCAAGGCCGAGGTTCGCCTGGCCGTCGTTCCATTGGATGAGCGCGCGCGACGCCTGACTGTCCGCGGGGAAATCCGCCGTGGCTCCCTGCCCGTCCGCGGCACGCACATAAAACTGCACCACCGTGCCTGCATTCTGGCCGTTGATGGAGGCACTCCATGTGCTGCCGGCCACGGTCATCGGTGTCGAAGCCCATGCCCCGCCGCTGATGGAATACCAAAGCGTGGCGGAAGCGACATTGTCAGGATCGGAAGCCTCGATGCTCACGGTGCACGCCTGCTGGGCTGCCGGCACCACCGGCGAGTGCCGCAAACCGCTGAAGGAAGGACCGGCATTGGATAGGAATCGAGAATTCGCCGCCCCTGGCGTGCCTCCGTTGTCCGGAACCGCCAGACGCGTGACTTTCGCCGCGCGATTCCAATAAAGCCGCGTGTTCAACAGATTCCCTCCCCGCAGCCATTTGGCACGGAAGCTGATCTCATATTCGCGTCCATTCACGACCGGGGTATTGTTATTCAGCGTGAGTTCAATGTGATTGCTCATCACCTCCGTGCCGCCGGTGGAAACCACGCGCATCACATGGTTCGCAGCATTGCCGGGCTCCGGAATGATGGAACTGTTTCGATGTGTGCCCACCATGCGCCACGCCGTGGCACCCGTTTCCATGTTGCCGCCGGTGATGATTTCGACCGCTGTACCGGTGCCCGGCTGGCTGATCACATGAATATCATCCAGCAGCACCTCACCCTGATCCAGCAATCCGAGGACAAATTCATTGTAGTTCGTCGGCCCGCCATCTGCGGCAATCGTGCTGCGATAGGTATAAGTCTGCCACGCAGCGCCGGCGGATTGATCACTGGCCGCCCATGATTCAGCGGCTGCGTTGTCGCTGCGGGGATCGCGCAATTCGAGGCTGGAACCAAAACCGTCCGCGTCCTCAGGCCAGCGGCCACCGTCATGATAGGAAACGCTGTCGGCAATGTTCCCTGCGGCATCGCGCAGAATGATGCGTTCGCCGCTGCGTGACAGATTGCTCGCCAGCGGACCGGCAGCCAATACACCCGGATGCGCGGCGGCAAAAAGCGCAGGCTCATTCGCAATCACCAGAAAGCCGTTCGCCGGAATGGAGGTGCTTGCCGCGAACGGGAAATCCGCTCCGCCGTCCAGACGCCAGCCGGTGAGATCGACCGGCGAGCCGGTTTTGTTATGCAATTCGATCCATGTGTTTTTGCTTTCGCCCGCGGGAATAGCCGGCACGAGGGTTTCGCGGGCCGTGAGTTCGAGGCCCATGAAAACATCGGAGTTGCCCCCGCTGCTTTGATGCACTTCAACGGCGATGACATTCTCGCCGGCATGCAGCGCTCCCGCCGGCACCGCAACGGGTCCGCTCAGAGCGATGCCCGCCCGTTCGGAAGCCGCGGGAGTCGCATAGGACGGAATGCCTGCGGGCATATTGTCCCGGCGAATCTCGGACCCGTTCAGGTAAACGACCGCTCCGTCATCGCAGGCGAGATTCACAAAGAGTTCCGTTGCCGCCGGATTGCCGGTGAAATTGAAAGTGGTGCGGAAGTAATGAGTCGAGGGGCCGGTGGCGAGCGTCGTATTGCGAGGGCTGGGAACCGCACCTGCACCGTAATGGGCAGCGACCCGCGCAGCGCTGAGCGGGCGATTGTAGAGTGCAATCTCATCCAGCATGTAACTGCCGCTGGCCGGCTCACGATTGTCGTAACCGATATAGACTGAATTGTTGCCGGTGGTGCCCGCGGCGGGCAGCGTGCGGCTGACGGTGCCCGTCACATCCGCGACGCCATTGATGCAAATGGAAGCGTTCCCGGTGGCGTTCACCGCATCCCATGTGGAGACAATGTGATAAGTTTGACCGGTCACCAGCGCAGAAGGGGCATCCAAAGAAACCGGTGAATTGATGGTGCCGAAGTGTTGACGAATGGCCGACCCGGGCGTGATGTAATTCATCATGAAAAAATCCCCTCCGGAATCTCCATCCCCCACGAGGTTCATGAACGACGTCGGGGCAGTAACGACCTTCACCCAGTACTCGACTGAATAGCCGCCAGGCCCGATCTTCTCAAAGCCCGGAACTGTAATGCGGTTGGCTCCACTGAGCGTGATGGACTTGCTCCCCGCGCCATCAGAAACGAGCGGCGCGGTACCAAGGATAACGCCGGCGGTGGCGGTGCCGGTGCGATTATTGCCGCTGGCATCAGCGATGCTGGTGGTCGCGTCGTCCAACTTCCAATAAGCAAGTGGCGTATCCGCGGCCACGGCGGCGGAATAGGCTCCACCAGCGTTTGCACTGCCGAGCATTCCTGTGCCGGAGGGCCAACTGTTATCGGTATAGCCAGTCTCCTTCCATGCCGTGCCGAGGTCCTGCCCGTTGTCCCGGTAGGTCCATGATGCCGTGAGCGGAACAAGCGTGCTGTTCTGCATTACCGCCGGTGATCCGGGAACGGGCCGGGGGTGATACATGATTTCATTGATGACCACTTCATTGTGAAACGCGAAGGTATTGGCGGTGCCCTGCGTCGAACCGGAAGTCGTCGCCCACTCGCCGGACGCGGTTCGTCCCCGCCCGGCAGTACCCGATTCAACGCTGTCAGTGAGTTGGCCGGCAGGATTAAGGACATGAATCTTTGCACCCGCGGCCGGAGTGATTCCCAATTGCGCCCCTGTCAGGGTAAGCAGAGCGCCGGCCGCCAGCGATTGCGACGGGAGCACGTACGACGCGTTGTCCACCTTAATGACATAACCGGTAAGGTCCAAAGACGCCGCACCGGTGTTCTGCAACTCAATGAAGAAAGTGAGCGGTGGACCAAGTTCATTGACGCGGAGTGACGGCGGCGGCGAACTGGTGAAGGGAACCGCAAAATAATCCGTGCTTCCCTGCGCCTTCGCCCAGTGCTGTGCGATGTCCGCCGGAGTCAGAGCCTTGCTCCAATAGGCCACTTCATCGATGACACCGGTCCACGCATCCGAGCCGCCGGGCGCAAGGTTTCCGAGCGTGGCCGCCGCCGTGCCTGCCGACGAAACAGCGCCGCTGAGTGTCGTGCTGTAACGCACCGTCCCATCGATAAAAATGGATTTCACGCCGGTGACGGCATCATAAGTCGCGGCGACGTGATGCTCCTGGCCGTCAGTTAGCTGCGCCACGGTGGGGCGTCCGGCAGCGCCGTCGAGCGGCATGTCGAGTTCACTGTAGGTGCCGCCCGTGTTCAATCCGAAGGAAAGCACCGGACCTGCAGACACCGGCGGATTTGCCGCGGCATTATTACCGTCATTTTGCAGCGCGACGAGAACGCGCGGAGGCTGGGGCGCGCTGGGAAGCACCGTAACCGGCGTGCTGGAGCGGTCGTAGAGCGATTGAATCTGCGCGCCGGTCAACGCCACTTTGAACAGAGCCACATCATCGATATCGCCGTTAAACGGTTCCCCTCCGCCGGTGCTGGTGTTGCCGATAACCGCCGCCGCCCCGCCACCGCTGGAGATATTGCCGCTGTGGATGGTGCTGAAGCGCAGCGTTCCGTCCACATACATGGCCTTCACGCCAGTGGCGGCGTCGTAGGTGACAGCCACATGATGAAAGCTGCCGTCCTTCAGAGCGGCAAGCGTGGGACGCCCGCTCGCGCCGTCGAGCGGCATGTCGAGTTCGCGGTAGGTGCCGGCGGTATTCAACCCAAAGGAGAGCACCGGACCCGCTGCCACAGGCGGACTCGCGCCTGGATTATTGGCATCATTTTGAAAGCTGAAGAGGATCCGGTTGTTGCCATCCTCCTTCCGAATGATCTCGTCGTAATCACCGGAATTTCCGGTCCACAGCGGCTTGATCCAGGCGGAAATCGTCAGGCCGGTGGTAAAGGAAAGACCTGAGCCAATGTTCACGCCGTCCGCGCCGGCATTGTTGCAATGCACGGCGCCGACACTTCCTCCGGCCCCTGCCGTGCGGGTGGCGGTGCCAATGAACGATCCGTTAGGCCCCCCCGCGGCATCTCCCGCCGCCGCCGTGCCGGAGGCGGCTTCATCAAAGGCATACCACGCCGCCAGATTCGTCGTCACTGCAGCATTGTTGCGGCTGTAGAGTGTGTCGCTGCCCGTGCCGTTCCACGCGGACTTAAATAGCGCTTCAATGGTGATGCCGCCGGTTACCGTCAGATTCGCCCCGGTACCGGCATTCACCGATGCCGCCGCCGTATTGTCGAAACTCAACGCCCCGCTTCCGGTCAGTCCTGCAGTCCGTGTCGCTCCGCCCGCAAGAGTCCCGGTATTGCCCCCAGCCGCGTCCACGATGGAACCGCCGGAGCCTTCATCCATGCGCCAATAGGAGACCAGTCCCGCGGGAGGAACGAACGGCGCATTGGGATCGGGAAAGTTCGCTGAGCCCGGCGTGCCTCCGGTTTGCCAGCTTGTCGTCCAGTTGGCCGCATCCTCACTGGCGGAGTTCGGATTGATTTTGGTTAGGGAAGGCCCCGCGCCGTCCGCACCAGGTGTCCATTTGCCGCCGGTGCCGTAGTCGATTTCGTCCATTTCGCGGCCATTGTTGTCGCGCAGATGGAGATCCTCGCCGCTGTTGGAGAGCCGCCCCGTCCACGGCCCCAGCACGCCGGAGGCTCCGTAAGCCGCCTGCACTCCCGCCGGATTCACTGCCACCACGATGTAGCCGCGACCGGGGATGACCGTGCCGGACGGGAAAGCGTAATCGACACCACCGGTGATCTTCCATCCTGACATATCGACATCCACCGCCATTTGGTTGTGAAATTCGATATACTCCCGCGAGGCCTCGGCGGTGTCCGGGTGGTAGTGAACTTCATTGAAAACAACGACGCTGTCGGCAAGTACCGGAGCGGTGACGAGCGCAAGGAAGCCAAAGAAGTATCTCATAAAAGTGGGGGGCGGCGGCGCCGGAAGCACCAGGCTCCAAGCATCCAAGCACCAAAGAAACATCAAACATCAAAGAAGCATCAAGCTCCAAATTTTTCGTCTTTGTTAGAATCCCATGGAGTGGCTTCGAAGATCCGAAGAGGGCATGTCATTCCTTGCGGCGGCGGCGCATGAGCAGCGCCGCAGAGGCGAGGCTCAACGTTACCGTCCCGGGTTCAGGAATGGCCGCACCCACCTGGAAGTTGTCGGTCCACACGCGATTTCCTCCAGAGGCACCCACGCTGACCGCGTCGTTGGTCGCGGCGGTGACGACGGAAGCGAAGGCGCCGGGAGCAACGGTGCCTCCCCCGAATTTCGTGCCTCCGAAGGTGTTGAGGTCCACGGTGCCCAGGAGGATTTCGTCAACATAGACGCCAAGCTGAAGGGTGGTGAGGTCATAACTGACCGCGTAATTGTGCCACTCGCCGAGATCCACGCTGGCGGAACCGGTATCGAAGGGAGCGAGCACTTCACCAACAGCGGGGTTGTAGATACCGATCTCTGCGGAGTTTCCGAGATTCTGAAAACCGTTCGCGCGGAAAAAGACGGAGATGCCGTTGGCGCCGGCGATGCCGTTGCGGACATTCGTTGAGGTAATGTCCACCCGGTCCGCAGTTTGGACGGCATCGAACTGGACCACGTATTTGTTGCGCAGATCGTACTCGATCCCCATGTCCACACCGTTGCCCGTTTGGGTGAATCCGCTCACCGATCCCGCACCGCTGCCTCCCGGATAGGTAATCGAGCCGCTCAGGAAATTGGCATCGTTGTTCAAGCTCCACAACGATTGTGACCACGAACGCACGGTGTTGCTGTAGCTGTTTTCCAGTTGGAGAAGCGGCGCCGCAGTAATGGGGAAAGCGCCGGCATTGTAGGCGGTGCCGTTCCGGGTCCCGGAAGCGCCGGTCCCGAAGGTGAAGGTATCACTGTAGTCGAGCCCGCCAATGAGCGAGGAACTGCCCACCGCGATAGCCGCGCGGGCACTGGTGGCGCACAGGGTAAGGGAGATGAGCGGAAGACAAAAACGGGAGAGGAATTTCATAAGCGGCGTGTGGGCAGGCGGTGAGTTTTGGACAAAGGAAAGGCACTGCGGCGGGCGGATTCTAGGAGACGCCGTCCATTCCGGAATCACATGATGGCGTGATATTGCGCAGGTCCCCGTCCCTTCACGCCCGCGCTGAATCGCATCATCATGTGAGGTGGCGCGCCCCGGCGGGACCGGCTATGGTCCGCCAATCCGGACCGCTCATGCCGCGCCTGCATTTGATTCTGCTTTTCCTTTTGTCTGTGCCGCTTCACGCGGAGACAGGCTCCGGCTGGGCGCGATTGTTCAGCGGCGAGTTGCGCGAACTCGACGAGCGCCGCGCAGAAATTCGCCAGGAACTGGCAACGCTGCCGGAGGTGCGATTCCGCCCGGCAAGTCTCCCCGCCGGTTATCGCAGCCAGCCGGCCGCGAGTGCAGAAACGGAGAAGTGGGTAATGATCGATTTGGGCCGCCCGTATCCGGTGGATAGCATCGTGCTGGTGCCTGCGTGGTACCGATTCGGTGACTTTCCAGGACCGGGATTCGGATTTCCGGTGCGATACCGGGTCGAACTGGCGGGTGATGAAACCTTCTCCGACGCGTTTTCAGTGGCGGATCATACAGGTAGCGATGTGCCAAATCCCGGATTCGCCCCGGTATCTATTCACGCGGGTGGAAAAGAAGCGCGCTTTGTCAGGGTCACCGCGACAAAACTGTGGCGGAGGATCGATGAATATATCTTCGCGCTGGGGGAATTGCTGGTCGTTTCGGGCAACCGGAACCGCGCCTATCACCATGCGGCGAAGGTATCCGATTCGTTCGAAAAGACGGCCATGTGGTCCGGGGCTTTCCTAACGGATGACAGCAGTGTGCTCGGCAATCCGACAGATACGCAAATGCTTTCCACGAACGGTCATCACTCGGAACTCAGCAAGACCGCCGACAGATTACATGCAGTGGAAGTCGATCTCGGCAGCGTGATGCCGGTGGATGAAATCAGGCTCATCCCGGCACGGCCCATCGATTATCCCGACACCATCGGATTTGGCTTTCCTCCCAGATTCAAGCTGGAGGGATCGGAGTTTCAGGACTTCAAGACGTCCTTCGCCTTTGCAGACCATACCGGTCAGGATTTTCCGAATCCGGGCGACAAGCCAGTGGTCATCCCGGGAGAAAGCCGGAAAGCGCGCTATGTGCGTCTCACGGCGACACGCCTGTGGCAGCGCGATGAGGAGACATGGGTTATGGCGCTGGCGGAAATGCAAATCATCTCCGCCGGTAAAAACGCTGCGGCCGGTCAACCCGTCGGTACTACCGACATGGTGGACCCGGAGACCCCCACACGCTGGAAACCGCAGTTTCTCGTGGATGACATCGCTCCGCCACCCGGCATGGGAAACATCGCTGACTGGCTCGCGGCCCTGGCGCGAAGGCAGGCCCTGGAATCGGAACTCGCCGGCCTCGACCTGCGGCGCACCGAACTCACCACGCAGGCGGAGACGCGGCTCCTGTGGACGGCCGCAGGTCTCGCGCTCGCTGTGGCAGCCGTCTCGGTGCTGCTGCATCGCCGGTCCCGCGCCAAACACCGGCGCGAAGCAAGGCGACTGCGTCAGGACATCGCTCAGGATTTGCACGATGAAGTGGGCAGCAATCTGGGAAGTATCGCGATCCTCAGCCAGATGGCGCTGGAGAACCCTAACGACGGTGAGTCTATGCGCAGCGAACTGGAGGAGATCCATCGCGTTTCCCGTGAGACTGCGGAATCGATGCGCGACATCGTGTGGCTCATCAGTCCGGGTGAAAAAACCGCAGACGATCTCGCCGGCCGGCTTCGCGGGAGTGCTGCCTCGCTTTTAGCCGGCATGGAATGGAACTGGACGGTGAATGGCCTTCGCGGGTCTCTTTCCCTCAGTGCGCAGCGCGATGTTCTTCTGATCCTCAAGGAGGCGCTGCACAATGTTCGCAAGCACGCCCGCGCCAGCCGTGTGGACATACGGCTCAGCGGCGCGGACGGCGGCTTCAGCATGGAAATCGAAGACAACGGCAGCGGTTTCGATCCCGCAGGCGCCACCGGCAACGGTCTCCCTAACATGCAGCGGCGCGCCCGGCGGCTGTGCGGACGCCTGCAACTTGACTCCGCCGCCGGTCGCGGCACACGCCTCACCCTTTCCCTCCCGCTTTCCTCCGCATGACCATTCCCTCCGAACCCATCACCCTCTGGCTCGTGGAGGATAACGACAGCTTTCGCCGCAGCCTCGCCCGCGCTTTGGAAAAAACGGGCGGATTCCAGTGCTCCGGAAGTTTTTCAAACTGCGAAAATGCGCTCGCCGCCTGCCGCGACCGCTCCGCTCCGCAGGTAATCCTCCTCGACGTCGGCCTGCCCGGTATGGATGGCATCGCCGGCCTGCGGCTTTTCCGCCAATCGATGCCGTCCACCCTGCTCATCATCCTAACGGTTTTTGAGGATGACGACAAAATCTTCCGGGCCATCTGCGCCGGAGCTTCCGGTTATCTTCTGAAGACCGCGCCCGTTCGTGACATCGCCGCCGCCATTCGTGACACCCTCGAAGGCGGCTCCCCCATGAACAGCCGCGTCGCCCGCCGCGTGCTTGCGATGTTCTCCAGCTTCGCACCCGAACAAAAAGACTACGGCCTAACCGCGCGGGAAAAGGAAATCCTCCAATTTATGGTGGCCGGCCATATCAAAAAGGAAATCGCCGACCGCATGTCCCTGAGCGTGCATACCGTGAACACCCACATGCGCCACATATACGAAAAACTCCACGTTACCACCGGCACGGGAGCGGTCGCGAAGGCGCTGCAGGAGAGGTTGCTCTAACGCGCAAATCAGGGAAGCGGGAAGCCTCTGTTGATCTCGACAACGCGTTTTCGAATTGCCTCCAATTTTGTCTTATCTTCACGGTTCGTCAACGCCTCGTGAATGAGGCCGGCAATCACTTTCATTTCCGGCTCGTTCATGCCGCGCGTGGTTACCGCGGGCGTGCCGAGGCGAATGCCGCTGGGCTTGAACGGGCTCGCGGTATCGAAGGGAATGCTGTTCTTGTTCACGGTGATGCCGGCTTCATCCAGCGTCTCCTGCGCGATCTTTCCATCGAGTCCCTGGGGGCGGAGGTCCACGAGCATGACGTGATTGTCCGTGCCGCCACTGGCGATCTTATAGCCAAGTTCCTGGAGGGAGGCGGCGAGCGCTTTGGCGTTCTTCACGATGCGCGCCTGATACTCTTTGAAGTCCGGCCGCAGCGCCTCGGCGAGGCAAACGGCCTTGGCGGCAATGACGTGCATGAGCGGCCCGCCCTGCACGCCTGGGAAGACCATGCTGTCGATCTTTTTCGCGTGCTCGGCCTTGCACATGATGAGTCCGCCGCGGGGACCGCGCAAACTCTTGTGCGTGGTGGTGGTGACGAAATCCGCATACGGCACGGGGCTCGGGTGCTGGCCGCCCGCCACCAGGCCCGCGATGTGCGCCATGTCCACAAACAGCAGCGCGCCCACGCTCTTCGCGATCTCCGCCATGCGGGGAAAATCAATGATACGCGGATAGGCGCTGGCGCCGGCGGTGATCATTTTCGGTTTCACCTCCGCCGCTTTCGCGGCGAGTTCATCGTAGTCGATGCGGCCATCCTTCTCGCTCACGCCATAAGCATGGACCTTGTAAAACTTGCCGGAGAAGTTCGCGGGGTTTCCGTGAGTGAGGTGACCACCGTGCGAGAGGTTCATCGCCAGAATCGGGTCGCCGTGGTCGAGGAACGCGAAGTAAACGGCGGCATTCGCCTGACTGCCGGAATGCGGCTGCACGTTGACGTGATCAGCGCCGAAGAGTTCCTTCGCGCGGTCGATGGCCAGTTGCTCCACCTTGTCCACGTTTTCGCAGCCGCCATACCAGCGCTTTCCAGGATAACCCTCCGCGTATTTGTTAGTCAACACGCTGCCCTGAGCCTCCCGCACCGCTTTGCTGGCGAAGTTTTCGCTGGCAATAAGTTCGATATTATTTTGCTGGCGCGCCTCCTCGTGCCGGATGTATTCGGCGATGGCAGGGTCGGTAACACTGAGGCTGTCATTCATCATCTCTACGCGCCTCGCGTGCCGTCCGCCTTCAAACTCCGTGTTGAGAAACTTTTCGGCAATTTGCTTCGCCAGCGCCGGTTCGGTTTCGCCGGCAAAGGTCATCACGTTGGCATTGTTATGGCGGCGCGTCATTTCCGCTGAATGGACATCGTGCAGCAAAGCAGCCTGAATGCCCGCATGGCGGTTCGCTCCAATGCTCATGCCGATGCCCGTTGTGCATACGAGCAGGCCCGCATCCGCCTCACCGTCCAGCACGCCGCGCGACACGGCCTCCGCGAAATCCGGATAGTCCACCCGCTCGCTGCTGTGTGTGCCGATGTCGTTCACTTCGTATCCGAGCCCGCGCAAATGAGCCACCAGGTCATCCTTCAGTTTCACGCCTCCATGATCCGCGCCGGCAACGATGCGTTTCGCAACGGGAGCAGGCGGAGAAGAGGAAACAGGAACTTCAGCGGTGGCGGTCGGCATGTTGGCGGCGGGTTCGGGTTGTGAGGGATTTTTCCAGGTTGAATCGATGTAACCGAGCACGCTCGGCAGGGCGCGCCGCAGCGTCTCCATGGTTTCTTCGTAGGCGCTGCGGCCGAGACCGATGGGGTCCGGCACGTCGGCGCCCATGAGGTCGTCGTCGGCGCAAAATTCGCAGACGAGGTACGTTTTTTCCGCAGCGTAAGGAAAAAGCATTTCGACGGCCTCGCGGTGGTCGCGGGTCATGCAAAAAATGTGCGTCGCGTCCTTAACCAGATCGCGGGTGATGCCCTGACTGCGGAATTTGCTGATGTCGATCTTATGCCGTTTCAGCACTTCGATGGTATGGGCACTCGCCTTTTGTCCGTAGGCGGCGCCGATCCCCGCGCTTTCCACGATGAAATCCCCGCGGTCCTTCACCATGTCCGCGAAGAGTCCCTCCGCCATGGGGCTGCGGCAGACATTTCCGGTGCAGACAAATAATACTCGCTTCAAGGATGGATCGCCCCGCGTCCGGGTTGAGACAGGGCAGCGCCTTCGCGCCGCAGCGTCCGCGGGAGAAGTAAGGGGCGCATGATTTCAGGAGTGTCAAGCCGGGGGGAAAACCCTCACTTCGCAGCGGCA
This sequence comes from Verrucomicrobiales bacterium, assembly GCA_035550135.1. GTDB lineage: Bacteria > Verrucomicrobiota > Verrucomicrobiia > Verrucomicrobiales > V1-33 > V1-33. The sequence continues at coordinate 67,822 of DASZQB010000132.1, forward strand.
AAGGCACTCAGCATTTCGAGGTTTCGGATAAAAACCTCGCTGGAGATGACCTTTTCGCCAGCCCCGGGCTCCGGTTTACCTGTGCGCGCGGTCAGCCAGCGGCCTTCGGCGTCCATGGAGGCGATGATTTCACGAATTCTCTTTGCGCCGGGCGGGGAGGCGGCCTTTGAAGGTGCGGGCTCTCTGGCGGCTTTTAGAGCGGCTTCCAGTTCGACGATTCGGGATTTGCCTTTCCAGCCGTAGTGCGAAGGCACGTCGGAATCGTCATAAGTGAGCACGTATTCATGCGTCATGTAGAGGGGCTTGTTTGTGCGGAGTTCGTAGAAGCGCGCCAGGCGGCCGTCAGAAAGGGCAGATCGCTTCAGCCATGCGAGGGCGCGCGGGATGGGTTCGAGGTACTTCGCGTCGCCGGTAAAACGATGAATGGTCAGGAGCGCCTGGATGGCATCCTGCGATTCGCTTCCGGCGAGGGCGGGCGGCTCGAATTTCCTTGCCCATGCGGGCCGCATTTCGCGGTCGTACTGCTGCGCCCAGCCCGGCTGCGGCTCCGGCATTTGCGCGAGGATGAGGAAATCGCCCAGCTTTGCCACGGCGCGGCGGCAGCCTTCGTCTTTGTAAATCTCCCATGCGTCGATCAACGTGCGGGTGACGTCGGTAGAGAGATTATCGTTCAGGGTAGGGAGGCCCCAGTATTCCTTGATGCGGTTTTCGGTGCGCCAGTCGTAGTCGGGAAACTTCGCAGGCAGGACAGGAAGTTCCGCCACCGGTTTGTCCCAGCCCTGGGGAAAACCGCCGTGGGGAAACTGCGCCTTAAGCAACGAGGCGCGGGCAAACTCCGCGGCCTCGTGAATGGCCGCATGCTTGAATGACAGGGCGCGGTCGGCATGCATCAAAAACCGCAATGCATTCTGGGTGACGCCGTCGTCCAGCGATGACTGGTTTCGCCCTTTGGCCCGGCCCTTTCCGTTGCGGTAGCGACCGGCTTTGGAACTGGCTGGGTCAAAATCAATCGAATGAGTCCACCCGCCGGATTCGAGCTGGCCAAACACGAGCGCCTCCGCCGTCTCCTTCGCCGCGTCCAAATACCACGCATCGCCGGTGGCGGCGTGCGCGGTGAGGCAGGCCATTCCTACCGCCGGTGTGCCGGGCTTTTGCACCCAGATTTGCGTGGCGGTCGCTTTGCCCTCGCCTTCGCGCTGCTTCAGATCCGGGGAAACCTGATAAACATAGCCACCGCGCACGGCCACCTTCGTGCGGAAATACTCCGCCGCTTTCTTCATGGCGGTCAATACTTCTCCTCGCGGCACGGCGTCCGGCTCTGCGGCACGCAGGGTCAAAATTGACGCCAGCCCAATGCAGATGAGGAGCATCAACCGGGTTTTCATGACGTAACGGAAGTTTCTATTTCATGGCGGCATGCACGCGGTGCACGTCGTCGTGTTCATCGAGCGTTTGCAAAAAAGCGGTCACCTCCTCGCGCTGATCGTCTGTCAGTTCCGGGTAGTCCTTTGGCCGGTAGCTGAGTTCCGACGTGGTGATGGTCCAGCCTGCGGCTTTGAGGGCCTTGGAGACGGCGTCCAGCGCGGTCATTTGGGTAAAAAACCGGGCGGCGGTGGCACCGGCGGGCAAATCCTCCAGATCGTCCGCCGAGAGCACTTCGAGATCATCCGCGCCCGCCTCGAGGGCGTCCGTCTCGGCGTCGGTTCCAGCCCTGGTCGTGTAGCCCTCGATCATTCCGACGTGATCGAACATCCACGCCACACTGGCCATGCTGCCGGCGCGGAAGAGCACGCGGATTTCCGGGGCGGTGCGGTTATTGTTGTCCGTCAGGCATTCCACGATGACAGGCACGCGATGCGGGGTGAAACCTTCGAAGACGACCGTGGTGAACGCGTCGGCTTTTCCGTCCGTGCCGGCGCCTTTGGCGATGGCGCGCTCAATGGTGTCCTTGTAAACCGACTGCTTCTTTGCTGACTCGATGGCCGCAAAAAGCCGGGGGTTGAACTCGGGATTCGGCCCGCCCATGCGCGCGGCCACCTGAATTTCGCGGACCAGTTTGGTGGTCATGCGACCCTTCTTGTCGGCAGCCAGTTCCCGCCATTTTTGTTTCCATTGTGCTCCCATAGAGGCACTGGAAGCGGAGCGCGGCATTCGGCAAAAGGGAAATTTACGGGAAAGTCGCGTCTTTCCGGCAGAATCCGGCACCGGCATTTTGATCCGCAGGTTGCATCCGGGCGGGGGTCGGTTACTCTGGCGCGGTTCTTCGTTATGAAACTTCTGATCCGGTTCCTCGCCGTCTTTCTGCTCACGCTGGCCGCCGCGACGGCTCAAAACCCTGTTCCCGCGGGTAATCCGGCCAACGGTCCCGCGCCTGCGCCCTCCACTCCCGCGGCGCCGGCTCCTGCCGCCGAGTCTGCTCCAGTGCCGGCACCGGCAGCGGCAGCGCAGGCGGATGAAAGCAAATCCTTTCTCGAGATCGTCAAGCAGGGCGGCATCACCATGTATGTGCTGATCGCTGTGTCGGTGGTGATGTGCGCGCTGATCGTCTTCTATGTCCTCACGGTCCGGCGGGGGGCGGTGGTCAGCGATCATTTCATGCGCACGGCAGACACCCTCATCCGCAAGCAGCAGTACTTGGAGTTGCTGTCGGTATGCAACCGGCGCAACGAGTCCATCGCTGCGATCACGCGCAAAGCGCTCGACTTTGCGACCAAGAATCCCACCGCGACCTTCGACGAAGTGCGGGAAGTCACCGAAAGCGAAGGTCAGCGGCAGGCGAGCCGGCTTTCCCAGCGCATCACTTATCTGGCCGACGTGGGGGCCATCGCACCGATGATCGGATTGCTGGGCACGGTCATTGGCATCATGAAGGAATTCCGCCACATTTCCTCGAAGGACATGCTGAACGCCCAGATGGAGTTTGCGGGCGGCACGGCGATGGCGCTCGTAAACACGGCGGGCGGTCTGGGAATCGCAATTCCGAGCATGATCATCTACTCGCTCTATAAGGGGCGCGTGAATTCGCTGATCTCTGAAATGGAGGCGGCGGCGACCCACATCATGGCGCTGCTGGCGGCTCAGTATAAACGCGTCACCGCGCAGGCCCGCGCCCAGCAGGCGGCAGCGATGCAAGCCGGCCAGCAACCTGCCGCACGTCCCGCACGCTAATCTTTTTCCGGCCATGAAATTCCGTGTCGAACACCAGCAGGCCCACACCGGCATGAACCTCGTGCCGCTGATCGATGTCCTTTTCATTCTTCTCATCTTCTTCATCGTCACCTTTGCGATGGCACGTTTTGAAACGGAGTTGACCATCAGCGTGCCTGCGGCGGATGCCGCGACGCAGAACTCCCGGCAAAAGGGAGAACTGGTGATCAATGTCCGGCAGGACGGCACGCTGGTGTGGAACAGCAAGGTGCTCAACGAAGAGCAACTGAAGGCCCAGCTTGTGGAGATCTCGCGCTTTGACCGTAAACGGGCCATTATCATCCGCGGCGACAAAGAGACGCACTATGACAAGATCGTGCGGGTGTTGAATGTGACCCACGCGGCGGGGCTGTATCACGTCTCTTTCGCGACGAGGACGCCCACCCCGGAGGATGGCTAACAGAGAGTCCGGTTTCATTTGGCTTCGCCGGGAGGCAGCAGGTCCGGGCGGTTGTCGCGGGTGCGGCGGAGGCTTTCCCCGGATTTCCATGCGGCGATTTTGGCATGGTGGCCGCTGAGGAGGACCTCCGGAACAGTCATGCCGCGGAATTCGACGGGGCGGGTGTAGCAGGGGGCTTCGATGAGGCCCTCGGAAAACGAGTCCTCCGCGGCGGAGCGTTCGTCGCCAAGCGCCCCCGGGAGAAGACGGACCACGGCGTCCACAAAAATGTTAGCGGCGATGGCACCATTCGTTAGGATGTAGTCGCCGATGGAGATTTCGTCGTCCACGAGACCCTCGATGACACGGTGGTCAATGCCTTCGTAATGGCCGCAGAGAATGATGAGATGCGGGCTTTGCGAAAAGCTGACGACGAGAGCCTGATCCAGCCGGCGGCCCTGAGGGGTCATGAGGACCACGCGGGAATCCGGGCTTCGAAGGGCCTCCACGGCGGCGAAGAGGGGCTCGCATTTCATCACCATCCCCTGCCCTCCTCCGTAGGGCTCGTCGTCCACGCGGCGGTGTTTGTCGGTGCTCCACTGGCGGAGGTTGTGCACGGCGAGCTGGAGGAGGCCCTTTTCCTGGGCGCGTCCCATGATGCTCTCGCTCAGCGGCGCGAGACACATTTCCGGAAAGATGGTGATGATATCAACCTTCATGCTGCGCCCGGTGCCTCTTCAGCCGTTCCTCCACATCGTGCACCAGAGTCAGCCATGATGCCTCCTCTTCGCGGTTCGGCTCAGCGTCGGTGTAGCGGGAACGGTAGTGATAGGAAATCATGGGAGAGAATTCCTGACCGGTGGCACCACGCTCGCAAAGATGGGTGTAATACTCGCGCGGGGTGCTGCCCGGCAGGCGCGGGAAGCCGGCCTCGCGGAAGATGCGCAGGAACTCCGCGAAATAGGCCGGCTGGCGCTCGTCCTCCGCAAAGGAGTCCTTCTCCGCGGCGGCTTCCTTTTTCCTTTGCAGCAGATACCACACGAGCAGAGCGGGGATCGCAACAATGAGGATCCATTTCAAAGCCTCCTTTGCGATTTCCATGGGCTCCATCGCCTGCACTTTTTTCCAAAAGTCATTCCACCATGCAGCGAGCGGGAACTCGTCCGGGTTTTTCTTTTCGGCGGGTTCAGGAGGCTTTTTTTCCGTCTCTTCGTAGGACCTTTCGTCGAAGGCCGGCTTCTGTTTCGGTTTGTTAGTCAGGTGCCCGATATTGGCGGGAGGGGTGAAATCGCACACCGTCCAGCCGTGCCCCTGGACATAGATTTCAGTCCATGCGTGGGCGGTGTCGTCACTGTAAATCAAAAGCCCGGATTCGGGGTCGTATTCGTTACCCGCATAACCAAAGGCGATGCGGGTGGGGATGCCGGCATAGCGCAGGAGGAGGCAGGCGGCGGAGGCGTAAAAGTCGCAGTAGCCCTTTTTCTCCTGGAGCAGAAAGTTATTCAGCGGAGTGAGCGAGACATCGCCGTTCACTTTGGTGCTGTAGCGGACATTGGTTTTCAGCCATTTTCGCATGCCATCGATGTGCTGCGATAGAGGGAGGTTTTTGTCCGGATTCAGCAATGGATCCTCACTAACCATGCGGCGAATGGTTTCACCTGCAGAAACCCTTGTTTGAGCATCATTGCCGCTGTTTCCGGCACGGAGTTTTTCGCGTTCCTCCAACTGATCCCAAATGACGGGAACGGAAACGGCATCGTAGCGGATGTTTCCTGCGGCCTGCATTTGGTAGAGGTCGCCAGGGACGTTGTACACTTTGGGGACGGCGTAGGCGCTGACTCCCTGGAGCGCGGGGAGCGAATAACCGTCGGCATTTTGGAGGAAGACGGTGTGCTCGACGCCCTTGCGCGCTGTTTTTCGCAGGACGGTGACGCCGTCACTGCTGCCGTCCGCGGCGTCCTCAAACCATTTGCCGCCAGGAATGGAGGATTGCCACACGCCGTCTTTCCATGCGTCGAATGTATGGCTGCGGACATAGACAGGACCCGCGGCGACCATGCGCTCTGCGGTGGCCTTGTCTTTGATGCGAACATAGAGTTGTTCGCTGCCGGTGGACTGGATGTCAGACCTCTGCGGCAACTTGTGCTGTCCGGTCATGGCGGACGAGTCCATGCCGGGGCGATTGGCTTCGGCATTTTTGGGCGGAGGCTCCTGGGGAGGGCGCGGGGGCGGCTTGTCCGGGGTGTCGAGGTTCGCCTTCCAGCGCGGTGAAATGGCACACAGGGTCTCTGCCACCGCGGGCAAGGCTCCCATGAAGACCGCCGCGAGGGCACCGAGGACGGCTGAGCCGAGAATGATGCGCCGGGCCACAACGCCGGCTGGTGCGCCCTTTGGCGGATGGCCAGGCTTCAAGCGGGTGACCCGCGCGAGGTCCCAGCCGGGCAGTGCAGCGAGAAGCACCACGACTGCGAGGGAGGTGGTGATCCAGCCGGGAACGGACGGATCGCCGCGCAGCAGGACAAACACGAGTCCCATGGCGGCATAAAAGGCCACGGTGAAAACGATGGTGCGCATGCGCACGTTTTGCTGCGCCGGGTCTTTACTGAGCGCCATTTCCCAAAAACACTGGGTCGCGGCGAGGATGTGAGGAAGCGCGATGAAACACAGCACGGTGGGCATGAGGGCCGCTTTGTAGTAAAGCGGTCCTGCGACGGTGATGAGTCCGGCGGTGAGGGCGCGGACGATTTCTCCCCATGGGCCGCCGAGTTTCCAGACCGCGGCATAGAAGAGCATGCCGCAGGTCACCGCGGCGGCGAGGAACGGGTTGCCGGAAATCGCCCATGCGAGGCCCGCCTCGATGACGAGGAAGAGACTGTAGATGAGGATGGCGGCGCGCATGGGGAGGTAAGAGGGAGGAGGGACTTTTTTCCTACTCCTACTCTTACTCATACTCTTACTCTCTTCAGTGGGGGAGTAGGAGTAGGAGTAGGAGTAGGAGTAGGAGTAGGAGTAGGAGTAGGAGTAGGAGTAGGAGTAGGAGTAAGAGTATGAGTATCAGTATGAGTATGAGTATCAGTAGGTTGCTAGGATGGTTTGATGTTTTTGAAGGAGAGGCCGGGGCGTTTGATGCGGAGGTCGGAGGTGCTGAGGCAGGTGATGGCGAAGGGGAAGTCGGGGAGGAGGGGTTCCCAGTCTTTGACGGGGACGTCGCTGAGGATGAAGACGCGGGTGTGGCGGTCCACACCGGTGAGGGCGTGGAGGAGGTTGCCGGGGTCGCGCTCGCCGTTGCGGCGGGCGGCGGCGAGGAGGTAAAGGGCGTCTTCGATCTGCACGGGAGTGCAGACGGGGATGCTGCGCCAGTTTTCAAAAGAGGAGACCATTTCCATGGGGATGCTGTGGTCGCGGCAATACATGAGAAGGCCGCAGAGGAGTTCCATGGCGCTTTCGAAACTGTCGCCGCGATCTCCATTGTTTTTGCCGGGGAAGATACTGTGGAAGACCACGAAGTATTTTTCGGGAAGGGGCAGGTCGAACTGGCGGACCATGAGCGCGCCTCCGCTGCGGGCGGTGCTGGCCCAGTGAATGAGTTTGAGGCGGTCGCCGGGCTGGAACTGGCGCACGCCGTGAAAGTCGCCCATCCAGTCACGGTGAGCGCTTTCAGCTTCGTCCGTGTCGATCATGGCGGCGTCCGTGGCCTCTTCCAAAGCCCGGGGAGTGACGGGTCGCGGATAGACGACGACTTCGATGGTATCGCGCAATTCCTGGCGGCTGCGCCAGAGGCCGAGCGGAAAGGTGGAAGTGAGCATGCTGCGGAGACGATGCGTGACGCCGCGGCGCAGAAGACGGGTGGTGAGGGTGCGGGTGACGCGGCCTCCCTTATTGCGAATCCAGCCGGCGGTGAGGCCGCGCTCGGCGGGGCCCGCGATGCCGTCTTCCAGTTCCACGGCCACGCTGTCGAGGCGGGGTTTGTCATTCACGAGGTCGAGATCCATGGAGAACAACTGACCGGCGAAGCAGTTTTCGGGCAGGCGGCGCTCGACGCGGAGGGCGGCGAGATTCCGGCGGGCGAAAGGCCATGTCAGCGGGAGCAACAGCATGCCGAGGAGACCCAGGCGGACGGCATTCGGTTCCGGGATCACCGCGCCCGCAACGGTCACCACCAGGGAAATCATGAGCAAACCCGCGCCGCGGCCGGTAAGCCGGGTGCCGTTGGGGGATTTCTGTTTGGGCGGGGGCATGACGGGGATCAGGGGGAAGTCAGGGCACAAACGATGGCCGGAGACAAGAGATTAGAGTGCGGAGCGGCGGGAGTGTGGAAAATTCAGGGAGAAAGTCTCTGGAAGCGGCTTAGCCAGGCAGCGCGGCGCGGAGGATGAAAATGGAAAAGTATGTTTATCAAGGAATGGGAGGAAAAAAGTGGTTTGATTTACCTTGATTTAGCCTGATTGGCTGGACGAGTAATACAATCTTGACCATGGCTGGCCAAAGAGGAGACGGAGTGCAATCGGGGCCTGGCGACACACAGGGAGTGCCGGAATGGCTTGGGGGCCGTGCGGGTGAATTGGCCAAGGAAGTCGGCTCCGGGATTCTGTCGTCGCTACGCGACTGGAATTTCTCGATGGCCGTTCCCGTGGGCTGAAGCCGAATGGCGCGAAGATAAGCCATATTTTGTTAGCGGGATTGGGCGGTTTTTTTCCGGCGCGGTTCCGGCATGGGGACGGCGTGCCGCGGACAGGTCAGCAGGGGATAGGCTTTGGGCCGCCGTTTTCGCTGTCGCGGC
>DASZQB010000133.1:0-90276 GCA_035550135.1 Verrucomicrobiales bacterium
TGGCCAGTATGCAGAGGAAGAAGTCAGGAAAAGGCAAAAACAGAGGACCGCATCGGCAGCTCTCCGCCAGATTACACGCTGCGAGTTCCGGCCTGAATCGGAAAATCCACTCTGCTACTTGACATCCTTCATAGGAGCCCCGGGGTGAGCGCAGCGAACCCGGGGTATCAGTCACCAAAAATTTCCACCACAGCGTGGTGGCCCGATGCGAGCGGCGCTTCGATCCTGACCGAATCGTCCCCCTTCCCTGCACTCTGCGTCATCGGCAATCCCGCCCGTCAAAACGCCTCACTTCCCACTGACGCGCACACGCACGAATCGCTTTCCGCGCTCACCCGCCGGCAATGAAAACCTAACCACCTGGCGCGCCCCGTCGTCGCTGAGAATCACTGCCGGTGAGGCCATTGCATTCCATCCTTCTGAGTCCGGCGCATCATTCCACTCCACTTCCCATATAAATTCAGCGGCGGACGCAGCAGAACGGGTCACTGTGTATTCCAGCGTTCCCCCGTTTTTCACCAACTGTCCGGGAGGTGGATTCCCCGCCAGCGGATCTGTCAGGGTGGCGTACTCGATGAGATTCGGTGTCCCGTCGCCGTCCGGGTCCGCCGTGTCCGCTGCGCCGCCGTCATTCGCAAACCCGCCAAAATGCTGGTACCGCCAAAGTTCCAAAGGCGTGGCAATGTGACCTGAAAGGATAATATCGTACGCTGGCTCAAACGTATCCGAACTGAAAATGCGCAGCGTGGCCTTGCGCTCCCCTTCAGCCGTTGGCGAAAAAGTCACGTTGACCGGCACAGACGCATTCGCCTCCAGCACCATCGTCTCCGGCGTGGTCACGGAAAAATCGCCCGGCGTCCCGGCAGGGAGGAAAGAGACACTCTGGATTGTGAGCGGGATGTTGCCCGCATTGGTTAGGGAAAGCATCTTTGTGCTGGCGCCCTGTTCCACCATCACCGGACCAAACTTCAGTTCTGAGGAGAGCGGCAGCAGGACGCCATCATTATACACCTCCAGCGCGGCACCAGGCAGCATCGTGGCACCATGCAACTTCACCCGGACAAGGCATCCGTCCGGCGCGTCGCCGCGGATGAGCAGGATAGCCTCGAAATCGGAAACGACGGCCAGCGGTTGAAAGCTAACCGTTAGATCGGCTGACTCACCAATCCCCAAAGACCCGGGCGAAGAGTCCACAGAAAACTGTGCAGCGCCAGCCCCCTTAATCTCCGTACGGAGCCCGGTGAGCACAGCGCCTCCCGCATTGCGAAGCGTCATCGGCGCCTGACGCGGAAGGCTGTCTCCCCGCACCACAGGTCCGAATTCCACCACCGCATCCGTCTTCAGATGCTCTCCTGCCGGATGCTCCAGTGTCAGTGTTGCCGTATCATCCCGCCCGCGATAACACACCAGCGCAATCGCATCCTGATCGCCATCAAGACCTCCCCCCGTGACAATCCTTCCGTCAGGAAGCAGCAGCGCATCTGCGGCGGCGCTAACGTCATCGCCGGAAGTGTTGAAGACCATACCATCTTCATCGAAGGCGGTGTCCAGCCGTCCGTCCGGGTGGTGGCGCATCAGACAAAACTGGCTGCGTCCCGAGCCCGCGGTAATAATCTTTCCGTCGGGTTGCACCACCACGGCGCTCGCAAATTCGGGGGAATAGATTGCATTCCCCGCTCCAGGAGGCCGCGGATCGACGATCATCACCCCCGTTCCGTTGAAAGCAGAATCAGGCTCACCATTCGCCAGCCATCGGGTAATCAGCAGTGCGCCGTCGTCCTCTGGGTATTTGCCCGCCTGGAAATATCCGGCCGTCACTATTCTCCCGTCGTTCTGCAGCGCCAGAGCTGACGCAGCCATATTTCCTGCTGTGGTTCCATCCCGCGCGATCCCGCCCTCGCCAAAATCCGTGTCGAGTGTTCCGCCGGCATTGCAGCGCACCAGCAGCAGTCGGGACACATAATCAAAATTATAGCGAAAGCCGGCAAGGAGGATCTTGCCATCGCTCTGCACCATCACGTCATCAAAAATACCTCCCGGAACGAGAAGCTGCCCGCCATTTCCAAATTCCGTATCCACACTGCCGTCCGCAAGGAGGCGGAAGACCACCGCGGACGAGACATAATAATCGGCGCCCATTTCATAGGCCGAACCCGCCACAAGGATTTTTCCATCGCTCTGCAACGCGACCGCAGTTCCCACATTCCCCGTTCCCCCGATATCGAGCGTCACCCTTCCCGCGTTGCCGAAGGCCGGATCCGGAGACCCGTTCGGCAGAAACCGCCCCACCGCGAACACCGGGTCATGCGCCCCTTCAGGCAACATATCGCCCGCTGCCACGATTTTGCCGTCCGCCTGCACCCCCACATCTCTCGCAAGGGTCGTATAACCGAAGTCCCCGATCACCACACCCCCTTCACCAAAGGAAGGATCCTCTGTCCCGTCAGCCCGCCAGCGCACGAGCGCAAAGCTCGGCCCGAACGTCCGGTATCCCGCCCCGATAATCTTTCCGTCGCTCTGCAAAGCCAGTCCCATGACGCCGGAGTTGCCAAAGAGAAATCGCTTAATCACCATCCCTCCCATGCACGGGTCCGCAGACCCAAACGAAAAATCCAGATCCCCCGGCCCCGCCATCCCCCGCTTGGCTAACGTCAGACACACGGCAGCCATGGCAAGCCAGGCAGCAGGGAAGAGTTTCTTCATATGAGGGGAATGAATCCCATGCTGTCTGAACCTCACGGTCTCGTCAATCCCTCCCTCCGGCGGAGAAATCGCTCGTCGTAACAGGATGAATAACTTCGCACAAAGTTCCCTGCGCCTCCGTCGCGATGAACCATCCCGAAAGCCTTTTCCCACCCGAAACCATTTGACTTTTTTTCCCTTAATCACCGTCGTTCTCTATCAACCACACCCATGTCCATCTACGGCCTGCCGTTCCGGTTACCGGTCTGCGCATACCGTATCGAGCCCATCCTGAAATCCATGAATCGCGGCACGAATCCCCCATCGCCCCGACGCTGTCCCGGTGGGTCGCCCGTGCCCCGCTTCTGGTGCTTGTCCTGCCCCATCACGCCCATCCCTCCGGCATTCTAAAAAAATCCAAACCACCGCACCGCGAAATCAAACCGGATCAAGCTATATCAAACCAAATCAAACCTCCGATTTTTCCGAAACCCGCCATCTTCTCAAAATTCCCCGCAGCAGCCGATCTGTTTTTAGAAAATTCCAGCGCCGCCACCTTCGATTTCCCTGCCCCCCTCACCCGCGCCATTATGTCCCTCTTTATCCGGGGAATTTACCGCTGGCGCTTCCGGGAGCACCCTGCTTTATAGCCCGCCCGCCTCAACCCGCCGTGGAAGATAACTACAAGGTAAAACTCGATATTTTCGAGGGTCCGCTGGACCTGCTCCTCTACCTCATCAAGAAAGATGAAGTGGACGTGCTGGACGTGAACATCGAGCGCATCACCCGCCAGTACATCGCGTATCTCGACACGTTTAAAATGCTGAACATCGACCTCGCGGGCGAGTTCATCGTCATGGCAGCGAACCTGATGTATCTCAAAAGCCGGATGCTCATTCCGAAGCAGGTCCAGCCCCCGGAGGAGGAAACGGAAGAGGAGGACCCCCGGTGGGAACTCATCCGGCAGCTCATCGAGTATAAAAAGTTCAAGGATGCCGCCGGCTTCCTCTCGCGCCGGCAGATGCAGATGGAAAACGTCTATCCCGCGAGCCCGGAGGTGCCGGATTTGAAGAAGGAAGACGTCAGCGGATTCCCGGAATTGGGCATTTTCGACCTCATCCGCGCCTTCCAGAAGGTGCTCAACCGCTTTCAGAAGGAGGACCTCCAGGAAATCGCCGACGACCGCTTCACCGTGGCGGACAAGATCGAGCATCTGCTGACCAATGTGCGCCCCGGTGAACAGATTCCCTTTCTCAGCCTGTTCGCCGCCGCCACCACCCGGGATGAGGTCATCGTGACCTTTGTCGCGATGCTGGAACTCATCAAACTCCGACAGTTCCGCGTCACTCAGGACCACCTCCTGGGAGAAATTACGTTATTTCGCAACGAAAACACCTGAGGCTGTGGACATATCTCTAAGACGCGGCATCGCGCCAACCCTGACGACAGCAACCCGACACCCATGACCAACGAACTGGATAACATCGTGGAAGCCCTCATTTTCGCTTCGCCCGAGGGCGCATCGACAAAGGAGATCACCCGCTGCATCCGCTCCGCTGTGGCCACGGTGCGGGAAACGGACGGCGAAAACGCTCCTGAAGAGGTCACCCGCTACTCGGGGACGACGGAGGAGGACGTGGTGGCCGCCATTGCCCGGCTGAACATGCGTTACCTTGAGACGGAACGCGCCTTCACGCTGGCGGAGCGCCCGGCCGGCTGGCGCATCATGAGCCGCATGGAATACGCACAGTGGGTGCGCGAATTGTTCCCTGACAAAAAACCGGCACGGCTCTCACCAAGCGCGCTGGAGACCCTCGCCATCATCGCTTACCGCCAGCCGATCACCCGCAGCAGCATCGAAGCAGTCCGCGGCGTGGGAATCGACGGCCCGCTGCAAACCCTCCTGGACCGGAATGTGGTGCGCATCGCTGGCCGCGCTGATCTGCCAGGCCGGCCGCTGCTGTATGAAACCACGGAGCTTTTCCTCGAGCATTTCGGCATTCGCGCCGTTGATGAACTGCCGAACTCGGCAGAACTCCGGTCCGTGAAACTGCCGGAGCCGGAACCTTTCACCCCGCCGGAACCGCAGGCGGATCAAACCGAACTGCCGCTGGATGGCGCCGCTCCGGATCCGCCCACGGAAGAGAAACCGGCAAAGAAATCCCGCGGAAAGAAGAAGGCAAAAACGGAGGAGCCCGCCGCCGAAGAGCCCGCCGCCGAAGAGCCTGCCGCCCAGGAAGAACCGCTCGCCGCGGGAGAGGAGGAAACACCTCTCACCACCGTCATCGAAGAGGAGAAGACCGAAGAGTCCCGCACCGAATAGTGTAATCCCCTGCCCTTCCCGCCGTATGGGAAATTTCCTCCTCACTTTTATTCTCTAACATCTATGTGGAAAGGTCGCTTTCAGCAGGAAACCTCGGGGCTCGTGCAGCGCTATGGGGAGAGTATTTCCTACGACTGGCGGCTCTACGCCTATGACATCGCAGGCAGCATGGCGCACGCGGAGGCGCTTCACCGCGCGAAGATCATCACCCGCGCAGAGCTGACGGCCATTCACAAAGGCCTCAAGGAAATCAAAGCGGAGATCGATGCCGGAAAATTCGAGTGGCGCACTGAACTTGAGGACGTGCACATGAACATCGAGAGCGTTCTCACCAAACGCGTCGGCGCGCCAGGGGCAAAGCTGCACACCGCCCGCAGCCGCAATGACCAGATTGCTCTCGACGTGCGTCTTTACTGCCGTGCGGAAACGGATGCCATTCTGGCGCTGATCCGGAATCTACAGCAGGCCCTAACGGCCCAGGGATTGAAAAACCAATCCGTCATCATGCCCGGCTACACCCACCTGCAGCGCGGGCAGCCGGTGCTCTATGCGCACCACCTGCTGGCTTATGTGGAAATGCTGGAGCGCGATGCGGCCCGCCTCACCGATGCGAGGAAGCGCATCAACATCCTCCCTCTCGGCTCCGGCGCGCTCGCCGGCTCCACCATCTGCCTCGACCGTGAATTTGTCGCAGAGCGCCTCGGCTTCGACAGCGTCTCTCACAACAGCATGGATGCTGTCGCCGACCGGGACTTTGTTGCGGAGTTGCTCTTCGCCATCGCGGTGTGCGGCATGCATCTCTCGCGGCTCAGTGAAGACATCATCCTCTGGGTCACCGCCGAGTTTGGATTTGTTAGTCTCAGCGATGCCCACACCACCGGCTCCAGTCTCATGCCGCAAAAGAAAAACCCGGACGTGGCGGAACTCACCCGCGGCAAGACGGGCCGGCTCTACGGAAATCTCCTTTCTATCCTAACAACACTGAAGGGCCTGCCGCTGACCTACAATCGCGACATGCAGGAGGACAAAGAGCCGCTCTTCGATTCGGTGGACGCCATCAAGCTCGCCCTGGAGGTCTTCGCGGAGATGGTTCACGGTATGAAGGTGAACCCGGACCGCCTGCGCGCCGCCGCCGGCGATCCCTTCCTGCTCGCCACGGACCTTGCGGACTGGCTCGTGCTCAAGGGTGTGCCTTTCCGCCAGGCGCACGAAATCATCGGCAAACTCACCGCCCACAGCCTCGCCAGCGGCACCGCGTTTCCGGACATTCCCCTTTCAGATTATCAGACATTCAGCCCCGTCTTCGACGCTTCCGTTTTTAAGGTGCTGACGCTGGAACATGCCGTGGCCGCGAGGAAGGCCACGGGCGCTCCCTCGCCCGCCGGCGTGGCCCGTGAACTTACCGCGTGGCAGCAGCGGCTGACCGCCTCCCGTCCCCGCCGCGCTCCGCGTCGCTGACCGACTCCCTCCCCCTTCCCCCATGATTTTCGGCCCCATGCTCAAGCTGCGTGACAAAATCACGCAAAAGCGCAAGTCGCTCACCCAGGATGAAGAAAAGCCGTTTCTTGAGCACCTCGACGATCTCCGGAAGACCATCTCGAAGATACTCCTGACGCTCGTCGTCGCCGTCATCGGATGTTTTATCTTCAACGACTACTTCTTCAAAATCCTTGAGAAACCGCTGGAGTTCGCCCGCCTCCATCAACCGAAGGAGCGGAAACTTCCGGAATACATCGCAAACCTTGAAGGAGCGTCGGAAACCCAAAAGCAGGACCTGTGGTGGAGGATTCACGGTACCGCCCGCGGCATGGCAGATCTCGATGGCCCCCAGCGGGATCTGTTTCTAAAGCTCGCCGCTAACGACGACCTCACGCGGCAGTTTGCCAATGCTCTGCTCTTCTACCACGCTGCAGACTGCCTCCCCGAAAAGGAACGCGAAGGATACATCGCTTCTGCCGCGAAGCTCCTGCCGGAAAGCGATCAACCCAAAGTCGTTGAATTCGCCGCGCAGTTGGCCAAAGCCGGAACCTCCGCGGCGCTGGAGAAGCCGCGCAACTTCGTTGAGATGGAGGCCTTCGCCCCCGCGGAGGGATTTATGCTTTCGATGAAGCTCTCGCTCTTCGCAGGGATCATCGTCTCCTTCCCGCTGCTCTTCTTTTTCCTTCTGGAGTTCATCCTGCCAGGCCTGACCGGCAAAGAGCGGAAGATGATCTTCCCCGCGCTGAGTATTGGCTTCGGACTTTTCCTGACAGGAGTCACGTTCGCTTACTTCGTCGTGGTGCCGCAGGCGCTGGAATACTTCCACGAATACTCCGCGAACATCGGCATCGTCGATAACTGGCGAATCGGACTCTACATCTCCTTCGTCACTTCCTTCACGCTGATCTTCGGCCTCGTTTTCGAAACACCGGTCGTCATCATGGTGATGGTAAAACTCGGCCTCCTGACATCCGGGACCATGCGCAGAACGCGCGGCTGGGCCGTCGTCATCATGCTGGTCGCTGCGGCCGTCATCACGCCCACGGGGGACATGTTCAGCATGTCGCTCATGGCCGGGCCCATGATCATCATGTATGAGATCTGCATCTGGCTGGCGTGGTTCCACGAGCGCAAGCAGCGCCGCCTGGAAGCAGAGGAACAGCGTCAGGATCAACTGCGCCGCGCCTCTCTGGTGGGCGTGGCCTCCGTGCAAACACCGCGCCCCGGCACGGACACCGACGTTGCCTCGGGAGACAGCGATGAAGGTGACGGCGGATCGCCGCTCGCTCTCCCCGCACCTGATGACCACACACCACCATCCGGCGAGTCCCAAAGCGTCCATCCGCATCACCCCGACGAAAACGCGCACGATTCCACCGACGACTACGAGCAATACCTGCGCGATCACTCTCACATGCACTCGGTGGGCGAAAGTCACACCGAGTACATTCCAGTGGAGGAACGCCCGGACTATCACACTCCGGAATCCCGCGGGCAGGATGACGCCGCGGACGAAACTCCCTCTTCGCCTTCCAGTTCCGCCATCGACACTCCGCCCTCATCTCCGGAGGAAAAGAAAGACGAACCTGAATCTCCGGGTCCGCAGGCCCCGCGCCCTGAATAACCTGTGATGTTTTCCTGTTCGTCCAAATCCCGCCCATGAGTCCAGAACTCCAGGGCCTCTCCTCAGGTCTGGCGGCGGCCGCCGCGATAATCGTAACGACGTGGCTGCTGCGCGCCGCGCGCCCGGTCGCCCGTCAGGAGGGCGCGCAGACGGTCGTCGAGTATGGACGCACCATGAAGGTCGCAGTGATCATTTTGTGGCTGGTGGTAGTAGGCATCGCAGTGGCGGCTGCTTTTGCGCGCCCGGGTGACCGTGTCACGGCCTACTGCGTGGCGGGCGGGTTTTTCCTGGCGGCACTGGCTCTCCACCTTGAGAGCTTTTACGTTTCCATTCGGTATGACCAGACGGGCCTGCACACCGCCTCTCCATGGCGGCGGAGCCGCTTCATCCCGTGGTCCGCCATCACGGTCGTCGAGTTCTCGGCGGGATGGCAGTGGTATGTGCTTTACACAAAGGGCCACGGTTGCGTCCGGTTGCAGCTCTTCCTTTCCGGTCTGCAAACGCTTCTGGAGGAGCTTGAGCACCGGGGCTATTTCATTCCACCGTCCCCGCGGCTCGCGGGGGGAAGGAGGGGAATGTGACCCGGAGGCTTGCGCCGGAGGATCGCGCGTGCTTTAGGGACGGTCCGTTTTTGCAGCCGCACACCTGATTATGAGTAACAATAAGCCTCTTAAGATTGCCGTCCTCCCCGGAGACGGCATTGGACCGGAAGTCATGGACGCTTCGCTGAAGGTGGTGGAAGCGGCGGGAGCGCAGTTCGGACTGACGTTTGATTTCGATCATCAACTGGTGGGCGGCGCGGCGATCGATGCGAAGGGAAAGGCGCTGCCGGCGGAAACCGTGGCGGCCTGTGAGGCGGCGGATGCGATCCTGTTTGGATCGGTGGGCGGGCCGAAGTGGGAGAAACTGCCGCCCAGCGAGCAGCCGGAGCGCGGGGCGTTGCTGCCACTGCGGAAACACTTCGGGCTGTTCGCGAATCTGCGTCCCAGCGTGTGTTTTCCGAGCCTAACTCATGCGAGCCCGGTGAAGAATGAGTTGATCGAGGGAGGATTCGATGTGCTCTGTGTGCGCGAATTGACCGGAGGCATTTATTTTGGCCAGCCAAAAAGCCGGGGCGAAGTGGACGGCGAGATGACGGCGATCGACACGATGGTTTACAAAAAAAGTGAGATCCTGCGCATCGCGCACGTCGCGTTCAAAGCGGCGCAGGGACGCCGCAAACTGGTGACTAGCATCGACAAAGCGAACGTTCTGGAAAACGGGCTGCTGTGGCGCGCCACGGTGGAGGAGGTGGCGAAGGATTATCCTGACGTAAAATTGGCACACCTGTATGTGGACAATGCGGCGATGCAGTTGATCCGCAGGCCGAAGGAGTTCGATGTGGTCCTGGCGGAGAATCTCTTCGGAGACATCCTCAGCGACGAGATGGCGATGATCGCCGGAAGTCTCGGCATGCTGGCGAGTGCTTCGCTGGGACGGCAAAAAGAAGGAGGGCTTTATTTCGGACTCTATGAGCCGAGCGGCGGCAGCGCTCCGGATATTGCCGGGAAAGGAATCGCGAATCCCATTGCGCAGATATTGTCGGCGGCGCTGATGCTGCGGTTTTCCTTTGGCCTGGAGGACGCAGCGGCGGCGATCGAAGGAGCGGTTAGGAAGGCGATCGACGACGGTTACCGAACCGGAGACATCCACACCGCGGGCGCAGGCATTCAGTTAGTCAACACGAGGGGCATGGCGGAAGCGATTATGGAACGGCTGAAAGATTAGTCCGATGCATCCCAGGATCACTTTAAAAGCATCCTCGAAGGGAATGAAGGTCGTGAGCCGGGAAAAACTCCCCAGGGAATAGGCAAGCGGGGAGCGGCCTGCGGATACCGGTTTTTCAGGAGGGGAGCGGCACGGGAATTGGCACTCCTTGTGCATTATGGAAATTATGATTACTTAAAAAATGCCTTCCAACGGGAGTTCACCGCCGTTCCTTGAATTCTTACCTCCTCGTCCCCATGAAACCCGCACCCGACCACTCGATTTTCCGGCGCATTTTAATCTTCTGCCTGTTCCCGGCTGGGACGGGAGCCGTGCAGGCTCAAACACTTTACTCCGGAGACGGCATTCCTACTCCATTGGAAGAGGAAATCCGCTGGCACGTGAACCGGGCGCGGTTCGACCGGACCAGTGAGAATGCGGCGCGCAGCACTTCTTACACCGACGTGCCTATCAGTGCGCCACCGGTTGCGCCTAACAATAGCCTCACGCTCGCGGCGAGACACCACTCTGAGGACATGGCGAAGAAAAATAAGTTCCAGCACGAGACGGTGCCGGGCAGCGCGTATTACAACGCGAACACGCAGCCGCAGCCGTGGGATCGCTTCAGAGCGGAGGGCTACGTCAATTTCGTCGCGGTGTCGGAGAATATCGCGGCGGGTCAGACGACGGCGGAAATGGCTTATATCGGCTGGTGGAACAGCACGGGACACCGCGTGAATCTTGGAAGTGCGTCCTATCGGGAGATTGGAAATGGCTACTTCTTCTGGCAGGCGGCGAGTTATGACCACTACTACACGATGGACCTTGGAACGCGGTCGGACTCTTTCTTTACCGACACGCTGTTTTACGACGCGAACGGGAATGGCAAATACACGCAGGGTGAGGGCGTGGGAGGGGTAAGGGTTTCGCTGCGCATCAATGGAGCGGAGCATGCGTTCTATGACATTGCGGCGGCGCCCGGGAGTTTCGCGGTGCCGGTGACAAGCATCACCCGCGGGGTGACGGTGGAGGTGTGGCTGACAAATACGAACGGTTCGGCGGTGACGCTGAGCATTCCGCGCAGCTATCAGACACTGGAAGCGATGCCGCTGGCGGCGGGAGGGAGCGCGATCGCCGGGACGATTTCGCATCCCGGCAGCGGCGTGAACTTCGGATTTCGCAACCTGACCAAAGCGACGACGGTACCGGTGAGCGTGCCGCCGGTAACCCTGACAAAATCGGGCAGTGCCGTGCAGGTTGCGTGGCAGTCACAATCGGGGCTGCAATATCAGGCGCAGTGGAGCGGGAATCTGAACGCCTGGACGGATTTTGCCGGAGGGTTCAGGAATGGAACAGGCGGAGTGATGACGCAGGCGGATACTTCAACGGCAGCGAAGCGTTACTACCGCCTGAAGGTGAGGAGACCGTAATCATATTCACGAAGATGAGGCTGGCGGGGTGGTGCCAAAGAGTTCTTGGAAAAGCCACGTGCGGGCGAAGTTCCACTTGCGGAGGACGGTGGAGCGGCTGGTGTCGGTGAGGGTGGCGGTTTCGTCGAGGGTAAGCCCGGCGAAGAGACGGAGGCGGACGATTTCGGCGGCTTCGGGGGATTCGGCGGCAAGCCGGTTAATAGCGTCGTCGAGGTGGAGGATGAGGCTGGAATCGGGAGCGTGGACGAGATCGGCAATATCCGTTAGGGGGATGCGGGCGAGTTTGCCGCCGCGCTTTTGGGCGCCGCGGGCGCGGGCGTGATCGATGAGAATGCGGCGCATACTTTCCGCGGCAGCAGAGAAGAAGTGGCGGCGGTTTTCCCACGGAATGCCGGCACCGCCCGGATGGAGGCGGAGCCAGGCTTCGTGCACGAGCTCGGTAGCCTGAAGGGTGGGTGCGGCGTCGCCGGCGAGACTGTGCTGGGCGAGGCGTCGAAGCTGGCTGTAGATAACGTTCAGGAGGGCATCATCCGCGCCGGGTTCGCCCGTGCCGGCCTTTTGCAGGAGAAGAGTGATGTCGGGGGAGGAGGAATCGTCAGGCACGCGGGCTAACGAATAGCCGCTTTTTCCGACCTTTCCAGTTCCTCCATGGTGTCACGCACAGTGGGATGATTTTCACCAAAATGCCCGCGCTGCTTTTCGGCGGCTTGCCGGAGAACGGTAATGGACTCAGCGTAGTTGCCCTGACGATAGAGGGCTTCACCGAGGAAACGCTGGGCATCCCATACGACAGGAGAATCAGGGCCGGCTTTTTCAATCTGACCTCTAACAAATTCCCGGGCGGCGGCGACGGCTTCATCGAAACGGCTCTGCTTCAGAAGGGCGCGGCCAAGGAGCCATGAGGTGCGCGGAGCAACGACAGAGCCGGCGGCGGCGGCGTCTGCCCGTAGGCTGAGGATTTCCGCTTCACCCTCTTTCGGGAAGCCAAGGGAGATGAGGGAGTTGATGATAATTTCGCGGGCGCGCAGCGTGTCGTCGGATTTGGGGCCGCGGGTGAGGAGAAGGATGCGCCGGGTTTCCCGGGCCGAAGCGAGGGCTTCCTGGTTCCGCTCCAGCATGAAGTAAACAATTGTCAGAGCGAGCTGGATTTGGCCTGTTTGATCGTGATCCGGGCCGAAGACATTGAGAGAGAGCTCACGCGCACGCAGGAATTGGTTCAGGGCTTCGGTGAGACGTCCGCGTCCGCGCAGAGAAGTGCCCAGAGCGAAACGAACCTGGAGTTCGACGCGTGAATTGGCGAGGGCTTCGGCCGGGAGCTGTTTGGCGAAATTGTCCACCAGTTCCGCTACGGTTAGGGTAGCGGGCATTCCCTCTTCCGGATCGGACGTCAGCATTAGCCGCTGAAGTACGGCGAGAGCCTCTTCGGCATAGCGGGCCTCCGATTCGGCATGCTGCCGGGCTTTGTCCGCAGCGGTTTTTTCACGCCATGCGAGGACGGCACCAGTGAGAATGCCGAGCAGCGCGATACAGGCCGCGGTGACCCCGACACGATGGCGTCCGACGAAGCGGCGAAACAAATAAAGCCGCGTGGGCTTGCGGGCCCTGACGGGCCGCCCATCGCGAAAGGCCTCCATGTCAGCGGCGAGTTCGGTCACCGATCCGTAGCGCCGGTCGGGTGAGGTTTCGAGGGCCCTGGCGAGGACAGCATCGAGATCATTGTTGAGCAGCGGCCAGCGGGCGGGAGTGCTGTCAATGGCCTCCCGCCAGCCTCCGGAAGGGAGACGGCGGAAGATGTCAGGATCGCGGGGCAGTTTGCCGGTGAGGAGTTCGCAAAGGATGACGCCGAGGGAAAAAACATCCGCGCGCGTGTCGGCGGGTTCGCCGGCCATGATTTCCGGCGCCAGCCATGCGGGCGTGCCGATGACCTGACCTTCGCGGGTGAGGCCGGCATCAGTGGAGGCATCCGCGATGACCCGGGCGATGCCGAAGTCGATGATTTTCGCGCCGTTGGGACCCACGAGGATATTGGAGGGTTTGAGATCGCGATGGATGACGCCGCGCTGGTGGGCGTGGATGACGGCGGCGGAGATTTCAAGAAAAAGGCGGATGCGGTCATCGCGGGAGGGATTTGTATCCGCGATCCACTTTGTCAGGGTGGCGCCATGCACCAGTTCCATGACAAACCACGGGCGCTCGCGGTCATCGAGTCCCGCGTCAAAGATACCCGCGATGCCCGGGTGGTTCATGAGGGCCAGCGTCTGGCGCTCCTGTTCAAAACGCCGCAGCATCTGGTGCGAGTCCATGCCGGGCATGATCCGCTTAATTGCAACTTCGCGCCGGACCGGGCGGGTTTGGACGGCGCGCCACACAGTGCTGAAGCCGCCACGGCCTGTTTCCTCAATGAGCGTATAGACTCCCAGTGTTTCGCCCGCGGAGGAGCGCTCTGCAGGTTCAGGAAAGAAGTCCCCCGCCTCCCTGTGGGCGGCCAGCAACTGCTCCAAAGTAGTGCGCAGTGCGGAATCGCCACCGCAGCGGTCCTGAAAAAACGCGCTTCGATCCTGTGGTGGCAGGGATACCGCCTCGGTGAATAGCTCCTCCAGAACGGACAGGGCAGGCATGCGAAACAGGAAGACGGGGAAAGCGTCAGGGCAACCGCATCAGGGATTGCGGAGATGCACGTCGGCGGAGTAGAAGGTGTCGCCAAGATCGTACCAACGGGGAGCGCTTCCGGCCCAGCCCATGTTGCATTTGATGTATCGCTTATCGACGGTCTTGCTGCCCCCGAGGAAGATGGTCTTGTACTTGTATCCATAGGCCACCACGTAGTGCCACATCCATCCGAGACCGGTGACTGCCGGATATCCCTTCTTGATAGCATCACGGCTGCGAAGCGCACCCGCGTCGGGCCAGTTGCCGGAGGACGACTGGATATTCCATGAGCGCTTGAGCAGCGCCGAGTCGATGGCGTCCTGGGTGTAGTCAAGGAAGCCCTCACTCATATCGGACGGTACCGAGCCCCCTTCGCCTGTGACGGCATTGCAGATGACGTCGCAGTATTCATGCAGGTCGGAATAGGTTGGAAGGACCTGTGTCTTTTTCGCGATGGTGGAGAGATCGAACGGGGGATCCACCCCGGCGCCTTCACCCCTGAACGCATATTCGATGTGCTGGTTCCGGTCGAACCACGCGAAGAGAATGGCCCATGCCACCGGCCCGCAGCCGACCAGTTCACACCAGTTAGGATTGGAATACTGGTAATAGCGCGGTTGTTCCTGCCAACTGAGCGCATACCAGGACTCCGTTTTGATCACATCGCCAACGGCACGGGGGCCCAGGCCGACGGAGACCTCAATGGCGATAACATACTCTTCAGAACCCTGACGGACACGCAGCAGGCCCTGTCCCGGCGCACCCCCGGTAACCCTGATACCGCCGGTGGGCAGAAGTGTAATGCGCACGATGTCGCCCTGATCGGAAGCGAAATTATAAACCGGAACCGGAATGGCGGGAAGCGAAGCGAGAACGGTGACGGTCTGCCCGACGGGAATGGTGACAGTTTCGGGTACTTTCCCATGGATAATATCCCAATCCAGTTTCGCGCGGGCGATCTTGTTTTTTCGGAGCTGCACATAGACGGGGTTGGTGGCGAAGTCGTTGCGGAAGTCGTCATAATCCCGGTAATATTCGGGCGTGAGCCTGGGCGGGACCTTGGGCCGCTGATCGAGACCGGAATCCGAATCGCCTCTCCACTCGGCGCCATCAAGGAGGAGCATTTCCGGAGTCAGTCTGAAAGGCACCGCACCCTGGGTGGCGACGGCTCTGCCGTTTTCATCTTCGGCCACCAGAAGGGTAGGGCCGTAGCGCACGACCCGGATGCGATTCGTCTTCGCCAGCCTGGCAAGACGTTCCGTGGGCGTGGGGCCTTCGGTAGCGAATTCCGCGATAGGGAAATCCTCCTCTGTCGCCGAGAGCAGAATGTAGCCCGCATCCGTGGGCAATTCTTCGTTAGGACTGGTGACGGGAAACGACCCAGGAGTCCGCCCTTTCGGCTTGCGGATTATCTTGAATTCGAAATACCCCGGCTTCACGGAGCCATCGCCCATGACGGCATACTGCGGGCGGATACAGGGCTCGAGTTCTGCATCCTCTGGCCATCCTTCCGGGTCGGTTTCGTCGCGCCCGGCCAGCAAGTCTTTTGCTCGCTTCACGATGTCCGGAGGTCCCTCGGAAATGGGAATGACATCGCCAATCTGGACGGCAGGTCCCAGGCGCATCTGCGTGCGGAAGAAATCCCGCGGATTTGATGCGGGCAGGCGTGGATTTCCGTCTGCGTCGAGCGAAGCGGTACGAAGGTCCACGCGCTTCCACGGACCTTCGAGCGAAGGAGCTTTTTCGATCCAGAGCGTAACGGTTTCGGCCGCTCGCGAAGAACCGGAGGTCATGAGCAGCGTCGCAGCAAAGAGCGTGCGCCGCATGGATAGGAAGGCCGGGATTTTCATTCTCGGGGAAGGGTTTGGTATTCAGTCGGAAGCGGTCGGGAGGCCGCCCCCAGACCGAGATGCGTAAAGCCGCAGGAGACAGGTTCAGCGCGATGTGAAATTTTTTCGGGACGACTTCTGAAGGCGAAGACCACGCACTTTTTCCAAAAGCGATGTAGCAAGTGACGGCGGGCCGCGTTTCGTTCCGGGCCATTCGTAGAGCCGCTTCACCACCCTGTTGCTATGAACGTATCTGTTTACCGAAAACTCCGTCTTTTGTTGCTGTCCCCTGGCGTGTGCGCGGGAATTGGTTCGTTGCGGGCGCAGCAGGAATATACCGGAGACGGCGTTCCCACCGCCGCCGAGGAGGAGGTGAGGTGGCTGACGAACCGGGGGCGGTTTGACCGAAACAATGAGAACGCGACACAGGGCACCAATTACCAGGACGCGGACATTCCGGTATCCAGCGGGCCGCTGGCGCCCAGCAACAGCCTAACGCTGGCGGCAAGGCACCACACCGAGGACATGGCGGTGAAAAATCAGTTTCAACACGCCACGGTGCCGGGCAGCGCCTATTACAATGCGAACACACAACCTGAACCGTGGCAGCGGTTTCTGGCGGAAGGCTATATGAACCTCGTTCCCCAGGATGGGTGGGCCGAGAATCTCAGCGCGGCGGTGCAGACGGCGAGCGACACCCACAAGGCCTGGTGGAACAGCACCGAACACCGGAAAAACATGAGCAGAGGCTATTTTCTCGAGATCGGTGCAGGGTATTACTTCTGGGCCCCTTCCACTTACGACCATTACTGGACGATGACACTGGCAGCAGGTCAGCCGTCGTTCTTTACCGATACGATGTTTCGTGACACCAACGCCGACAGCAAATACACACAGGGCGAAGGAGTCAGCGGCGTGAAAGTGACACTGAAAGTGAATGGCGCGGACCATACGACATTTGATGTTTCCGCGGCTCCGGGGAGCTTTGCTGTTCCGCTCAGCGGCATTGCGGTGGAACCCACCGCGGAAGTGTGGCTCACGAATCAAAGCGGCACCGCGATCATCCTCAGCATTCCGCGGGACTATCGCACACTCGAATCAGTGACTCTGGCGTCGGCGCAAAGCTTTTTCGCCGGAACGTTTTCCCGCGGAATCTTCGGAAAGAACTTTGGATTTCGAAATCTGACGAGAGGCACTGCGCCGGTGACCGCGCCGCTGGTGACCCTGACAAAAAACGGCGCCGCGGTGACTGTTTCGTGGCCCTCGCAAACGGATTTGCAATATTTGGTGCAGTCGAGCACCACCCTTGGCGGATGGACGGACTTTCCGCTTGGTTATCAAAACGGCACCGGGGGAGTGATGACGGTGACGGATACCTCGACCGTGCCGAAAAAGTACTACCGGGTGTCGGTGAAGAGGCCTTGAAGAGCGGACTACTTTTTTGTGATGATGCGGGCACCGCGGCGCCAGGTGAAGTAGGAGTAGATCCACTGCATGAAAACGAAGAGGCGGTTGCGGAGGCCGACGAGGAAGAGGAGGTGGATGAAAAGCCACATGAGCCATGCGAGGAGGCCGCGGGCTTTCATGTAGCTGGTTTCGGCGACGGCGGCGTTGCGGCCAATGGTGGCCATATTCCCTTTGTCGAAGTAGGCGAAGGGAGCGCGGGGAACAGGGACGAGGTAGCGCTGGCGATGGCGAACCTCGTTGCGAATGGTGCGGGCCGCGTGACGGCCCATTTGGATGGCGGCGGGGCAGACGCCGGGGACGCGCTGGCCTTTGGCATCGGTCAGGATGGCGATGTCGCCGACGGCGAAGACGTTTTCGTGGCCGGGAACCGAAAGGTCCGGCAACACTTGAATGCGTCCGGCGCGGTCGATGGGAACGCCGAGTTGACGCGTGAGAGGAACCGCTTCGACGCCGGCGGCCCAGACGATAGTGGCGGCGCGGATGGTCTCGTTAGGAAGGGTGACTTCGCCGGGCGTGATGTTTTGGACGGGTGTGGCAAGCTTGACGGTGACGCCCATTTTTTCGAGGCGTTCGCGGCCATAATCGGAGAGCGACTTATCGAATGTCGTCAGAAGGCGGGGACCGGCTTCGATGAGATAGACCCTGGCTTCGTGAGGCTGGATGCGGCGGAAGTCGCGGGCGAGGACTTTGCGGGAGAGTTCGGCGAGAGCGCCGGCCATTTCGACACCGGTGGGGCCGCCGCCAACCACGACGCTGGTGAGCAGGCGCGCACGCTCCGCCGGGTCGGTGGACGATTCGGCGGCTTCGTAGCAGCCGAGGGCATCGGTGCGGATGCGACGGGCGTCTTCAAGGGTTTTGAGACCGGGGGCGTGGGGTTCCCATTCCGGATGGCCGAAGTAGCCGGTGCGCGCGCCGAGGGCGATGATGAGGTAGTCGTATTCGAGGGTGCGGTTTTCGAGTTGAACGGAGCGCTGCGCGAGGTCGATGCCGCGGACCTCCTCCATAAGGACGGTGACATTCCTTTGTTTCCGCAGAATGGAGCGGATGGGCTGGGCAATTTCCGGTGCCGAGAGGCCGCCGGTGGCAACCTGGTAGAGGAGGGGCTGAAAAAGGTGGTGATTCTGGCGATCGATGAGCGTGATGGCGAAACGGGAATCGCGCAATTCCTTGCAGAAGGCGAGGCCGCCAAAGCCGCCGCCGAGGACGAGGACACGAACAGGGTCTGAATGGGAAGACATAACAGTGAGGAAAGGGAAACGAGGGGAGCGCAAGGGGCTACCGGGAATCTTGAAGGAGAGATTGCCAGAGGCGCGGCGGGTCGCTATGCTCCTTCGGTATTATGAAAACGACTCTTCTTCTTTCGCTGCTGCTCGCCGTTTTGCCGCTTTCCATGACGATCCACGCCGGCACGCTGGCGGAGAGGGCGGCGAAGGAAAAGACCGAATGGATGATCGGCAAGTGGGCGACAGAGGAAGGGAACGTGTCGATTTCCTACACCTGGAAACTCGACAAGAATATGGTGGCGGTGGCTTTCAAACTCGGCGATCGCGAAGCGGAGGGGATGATCGTGCAGAAGCCAGGCACTGACAAAGTGATCTACAATGCGGCTGATAACAAAGGCGGCGTCACCACGGGTGAATGGATTCAGCACAACGGGAATCCGACGCTGGTTTCAACGAGCACCGATGCGGAAGGCAAAGAGGTGAAGATCGCGGCGGAGCACATCAAGACGGATGCGGATACGATGACGGTGAAGCTCTACAAACAGGATGCGTCAGGAAGGCCGGAGGGCGATCCGGTGCGCGAGGTGGTGTTCAAGAGGCAGAAACAAGAAGCGGAAAAACGTTAGGATTACACTTCCTCCAGAGCCGTGTTCGCGTCCCCGAAGGCGCCGGGGCGGACACCGCATTTGTCCAGCATGGAAAGGTAGAGGCGGCAGATTTGGCGGTTGGGCTTGTCCTTGTAGTCGAGGACACGGCCGCCTTTGATGCGGCCTCCGGCGCCGCCGAGGAGGACGACGGGGAGCTGAGAGGCGTCGTGGTTGCCGTTAAGCATGGAGGAGCAATACATGAGCATGGTATTGTCCAGCGCGGTGCGCTCGCCCTCCTGAATGGAGTCGAGCTTGCGGGCGATGTAGGCGACCTGTTCGAGAAAGAATTGATTTACCTTGAGCCAGTCGGCGGTGTCGCTGTGGGAGAGCAGGTGGTGGATCATGTAGTCCACGCCGAGGTTCGGGAAGCGAAGGGAGCTGTGGTCGTTGTTCAGCTTCAGCGTGGTGATGCGGGTGGTGTCCGTTTGAAACCCTAACACCAGGATATCGCACATGAGGCGCATATGCTCGGCGATGTCCTGGGGGATGCCGTCGGCGGGACGGGGGATGTTCGGTTTTGTCAGGGTGGGGCGCCAGCCCTGGAATTCGCCGCGCTTGCCGGCGTTTTCGATACGCTGTTCGACATCGCGCACAGAGTCGAGATATTCGTCGAGTTTGCGCTGGTCATTGGTGCTGAGATCGCGGCGGAGGTCTTTGGCGTCGCCCATGACGGCGTCGAGCACGCTTTTGTCGCCGCGGCTGACTTCATCTTTAAAGAGACGGTCGAAGGCGAGGGCGGGATAAACCTCAAGAGGTGTCGGGGTGGTGGGGGAGCTCCACGAGATGTGGGAGCTGTAGAGCATGGAGTAGTTCTTGTGAACGGACGGATTCGACTTCTCACACCCTAACACCAGACTCGGCACCTTGGTGGAATGGCCGTATTTTTGCGCGAGCAACTGGTCCACGCTGGTGCCGGAGCGGATTTCGCCGCCGGAGGCCAGGGGAGCACCGGAGAGGAGGTTGCCGGTTTGGGAACTGTGAATGTTGCCCTTTTGCGCCTCGGCGTTGTAGAGGCCGCGGATGAAGAGCATCTTCTGCCGGAAGTCGTTGAGAGGAGCGAGGACTTTGCCGAGCTGCATGTCTTTGCCTTCGCCCTTCGCCCACCACTCGGTGCTGTGGAAGCCATTGCCGGAGAACAGAACAGCCATGCGCACGGGTGCTTCGCTGGAGGCCAGAGCTCCCTTTGGTTCATCGCCCCAAACGCGAAGGGATTCCATCCATGGCAAAGCCATGGTAACGCCGAGGCCGCGGAGCATGGTGCGGCGGGAGAAGTGGTGTGAAGTCATAGGATGAACATAATCCCCTACGATGGGGCACGACAGCGCATTTCATTTTCACACCCCACAAAAAAAGGTCTCGTTCGGGGCTTGCCGGCAGCCTCTGCGCAGGGCGGGTTATGAATTTTATATGATGCCGGGCTCTTGTATGTGTGCTACAGACTCTAAACGATGCCATCCTATGTTTCCGCCCACTGACTGGAAGCTTATTTTTATTGCCACTCTCACCGGAGATCCCGCGGGACGTAAAGCTCTCAACACTTTGTTCACCAATTACCGCCCGCCGGTGATATCCTTTCTTCGCTCCAAAGGATGGAGCGCTTTCGAATGCGAAGATCTGGCGCAGCAGCTTTTCGAGAGATTGTGCGAGACCCGCGCATGGAAAAAAGCAGACCGCGCGAAGGGAACATTCCGGACATTTTTGCTGACGATCCTGCAGCGCATTGTCTCAAATAACGTGACGCGCGGGAATACATTGAAAAGAGGGGGCGGGCTGGTGGAAAACAGTTTGCAGCAGTTGTTGGATGATTCGGGATGGGAACCCGCCACGGAACCTGAGCCTTGTCCAACATTCGACCGTGAATGGGCGTTGAATGCCCTTGGGGCGGCTTGGAACTCAGTGGAAGCACGGTGGGTAAGGCTCGGGAAGAAACGGGAATTTTTGCTCTATCGTCAATTTCTGCCGGGGAGCCATAAGATTCCGGAGTATTCCGCAGTGGCGAAACAACTGAAAATCGCCGAAGCGGCGGCTCGAAAAGCGGTGCAACGGTTGCGGACGGAACTACAGAGAGCGTTGTGGCGGGAGGTCTCCGCCACTGCCGAAGAGAAGGACGTCGAAGGCGAAATGCAGTATCTTGGAGAAGTGCTGGCGAACCCGGGAATGAGTCACTACTTTGAAGACGGACTTTGCGCGTCAAACCGCCCTTGACCCGCGGTGAAGGTGAAGTGCACGACGGTGTTCTTCAAGACAAAGCAACAGGGTGCGCCAGTTGAGCGGGCGCGGCAGGCAGAGGACCCCGCGCACCGGCTCATACGGACGGGAGTTGCCTCCTTCAGGCGGCGTTCCGATGAGGATGACGGGCAGCCGCTGGCCGGCAGGGTGGCTCCTCAGAGCAGTCACCCGCGACTTCATTTTTCCGTGACTGGTCCATACCGCGACGAGAACGTCCGGGAACACGGAACCGAGAAGGTCTTCCGCCTCTTCCATCGATGAGACGACGCTGACTTGCCACTCTCCCCGCGTGATCAGGTGTTCGATTAGCACCGCCGCAGTTCCTTCCAGGGGACCGGCAAACACCAGCCGCGGACGCTGTGGTCTTTCGTGAGTCCCCGACCCTGACGGCGGGGATTCCCGTCGTTCTGTTTCCTCGCCTGTCCAGCCGGGAAAATGGGTACGCGGTGTGGAGGCGACGCCGACAGACGTCCGCCGGGAGTGCCTTCTGGCACTCCCGGACCGGTCGGGATGGCTACATCTCAGGACGGGCAGCGGAGGGACAGGGAGCGAACAAAAGGCATACGAGGTCATTTCCGGGTCGGGGCAGGAGATTGCCGGTCTGCCTCCACAGTCTTCCTACAAACGACTTGTCCGAACGTGACAAGAAAGTGCCCCCGTTGAGATATTTTTCCGCTCCTCCTTTCAAGCTCAGGGGTAGGTACTGCTGGACGAACTGCTGCTGCTGCTCGACACGTAGTTGCTCGGCCAGTAAGTATCCTGACCGCCGCCGCCTCCGTCTTTAGTGAATGCCCTGATCATGCTGTCCAGTCGGCGGTTTAGCCATAGATAGCCAGTGCTGAGATCACCTGGAACGAGTGTCCGGATGTCATTGATGCGGTTTTTTAGAACCTCTCCCTGAGGCGGCGCGGGATCAGTCATCCTCTTATGAGGGTCTTTCAGCGAGTCCAAAAGAGCGATCAATTTGCCTCCTGTATCGTGCGCCCTCGCGAGCAACTGTGCTTCCGTCAGAGCAGGTTCAATGTCCTGTGGTTGAGCGTGGGGAGGATCCACCGGATCAACGAAGATCGCAATCCAAAATCCCATCAACAGTTCGCGATTGGTTTCGTTAAAAGCCTTCTTCAAATTCTGAACGGAAACCATCAGCTCGCCGGCATCAGTTTCCACTTTGCGGTGAAATTCGTCAAGATGTTTATATGCGTCGGTCCCTGAATGGCCGCGGTCAGCGGCGAGTTGAAGCAGGTCCTTGAGAAGTTGCATGTCACGGGCGAAGTCCTGGGTCATGGCTGTGCGTATGGGTTTATGTTCTGGTTCTTGAAAATGCCGGAACACCCGGCAAAGGAGGCAGTTCATTCTGACGGGATCGCCGCGCTTGACGCGGGAACTTCCGGCCCGGAACTGGTCTGAGGATGAATCTGTTCCTGTTTAACTGGCCGTCTCCTGTGGGCGGAGCGGACACCAAGCTGGCTCATTTGTTGCGCCTTTTGGGACCCCACTATCAAATTACCGTGGTGCCAAATCAGCGAAGCCAGATGGAACAGCCTGCCTGGCGGGCTCACGTGGAGGATTGCAAAGCCACCGCCGCCATGCTGGAGGATTTGGCTCCAAGGCTCGACGGATGGGCTGTATCGCTCTGCAACGAAGTATTTCTGAAGAGCGGAGCGCTTTTCGAAGTGCGGCGAAGGGGGCTGAAAGTAGCGTGGTCCAGTGAGATGATGTGGCACTTTGAGCGGGAATGCGGCGCGGTGGCCTCCGGCCTGATCGACGCACTGCTCTACGTGTCTCCCGTGCAGCGGCAAAAACTGGAACCCGGCTACCGGCATGCTATGGGATACCGGGGCGGAGCTGCAAACCTCGTCGAGAATCCGAAAGCCAGCCATGGCTGGCTGCATTCTCCGGACGGCAAACGTTCCGTGCGGTGGGTAACGGCGGGAAATTACGTTGATCCTGCGTTGTTTCCTTTTCGTCCCCGCGGAGACTGGCGGGCGGAGGACCGTCCGTTTACAATCGGAAGGCTTTCCCGCCCGGATCCGCACAAGTTTCCGGATAATTTTCCCGAGTCCTATGAAGGGCTGGGCCTTGAGGATCCGGTGCGATTTCGGGTGATGGCATGGTCTCTTGATTTGTCGCGCCGGTGGGAAAAACACACTTTTGACAGCCGTTGGGAATTGCTTCCAACGGCAGCGCTCCCATCGGCGGAGTTCCTCGATTCCCTGGACGTATTCGTCTATAATCTCGGTCCGCAATTTTCCGAGAGTTGGGGCCGGGCGGTAGTGGAGGCTATGCTTTGTGGCGCGGTACCGTTGGTCCCTGCCGACAAGCGACATCATTTGCACAACCTGGTACCCCACGAAATCGCCGGGTTCCACTGCGAAACTGCTGCGGACTACCGGCGTTATGCGCAGTTGTTGCGGAATGAGCCAAAGCTTCTGAAAGCTCTGTCGCAAGCGGCCAGAGCCTGGGCCGTGGAGCGCCTTTGCAGACCGGAAGAACATCTCGCGCTTTGGCGGGAAGTCTTTTTTTCCCCGCAAAGCTGCGGTGGGTGAGAAAGCGTTCGAAGGGGCAGCGAATGAAACCTCCCCTGATGCGCCTGGCCGGGCCGGGGTCATGAATTCTTTTGCCCCCGGACCGGGCCAGTGAGTGATTCATGTGCGCGTCCGCTGCACTCTATCCAAATCTTTTTACCTTCTGATATGGTTTCAAAAAACGGATGAAACGGGGATAGTGACTCCGCGCAGGGTTTCCAAACCAGGCGTCCAGGCATGAGGCCCGGCAACGTTTTTGAAGCGGCGCGTGGCGCGCTGGCGGAAACCGCGTCAACAACGGGCGCAAGAGCAGGAAGTGTCGCCGCTGTAAAGTTCAGCGCTCCGTCCACCCATGCTTTCCAGTTCTCGATAATGCTGTTTATTTCCCATGGAGGCATGCCTGCAGAGTCTCCAGGCGGTGCAGGCGCCGCCATAAAAAAGCTGGCAATGGCCGGTGGATCTCCAATAACAGTGGCACGCGCCAGGACCTTGCCTGCTTTATCTGCGATTTGTACCAGCCGGTAACTGGAAACACTGCCATTTGCATTGATCGCTGTTACAGGCACCTCAAAGGCTATTTCGTGAGCAGTCGCCAGGGGCTGAAGAAGGGGGCCGGCGGAGTTGCCATTCGGGGAGAGTCCGGTGCCTGCCGGCGGGGCATAACTTCGAAGGGAATCCAGAAGACGGTCTTTGTCGGAAGCAGGCATGGGCAGGAGGACAATCTCGGGAATATCCGGCAACAGGAATGGAGTTCGTTTTATCACCGGGTCCGGCAGTCCGGCGAGGTCGTCCACGGGATCCTTCCGGGGCAGGCGGGACGCGACAACGGCAACGTGCCGCATTTCCCAGTCCGGGTGGTCGCCTTCGAAGTTTTGATCAAACTCGTCGGTCAAGCCTGGACCCGTAAGGAACCGGATCTCCTTTTGCAAAGGATCCGCAACGGCGAGCCAGACGATGGATCCGTTTTCAACCTTCGCACCGACAACAAGCATCCAGTGAGAACCGTTTCGTGTAAGTATCGGGGAAGGATGCTGATAGATAAAATTGCCGATTCTCTCCTCCTTTAAACGGGCCACCGCTTCACAGAGAGGAGCCCAGGGTTCGCTGCCGTGAACGATATGATAACGCCACCGTTCCCGCTCATTCGGCCCTTTCTTTTTGGGCACACGATTGATGGTCTGCTCCATGCCAAAGGGACTGGTGGCCCAGGAGAATGGTTCATTATCGACGGTGGTTTTGAAATGAAATGCTGTTCTGGCTATTTCCGTCTGAGGCGAATTGAATTCTTTGTCCTCAAGTTTGAAAAGCATTTCGAGACATGCAGGACCGCAAAGATTTGAGAGAGGCTCCTGCAGTGAGGAGTTCTGGAGCAGCAGCGTCTCAAATGTGCCGAGAGAGGGACAGGGAAAGAGGGTGAATGACATAGCAGCAAAATGGCTGAGGCGTTCAGGGAGACGTGGGAACCTCCGGTAAAGTGGCGATCCGTTTGAGAACAGCGGCCCTTCTCAAGGCACGCTCGCGGTGCTTTTCGGCGTCCTCCGGCTTCGGGACATAGGGTGCCAGCGTGGGTGGGGCCGACGGAGGCCCGGCTTCGGAGGGATAAAGGGAGTTTAGTGCCCGGGACGCCAAACGGCGCGCGTTTTGGGCGGTATCTCCGCCCGCTTTAAGGCCGCTCTCCGCGGCAGTAATAATAGCATCGGCCCAGGGGTGGGGATCCACCGGCACGCTGGCACACTCGCGCCGGAGTTCGAGAGCTTCAGAGGCGACGGCGACCGCCTCATTAATCCGTTTCAGAGTGAGCAGCGATTTTTCGGATGCGAGAAATGCATTGGGGACGGCGTCCGGATCATCAGTGGTTGCCTTCCATAACCCTGATCTGAGCGCTTCTGCACGGTGGCGCATGGCGGCAAGATTGTAGTCGAGGGCCTCCGCCATGTTTTCCCGGTGTTCGGCAAGGTCCGCGATCCGGCGCTCAAGTGCGGCCGTGGTCCACAAGCACGCATCAGAAATGGATTTTTCCGCGGGGAGCGTTTGGACAAACGAGATGCCCTCTACCAGCACCCGGCGGGCCGTGTCCCATTCGTCTTTGGCTTTCCACTCCTCTGAAATGCCCCTGGCCAGTTCCACAAATCCGTCCTGATCCGTGGGTGTCGCGGGACGCATGGCGAGGACTTTTTTTGCTGTCTCCCACGCTATATCAAAATACCTGGCAGCCTTTTCTTTTTGACCGCGTGTAAGATGCCACTTACCAAGGTTGAAACCGGAATTCATGGCGATGAGCCGCCACGAGCGGGCCGCTGGCGCCAGCCGGGATATGCGGTCGAACACGTCAGCCTGACGCCCCCGGTGAATGTCGGCCTCTGAAATATCCCCCTGGGCCTCCGCGAGGGAACCCAGTCTTTTTTCCGCGGAAAGCAGTTCAATTTGAGCCCGCCAGTCGAGGGGGTCGCGCTCACTCAATTGATCAAGGATGTCCCTCTCCCGGCTTCTCAGGTCCCTGGACAGCGTTGTTGCGGAAGGATCCAGGGCGAGCTCGACTTCACCCAGCCAACCGGTATTCTGGGCGATTTCACGCTCCCACGCGGCATTAACCGCGATACCGGCCCCTTTTTGTTCGTCAAGACGAACGGCAATTGATCTGGCCTCTTCAAACCTTTTTTTCGCCTCCAGCCAAAGGGTCCGCGCGCTTTTGTTCTGTTCCTCCTTTTTCCTTTCCTTCTCGCGGGCCGCACGCTCGAACGATTCGCCTTCATAGCGCAGGGACTGCGCAAGCTGGAATTGGAGCGCGGAATCACCAGGGGACGAAGCCAGCGCGCTGCGTCGAAGGGAAACAGCCCGGGCGGCCCATTCACCAATTTGCGGATGGCTGAAAACGGACGTTAGTCCAATCTGCGTGTAAACATCGGCGAGATCCGCCAGTAATCGATGGGCATTTGCGCCGATGCTCCTTTTTATTCTTTCCTCCGCGACCTTCAAAATCGTCACGGCTTCGTCGAATGAGCCGATCTCCGCCACGAGGCGGGAAAGTTCGGCGACAGCATCAATGTATACATCTGTGTGGGAAACGCCTTCAGGCAGTTTGCCGGCAATCATGACGGCCTCGCGGAGAGGGCGTTCCGCTTCGGAATGACGACCTTCCAAACCCAGACATTTTCCCCACCTTGTGAGGAGGCGAACTCTGCGGTTCAAGCCGGCTTCGTCTGACGCGTTGTCCCAAGCGAGCAGATCCTGGTAAACGGCGTTAAGCAACTCGAACCGCCCGATGGCTTCCAGAGACTCGCCAAAACCACCGAGGACGAATTCCGCGCGCTGGTCGGCCCTGGATTGAGCTTTGCGGGCCCAGGACAGAGCGAGATTGAGCTGGTGGTTGGACCACGCGAGCCAGAGACCGGAGCCGAGGGTGAGGAGGATGAGGGCGGCGGACAGGGAGGCGAGGGCCGGGCGGCGGCGGGCCCATTTGCCGAGGCGCTGGAGGGAGGTGATGCGGCGGGCGAGAATGGGTTCGCCGCGCAGCCAGCAGCGGAGGTCATCGGCGAGGGCTGCGGAGGAGGAGTAGCGGTCGCCTGGCGATTTGCTGAGGCATTTCAGGCAAATGATTTCGAGATCCCGCGGGACCCGGGAATTGAGGGAGGAGGGAGTCTCCGGTTCGTCTTCAGAGATTTTCCGGAGCAGAGCCGCTGTACCTTCGACAACGAAAGGAGGGCGTCCAGCCAGGAGTTCGTAAAGAACCGCGCCAAGGGAATATACATCGCTGGAAATGGTGGCGGCACGTGCACCGGAAGCGGGGATTTCCGGAGCGAGATACGCAAGAGTTCCCATGATGCCGGCGGATCTTGTAAAGGAGCGGTCGCTGTCCAGCAATTTGGCGAGGCCGAAATCCGCAATGTAAGGACGGCCCTCCTCGTCAAAAAGAATATTACCCGGTTTGATATCACGATGAATAATGCCGTGTTCGTGCGCGCAGTGAAGGCCGTCTGCGAGGACGATGATGAGTTCGGCGGCAGGGCGTGCGAGCCATCGTCCTTCGAGTTTGAGCCGTTGCGCCAGCGTGCCTCCGCCGGCGAATTTCATCGTAAAATATGGCAGGTCGTCCGCCTCGCCGACTTGATACAGCGGAAGAATGGCGGGGTGATCCAGATCGGCCAGGGCTTTGGCCTCGCGTTGAAAGCGTTCCCGCAATTCGTCGTCGCCGCTTTCCAGCGGAAGAAGCATTTTAAGAGCGACATCGCGGCCGGTGTGATGTTCGCGGGCGAGAAAAACCACTCCCATGCCGCCTCTTCCCAGTTCCTCAAGAATTTCATGGCCCTCCACAAGATCATGGTAGGCATCCGCACCACGTACAGGCCGTGTCATCAACTCTTTCCAGAGGCAGGCTTCGCAGACTCCGCCTCCCAGTGGATCGTCTGGGAGAACGGTCCCGCAATGCTGGCAAAAGGAGGGATTCTCCGGAAACACTATTGTCGAAGCATCGCTCATTTGTCAGGCGTGGCGAGGAGGCGGCTATTTAACGCAGGATTCAATCATATGATTTACCGGAAAGGCAGAAAATTGTGACTGAAAAAGCGCATATCTCTACAACCCGATAGCCGGATCGGAAGAATTATAGCCACCATACCCCGTTAAGGGTATATAGAGCGGAGCTTTTGTCTGCCTCAATGGCAGAAACTCACTCCGCGGCGATGTCGCGTCCGCGGATTTCGCGGAACTGGCGGCTGCGGACGAGGGCGTCGAGGGCGGCGGTGACGCGGTAGTTTTCCTTTTCGAGGCGCTGGCGCATTTCATCGAGGAGGGGGCGGTCGGACAACTGGATGCCGCGGCCGAGGGAGTAGCCGAGGAGCTTGCGGCAGAATTGTT
This sequence comes from Verrucomicrobiales bacterium, assembly GCA_035550135.1. Lineage (GTDB taxonomy): Bacteria > Verrucomicrobiota > Verrucomicrobiia > Verrucomicrobiales > V1-33 > V1-33. Next base: position 28,708 of record DASZQB010000133.1, read on the forward strand.
TGACGAAGTCGTCGCGGCGCGTGGTGAGGAGATAGTTCCGGAGGCCGTCGAGGCCGTTGAATGCGGTACCGCTGATGAGCTTGACCTGCGTATTGACCGGGTGGCCGGCGGTATCGATGGTGCGGAAGCGGCCAATGGCATCGTAGCCTTCGAGGGCGAAGCCGAAGGGATCGAAGCGCGCGTGACAGCCGGCGCAGCGTTCGTCGCTGGTGTGGCGCTCGATGAGCTGTCGCTCGGACAGACCCTGCGGGGCTTCCTCGGGAAGGACGGGCACATCCTTGGGAGGGCGCGGGAGACGGTCGCCGACGAGGACTTCGGAGAACCAGTTGCCGCGGAGGATGGGGCTGGTGCGCGAGGCACCGCTTTGTTTGGCGAGGGTGGCGGCGAAGGCGAGGATGCCGCCGCGGCCTTTGGCGCGGATGCCGTCCACGCGCTGCCAGCCGTCGCCCTTGAGATCGGTTAAGCCATAGTGTTTGGCGAGAGCGGCGTTGACGAAGGTGTAGTCGGCATCGAGCAGCGAAAGAACGGAGACATCGCGCTGGAAGAGGTCCGTGAAGAAACGCACGGCTTCCTCCTGCATGGCTCCGCGGAGCGCGGCGAAGGCGGGGAAGTGAGTCTCGCTTTTTTCATTCAGTGTTTCGAGATCGCGGACGTGGAGCCACTGGCAGCCGAACTCGGTGGCGAGGCGGCGGACGCGCGGGTCTTTGATCATGCGGCTTGTCTGCGCGGCGAGCGTGTCAGGATCGCGGAGTTTTCCGGCGGCGGCGAGCGCGAGGAGTTCCGCGTCGGGGGCGGAGGACCAGAGAAAATAACTGAGACGGCTGGCGAGTTCCCAGTCATTCACCGGAGAGCTGCCGGTGCCGGGGGAGGATTTTTCGCCGCGATAGAGGAAGGCGGGAGCGACGAGGACGCGGGAAAGCATCATGCGGATGGCGTCATCGTGCGGGAGTTCCTGAGTGCGCAGCTTTTGATAAAGGGCACGGAGTTCGGTGAGTTCGGAATCCGTTAGCGGGCGACGCCATGCGCGCTGGGCGAAGTCGAGCACAGCCTTGACGTGAACGGGCTCGGTGTTCGTCTTGAGTTGTTTGAATTCCGCGGCGCGGCGCTTGATAGGTTCGCGCAGCGGCTCGAACGCGCTGGGGTCAGCGTCCTGGGTGGCGAACTGCCAGAGCTGCTCGAAGGCATCGACGAGGGTGAGGGCGTCCTGGGCGACGAAATGCATCTCGCTCCAAAGACGGTCGATGTGAGCGGCCTGGGCGTCGTCCAGCATGAGGCGGCGCAGAGCATCGTCTTCGCGGTAGAAAAGTGTCAGGGTGACGACTTCATCTACGGGGACGATTTTGGTGTAGCAGAGAGCGATGGGGAATAGCTGGCGGAATTCATCCAGGGAGGCTTCGGCGCGTTTGCGCGCGGCGCTGTCATTGTTGACGATGATGGGGGATTCAAAGGCCAGCGGGGACTCACCGTCGGACCATGTGGATTTGCCGGATTGGGCGGCGGCACCTCCGGCGGAGAGACCGGATTTTTGGGAGGGTTTCGTGGTGGTGACCTGGAACTGGACACTGCCTTCGGCGCCGGTTTCTTTGTGAAGGGAACCGCCAGTGACGAATTCGCAGCCTTCGATAAGATCCGCGGGAAGCCGCACTTCGATGACGGAAGGAGCTTGCACGCAGAAGCTGGCCGCGTCGATGGCGGAGCCGGACGGATGTTTGCCGAAGAGCGCGGGATCAAGGCCAGGAGCGGAAGGATCGGCGGCGGGAGCCTGGGCCGGGGGAGCCAGCGATTTACGAACGGCGGAAAGGAGAGGGCCGTTGGGAGAGGTTAGCTGGCGGTGGAGGACGGCGTCAGGGGCATCCTTCGGCAAGGTGAGGATGCGGCGTTCCAGCAGTTGCTGCAGGCTGTCGGCGAGTGGCGGTTTTCCTTCCGCGGAGGCGGCCTGCCATTTGGCGAGCAGAGAGCCGGCGGGGATGATGGACTGCGCTTCGCTGCCGCCGCCATTGTCCGGCTCGCTGTAGAAGTGCCACACTTCCGCGTGGCCCTGGCGATCGGCGTGCGGGTTGCCGGCAAGGATGTCAGGACTAACATCTGCAGCGAGGTCCCAGCGCTGCTCTCCCGACGGGCCGGGAGCGGTGATGGTCAGGTCCACGGCGGTGAGGTCGCAGGAGTGATTGCCATCGCGCGGACCGATGATGACGGAAATGAAGTCGCCCGGCTGAAGGGAGAGGTTTTCGACGGGATCGAATTTGACGATGTTAGCGCCCTGGGTGGCTCCGGCGGCGAGGCGCTGGCGGCTGTTGCCGCGGCGCAGTTCGAGGCTCCAGGTAACGCCATTGCCGCATTCCGGATGGGCGTGCTGGACCTGGCCGGAAACGCGCATGGCACCCGCAACAGGGCTGCGCCAGCCGATAGCGACGCGGCGCTTTGGGGAAGGATGCACGACAACGCTGTGCGGCTTCACGTTGCCGGGGACGCGCACGTGCTGATCGCTGGAATTGGCGACGACGCTGAGGGCATCCGCGCCGGTCCAGCCTTTGACGAAATCGTACTTATCCGAGCGCTCCGTTTTGCCTTTGATGAGGGAATCGATCCTGACATTTCCGAAGCCGATGCCGAGATAGTCGAACCATGCGGCGAGGAGGACGGGATCGACCGCGTGTTTTTGCGCGAGGCCGGCAACGGCGGATGTGTCAGGGGAGGGACCGGCTTCCGCGGCGGCGGTGAGGCATTTTGCGGCGGAGGAGGCCAATAACGAGCGGTGAGCGGCAAGCGCGCGCACGGCTCCGCGGACATCGCGCAGAGGCAGGTCCGGACGGCCTGGAGCGACGAGGCGGGGATTTTCCCATACGGCGAAATCGTGTTCGTTGCCGTCACCGGCATCGGAGGCGGAGAGGTAAAGGGTGAGGTCGCCGCCACCCGCGGGAGGCGTGAGCTTCATTTTGATGTCCTGCCGGGCGGCGAGGGGAACGACGGGCACCTGCCATGCTTTGGGGCCGTCCCGTTTGCCGATGTGGCCGACGGTGGTGAAGCGCCAGAGGGCCTTTTGCCACTGGGCGATGGCGGTGGTGAGGGCGGGGGCGTCAGACGGTTTGGCAGCGCGCCATTGAGCGCGGATGATGTCGAGGACGGTGGAGGGATGCGAACTGGTTAGGAAGGACCAGAGAGTGTTAAGATACTTTGCGTTCAGGCCGCGTTCTTGGGCGACAGCGGCGATGGATTTTGCGCCGTTTTGCAGAGCTTCGCGTTCTGTCAGGGTGGCGGCGATGTATTTTTCCACGGGCAGGCGGCCACCGGCATTGGTGTCGAACTGAATGCCTTGGAGATTGACGGGTTGAGCGCCGCCGGTTTCGCTGAATTGCGCGTAGAAGGCGCGGATGGCGGCGAGTTTCTCCTCTGTCCAGTCGCGCGCAGTGGTCTTTGCGGAGAATTGGATGCCGTCCGGCAGGAGGACGGCGTGGGAGGTGACGTCTTTGGCGGCATCGAGGTATTTGGTCAGGAGGGCGGGCGACATGACGAGCGCGGCGCCCGCGTTGGTGAAGCCCTCGCCGGCGGCACTGTCCACGGGAAACTCTCGGGCAGGATCGAGAGAATCGACCCCGGTGAGGTCGCGGAGAGTGTAAGTGTATTCCGCGTTGGAAAGGCGGCGCATGACGACCGGGCCGGGGTCGCCGGCATTTTCACGGCCTATCGTTTCCAGCGTGGTGTTGATCCACCCTGCGAGTTGCGTTTTTTGCTCCGGCGACAATTGGAGCTTATCCTTCGGGGGCATTTCGCCGTCGTGGATTTGATCGAGGGCTTTTTGCCAGATCTCCGGCTCGCGCTTAACGGCGGTGAAGGATTGGAAGCGTTCGAGATCGAGGTCGCCCTTATGCTTTTCGGTGGAGTGGCATTTGGTGCAATATTCTGCGAGCAGGGGGCGGATGGTTTGCTCGAAATCATCCGCCCGGGAGAACGCGGGAAATGAGAGCGCGAGGAACACGAAGGCGTTCCGCAGGGTGCGCCGCCGTGTGTGGCGAATGCCGGGTTGGAGGGGAGTTTGAGCCATGGAAAAGCGCGGTGCCGCAGTGACCTCCGCGATACTCACGGAGTCCGGGGTTCTTTCAAGACCGGTGGGAGAAGGACCAACGGGATATTGGGGTCTGATTAAATCCAGAAAAATGGCTTAAATTGGTTTGATCTGGTTTGATCTGGTTTGATCTGGTTTGATCTGGTTTGATCTGGTTTGATCGAGGGTGGCGAGGGGCGGGAAAGTGGCGGGGGTGAAGGAGAAGACGGTCGGGAGGGTTCGAGCGTCGCGCGGCGACGCGGTTTTTTTGGGGTCGGGGGAAACCCGGCCTTGAAAGGCCGGGCTACGCAACGGTCGCCGCGCTGCGGCGGCGCGGAGGTGTGGTTTCGATAGTGGAGAATCGTGAATGGATGAATGGGGGTGGTTTGATCCGGTTTGATTCGGGAACATCGCGTGCGGCGAAAGCACCGGGCTCCAAGAGAGACCAAGCACCAAAGAACCGCACTCCGAAGGGACAGTGCAACTGGGCCGAACCAAGCCGGCGGCCGGGAGAAGCAAGTCGAGATGTGCATGGGTAACTTCGGTGATTAACCGGGTTGCCTGTCAACGACTTTTGACCGGAAAACGGCGCTGGCGGGATGCGGCAGATCCACGCGGAATGGTGAATATGGGCGCAGATTTTTGCTTGAGCAGCTTGATCGGCAGGATGGCAGTCCGGAGACGGAGCTACTGTCAAGAATCGTCCTGTTAGCATGCAGGTTAGCCGGAGGCAAAACCTGCACCACTTTGCGGCACCCCAGGAAATCGGTAAAGTTTCATTCATTCCGGCCATGAAAACCACCAGCAAGCCGGGCGGTGTGGCTGGCACGGGAGTGGCTTTCTTTGGCAGGTGCCATCGATCATCCAAAACCGGCCATGTTTCTCCTTTTTCCAGATGATGCGTCCCCTTTGCTTTCCAGGGGATACGGCGCTGCGATTTTCTTGCAGGGGTGCTCAGACGGAGCGGGACGCCAGCAGGAGCCGGGGGGCCCTGCGGCGTCCCCTCCGGATGAGCTTATTCAGCGATGGAGGGTCATCGAGAGTTGTGAATTGCTGAAAGGAAGGCTTCGAAGTCGGCGAAGTTGGGCAGGGCGAGGGTAATGGCGGGATTGGCATCGGGGTGACTGAGCCGGAATGCTTTGATGCCTTCGATCATGTATCCGGCGGCATCCCGAGGGGTGACACGGCCTTCACCGGTACCGAGGGCAGAAAAAGCGATGGAGCGCACACCCAGAGCGGTGGCGGACTTCAGGGCAGTTGCGGTTCCGTCGCGGAGGCGCTCAGGCTCCGGACAGTGCGCGCCGGAAGGCGTATGCTTGATGATGGAGATGACGTGCACGACCCATCGGACGCCAAGTGATTGCAGACGAAAGGAGCCTGTGATGGCGACGTCACCCACCCGGCGGGATGAACCGGTCATGCTGGATCGCAGTTCCGTCAGAATATCCGGCCCGGCTGCGGCCAGAATAGCGGCCGCCGCTCCGCCACCCATCTCTCCCGTGTCCTTTGCGCCATAGGCGATGGCATCAACCTTGAGAGTCTGGAGCGGCTCGCGGGAAAGGGTGAGATTCGGGAGCATAGAGAGCAGGGAAAAGAGCAACGTGCCGTCTAATCATTGCATTTTTTGGTGGACCGGTGAAGCGATTGATTAGGGTATGGAGATTGAAAACGGTTTCCTCTGTATCCATGCGGCGGCTGATCCTCTCAGGTGAGGGGGTGGAGGCGCGGGGAGAAACGGAGGATGCGGTGGCGGTGGAGGAGCCGCTGGAGATCCTGGTGGAGGGGAGGAGTGTGGCGGTAGTGATGCGGACGCCGGGGCATGACCGGGAGCTGGCGGCGGGGTTTTTGTTGAGTGAGGGCGTGATAGGTTCAGTGCGGGATGTGTTTGAAATTTCGCGGTGTGCGTCGGCATCGCCGGAGGGGGAGGCGGTGGAGGCGCTGCTGGCGAGACCTGAGGAGGTGAATTTGGAGCGGCTGACGCGGCATGTGTTCACGTCATCGAGCTGCGGGGTGTGCGGGAAGGCGAGTATCGAGGCGGCGATGAAGACGCATCCGCCGCTGGAGGCACCGCAGACGCGGGTGGTTAGGGCCGAGGTGCTTTTTTCATTGCCGGAAAAGCAGCGGGCGGCGCAGCCGGCGTTTGGCGAGACGGGGGGAATTCATGCCAGCGCGCTGTTCGATCTGGAGGGGAATCTGATCATGACGCGGGAGGACGTGGGCCGGCACAATGCGCTGGATAAAGTGATCGGCGCGGCCCTGCTGGAGGACCGGTTGCCGCTTGAGAAGTGCATATTGCTGTTGAGTGGAAGGGCGTCGTTCGAGCTGGTGCAGAAGGCGCTGGCGGCGCGGATACCCATCGTGGCGGCGGTGGGGGCGCCGAGCAGCCTGGCAGTGCAGTTGGCGAAAGATGCGGGGATAACGCTGTGCGGGTTTTTGAAGGGAGAGCGGTGCAATGTGTATGCGCACGGAGAGAGGCTAACCCATCGTTAGGATTTATCCGTGGAGGCACTATTCAAGATCATTATCGAGGACATTCTTGCGTTCGCCTATTGCGAGGATGGAGAAGGTTTCAGAGATTACTGCGTTTCGCAGCTTGAGCGCATTTCCTATGATTTGAAGTCAGCGGATAAAGCTGTGATCGAAGCATTCATCGCGGCAACCCGATCGATGGCAGCGGAAGCCGCGGCAAATGGAGACAAGGCGCGAGCGGAACGGATTGCGTTGATTCCGGAGCATTCGGGATTGTTGCCGGACAGCGCCGAGACTGGGTGAGCCGATACACTTTTCGAACCGCCAGAACTTGGGCCACCACGCTGTGGTGGACATTCCCAGTTCCGTTTACCGGGGGTTCGCGATGCTCACCCCCGGCTATTGATAGGATAACCACTCCGTGGTTTAACTCAGCCAATGGAGACTATGCCGCACAGCCGCGAGTAATCCCTCTGCAGCAAAAAAGGGCAGCAGATTTCTCCGCTGCCCTTGTTGATTGCAATCCGGTCCGCTGAGATCGGAATGATAAAGGCGGCTGGTTAGCCGAAGATTTGGGTGACCGGGGCGCCTTTGTCGGCGACGGTGAACGGGCGCTTGCTGGGGCTGTAGATGATTTGGTCCAGCGGGAGGCCGAGGCCGTAGGCGATGGTGGCGTTGAAATCGGGCGGAGTCATCTTCCCTTCGACGACGTTGGAAGCGGTCTCGTCGGTCTTGCCGTAGGCCTGACCGCCTTTGACGCCGCCGCCGGCGATGAAGCCGCTGAATGCTTTCGGGAAGTGGTCGCGTCCGTCGTTTTCATTCACCATCGGCGTGCGTCCGAATTCGGTGGTGAGGACGATCATGGTTTCCTCCAGCATGCCGCGGCGCTCAAGATCCTGAAGCAGGGCGGAGATGCCCATGTCGAGGTTGGCGGCCATATTGGAAACGGCGGTGAAGTTGTTCGCGTGGGTGTCCCAGCCGCCGAGGGTGACTTCGACGTGGCGCACGTCGTTTTCGATAAGGCGGCGGGCAAGGAGACAGCCCTGACCAAAGCCGTTCTGGCCGTATTCCTCGCGGACTTTGGCGTCCTCCATATTCAAATTGAAGGCCTTGAGGTCCTCCGAGCGCATGAGGCGCACGGCATCGTCATACATGTCAGTGTAGGCGCGGACCTGCTTCACATCATACTTGCTGTGGAAGGTTTGGTCGAACTTGTTAGCAAGCATGAGGCGGTCGTCGAATTCCTTCGTGCCGACTTTGGCTTTACTGTTAGGCACGCCGTCGTTGGGACTGCCGACATAGAGGGGAGCATATTTGCTCTCCATGAAGCCTGCGCCGCCGCCCACCGCGCCGCCGCCGATGCAAACGCTGCCGGGAAGCGTGCGGTTCGTCTTGCCTTCCATGCGCAGGAGCCATGCGCCAATGCCCGGGTGCTGAATGGTGCCGCGCATGGTGTAGCTGCTGTGCATGAAGTAGTTCCCCTGTTCGTGCGCGCCCTGCGTGGTGCTGAGACCGCGGAGGAGACAGACCTTGTCCATCTGCTTCGCGAGCATCGGGAAGTATTCGGAAATTTGGACGCCGTCGGCTTTGGTATCGATGGCCTTGACCGGACCGCTCACCTTTTCACCGGCGGCCGGCTTCGGGTCGAAGGTGTCCACGTGGGTCATGCCGCCGGACATGTAGAGATAAATGATATTCCGCGCGGTGGGCTTTTTGCCAGGAGAGGGAGGCGCGGCAGCGGCAGCCGCTTTCTTTTCCGCGGCGTGCGCTCCGATCACCATGGACGGGATGACACTCACGCCGAGCAGCGTCTTGCTGGCGTAATTCATGAAGCGGCGGCGGCTCAGCTCGTCGGTATTACGAAGGAAGGAATCGTTCATTTTGGCAGCGTGTGTAGTTTTGGTATTTTTTGGAGAATGGCCGGGGGAAGGGATTACTGGACGAAGACGAATTCGCGGGTGTTCAGAAGCGCCCAGACGATACTCTTCCAGCCGTTTTTGCCTTTTTCGGCAATGGTTTCGAGGACGATGTTTTTCTCCTGCTCCGTGGGCTTGCGGGCGAAGAGGCTCATGAAGATGGCGTTCATGCGGCCCTCTTCGTTGCTGGCTCCGTAGAAGCGCGTCATCATCTGCGTCTTCTCCTGGTAAATCTTGTCAAAGAGCGGGCCGTTCATGAGGCTGAGCGCCTGGCTGACGGTAGCCTCCCTTGTGGAGTTTTCGATGATCTCGCGGTTCGACTGACCGAACTCGCGCAGGAAGTGATTGCCCGGAGCAGGAGAGGGCAGTTCGGAAGCGCGGAAGAATTCTTCACCAAAACCCTCCCACTGCCGATAGGACTGCGGGTCCATCGACGGCTCGGCTTTCTCGTCGCTCTTCTTCGTCATGCCTGGAGTGACCATCGCGTTGACGAATTGGCCTTTGTCTTTTTCGCCTGTCTTGAGAATCTCGGCGCGGGCGGCAGCTGCGAGGCCATCGCGGATACGATTACTTTCGTTAAGTTCCTTTTGAGTGGCCTGCGCGGTTTTCGTGTCGTTCGCTTCCCGGGCCTTGGCGAGCCGGTCACGAAGCATGCGAACCTTCATTTCCAATTCGAAGTCCTGATCGGCATATTTCTTCGCCACGTTCACAAGATCGTTGGACTGAATTTTCTCCAGAGCGAGTGCCTCTTTCTTTTTCGCTTCAAGGGAAGCCTTGTAACCCTGGCCGCGGAACCGCATGTCGGGCTGGGGAATAACGAGCGTGCAAATGCTGTCCCAAATCTGTTCCGCACTCATGCGGCGCATCACAGGACCCGGATAATAATAAGGCTTATCCTCCGGCACATCCCCCACCGTTGTTTGACGCTGATAAGTCTTCGTGTTGTACATCGCCCGCAGCATCTTCTTGATGTCGTACTTGCTGTATTGGAACTGCTGCGTGAGGTACTTCATCAAGTTCTCGTTCGAAGCGACCGTGCCGTCCTTGAAATCATCCACTGGCTCAACGAGACCCATTCCCATCACGCGCTTCCAGAGGCGATTAGCCATCACCATGGTGAAGCGCGGATTTTCCGGGCTGGTCATCCACTTCGCATACTCGGCGCGAGCCTGACTTTTACTTGCGACTTGTTTGCCAAAGATGGTGTGGGGCTTAACGACCTGACCCGCTTCGCCGTCCGTGTATTTATAATCCGACGGAAGCATCAACTTTTTGGCTTTGTCTCCATCGCCGCTGGTGTCCCTCACGCCGTTCTTCATTGGCTCGAGGATGTCATCAATGATGCGCCTCATGGCCTGCTTTTTCAGAGTGTCTTGCTCCTTGGATTTCCTGGGACTGCCATCAATGGTTTTGAGGGCCTGCGCCATGTCCTTTTTGATCTCCTTGCTGAAGATGGCATCGGTATCCGTGCCGTAAGTGAACGCCGCCATCTCGTAGTAGTCTTTCTGCGTCCAGACATCGAAGGGGTGATTATGACACTGCGCACAGGCAAGACGGGTGCCAAGGAAGATCTGCGTGGTGTTGGACATGTTGTCCAAAGGCATGCCGGCATCGCGCAGGTAGTAGCCTACGGCGCCATTATCCCAAATATAGCCTTCGGCGGTGATGAGGTCGCGGACGAGCTGATCGTAGGGCTTGTTGTTGCGCAAAGCGTTCTTGATCCATGCGGCGTAGGCCTGTCCGGCTTCACCGCGTCCGCCTGTTTGCACGCGGAGGATGTCCGACCACCAGTTATACCAGTTGCTAACATAACCTTCGGAATCCAAAAGCTGGTCAATCAATTTCGAGCGCTTGCCGGCTTCGGTGGACTCCAGGAATGCCTTGGCTTCCTCCATGGAAGGGATGCGGCCAATGATGTCCAAATAGGCCCGGCGGACGAAGGTTTCGTCGGTGGTGGGACCATTAGGCGTGATCTTGTGCTTCGTGTAGCCCTCTTCGATCATTGCGTCGATCCGTTCACTCATTTGATCGGCGCGGGCGGCGGGAACCACGAAAGCGACAACGGCCACGACGGCCGCGGGAAAGAATTGTCTCAGACTCATAGTTGATGGAGCGACAGGCTGGTGAAAATAATAACGCATGGAGTTTAACCGCGGGTGAGTTGCAGCAGCAATTCCTTTTGGGTGAGGCGATTCCCTATTCGAGCCCTGGGAATCCGGGTGAAGACTTTATGAAAACCCCTAACAACCGCCAACGCTTCACGTTTTTGGCGCGAGACTTCGTATGGACAGCCATCAGCTGAAAAGCGCCAAAATGTTACTGTTTTCCATGGTTTGAATGTCACAGAAATGAGCCGTTTTGGCTCGAAATGCATCGAATGGATTCGTGGCGCAAGAGGCCTATAATGCTTATAGTAAACGAGTTAAGCAGAATCGAACCCGTCTGGCACAGGAATCGCATTTCTATTGCCCGTGGCCCCGAAAGCCCATTTCAGAATCAACACCAAACCAACCAAACGAAACCAATTATGAATACACTGAATCTCTACACCCCCCGCCGCGATTTCGGATTTGGCCGTCTTTACAGCCTCGCCGACGCTCTTTTTGGAGCAGACTCCTGCGCCGCTGCGAAATCCTGGGCTCCGGCCGTGAATGTGTCCGAGGATGCCGATAATTATCGCATTTCCGCGGAACTGCCGGACGTCACTGCTGAAGACGTGAAAGTGGTGGTGCGCGAAGGCGTGCTCACCCTGAAAGGCGAGCGCAAGGCGGAAGCGAAAGCCGAAGGCGTGAAATACCATCTCGTGGAGCGCTCTCATGGCAGCTTCCAGCGAAGCTTTACGCTGCCGAAGGACGCGAACGGCGAGAAAGTCAGCGCCGAGTTCAAAAACGGCGTGCTCCTGGTCACCGTTCCAAAGCGCGAAGAAGTGAAGCCGCGCGAGATTGAAGTCAAAGTGAAGTGAGGCCAGCCTTCACGACTCGCACCGGCGGGGCCACAAGCCCCGCCGGTGGTGTGTACAGGGAATGACGAAACCGGAAACCCGAAGCTCGAAGGGGATGGAGGAGCTTCGTCCTGCTGGACAGTGGACGGCGCGGCGCGAGAGTGAGGGCATGGATGTGCTTTCCACTGCGCTTACGCTGCTGCTCGTCATGGACCCGCTGGGAAATATTCCCAATTTCATGGCGGCGCTGAAGAGCGTGGCGGAGGAGCGGAGGTCGGGGATTATTGCGCGGGAGTGCTTTTTTGCGCTGGGGATACTCCTGGCGGTGTTTCTGGGCGGACGGGCGTTTATGGGAGTTTTCGGACTCAGTTCGGAGGCGTTGCGCATTGCCGGAGGAATCATGCTCTTTCTCATCGCCATCCGCATGATTTTTCCCAGCCACGGCGAACGGCCCGATGTGCCGGATGAAGAGCCGTTCATCGTGCCGCTGGCGACGCCGATGATCGCGGGGCCGTCGCTCATTGCGACGATCATGATCCTGACAGGAAACCCGCAGAACTCGCGCCTGGGAATCGTGGCGGCGATTGCCTCTTCATGGCTGGTGAGCACGCTGATTCTGCTGAGCGCACCGTTCTTCGCACGCGTGCTGCGGCGCAGAGGCCTCATGGCCGTGGAGCGGCTCATGGGAATGCTGCTGATCGTTGTGGCGGTGCAGATGTTTCTCGACGGGCTGCATTTGCCGTCGCGCGTGCCGGGATAAGAGACGTGCCTTTCCTCGCTGCTATCGCGCGGCATTCGCGCCGTTCATTGCTCCGTTTCCCAAATTTTCGAGCGGTCTTCCTCCGGCAGCGATTCGATGGCCTTCATCGCCGCGAAGGGATCTTTGGGGAGCCACTTCCGCAGCACTTCTCCGAGATGTTCCGTGCGCGCCTGTTCCTCCGGAAGGGCCTTCGCCAACTGGAGGGCCTGTTGCGGATGGTCATCGGAGATTTGGTGAATAAGGTTAACGACGGCCCCGTCACGCGCTTCGCCGGCGGGCAGCGTGTTCACCCACGCGGAGGCCGCCTCAGGGTCTTTTTCCGCCCACATGAGCGCAATGATTTGCGGGGCCCATCCCTTTGCCGCTCCCTCGGGGATGGATTCGAGCAATGATACAGCGGTTTGTCCACCTCCGGTTGAAACGAGTTTCTTCATCAGATCCTCGACGATGGGAACCGCGTGGGCCTGGAAATTCTTATCACCGGCATTTCGCTTCAGGATTTCCACAATGCGATCCCCCGCAGCCTTGTGCTCTTCCAGTGTGTCTCCCCACCACTGTTCAGTGGTGAGCCGGGCAAGATCCGCCAGCGGCTGCGGGAGGCCGGCCAGCATGGCGTCCGCAGTTTCATGCGTCAGGTCTTCGGGAATTTTGGTTCCGATTGCGGCATAAATGGCATCACGGTCATCTTCCGGTGCGTTGGCGGCGGCCCACTGCGCCGCGGCTTTCCAGTCTCTCTTTGCCCAGCCCTCGACCACCGTTTCGAGCAGATCGCCCCGCTCCTCTTCAGGCCGTGCCATCGCCCACCGCAGCGCCGCCTGCGGATCGCGCCGCGCCCAGAGTCCAAGGATGGAATCCGCCTCATCAGACCTGTCGGGAGGCAGCGTGCTCAGCGCACCCTCGGGATCGTTAGCCGCCTCTATCATATTCACCATCGCCATCGCTTCCTCCTGGCTGTCTTTGGGAAGCAACTCCACGAGGCTGCGCGCGGAGGCGGGATTCTTTTTGGCCATCATGGTCATGCCCATCAGGGTGAAGGCTTCCAGCATATCCTCGTCCGGCGAGGCGCCGAAAATGGCGAGGTGGCCTTTGCCGAATTCGATCGCACTCTCCGGGTCCTGCAGCATCCAGCGGCCGAGCAGGCTCACCGCCAGCATGCCTTTGAGTTCACCCTGCGGGCGCGCAGAGGATTCCAATTCAGCGAGCAACCGCTTGGCGGTGGCAAGGTCTGTCGCGAGCAGCCGGGGAATGCCGGCCATCATTTCAATCATCCCGAGTTCGTCCTCCATATCGACGCCCTCGAACAGGGCGATGAGTTCCTCCAGACTGGTGAATGGCGTTGCCCCTGCACTGCCGCCGGTTCCTCTCCATGCGGTGGCGACATCTTTGGGACCGGCGGCCGGCGTTTCCTTCACCGGAGCTGCCGCCACCGCGGCAACGACGGGCGTTTTCCTCTCCTCCGGCGGCGGCGATGCTCCGCGGATGAACCAGCCGGCGGCAATTCCCAGCAGGGCCGCGGCGAGAAGTGGCAAAAGGCGGCGCATAAAAAAGCGGTGGTTTCGTTATCAAGCCAGCAGAAGCGCAGCCTTCATCAAGGGCGGATTTTTTGAGTCATGCCGCGATGCGCGTGAGCTGGTGACCACACCTGGCATTGATTTTACTAACGGCTAGTCCTCCCTGCTCCAAATTTCAGAGCGCACGGCGACCGGCAGCGCCTCGACGGCGTCCATCGCGGCAAATGGATCGCTGGGAAGCCACTCGCGCAGGACTCTCCCGATGTGGGCATTGCGCTGGTCCTGATCGGGCAGCGTCTTTGCCCATTTCAACGCCCTTTCGGGATCGGAGGCGGTAATCTGTTCGACGAGTTGAGCGGTTGCCTTCGCGCACATTTCCCCGGCTGGCAGGGTGGTGAGCCATTGGGAAGCCGCTTCCGGATCTTTTTCCGCCCACCCCCGGGCGAGAGCCGCCGCAGCGGAATCCTGGGCAGGACCGGGAGGGAGATCATTGATCCAATTTGCAGCCGCCGCGCCTTCGCCGTTTCCAGCCATGCCGCCGGCGATCGCGCTGAAGACGGAGCCTGCATGGAACGCTTCGTCGTCCGGATTTCGCTTGAGGATTTCCATGACCCGCGCTGCCGCGGCCGTTTCGTCTCCGGGTTTGATGGATTGATGGTGCTCGATGGAGAGACGGATGTGATCCGCCAGAGCCTGAGGCAAATTACCAAGTGCGGGTTCAGCATCGGCAAGTGTCAGGTCGAAGGGAATGGAACCGGAAATCGCGGAGTAGATTTCGCCGGGATCGATGTCCTCCGGAAGTTTGGCGGCCCATGCTGCGGCTTCCTTCCAGTCTTTCTTCGCCCAGCCGCCGGCAACGGACTTCAGAAGATCCTCTCTGTCCTCCTCCGGCTGGGATGCGACCCATTGCAGGGCCGCGCGGGGATCGCGACGGCCCCAGGTGCCGGCGCTTTCATCGATGGCCTCCATCAAGTCATCCCTGACATCCTCCGGCCGGGTGGAAATCCAGCGCAGCGCGGCCTGCGGGTCACGCTGAGCCCAAACCATAACGATGGCTTCGGCGTCGTCTGATTTGTCAGGCGCCAGGGCTTTGAGCGCACTTTCCGGGTCGTGCGCCGCTTCGATTCTGAGCAGCATCTCCAGCGTGTCCTCCCTGTCCTCTTCAGGAAGGATCTTCACCAAATCACGGGCGGCCGCGGAGTTGGTTTTGGCGAGCATCAGGATGGCCATGGGAGCATACTCCTCAATAATCTCCGCTCTCATGGGACTGCCGGGTTGAGCGCCCACCACTGCCGGGTGACTGACTGCGAACTCCACCGCGCGCTCCGGTTCCTCCATCATCCACCGGCCAATAAGACACAGGCCCAGCATGGATTTGAACTCGAGCCGCACACCGGCGAATTGCTCAAGCTCCGTGAGCAGACGCTTCGTGGTATTGAGATCGGTGCGGAGAAGGCGCGGAATGCCCGCCATCATTTCAACGAAACACAACTCGTCATCCATATTGAGTCCGTCGATGAGCGTGACGAGTTCATCGAGCGAAGTAAAAGGTTGAGGACCCGAATGAGCGTTGCCGGTTCGCGGCGCATCGGTCACGACGGGTACTTTTGCACGGATGTGATCGCCAACGGAAGTCGCAACTGATACCACCGGGATGCGCTGGAACGCCTTTTCCTGAGGTTTCTGAAGACCGGCATGCAGGAACCAGCCGCCCGTAAGGGCCACCACACCGGTGGCGAGATGGGAAATCGTGTGGTGCATCCGGCACTAAAACGCTAAAAAATTAGCAATTCAAGCGCGAAGAAATGATAAGGCTTCGACGAAGAGTCAAGCTCCCCATCCGCCGCCGCCAGGCGTCTCGATTTTCAGTAAATCCTCGGATTGAATGGCAATCCTTGCGGTGCCCGGTAACTCCCTGACGTTTTCTTCCCGGATAAGTGTTTGTCGTCCGCATGTGCCAGGTTTTCCGCCTTTCATACCGAATGGATGCTGCGTCCGGTGCTCTGTCAGGAGAGAAACGGTGAGCGGTTCCAGAAACCGGTAGCTGCGGATGATGCCATCGCCGCCGCGCCGGCGGCCTGCGCCGCCGGAACCGCGGCGGATGCTGAATTCCTCAATGCGCACCGGATAACGGCGCTCAATGATTTCAGGGTCGGTGATGGCGGTGTTCGTCATGTGAGTGTGCACCGCAGACAGGCCATGGTAATCAGGACCTGCGCCCGCGCCGCCTCCGATGGTTTCGTAGTGGCCAAAGGAGGCGTTTCCGAAGATGACGTTGTTCATCGTGCCCTGGCTGCACGCCTCAAGTTCCAGCGCACGAATGAGGGTATCGACAAGGCGCTGACTGGTTTCCACATTGCCGCCGACAACGGCGGGCGAGCGGCGCGGATCGTTGTCGAACACCGGCTGGAGAATGCCTTCGGGAATGATCAGATCGACGGCATCGAACATGCCTTCGTTGAGCGGAATGGCTTCACCGGTCCACAGGCGCAGCACATAAAGGACGGCGCTGCGGACGATGGCCGTGGTGGCGTTGCGATTGCCAGGATGCACGGCACCCGAGCCGGTGAAATCAACAGCAAGCCTTCCATCCGCGTGTTTCAGACGCACAGCGATGGGTGTGCCGTCATCGAGATGCTCGGTGGCGGAGACATCGAAGGCACCGGCGCGGGCCAGACGCCGGGCAAAGGCTTCGCGGGCCTGAGTGGTTAGGGAGGCGAGTCTTGCGGAGACTTCCTCTTCGCCGGAGGATTCACACATGGAAAGCAGCGCCTGGGCACCGTGACGGGCGGCGGCGAGTTGCGCGCGAAGGTCTGCAAGATTGTCCGCCAGCGCGCGGGTGGGCCATGGACTATCGGTTAGTAAGGCGGCGATATCCTCTTCGCAGGACTTCCCGCCGCGCACCAGATGCATGGGTGGAATGACCACGCCTTCCTCCGCGAGGCAGGTCGCCTCCGCGGGCATGGAACCGGGAGTAATGCCGCCGATCTCTGCGTGATGCGCGCGGTTGGCGGTCCAGCCGAGGAGATTTCCTGACAAACCGAAGACGGGACACAGCACAGTGACATCCGGCAGATGCGAACCGCCGAACGCGGGATCGTTCGTGACAAACACATCGCCCGGTTGCGGCGGCAGAAGAGCGGCCACGCGGCGCACGCATTCGCCCAGCGCGCCGAGGTGCACGGGAATGTGAGGCGCGTTCATGACGAGGTGGCCTCCGGCATCAAGGAGCGCGCAGGAATAGTCCATGCGCTCCTTTACGTTAGTCGAAATGGCCGTGCGCTTGAGCATGCCCCCCATGGCGTCCACCATGCCCTGAAACCGGCAGCGGAAGAGTTCTGCCACGGCGGCGGCAGCCACTTCGGAGCGTTCCGCAGTAGTGCCAGCGCGAGTCAAACGCCACGTGCCGCGTGTGCCCTGCACCGCCTGCCAGCCCGGTTCGATGACCAGCGTGCTGAAGGCGTCCTGAATCAAATCGGGGCCTGAAGTCGCGGGAGCATCCTCCGGAAATTCTTCACGTTCCGGTTCCGGACTCGAAACCGCAGCGACCGCGCGCAAGCTTACCAGTTCGATCACGCTGGCGGCCGGAAGTTCATATCCGTAGAGCCGCGCGTGCTCAGCGCGATACGCGGCATCGAGTTCACCGGGATGGGTAAAGTCGATGGCCAGCGACGTGTTTTGCCCCCGCAGTCTCAACTCAGCGATGCGTCGCTGAATCACGCCCTGACCCTGGCCTAACCGGCTGAGTGCCTCATCTTCCATTTTAGCGATCGCCGAATGCAGCAATGCACCTGCCAGCGGTTGCAGCATCTGGCGAACGGCAAATGCTTCCACCGGCGCATGCAATGCTCCGGAGGCGCTGAGCACGCCGGCATCCCGCGCCACGAGAATCCCTTTCATCCCTAACTGTTCCGCAATGGCGCACGCGTGCTGCGGACCGGCGCCGCCGAAAGCGATGAGCGTGTATTGTGCGGGATCGCAGCCATCGCGCACCGAAATGCGCCGCACCGCTTCCGCCATGCGTCCGACAGCAATGTCCAACAGACCGCGCAGCAGCGGGGTGTCATCCTCAGGAACGGGAAGTCCGTGCTCCGCCATTTTTGCTTTCAGTTGCGTCAGGCGTTCGCGTGCAGGGCCGGCGCTAAGCGGTATGCCGGCGCGCGCGGGATCAAGGCGGCCCAGCAGAAGATTCACATCGGTTAGGGTGAGCGGTCCGCCGCCGCCATAGCAGGCCGGACCGGGATCGGCCCCCGCGCTCCGCGGGCCCACCGTCAGGCCTTCGCCCGTAACATCACAAATGCTGCCGCCGCCTGCGGCGACGGTTTCGATGCGCAGTGAAGGCGCGAGAATGACCGAGCGTCCGTGGTGCTGCTCGAATTGATAGAGAAAACCGCCGTCCCATCGCGCCACGTCAGTGCTGGTGCCGCCCATATCGAGCGTCAGGGCGCGCGTCACGCCGCAGGACTTCGCAAGAGCGGCGCATCCGCGCACCCCGCCCGCCGGGCCGCTGAGAAGGCTGTCCTTCGGATGAAAGCCCTCCGGTTCCTCCAGACCTCCGGAACTGGCCATGAGATAAAACCGCTTCGCGCTGCGTCCTGGAGGCGTCCTGACAGACTCGACAAAGGCGTTCATGACGGGCGCCAGTACGGCGTTAACGACCGCCGTTTGCGTGCGCGGCAGCAGACGAATCACGGGCGCGAGTCTGCTGCTCAGGGAAATGCTCGTAAATCCAGCCTCCCGCAGCACGGCGGCGAGGGCTTCCTCGTGCTCCGCATTCACATCGCTGTGCATCAGCGCCACGGCCGCGCTGTGAAAGCCGGAAGCCGCGAGCGTTTCCGCCGCGCTGCGAAGCGCCGCGCCGTCCAATGCCGCCAGGATTCCGCCCTTCGCATCCATGCGCGCAGAGACCTCGACAACCGCATCATAGAGCGCCGGCTCACGCACATGGCCCAGCGCAAACAAATCCGCCCGACGCTGATCGCCAATTTCCGGCAGATCCGCGAACCCTTTCGTAATGAACAGAGCCGTCCTTGCACCGGTGCCTTCCAGCAAAGCATTCGTCGCCAGCGTGGTGGCCAGCCGGAATTCGATCTCCGGAAATTCACTATGCAGCGGCGTGTGTGTGAGCAAACGCGTGCCAATGATCGGTGCCGATTCCCCGGTCAGCAAATCCACCGCAGCCCCCGCCTGCCATGTCGCCGGCATCGTTTCCTCAAATGTCAGGACGCCGTCTCCGGACGAATGCAAAACGGTTAGGCGCTTTCCGCCGCACGTGCATTGCCACCCGCGGAAAAACTCCTCCGGCAGACCATCCTCCGGCAGCCGCACCGCGAGCGCCCGTTCTCCGGCCCGCTGCTCAACGGCCAGACGCAGCACTCCGCGCGAGAGCACCTTGCATCTCCGCACACGACCCATCGGCTCCCGCGCGAGACAATCTGTGAATGTCCCGCCGCGGTCCGCCGCGATCAACCATGGACTCATGTGCCGGCGCGCCGCTTACTGCAGCGTTTCGAGCCAGCCCATTTCGACGAGGGAATCGTTGAACACTTCGTTGATCTCCTTCGGATAAATGCGCTTCGCGGATTCCAGCCATTCGTTAGCCCCTTCCTTGTCGTCCTTGGCAAACAGTTTGATCGCCTGCCCGTAGTAATAAGCCGGAGATTCCGCATCATACTGGTCAAAGGTCGCCATCTGCACATCCGCATCCGCCATCTTCTTTTGCTGAAGGTCGCAGATCATGATCTTGAACTTGATCAATGGATCGCTGGCATTGCCGGGCTTGCCGGGGTCCTTGAGCAGCTTCTGAAACGAAGTGCGGGCGTCGTCCCATTTCTTTTCCACGAAGTCGAGTTCCGCGAGATTGAAGCGCGGATGAAAGGATTCCTTGTCCATGCCCTTCGCAAAATCCAAAGCCTTCTCGAAATGAGGCCGGGCCGCCTTGAAATTCCGCATCTTGGTGTAAACCGCCCCGCGCAGGTTTTCGATGTAATGATTGTCGCCCACCGCGGCTTCCAGTTCATTCAGTTTCTCGAGCGATTCCTGCAACCGCACACCGCGCAGGTAATTGGAAACTTCCCCCATCCCCGCCATCATGGTCCTCCGCTGCTCTGGCGTGAGCTTTTCCAGACCCGGAAGAACGCGTTGCCCCGCATCGGCGCCCGGCACCGGTTCCGCCACGTCCGCTTTCTTGATTTCATCCAGCTTCACCTTTGAGTCCAGCGGAGAGGCATCTGCCGGCTTGGCGTCTGCTGGCTTCGTGTCCTTCGGTGCCGGGGGGGGCGTCTGCGCATACAGAGCGGGACTGAGGAGCAGCGAAACTCCAAGGCAAATCAGCGGGGAAACTTTCATGACAGTTAGTGTGTGATAGGCGGGGGAGGGAAACAAAACGCATTTTCCGCCGGATGTCAAAGCATCCGGAGGGCGGCTGACTGCGACAGCGCCGGGACAGGACTGTTCATTCAGGGGGGACAGGCCTATAAGTCCTATGGACCCTATAAAAAGTCAGAACGTGATCCCCGATGCCCCCTTGGGCAGGTCAAAACAGGCAATGACACGGCCCTCTCCTCCGCGAATCCAGGTGCCCGACTTGAGCGACTTTTCCGAAGCCGCCTCCGCCAGCGGCTTTCCGGCAAATTGGGGTGCTTTTCCAGCCGGAGCAGGGACGTCCACCGTGAAATCCGGACAAGCCCACGGCGCTTTGAACCGAACCGCGCCTTCATCCGCCGTGATCGCCGTCAATTCTTTGGCCGCCCAGTAGCGGGCCACCGCACTCAGTTTCATCCACAGCAGGTTATCAAACCGGGCATGGAGGCGCTTCACGACTTCCTGCAGGACCTTGAATCCCTTTTCCTGACCGTTCCAGAATATTCCGGTCCAGTGGCCCAGCATGATCGCCGGCTGTCCGCGGGATATCACCTGCACCATTCGCCCGCTTTGCAGGTCCGGGGTAATGAACGCATCCACTCCCACCGGCTCCACATTGTCCCAGCCGCCGGTCCAGTCGCCGGTGCATCCCTGCACGTGGACGACACATTTGGGGTCATCCGTGTCCAGGTCCCGCGCATTTTGGACCAGAGGCGCTACGCTGACAAAGCCCTCGGTAATAATGTCCCGGAAATAGTGAGGGATCTCCGCCTTGAAGACGCTGCGCACCGACTCGAACGCCCCCTGAGCCAGTTGCGGACGCGCGCGATTGCAGAACCCTCCAGGCGTCGTGAGCCCCTCGCACGGCAGGCCGGCGTTTTTCAAAATCTGCAGCGCGTAGGCCATGTAGGAACCGATCTCGTCCGCGCTGCGCCCGGTGGTCCAGTCCCAATTCTCCATGAACCGCGGCGTGAATTCTTCATACGGATGTCCCGTCTTCAAATCGATGATGCGGGTGTGCGTCACCATCTCCGGATGGATGTCCCAGTTGGGCATCATCACCGTCCTGACGAGATCCAGGCTGGCCTCCAGTTCCTTCTGCGTCCAGCCTGGAAGCATTCGGTCCACGCGTCCCACACAGGCGGGGTAAGGCACGATGCTGTATTTTCCCTTCACGCCCGTCTCCGCCGCCCACTCGCCGAATTTCCTGACAAACGCGTCCGGGATCTCCGACGGCCACGATTTCCAGTCGCGCAGGTACTCCTTGCGCTGGCCGTTGTACACATGGTTGAACTGCGGCATCGCGAACTTGTTCAGGTTCACCAGACACGTGGAATCATCGACGATGAATCCCACCGGCACGCGGTTCCGCGGATTGAGCACCGTGACCTCTTTGCAGGGTGCCGGGCGCTGGCCCGGTTCCTGAGCGGAGGCGGCATCCCCTAACAAGGTGGCTCCGGCGACCATGGCCAAATCACGGCAGAAGCGCCGCCGGGAAAAATTTGTGATGTCTGCGTTCATGAGGCGCATTGAGCCACTTCACGTCCGGCGGCGCAACACGCATCGGCGGGAGATCGCCTTTGTTAGTGCTGCCCCGCTTCGTAGTAACCCTGGAGCCAGCGGGAGCCTTGAGGCGGCACAAGATCCGCCGGCCCGGGCTTGGGACAGAGCACGAAAGCAAATCCGATAGGCGTTTTTCCAGGCCGTGCTCCTGGCGTGTATTGGCCCTGGCCCCAGTGCTCACCGGTCACCACCGCTTTCCATTCGGTGAGCTTCCCGTTTTTGTATTCCAGCCAGCCGTCCATTTCGCCGGTAAATCCGCGTTTCCCGTCCTTCGTTTCCAGATGGAACGATCCGGTAAGTTTCGCCCGCCCGGCGGATTCGGGCGTCAGGAATATCTCCGCTTTTTTGATTTCGCTGCGCGACCAATGCGGAGGCTCGCCTCGTGAGTTGTCGCACAGATGGAAGCGCGTGAGCCTCACGCTCAGCGCTTCCGGAAACGGAATCGGAACTCCCGGCTTTGCCTCGCGCGCCGGCAGCAGCGACTTTACATCCTCTTCCCGAAGCCACAAATGATCGATGGCCGCTCCGAATCCCCGGTGCCGGAAATTGCCCACCTCCTGCGGCGGCGCGGAGCATGTGCTGAGGCTGCCCTCCGGTTTCTTTTCAAGCACGCGCGTGAAGACATTGACTATCGCTCCATTCTTCGGCGGCGTTCGGTCAAAGCGCGGCTCCGGCGTCACTGCCCCGATCTCTCCCTCCGGTTTGCGGTCCCGTTCGGAAAGCTTCCCGTACGTCCGGAGCGACGTGCGCAGCATCGAGAGGATGCGCTCCGGGTCGCGATTGTTATTGAAATCGAGGTACTTGCCCGCCGCCGTGAAAACATAGCGTCCCTGGCGGGTGTTGTCTCCGGCATCGCCCCGCGGACTCGCCGCCGTCATGGCGATGAAGAAGCGTCCGTTATCGTCCTTTTGCTGGCGCAAATACCAGTCGTCCATCGCGAGAGGGACGAACTTTTCGGTGAGGAGCTTTCTGACTTCGGAATTGGCAAAGACGAACTCACGGTCCGCCACGCCGTTGTTTCAGGTGCACCCGAGCGGATGCCCGTCCATTTCCCAAAGAAACACCGGCTTGTCCTGGGCAGCAGCCTTCCGCCGCGCGGCGGCGAGATCGGTTTCCCACGGGATTTGCAGCCACGCCTGTTCGCTTTTCGCAGGCGCAATGATGTCCAGCAACTCGGCAGTTTTTTGCACAGGCTCCGCCGCAGCCCGAAGACTGAGACAAGCCATTGAGAGAAGCAGCAGCAGCGAACCTTTGCGAATCATGGCTCACTATCGCTGCCCGGTAAGAGTCCCGTCAATGCCCGCACGTGCGTTGAAATGTTCTGCGGCACGCCCAAAACCACTCTCACGCTAATTTTCCTAACAAAAACCGGAGGACGCGCATGATCACAGACAATTCAAACTCCAGCATCGACCGCGGAGCGGTCACCCCTGAATAGCCAGGGGTGAGCGAAGCATGAGCGAACCCCTGGATAATCAGCTAACGTCTCTTCAACCACAGCGTGGTTGCCCAATGCACGAACGACGCCGGGCATCCGGATCGGCGCTGGAATGCGTTCACCTTCACGGCGCCAAATCACTTTTGACGCCGCGGTCAGTTATGGATAGCCCTTCCCTTCTCCCTTATGCCGGGCCGGAAATCCACGCTCCCTCTTCTCGGACCTGCACTCATTCTCTTGATCGCAGGCATCGTATGGTGGTGGCCGCGCGACAGCATCAAGCCCGCAGGCGGCTCAACAAAAGCCGAATCATGGCAAGCCGTGGATTTTACCGCGCTGAAACCCGGCGGCAGCATTCCGGGATGGGACGTGAATCAGGGCGCCTTTCATCTCGTGGAACGGGAAGGGCATACCGTGCTGGAATTGCAACCGGAGCCCATGGGCGAGGGCAAACTGAAATGGAGTCAAATCATGACCGGCGGCGGCGCGGTGCGGGCACGCATGCAGGGAGAACGCACCCGCCGCGCAGCTCCGCGTTTTTGCGTCGCCCTGCAGGGCGAATCGGAAATCCAGTTCCGCGCGGTTCCGGCGAAAAAGGTCATCGAAATCGCCGTCCCCGGCATTCCCGAAAAAGTCCTCGCCAGCGCGCCCTGGGAATGGAAACCCGACCAACCTCTCTGGCTGGAATTCAAGGCCGGCCCTGACAAATCAGGCGGCACCCTGTTCGAAGGCAGAGTCTGGTCCGGGGGAGAACCGCGCCCGGACGCCCCCACCATCCAATATCAATCCCCCGCCCCGCCTGGCCTGTTGCGCGCCATCGTCGAAGGCGCCCCCTACGCCCTTCGCCCTATCCACTACGATCGCATCGAAGCTCTCAGGTGATTGTCGCTGAAATCAATCCAACGCACACTTCGTCATTCGAGCTTCGTCATTCCTTCGGGTTTCGAGATTCTGGTTTCGTCATTTACGAACCCTCCCGCAGTGATACGCCCTCCCCCACTGTTTTACCATTGACCTTTCCCCACAAGCCACTCCCCATCCCTCCATGCCGGAAGGTCCCGCACCCGCACCTGTCCCCGCCGCAGCCGTCAGCCTGCCGGTCCTAACGGATTTTCCCGATCGCATCCCGCCCGTATTGGTGAAGGAACTCCGCCAGGGCCTGCGCGGGCGCATGTTCGTCGTGCCGTTTCTGGTTTTGCAGTTTCTGCTCATTATCACCGTCGGCGGGGGAAACACGCTCAGTTTCTGGCACTTCATCCTGATCATGCTCATCTTCCTGCTGCCCTCGCGCAATCTGGGAGCCCTCGGCGATGAACGGGACGCTAACACGCTCGACACTCTCCTCCTAACCCGGCTCACGCCATGGCGCATCGTCTGGGGAAAGTGGTGCTCTGCGGCCGCACAAAGCCTGCTCGTCGCGGTCGCTATCGTCCCTTATTTGCTCGTTCGTTATTTGAATGATGGGTCCGGTTTTCTGGATGAGGGGGTTTTGCTTGTCCTGCTGCTGCTGTTGTCCGGCGCTGTCGCGGGCGCGTTTACAGCCCTTTCGGTCGTGAAGTCTCCCCTCGCCAGAAATGGAATGGCCGCCGCCGTGCTTCTTTCCGTTTACGGGTGGATCTGCAGGCCACTGGTTTTCAAGGTCGCTCAGGGACAATCAGGCATTCCTCTCACATATGCAGGCATGATCACGGTTTTTTCCGTGTGGGCCGCTCTCTTTTTCCTTTGGCACGCCGCGGCAAACATCTCACCCGCCGCGACCAATAACACCACTCCGCGGCGGATCACCTCGCTTGCTGCCGTGCTCATCTACTCTGGTTTCTTTGTCGCCTCGTCATTTCATACCGGCTTTGCACAGTCCTGTCTGTTGATAATGCTGGGTGCCGTCAGCGTCGTGGAGATGGGCGAGCCCCTTAGTTCCCATCCGGGCATCGCCGCCGCTTTTGACCGCCGCGGATGGATCGGCCGGGCCGCCGCTTTTCTCCTCCGTCCAGGATGGGATTCCGGTGTCGTCTTCTGTGCGGTGCTTTGGGGCCTCGCGGCCATCCTCACGGATATGAAGGATGATCCCGCTTTGCTCGCCACCGCCGCTCTTTGCTTCTTCCCGGTCACCGGCCGTCTGATCTTTCCTCCCCGTCTGCGGGGAGGCACCGTCCCTTTTCTGCTGCTCATCCTCGCCTCCAATATCCTCAAGACAATCCTTCTCGCCATCGACAGAGACTCCGACTCTTTCATCGAACGGTTTCCAGGGTTCTATAATTCATCGCGTGGCAACGTGCCTTCCTACATGAATCTCGCACTGATCTGGATCAGTCTGGCTCTCGCGATGGCCGCCTTTTCCCTGATGTTCCGTCACCCCCGCGTGAAGCGTTAGTCTGCACTTCTCACTCAATCCTCCATTCCTGCTTTATTCCAATGCGTTCCATTTTTGCCTTCCTCCTCTGCGCTGCCTTTGCACATGCCGAAAACTGGCCGTGCTTCCGCGGCCCGTCGCGTCAGGGCGTATCAGCTTCCAAAAACCTCCCGCTTAAATGGAGCGCCACGGAAGGCGTGAAGTGGAAGACAGAAGTGCCCGGCGAAGGCCATTCCTCTCCCATAGTTTGGGATGACAAAATCTTCCTGACGACCACCACCCAGGAGGGGAAATCGTGTCGTGTCCTCTGTATTTCCGCCACGGACGGCATGGTGCTTTGGAACACGGAGGTTTTCACTCAGGAGACGGCGCGCAAGGAGTCGCGCAATACCTACGCCACCCCTACACCGGCCACCGACGGGAAGAGGGTCTATGCTGTCTTCGGCTCCGGCGGCATCGCGGCGGTGGATTTCAGCGGGAAGCCCGCGTGGACCTTCCGCGAATTCCGTTTCTACAGCCGGCACGGGCTGGGTGCCTCCCCGCTTTTGGAGGACGGCCTGCTGGTGATGCCATGGGACTGGAGCACCGACCCTGACAAGGAAGGCGCTGCCAAAGAGCGCGAAGGCTGGCAGTTGCCGTGGGATCGCAGCTTTGTCTTCGCGTTGAAAACCGATGACGGGAGTCTCGCATGGAAAACGGGCCGCGGCTCGTCGCGCATCGCGCACATCACCCCTAACATCTGGGCGGACGCCAGCGGTCGCAAGCAGGTGGTTAGCGGCGCGGGCGACGTCCTGCAGGGATTTGATTTGAAAAGCGGGGAACTGCTTTGGACTGCAAGCAATCCGGGCGAGGGTGTCACACCCTCCGTGCTCATCGCAGGCGATATCGCCATCCAAACCAATGGCTGGGGCGGTGCCGACAGCGTCCGTGCTTTCAAACTGCCGGGCAGCAAAGGCGACCTGGGCGAAAAGACGATGCTCTGGGAGCAGAAGAAAAACGCCTCCAAGCTCCCGAGCCTGATCTACGCCGCCCCCAATGTTTTCAGCGTCACCGAGGGCGGCATGGCATGGTGCGCCAACGCGACCACCGGTGAACTGGTCTGGCGCGAACGCGTGGACGGCAAATTCTCCGCCTCTCCCATCCTCGCCGATGGACGGATCTACATCACCGGTGACGAAGGAGAGACCGTGGTATTGGCGGCCTCGGAAAAATTTGAAGTGCTCGCACGCAACCCGCTCGGCGAACCGGTTCAAGCCTCACCCGCCGTCTGGCGAGATCATTTCATCATTCGCGGCACTAAATCACTCTACTGTATAGGGAAATGAATCGCCAGCGTCCGGGCTCCGCCATGTTCACCTTAGTCGTTTCCGCGCTGCGCAGTCCGCTAACTTGCAAAACGTACTGACGCGAGCCTCAAGTGCGCTGCATGCTCGCCGGCATTCCCACTCGGCGGCAACATCGAGTTCTAACCCAAAGCTGCTGAGCCGCACGCAGGCCCGCCAACGACGAAGGAGTTTCAACGGAAGCGGCGCGGTTGACAGGGCCACGCGGAGTCATACCCTTAGCCGTGCCGTCCGATTACCAGCCGAGTCCGGAAACCCTGGATAAGCTCCGGGAGTTGACTCTTTATGTCGCATGGCTTCGACGGGATGACCCCCACTTTGGAGCCACGCTCCTGAATAAGTGCCTCTACTACGCGGACTTCGATTCTTATTTTCATACGGGCTTCCCCATCACTGGAGTGGAATATATGAAAGAGAAGTTCGGCCCTGTGCCCAGAAACTTCTCTGAGTTAAAGGCGGATATGCAGAAAAAAGGTGAAGTTGCCTTGCGGACGGAGACTTACGGCGAAATGGCAGTGGAGCGAATGATTCCTGTTCGCGAGGCAAACCTCGCATTGTTCACCGGTCCTGAGATTGCCCTCGTTAATGCCGTTGTGGACAAACTTTCGCAATCAACCGCAACCGCGGTAAGTCGAATGAGCCATGGGCACATCTGGGCAATTTTGGAAATGCACGAGACGATTCCTTACAACGCCGCATTTATCTCCGATGCGCCTCCCACAGCCCGGGATTACGAGCTAGCC
This sequence comes from Verrucomicrobiales bacterium, assembly GCA_035550135.1. Lineage (GTDB taxonomy): Bacteria > Verrucomicrobiota > Verrucomicrobiia > Verrucomicrobiales > V1-33 > V1-33. The sequence goes on from DASZQB010000133.1 coordinate 56,147, forward strand.
CGTCAAATCGCTAAGAAAAAGGGCTGGGATGGTGATTCGTAGGACACTCCAGGAATCGGAGGAGTTTTCCGAAATGATGGAACGCCTCGGCGTTCCGCAGCGAGTCTATAGCGCTCTTCATGACGCCTTTGATTTTATCGCAAGATGCGCAGAAAGCTTTGATATTGTGTGGGAGGAAACCGGCCTCAGAATGATGAAAACCCGTCCGCTTTTACTAAAAAAAGGGGGGCCGCTCGAAGAGGTTAAGGTTTTCTTCCGCATCATTGACGATTCGACAGTAGAGATGGTTTACATAGTGAGAGAGGATTCGGAAGCGTAGAGTCCAGATCCACTCCCTCGTCGCGTTCCATTCCATCCTCAATTCTCATTACCCCGTGAATTATGCACTTCTTTCTCTGCTATTGGCGGCAGCGACTTTGAGCAGTTGCGACTCAAAACCGGTTTCGCCTCACACTTCGGGCGAGGTAGTATCGGCACTACCGTTGGACGAAGAGTCGAGACTTCGGAAGAAACTGAGCAACGTATCCCTCGCGGATGGAATCTCAGCTCAGGAGGCATTGGTGATCGCAGATGCATATTTTTACCGCTACGTGGGCTGTGGAGCGCTGCATGGAGTGCGTGACGGCAGGGATCATTGGATCGTAGAGGGTGGATTCGGAGCCGCCGGGCAGCCGATAACTGGATTTAAGATCGAAAAACGCAGCGGCAGAGTGGACGTTCCGGAGCATTTAGGTCCCAGTATTGCCGGTCCGTTTGAGATTTTTCCACCGCAATGACCGGATTCACGCGCCCCGGACCTTGTCGAAAACACCCCGAAGGGCATGCTTCGCAATCCGCACCAAGCGGGATACCCGCGGTCTCCGCCAAATTCAACCGGGTCCGGAAATCAAATCCCCCGATAAAAACGCCATCGTTACTATTCGGATGGTAACGATACCCCGGGAAAATCGCATAAAATGCTCCCCCAGGATCACCTCCGCGCCCCCCAGTCCCCCCGCTCCAGACGGAATCGGGCACCCCCCTTCGCACCGCTTCCCTCTTCCGCCACTTCCTTTTCCCGGTTCAGTCTCGTTTTCGATTTTCTCCGACGACTTTCCCACCGGAATCATTTGACTTTTTTCGCGTTAATCACCTCTCTAATTGTAGCCGCGGGCTCCGTCACCGGACTTACCCTCAACGGCTACGCTGCCGGCCCGGCCCCTAAAAGGCTTACCGGGACTCAGTAGCGTTTATTCCAACACCCGCGCCCATCGACTGGCCTGCCAGACTCGACGGCGCTCCACCATGCCCTCTCCTCACTATCAAACCTGGCCAAATCTCACCTCTTCAATCTTGCCTCTTACATATCGTCCCGTCCTCACCGGTTGCCGGTATTGGGCTGGGTGTCGCACGCTTCTCCCAACGCGCCTTGGAGCTTCGATGTTTGGAGCTTCTTTGGTGCTTGGCTGCTTGGCTGCTTGGAGCTTGGTGCTTCGAGGTGACGCCCTCCCTCCCAAAATCTCAATCCAACACCTCAAACCCCGACCTTCCCCTCATCCGCCCCGCCAAATATCAGAATTTCACCACTCCCGCCCGGCCATCAAGCTAAATCAAACCACTTTTTTCGCGCCAAACCTTTAGAATGATACTTTTCTTTCCGCCCCCGGCCTCCTGTATGCCCGGGCCACCAATTCACGCCACCCCGCGGATTCGCGTAATTCACTCAAATATTGCGTCGCGCTCCAAATTTAAGCATGATCCAACAATGCACCCGAATCCCCCCCTTTCATTCGGCGTTCTGTCCGTTGCGTTGGTCGCAGTTCTGCGGCTGTTCGTCGGGACAGTTTCCGCCGGTTCGTATTCACAGGCGTTCTCTCTTGCCGATGGCACGACCGCCCTTGGCGGCGGCACGGCGCTGAGCACGTCAAACACCGCTAACCCCTCAGTGGCCTCTGTTCAGGGCGGTGCGCTGCGGCTGGTGCAGGCGGGGGTTTATAATACCGCGTCGGCTTTCAAACTTCCGGACCTCGATCCTGGGGGCATCCTTCAATCGTTCGATGTGTCGTTTAAAGTGCGCATGACGCAAAATGGCACAGAAACGCCCGCGGACGGTTTTTCCTTCAACTTCGGTCCCATTCCAGCCGGGGAGGGCGGCGGTCCGCTTGGTTTCGCCATGCGCGAGGGGCTGGTCGTCGGCTGGGACACCTACAACAACGGCAACGATCCCGCCTCCATTGAAGTTTTCTACGACGGCATCAGCATTTCAAACAGCATCCGCCTGTTCAGCTACAGCACGACTTTCGTACCCGTCACCATGCACTGGGACAAGGCCACTGGCCTGGATGTCACCTACAATGGCGCAGTCGTGACCAACCTTCCGGTGCCCGCCGGTTTTCCCAAACTGGGATACCAGTTCGCGTTCTCCGCCTATACCGGCAACCTGTCTCAGGATGTTTACATCGACGATCTGGTCATCACCACCCAGGCTTCCCTGACGACCGAAACCGGCGGTCCGGTCATCAGCGAATTCGTGGCCGACAACACAAAGCGCGAGGACGCCGACACAGATTCCCCGGATTGGATAGAGATCTACAACGGTCAGAACACCAATGTGTCACTCGACGGCTGGTTCCTGACAGACGATGCGGCGGATCTCTCAAAGTGGCGCATCCCGGCGGTGACGCTGAACGCCTACAGTTATCTCGTCATTTCCGCATCGGGCAAAGACCGCGCGGTCATTGGTGACCTGCACACGAATTTCAAACTGGCCAATGAAGGAGGTTATCTTGCATTGGTCAGGCCTGCCGGCACGGTCGCCAGCAGCTACAACTACCTCGCGCAGGCGGAGGACGTGGCCTACGGCGAACTGGGTGCCGCCCGCACGCGCGGCTATCTTTCGAAACCCACGCCAGGCGGAGCCAATGAAGCGCCGCAGGCGGCGAATCCGCCGGCGGAGGACGTCGTCTGGTCACGCGACGGCGGGCTCATCACAGGTCCGACACCGGTGTCGATCACGGTCCCGGCCGGCGCGACGGTGCGTTACACGACTAACAACACAGTGCCCACCGAAACGTCCGCGGTCTATGCGGCACCCTTCAACGTGACTTCCAGTCAGACATTGCGCGCCCGCGTGTTCCGTCCGGATGCTCTGCCAGGTTCGGTCGCCAGCCGCACTTTCCTTCTGCTCGATTCCACCCTGACAAGTTTCAACGGCGCCGGCCAGCCGCCCTTTTCGTCCAATCTGCCCGTCATCGTTCTCGACAGTTTCGGAGTTTCTGTGGATTCGTTTATAGATCCAACTGCGGCCCGGCCCTTCCGGCTTTCGTACGCTGTGGTCATCGGAAAAGACCCCGTCTCTGGCCGCGCCAGCCTCACCGCCACGCCTGATTTTCAGGGTCGCTGCGGCACCCACGTGCGGGGGGAAAGCTCAGCCGGCTTTCCTCACAAATCCTACGCATGGGAAACATGGGATAATGACGGCAACGACAAGGACGTGTCCATCCTCGGCTTGCCGTCGGACTCCGACTGGGTCCTCCACGGCCCGTGGTCTGACAAAACATTGATGCGGAATTACCTCATTTACTCCACGTTCAGTGAGGCCGCTGCAGGCTATTTTGCGCCGCGCACCCGTTTCGTGGAGGTCTTCTTCAATCAGGAGGCCGGTCAGCCCGTCAGCTACTCGGACTACCGGGGCATTTACCTCCTGGTGGAAAAACCAAAACAGGGCCCCAACCGCGTCGATGTCGCGAAAACAAACCCGTCCGTCACGGACGCCGCTCTGGTCGAGGGCGGCTACGTTTTCAAACACGATAAAAACGCTCCCGGCAGCACCCAATGGAACACCGCGACGAACAACCTCTTCATGGAGGGGCATGATCCTGAAGCCCTCAATACGCAGCAGTTCAATTATCTGCGCGGATACCTCAACAACTTCGAGGCCGCCCTCGCCGGCTCCAGTTTCACCAATCCCGTCACCGGCTATCAGGCATTCCTGGACCGCCCCTCCTTCATCGACGGCCAGTGGGCGGTGGAAATCGCCAAGCAGGTGGACGGCTACGTCTTCAGCACCTATTTCAACAAGGACCGCGGCGGAAAACTCAAGGCCGGTCCGCTTTGGGACTTTAACATCTCTCTCGGCAACGCCGACTATGCCACCGGCGATACTCCCACCGGCTGGCTCTACGACACTGCGGGCACCGCCACGGGCACCGGCAGCATGTGGTATCCGCGCCTGCATCAGGATGCCGACTACCGGCAGCTTCATTTCGACCGCTACTGGCAGCTCCGCCGCTCGCTCTGGTCCACCGCGGCCATCACGGCCCGCATCGACAGCGTTGTTACCCAGCTCACGGACGGCAATCCAACCACGATTACTAACAACACGACCGCCACCGTTCAGAACCCCGTCGCCCGCCATTACCGCAAATACCAAATCCTCGGGCAGCGCCACTGGCCCAATCCCGCCACGGCGACGAGCCTAACCACTTATCAGGCCGAGGTGAATGCCATGAAGACGTGGATCAACACACGCCTCACATGGCTGGACGATCAGTTCTACAGCGGCGCCACCGTCCTGCGTCCGCCCGTCTTCAGTTCCCCGGGAGGCATCGTGAATACGCCGTTCTCCCTGACCATTTCGCGCTACACGGGTACTCCGCCGGCGGGCAAGTCCTACACGGCGGGCACCATCTACTACACGCTCGATGGCACCGATCCCCGCTCGCCGAGCACTCTCGCGTCCAATGGCCGCACACTCGTCGCTGAAAACGCTCCCTGCCGCGTCCTCATCCCCTCCTCCGATATCGGTGTCACGTGGCGTGGTCTCGGATTTAATGACGCTGCCTGGTTCTCCGGAACTCAGGGCGTGGGATACGACGACAATGTGGACTACGACCCGTTCATCCGCACCAACCTCGAAGCGCCCAATCCGGTGATGAAGGGAGTGAACCAAACGGTTTACATCCGCATTCTCTTCACGGCGACCGCCGAGCAACTCCAGGACGTGAATTACATGACCCTGAAGTTGCGCCGCGACGACGGCTTCGTGGCATTCTTGAACGGAACCAAAATCGCCGAGCACCTTCAGCCAGCCAGTCTGACATGGAACGCCGCCGCCACTCCCGCCGCCCTCGATGAAGGCATTGCCAAATCTCTAACCGATTTCGACTGCACAAACAATCTCGCGGCACTGAAGACCGGTGACAACGTCCTCGCCATCCACGGCCTCAACTTCGGCATCGCCAGCACCGATTTCCTCATGCAGGCAGTTCTTGAAGTCGGCGTTCGCACCGGAAATCCCGGCGCACCATCGCCCTCGGCCATTGCCTACACGGCCCCGCTTTCCCTGACCACCTCCGCCACCGTCAAAGCCCGCGTTCATGACAGCGTCACCAATTCGTGGACGCCGCTCACGGAGGGATCGTTCATCGTCAATGCGGTGCCGGCCAGCGCGGCGAACATCGTCGTTTCGGAGTTGAACTATCACCCCGTCGATCCCACGCCCGCGGAGATCGCCGCCGGGTTTACGGCGGGCAATGACTTTGAATACATTGAACTGCAAAATATTGGCACCTCCGCCGTCGATCTCACGGGCGCTTCCTTCACCTCCGGCGTGGGATTCGCTTTCACCGCCGCGCTCAGTCCGTCCGTGCTGCGTCTGGATCCGGGAGAGCGTGTCGTGGTCGCGGAGAATCCTGCGGCGTTTGCCCTGCGTTACGGCGTCAACTCTTCCCTGAAACTCACCGGACCGTATTCCGGAAACCTCTCCAACAGCAGCGATACCGTGACCCTCCTCGCCGCCGGCGCCGCCGTCATTAAGAGCTTCACTTACAGTGACGAAGAACCATGGCCCGTGGACGCCGACGGCACCGGCTACAGCCTGGTGCTGAATAATCCGGCCGCGAATCCCGATCACAATCTGCCCGCCAGTTGGCGCTGCAGTGCGCAACTGGGCGGCACTCCCGGCTCTGCGAATGGCGTCAGCGTTCCCGCCAACCCGCTCGCCGACACCGACGGCGACGGCCTCACCGCCATCGTTGAACACGCCCTCGCCCTCAACCCCTCCGCGCCCAACGGCTCGCCTGTCATTTCCTCCCGCGAGCAGGAATTCGTCGTTAACAACGTGCCGGGCACTTATCTGGTCGTGGAGTTCCAGCGCAGTCTCCTCGCCGACGGCGTCGCCATCACGCCCGAGTTGTCCACTTCCCTCGCTCCCGCCTCATGGCAGGCCGGTGCACTCGTCTATGTCGGCACCCGCAACAACGGCGACGGCACCGCCACCGTCACGTATCGTTCCTCCACTCCCGTCGCCCCCTCCTCGCGCATGTTCCTCCGCCTCCGCGTCGAGTAACAATTCCTCTCACTTACTCATACTCATACTCTTACTCTCCAGGCCCTAACCGATCCGGGTCAAACCTTCGTCATTCGCCCTTCGTCATTCTTTCGGGCTTCTGGTTTCGGGTTTGCGGATGCCCCCGGTTTTGGCCCGGACCGCAATCACGTTCGTTATTCGTGCCAGAGGCGCCAATCTCCATTCCATCCCCTCATTCCGGCAAACACCATTTCATCCGCTTCGCAAAATCCTTCTGATAATCCGGACGCCATTTGCTCACCGGACTCCGCGGATCGAAATCCTTCGTCCGCGGAATATCCCGGTACCACCTATCCTCCTGCTTCACAAACTGCCCGCCCCAACCCGGCTTCGTCGGATCAGCCGGATCATTTCCGCCCTGCGGCAAAAAGAAAAACCACGCCGGCGTGTCTCCCTCCTTGAGGCATGCGTTAGGATTCGGCGCCGTCCAGGTATCCACCGGATACAGAGCCCCCAGCGGTCCCTTGCTTCTCACATTTTCGTCCACCCACTTCCGGCTTGTTAGGGATTCATCCCCGCTCAAATACATCCCGCGATACGTTCCCTCGCGCATATCCTTCCCTTTGTACGCGCCGGCGAAGATGTAGAACATGCCGGGAAACTCTCCGCGCATCCAGTCCGCGATCCCGTCCTGGTCGTGGATGTCATAGACGCGGAACTTCTTCACAAAGGCCGCCAGTCCGTCATTCCCGCGATCCTTCTTCACCCGCCACAGCGCCTGTGCAAAATCCGTCTGCCCTCCCCAGATGGTAATATTCAGCGGCCTCTCCGACTTCCCCGCGTCGATGCGCTCCAGCAGCCACCGCGAACCATCCGTGTCCTTTCCTTCGCCGACAAAATCCCGTCCCCTGTTAGGGTTTCCCGTCTTCAACACCTTCCTCAATGAATCCGCCTCCGGCCAGTTCTGCGCATGCCGCTTCAAGTTCGGCAGCACCTTTTCATAGCCATCCACAATCTGCCGGATGAGATCCGGTCGCGTGATCGCCTCCTTCAATTCCCCCCGGGTCCCCGCCGCCGTCGCGATCAGCGCTTCAATCTCAAACTCATTCGCATACGTCATCAGCCGGATCATCGACTGCTGATCATCCGGGTCTCCACCAATATCCGTCAACACCGCCAGACGCGGGCGCTCCCCTGCCCCGCAGAATTGAAAACAGAAAAGCAGACAAAGAAAATACCTCATCCCTCACCATCACCAGCCTCCGCCCAATGCCATCGCCGCAACCGCGGGACCAACCGGTGCCTTATCCGCCCTGACACTTCGGACACCAGCAAGCCGTCCGCCCGCGGAAATCGCCTCTCTTCAGTTCCGTCCCGCATCTCGGGCAATGCCCTCCCGTTTTCCACCGGTGACTGAATAGCCACGACTTCGGAGGGTCCGACCAATCCCTCGCAATCGTCTTCATTGAAGTGCGGCAAATCGACTGCAGCGTCTTGCGCAAATCTCCCGCATCCGCCGTTCCGCTCGCCACCGACGGATGAATCCGCATCTGCCACAGCACTTCATCCGCCATCCAATTGCCAATGCCGGGAAAGATCGTCTGATCCAGCAGCAGCGCCTTCAGCGGTGTTTTTGCCCGCCGTTCCAGAATCTCTTTCAGCCGCGCCACGGTGAATGATTTGTCCAGAATCTCCGGCGGCAACTCGCGCCACCACGCCGGCGGTTCCTTCCCGTGATCCAGCCCCCACCTTCCGAACATCCGGTAATCCCGGTAAACGAGCGCCGCATCTTTGGTGAACAATACCAGGTGATCATGCTTCTGAGGTTCATGATCCGGCGGAGCGGTTAGGAGCTTCCCCGTCATCCCCAGATGTCCGCCCAGCCACACACCGCCGCTGAACTCAAACAGCATATTCTTCCCATGGGTGCATGCCTTCCGGTACGTCGAACCCGTGAGCGCTTTCGCCATCTCCTCCGCGTGTCCGCCACGGAAGACGCGCGACCTCGCATGCACATGCACCCGCGCAATGCGTTTTCCCAGTCCCGCGTCCCACTGACGCGCATAATAAGCGACTTCGGCCAGCTCAGGCATAATTTGTCAGGGGGATTCTTTTTGCACCTTCTGTGCCGCTCCGCGCAAAACATCGAGTCTCGCCTTCAACACCGGTGCTGCGTTGGGAAGCGCAGTCGCCTTTTCCAGGCATGCAATCGCTTCCTCCTTTCGTTTCAGGCGCTCCAGCGCATCCGTCAGGCGCAGCACGAACGCCGGTGAAGGAGAAACCTGGCCTTTTTCCGCCTGCTGGTATTCCTTCAATGCTGCTTCCCAGTCGCCCTTCCGGGCGGCATAGAATCCCAGCGCCTCGTTCACCGCCGGATCATCCTTCTTCAATGCCGAAGCCAGGCGCAGAAGTTCACGCGCCTCCTCCAGCCTTGTTCCATCCTCCAGCCAAAGCATCGCCAACCCGCAATACGCCGGCACCGCCCGCTCCGGTTTTCCTTTCGGCACCTTATCGATAGCCTTGCGAAAATGCCCGGCCGCCGCAGTCCGGTCACCCGCGTCGCGAACACACTGTGCCCGGCCCAGATGAAACGCATCATCAAGCGCATCGGGATCACTGTGCTCCGCCAGTTCCACCGCTTTCTCATATTGCGCGGAAGCTTCAGGCACGCGACCCGCGCGATAGAGCGCCGCAGCCAGCGCGATGACAAGTCTCGCCGAACGCGGATTCGCAAACGCCCCGCGCTCCAGCGTCAGCCGGTTTTCATCCGCCATTCCCTCCTCCTGCACGCGCGCCGCCAGCTTCAAATACTCCTCCGCCGTGCCGCCGTCGATGCGCAGCAGCTCCATCCGGTGTTTCAATGCCTCCTTCGCCTCACCCGCTTCTTCCAGCATCGAAGTCAGCGCGCGGTGCGATACAGTATCCGCGCTATCGATGCGCAGCAACTCCGCGAAGATCCTCCGTGCCCCTTCAAGGTCACCGGTCAGCCGCGAACACTGTCCCAGCTTGCGCCGCGCGGTCAAGTTCCCGGGCTGCAGCGCCGCCAGCTTCCGGTAATACTCAGCGGCCTTGTCCGGCGCTTGCAGCCGCGCATAAAAATCCGCCGCCGCCTCCAGCACCGCGGGATCATCTCCTCCCAGGGCTGCTGCTTTTTCAATGCATCCCGTTACGATCGCGACATTCGCTGCACGCGTGTCAGGATCATCGAGCGGGAACGCCTCGCGCGCCACCGGCGCCATCGCCAGCCAAAATTGCGGGTCACGGCTGTCGCGCGCCAGCGTTTGCCTTACCGCCGCCTGGGCCTCGCTGCGCTGCTGGCCGTTCACATACACTCTGACTGCCAGCCGGCAGAGTTCAGGAGAACCGGGAAACTTCGTTCGTGCCTGCTTCAGCGTCGCCATGGCTTCCGCATGCTTTTGGTCAACGAGGAGCCGCATCAACGCCAGCAGCGGTCCTTCCTCCTTCGGGTGCCCCTTCACCGCCGCCTCAAGGAGCCGTTTGGCTTCCTGCGGCTGACCCGCCGCAGCCGCCAGCGATGCCACGCGGCTCATCAAAACACTGCTCGCCGGATCGAGAGCAAGGACTTCCTTAAAAACCGGCAGCGCCTCCTCCGTGCCCTGTTCGTCCAGTGTGCGCGCGGCCTGGAGATAGTGGGCCATCGCTTTCGCTTTTTGTGCCCCGGCTTTGGACAGCGCCCGGTCCTTCTGTTCCGTCTCCACCGGCCACAATCCAGCGTCCTGGCCACCGGACCGCGGCACAGTACCCCATCCCCCCATCAGGGCACAAAGAAGGGCGGGCAGGACGCGCCTGCCCGCCTGAAATTTTCCCGTTACGGGTGGACACCGGACCGCTCTCAGCGGCTTGCTTTTCGGTGTCGCGGCCATCATAAGCCCGACGCTCCTGCCTTAGGACTTATAGCGCAAACGCTTCTTATGGCGGTTCGCCCGCATGCGTTTCTTGCGCTTATGCTTGTTGATTTTCGTTTTCCGTCTCTTTTTGAGAGAGCCCATAATGATTAGTTGCAGAGTTGAATGAAGCCGCCGGTCCTTCCATCGGGCCGGGGGCGGGGAGGCGGATCGTAGGTGCGCGCCTCCCTTTTGCAAACGAAATTCAGGCTTTCAAAACGCCCGCCCGCCGCGAGTCTCCGGAATCAAGCGTAACCCATTTACGCGAATGGGATTGGGTTTATTTGAATCCATCGCCAAAAAGCCCGCGTATCTCTTGAGTCTGCCCCAAACCCCCATTTGGGCAGATAGCGCCCGTGGGCGGTGAGGAAACAGGGCCTCCCGCCTGCGGGTGTCTCTTCGATTTTTTACGGTGCCGGGGTTTTTGCCGCCAAAACCGCCCCTTCATAGGTGCCATAGGCAAATCGTGCCCCATCCGGAGCCCACGCCACTGGCGATGTCACGCCAATACCCGTCCGGTCGTAATACTGTGCCCGGATGGCTCCATCGCTCACGCGCCAGAAGCGAATGACCCCTTTTTGCTGCCAAAGTCCATCTGCGTCAATGTAGGGAAGATAACCCGTCGTCACCAGGCGAAGGCCGTCGGGTGTGAACCGGATGCTCCCTATACCCTCCTCCGGCGCCGCCGAAGGAAAGCGCATGAGAATCCTCCCGTCCGCGATGCGCCACAGTGTCGTCTGATTCGGACTGGGCGTCCATTCGGCAAGGCCTGTGCTGTCCGGCGTGAAGGTCACGACCTGCGCGCCGCGCGGGGCTCCGCCGGAGAGTACCTTCACAATCCCTCCGTCTGTTCGCCTCCGGATCGTGATTTTTCCCTGGCTCGCCGTGGACTGAAGCGTCCCGTCCGGCGAAAAATTAAAGACGGTGAAGACCCGGGTGTAGCCGCTGCCGGTGACATGGGTCACCTTGAATTCCTGCACCCGCCACTGGGACAGTGTCCCGTCCCCGCCTGTCGATCCCGTAAGTTGAGCATCCGGTGCGAAGACGATGATCCCGCGGCTGTCCAGCGTGGCCGTAAGGGTACCCAGGAAGACCCCATCCGCTGCCCGGTGCACCCTGAAACCAGTCCCGCCATCGCTGTTATGCACCGCCAGCCACGCGCCGTTGATCGAATAAATCGTCTGGTCCGCCGTGCCGGAGCGGTGCGGCTGCAGCACTGAATAAATCAGCGCTCCGTTATCGGCCTTCCGCGTACGCACCCACCGATCTGTCGATCCCGCCGCCACCCGTTGCGTTGTTACGGTTCCCGGAGACCACGCCATCCCAACGACACTGTTCGCCAGCCCGCCTGGCGTCGGTGCCTCCCAAACAATGTTCGGCGCCTGTCCCAGCACTGCTCCAGCCAATGCGAGCGACATGACTCCGATTGCCACTATTGATCCACGCGCCGTGCGCAGACGTTTCCTCATGCCCCCACCGGTCTTCACCCGGCTCCATGAAGTGCCGTTGATCAGCGTGTTCATCCGCTTCCGCCTTGCACAAAAAATGCCGTTTATAAGGTGCCCTTTCTGAGCCGGGATTCTGCCTTTTCAATTTCGGCGAAGTACGCAGAATCCGCGGATTATGCGAAACCCGGGGACAATCGGTTCGCGCATCGCCCTGCTGATGCGCCTCGTCATCATCACGATCGCGGCGGCGTCTGTGTCCTCTTACGGACAGCAGTTCCTGCTGAAGACCGATACCTTCACCACTGATCCAGGGTTGGCATGGGAGGGCTATCACAACCGCGCGACGGATCCAGGCCCCAGAGTAATCAGCCAGGACTTTGGCTTCAGCAATTCCACCAATGCCGGCGGTTCGGCGGGAGAAATTGGCGGCCTCATCACCCCGGCGGGAGAAGCGGCATTTTATGGGAAGGTCATCACACCCTTGTCATTCAACGATCCACTTACCGCTTCCGGCGTTCTGAATGTGCCTGCGGGTGGCGGCCATACCCTGATTGGATTCTTCAACGCCAGCACCACAAACGAGTGGCGCACGCCCAACACCATCGCTCTGCGCATCTATGGCCGGGGCACTTATTTTCTCGCGTATCTCGATTACGGCACAGGCCTGTGGCGGGCTGGCGGCGGGTCCTTCAGCGGAGAGGCGCAAATCCCGACGGGAACCGTGGATTACCCGTTCTCGCTAACGTACGATCCCAACGGTGCCGGCGGCCGGGGCACCGTCCACGCCACCATCGGTTCCTACTCCAGCGACATGACTCTTGACCCCGGTCACAAAGCCGACGGCGCGGTGTTCAATCGCTTCGGTATTCTCAACGTCATGAAGAGCGCGGACGACCCGGGACGGCTTTGGCTGGATAATGTGACGATCAACGGAGAGTCACACCCCTTCAATTCAGACCCCGGCTGGGACGCGCGGAACAACCGCGGGAACTATACCAGCACCAACGTCCGCCCGAGATTCAATTTCGGCTACAGTGCCAACTCCAATTTTGCCGGCGGCCAAAGCAAAGGGGAGATGGGCGGTGACACCTTTCGCGGTGATTCGCGTGTGGAGTTCAACGGAACGCGCATGGCTTATTATGGCTCCCGGCTCGGTGACACGCTGAATCTTACTCATCCGCTGCACGCCGAGGGCAAAGTGGCATTCCGGCGTGGTGTCAGCGACAGCACCACGCTCATCGGTTTTTTCCATTCCACCGGCAGCGTGCGCAGCAACAACGCCCAGGATTCCGCGACGCCTGAGAACTTTGTGGGTGCAGCCATCGAAGGCCCCAGCTCTGAGGGGTTTTATCTCTATCCGACGTACGGCTTGGACCAGGAAGGCGTGCGGGCCAGCGGCAATCGCGGCACACCCACGCCGCCTTTTATTTATCCGGACGGGCAGTCCCGCCATTGGTCGCTGGATTACCAGCCGGACGGCAATGGCGGAACCGGCAACATCACTATAACGCTGAACGGTCAGGCGGTAACGCTCAATCTCGATGCGGGGCACAAACAGATCGGCGCCCAGTTTAATCGCTTCGGCATCATCACGACACACATCGATGGCAGCGGCCAAACCGTTTACTTCGATGATCTAACCTACACCTTCGGTCTTGCGCCGTGGTTGACCATCGCGAAGACCGCGCCGGCGGAGGTCCTGCTCCAGTGGCCAACCACCCCCGCGGGCTTCACACTGGAACGCTCTCCCAGCCTCGTCGCCGGCAGCATCTGGAACCCCATCACGAGCGGAATCACCAGCAACGGGGGCGTCTATAGCGTCTCCGTCGGTGCCACTAAAGCAGCGGAGTTTTTCCGGCTGCGGAAGCAGTGAACCGGTCGGGGCCGGCCCATGACGTAATCGTGGCAAGGACGCGTTGTTCGACTACGTTTACTGGCTGATTCCCGTCACCCTGCGCCGCATTCCTTCCATGCCAAAGATATTATGCTTGTTTGCCATGCTGGCCCCGGCCGTTTCCGCCGTGGCCGGGAACCTTGATTTTGCCCGCGATATCCGTCCGATCCTTTCAGACCACTGTTTCGCTTGCCATGGGCCGGATGCGAACAAGCGGAAGGCGGATTTGCGGCTGGATTTGAAGGATTCGGCGTTTGGGAAGGCGAAGTCGGGGGCGGTGGCGATAGTGCCTGGCGATTTGGAGAAAAGCGAACTTCTCAAGAGGATTTGCGCAACGGACCCGGAAGAGGTGATGCCGCCGCCAAAGGAACTGAAAAAGCTGAAGCCGGAGCATGTGGAACTCCTGAAGCGCTGGGTGAAGGAGGGCGCTAATTGGACAGGACACTGGTCGTTCGAGCCGGTAAAGCCGGTGGCCGTTCCGGAGGTTCCAGGGAAGAGTCCGATCGATGCATTCGTGCAGACGCGTCTGGCAAAAGAGGGGCTCAAGCCTGCGCCGGAGGAGGAGCCCGCCCGCCTGTTGCGCCGCGTATCGCTGGATTTGACCGGGCTGCCGCCGTCCGTGGCGGAGGTCGATGCCTTCATCGAGGCGTCGGTAAAGGACCGGAATGCGGCGCTTTCGGCTGCGGTGGATAAGCTGCTGGCGTCGCCGCATTTTGGCGAACGGCTCGCGGTGCCGTGGCTGGACCTGGCGCGCTATGGCGACACCAGCGGGTATCACAATGACTCACTGCGGGACATGTGGCTATGGCGCGAGTGGGTGATCAATTCGTTCAATGCGGGGATGCCGTTTGATGAGTTTACGATCGAGCAACTCGCGGGCGACATTTTGCCGAATGCGACCACCGATCAAAAGGTGGCGTCGGGCTTTCACCGCAACGTGATGACGAGCGACGAAGGCGGACTGATCGAACAGGAGTATCTGAACCTTTACATCGTCGATCGCGTGGCGACCACCGGCGTGACATGGCTCGGCATGACCGTGGCCTGCGCGCAGTGTCACGACCACAAATACGATCCGATAACACAAAAGGATTTTTACCGGGTGTATGCGTTTTTTCACAACGTTCCGGAGAACGGAAAGGACGGTGTGCGCGACCGGAATCCCCAGCCGTTTCTCCAGGTTCCCTCGGCGTCACAGCTCGCGGAGCAAAAGCGTCTCGAGGGGGAAATCGCCGACGCGGGGAAACAGGTGCAGGAACTCGAAAAGGCTCTCGATGCCAAACAGGCCGACTGGGAAAAACAGCGCGTCGCATCCGGCCAGGCCCTCGAGCAACCGAAGCCGGTGATCACCATTCCGCTGGACGCGGATGGCAACGGAACCGGCGATGACGGGAAGAAAATCGCGGGCGCGGCAAAAGGCGAAGGCACCTTCGTGGAAGGCTCGGTGGGGAACAGCTATCGGGTGGTGAAAAATGGATGGATCGAATACGGTGACCAGCTCAGTTTTGAAAAGGATCAGCCGTTTACCGTCACGGCGTGGCTGCGTTTGAAACCGGACGGCGGCTCGCCTTTCGGCAAAATGGAGTCATCCACAGACACTCGCGGATGGGATGTCGAATTCCACGGGACAAAGCCAAGTGTTCACCTCATCAGCAAATGGTCGTCGAATGCGATTCACGTACAGGGCCGGCGCGATCTTCCCACGGATACCTTCCTTCACTTTGCGGTGACGTATGACGGCTCGGGCAAGGGATCCGGCGTAAAGATGTATGTGAACGGACAGCTTGAGAAAACAAAAGTTCTCGTGGACACACTCACCGGCACTATCAAGACGCCGGAACCGTTCAGCATCGGAAGGCGCGGGACCATGGGACCTCTGTTTACGGGGCGCGTGGATGATTTTCGCGTCTATCACCGCGCGCTCACGGCGGCGGACGTGGCGTCGCTCAACGGCAATGCCGCTTTGGCGATTGCGGGAGTTCCCGCCGAAAAGCGGACGCCGGAGCAGAAGGCACAATTGCAGAAGTTTTTCCGCGACACCCAGGCGCCGGAATACACAGAGGCCCAGAAGAAGGTGGCCGATTTGAAGAAGTCCAAAGAGGAAATCGAAAAGGCCATTCCCAACACGATGGTGATGTCCGAGATGGCGAAGCCGCGCGACACCTTCATCAAAGTCCGCGGCCAATACGATCAAAACGGCGAAAAGGTCGCCGCCGGTGTGCCGGGCTTCCTTCCACAAATTCCGCCGCGCACCGACGGCAAGCCGCTGAACCGCCTCGATTTTGCAAAGTGGCTCGTCTCGAAAGATCAACCCCTCACCGCGCGCGTGACGGTGAATCGGTGGTGGGCGATGCTTTTCGGAACCGGCCTTGTGAAGACGCTGAATGATTTCGGTTCGCAGGGCGAGTGGCCGAGCCATCCGGAATTGCTCGACTGGCTGGCGGGTGATTTCATGACTGACTGGAACACCAAGCGAGTCCTGAAGCAGATCGTTATGAGCGAAACCTACCGGCAGTCCGCGCGGGTCTCGCCCGGCTTGCTTGCGCGTGACAGCGAGAATCGTCTGCTTGCCCGCGGACCACGACAGCGTCTCGATGCGGAAATGATTCGTGACAATGCGCTCGCCATCGCGGGCATCCTGAATCCCAAGCTCGGCGGCAGGAGCATCAAGCCCGAACAACCGCCCGGCACATGGGAAATCAACGAAATGGGCGGTTACAACTACGACAAGTCGAAGGGCGCGGACCTCTACCGGCGCGGACTTTACGTTTATTGGCGCCGCTCGACGGTGTATCCATCATTCATTACTTTGGATGCCCCGACACGCGAATTTTGCAATGCTCAGCGCGCAAAGACCAGCACACCGCTGCAATCCCTCGTGCTGATGAACGATCCAGTATTTGTTGAAGCCGCGCGCGCTTTCGCCCAGCGCATTCTCAAGGAAGGCGGTGCCGATAACGCCGCTCGTCTCCGCTTCGCATGGCGCACCGCCCTTGGTCGAATGCCTGCGGACAAAGAAATCGAAGTCCTCGCGAAGACGCTCGACGCGCAACTCCTCAATTATAACAAGGACAAGGCCGCCGCCGCCACCCTGGCAAAAGCGGGCGATTTGCCAAAACCGGAAGGCATTAACGACAGCGAACTCGCTGCATGGACCGTCGTCGGCAACGTCCTGCTGAACCTCAACGAAACCATCACCAACTGAAGTCATGGACGCCATTCCCAACGCCCTCAGGCAATCGCTCGCGCGCCGCACGTTTCTCAAACAGAGCACCACCGGCCTTGGTGCTCTCGCGCTGACTTCGCTCTTCAATCCCCGCCTCTTCGGCATGGAACCAGGCGATGGCCCCGCAGTGCCAGGCGCGCTCAAACGCCTCCATTTTGCGCCGAAGGCGAAGCGTATCATCTACATGTTCATGTCCGGCGCGCCTTCGCATCTGGACCTGTTCGATCCCAAGCCGAAGCTCATCGAAATGACGGGCAAGGACCTGCCCGACAGTGTCCGCAAAGGCCAGCGCATTACGACGATGACCAGCGGGCAGAAGAATCTGCTCTGTGTCGGATCGCCATTCAAATTCGCGAAGTACGGCCAGGCGCAGATGGACATTTCCGAACTGCTGCCGCATCTCACAAAAGTCGTCGATGACTGCACGTTCGTCCGCTCGCTGCACACGGACCCTATCAATCACGATCCCGCGGCCACGTTCTTTGCCACCGGTCACCAGCAACCGGGCCGGCCCGTCATGGGGGCATGGCTCGCTTACGGCCTCGGCAGCGCGAACAAGGACCTGCCCTCTTTTGTCGTGCTCACCAGCGGCGGGGGCGGGCAGACGCTGCAAGCGCGCTATTGGGGCAGCGGGTTTCTTCCCTCCCAGTACGCCGGCGTGCAGTTCCGCAACGCGGGTGACCCTGTGCTCTACGTTTCGAATCCCAAAGGCATCAGCGGCGACACGCGGCGGCAGTCCATTGATGCAGCCAACGAACTCAATCGCATGGCCCTCGGTGAACTCGGCGATCCCGCCATTGCCGCGCAAATCGAGAATTACGAACTCGCCTTCCGCATGCAGACGAGCGTGCCGGAACTCACGGACCTTTCCAAAGAACCGAAGGAAGTGCTCGACCTCTACGGCGCCAAGCCGGGCCAGCCCAGTTTTGCAAACAATTGCCTGCTGGCGCGCCGCCTCGCCGAACGCGGCGTCCGCTTCATTCAGCTTTGCCACCGCGACTGGGACCACCATGGCGGACTGCCCGGAGGTCTCCCCCAAAAGTGCAAGGAAACCGATCAGGGCGCAGCCGCCCTCGTCGCTGATCTCAAGCAGCGCGGCCTGCTCGATGAAACGCTCGTCATTTGGGGCGGTGAATTCGGCCGCACCGCCTACAGCCAGGGCGACATCACTCCCGGTAACTTCGGACGCGACCACCACCCCCGCTGCTTCACCGTCTGGATGGCCGGTGGCGGCATCCAAAAAGGCATGGTCTATGGCGAAACGGATGACTTTGGATACAACATCGTGCGCGACCCTGTGCACGTCCACGACCTCCATGCCACTCTCCTGCAAGCCATGGGGGTGGACCACAAACGCCTCACCTTCCGCCACGAAGGCCGCGACTACCGCCTCACCGATATCGCGGGGAATGTCATCAAGCCATTGCTGGCGTAGCCGCGATAGAGCCCTTCCGCATTACGCCAGCGCCTTCCTGATCACATTCCCGGCTACGTCCGTGAGCCGCTGATCGCGCCCGCCGGTGTGGAAGATCAGCCGTTCATGGTCGAATCCCAGCAGGTGGAGAATCGTCGCGTGAATGTCGTGGACATGCGCCTTTTCCGTTTCCGCGCGGAGGCCAACCGCATCAGTGGACCCTATCACCTGTCCACCGCGAATGCCTGCCCCGCTCATCCACAGGCTGTATCCATGCGGATTGTGATCCCGTCCGTCGCTGCCCTCGCTCATCGGCATGCGGCCGAACTCCCCGGCCCAAATTACCAATGTGCTGTCCATCAGGCCGCGCGACTCCAAATCCGTTAGGAGCCCCGCGATTGGCAAATCACTCTGTGCACACAGCCGGCTGTGGTTTTCCTCCATTTTGGAATGACCATCCCATCCGTTGGTGTCGCCGCAGTACAGTTGAACGAAACGCACGCCCTTTTCCACCAGTCGTCGCGCCAGGAGGCAGCGGGTTCCGAATTCCGCCGTGTGTTTTTGATCCAGTCCATACAGCCTTCGCGTCGCCTCCGTCTCATTCGAGATATCCACCGCCTCCGGTGCGTGACTCTGCATCCGCCATGCGAGTTCATACGCCGCAATCCGCGCTGCCAGTTCCCCGCCGGCATCATCCGCCGGCAAACTCTCGCGATTCAACTTGTTAATCAGATCCAGTGTCTTTCGCTGCTGTGCCGCGGAGATGCCCTTCGGCGTGGCGAGGTCCAGCACGGGCACGGCACCGCCGCGCAGCAGCGTTCCCTGACAAGTCGCCGGTAAATAACCGTTCCCCCACGCCGGCGCTCCGCCCTTCGGCCAACCGCCGGGATCGGGCAGCACCACGAACGCCGGCAGATTCTGATTCTCCGTGCCCAGTCCGTAGGCCGTCCATGCGCCAAGACTCGCTCGCCCCATCAAAATGGAACCGGTATTCATCTGATAGACGGACTCCGGATGCGTGACGCTGTCGCCATAGCACCCGCGCAGCAGACACAGCCGGTCCGCATGCAGCGCGATGTTAGGCAAAAACTCCGAAATCTCCATGCCGCACCGGCCCCGCGGCTTGAACGGCCGCAGCGGCGGCAGCAGTTTGTTCTTCGCGACATTTCGCCGCGTTTTGAAATGTCCGAACGACTCCGGAATTGGCTGGCCTGCGAGCCGAATCAAATCCGGCTTTGGATCGAAGAGGTCCACATGACTCGGCCCTCCGGACATGAACAGGAAAATCACGTTCGTGGCCTTCGGCGCAAAATGCGGCTGCCTCGGCGAGAGCGGCCCCGCCGCTTCCACCGGAGCCTGCGCCGCCAGCAAGCCGTCCTGCCGCAACAGCGAGGCCAGCGCCATCATGCCAAATCCGGCACCCGCCCGCTGGAGAAATCCGCGGCGCGAGAACGCCGGCACTCCCGCCGAGGGTCCGGAGCATGGAGTGTCAGGATCAATCGACATAAATAAAGGCATTCAGATTCAACAGCGCCCGGCACAATTCACTGAGTCCGGATTCCTTCTTCAGAAACGCCGCGGAGGTTTCAAATTCGTTTTGGGAGGGCGGTCTTCCCAGCACCAGACGAAACGCCAGGCGTATCCGCTGTCCGGTCACCTCTGTTCCCTCGCCCGGAACCTCCCTCTCCAGCCGCGCCGCCATGGCTGTGGCGGACGCCGACGTTTCCTCGCTGTTCAGCAGCGAGAGCGCCTGCGGTGCGGTGGTGCTCCGGCCACGCTCCGGGCATGAAATGTTACTATCAGGCGCATCGAACACCTCCAGAAACGGGAAGCGAAGGTTTCTCCTGACAAAAATGTAAATGCTGCGCCGCAGATGTTCTGCCTTGTCAGGAGTGGTGTTCCAGTTCTTTGACACTGCCGTAATCGCTTTTGGAATGGGCGGCAGCACGCCGGGCCCGAACATGGCGGAATTCAGACGCCCGCTCACTGCCAGCAGGCTGTCACGAATCGCCTCGCCCTCCAACCGCACGCGGTTCTGGCGCGAGAAAAGTGAGTTGTCAGGATCGCTTGCAAGAGCAGCCGCCGATGGCGCGGAGCCTTGCCGGTAAGCCGACGAAAGCACGATTAGCCGGTGTATCTTTTTTACGCTCCAGCCGCCCGTGACAAATTCATGCGCCAGCCAGTCGAGAAGTTCCGGATGCGTAGGGGCAGTTCCCTGCGTTCCAAAGTCTCCCGATGAGCGCGTCAGCCCGCGCCCGAAGTGGTGCTGCCAAATCCGGTTCACCATCACGCGGGCCGTCAGCGTATTGTCAGGACCGGCGATCCACTCCGCCAGCGCCGCACGCCTCGCCGTTGTTGCGCGCACCCGCTCCGCCTCTGCGGCGGCCGCCGGCGTGTTACTGTTCGCCAGCACCCCTGGGAATGCCGGCTGCACTTCCCCGCCCGGGGATGTGTAGTCTCCCCGCATCAGCACATGCACCGCCGCCGGAGTGCCTGACGGATTCCGCAGCGCCATCGTGGCCGGCAGCGGATCGGGCCTGGGCACCGCTTTGATCTCTGCATTGATCTTAGCCAGCAGCCCTGCCTGTTCCGGCGCCAGGGACTTTTTGACCTCACCTTCGCTAACGGCCACCTGCGAAGCCGTCTCCTGCGCCACCGCCTCCTGTTGTGGCGTGCGCTTGTCTTTCGGCGTGCGGTGCGCTTCCTGTACCTCCGGTGCAAGCTTGGCCATCTTCGCTGCCAGCAAACGTTCCCGCACAGGGCCTTCCAGAGCCGCCAGTTTCTCCCGCGCCGGAGCCGTCTTCATTTCCCATTCCGTTTGCGCCGCGGCATAAGCCTTCTTCTCATCCTCCGTTGGTACTTTCAATTCGCTCTCAAACTGCGCCGGCGCAAAGAAGGACTGGAACGAATAATAGTCCCGTTGCGTCAGAGGCTCGAATTTGTGGTCGTGGCAGCGGGCACAACCTAACGTAAGGCCGAGGAACGCCGCAGCCGTCGTATCCACCGCATCGTTCAGCGTATTGAGCCGCCGCTGCGTTTGGTCCGCCGAATCGGTCATGTCCGGCCCCAGCAACGCGAAGGCCGTGGCCACGCGGGCGTCGCGATCGTCCGGCCACAGTTCATCACCGGCGATCTGTTCACGAACAAACCGGTCATAGGGCTTGTCGCTGTTGAATGAACGAATCACATAATCCCGGTAGCGCCATGCGTGCGGTCTCACGGTGTCATGTTCATAGCCGTCCGTCTCTGCATACCGCACCAGGTCCAGCCAGTGCCGCGCCCAACGTTCACCGTAGTGCGGCGAAGCCAGCAGGCGGTCCACCACCCGCTCTTCCGCACCCGGCTCCTGATCTTTTAGATAGGCATCGATCTCCTCCGGCGACGGCGGCAGCCCCGTAAGTCCATAAGTCACACGCCGAATAAACTGCTCCCGCGAGGCCTCGGGCGCCGGCGCAAGGCCCTTCGCTTCGAGTTTCGACAGGATGAATCGGTCCACCGGTGTCCTGACCCACGCCTCAATCTTTACTGAAGGCGGCTCCGCCACCCGCACCGGCTGAAAACTCCAGTGCGTCCGCGGCGCCACCGCTGCATCCGGTGGTGGTTTGCCCGCGGCAGTTCCGGCGCAGAGCGTTGCCACAACCGCCGGAAAGAAGCAGCGCCAGATGGAGGATACGGGAAATCGACGGACCATGGAGGGAATTTATAAACAACGGTCTCGTGACCGGGATGCAAGGAGGTCATCACGCGTTTCCACGGAACGCCGCAGGCAAACGACTTCCCGCGGGAATGAGCGCGGAACTGTTCACCTTGCCCTTCAAGGAGGGGAGTGCTGGACAACATTCGGCTCCTTGAGATCGCAGAGCCCGTTATCGCTTTGGTCGCAGAGCCATGATCACCGCCGCCGCCAGAGGGACGATGAGCAGCAGCGTTCCAACCAACAACCCCCCCGTGAATGCCGGAATCGTCAGGATCGGAACGAGTCCCGCAAGAAAAAGCGTGACTGCCTTTCTTTGCGAAGCCGTCATGGGGTTTAAGGACTAAAGTTCAACGGCTCTGAGCGCGAGAGGCGATAATTCACGGCCTTAGCTGCCAGCGTATCCTGAGAAAAAAGCGTCCGGCGGGCGGGTTGGTGAGGCGGACGGTAATCTGCTGGGTGCCATTGGCGGCAGCCACCGCAGAGACGGGTTCGACACTGGCCGGAGTCCATTGAGAAAGGTCGCTGCTCTGCATAGCCACGGTGGCGACGTCGTCGGCGGCGAGGGCGTGAAAATAGCTGAGACGGACATCGGTGCCGGATACAGTGAGGCTCGGAAGCCGGCCGGGGTCAGCCACAGCGGGGGAACCGCCGGTAACATACTCCAGCAACGGGTCCATGCCATCGCCGTCGGAATCCGCAGTGTCGTTAGGGACGTTGTTGGCCGTTTTCCAGGCGGCGTAGGTGGTGCCTTCCACGGCGGAAGGGCTGCCACCCGCGGCGAGACTCGTGCGCCAATTCAGAGGATTTGCCGGATCGAGGCCGGGAGCCCGGAGGACGAGGCTGAAACCCGGCGGCCCGGCGGGCCAGGGCGCAGCGGTATCGAAGATAAAATCGGTTAGGATTGCGCCGGAGGCGGAGGTCACGGCGAGGCGCTCGCCCCCGTCGTCGAGACTCAGGGCGAAAGTCCCAACGACGCGCGGACCATTGCCGTAGCGCTGACGGAAGGACGCGAGGCGGTGCACCACCACGGCACGCTCTGCGGGGGCGAGGGTAACATCGGCAAACGTAAAGTCGATGCCCCGCGAGAAACGAACGTCGCGCAGATTCAGCAGTTCCGTACCGGTGTTCATCAACTCGATGAACTCGAAATCGTCCTTGTCTGTGAATCCCGCGGCTGCCTCCGCGGCGCTGGGCGACGCGGGCTCGCTGAGGATTTCCGTGATGATCAGCGGCGGCGGCGTGCTGCGGTAGAAGACCGCTTCATTGAGCGCGCTCCATTCCGTTCCGCGCAGCACGCGGGCCTTCACGGTGGTGGTCCATGCGGTGAGCGGCACCGCGGCGGTGTAGGTGAGGGCCGCAGGCGAAACGGCACCGCCTATCATGCGGGGATCAGTGCCGTCGGTCGTGTAGTAGAGAATAGTGGTTCCGGTATTCGTCTGCGTCATCGTGATGCCGCTCGCAGGGATGCTGCCTCCGTGCTGGCTGAAGACGGGCGCATTCACGAGCGGGTAGAGCGGTTTGGTTCCAGCGTCGTAGCCGCGCAACTGCCGCAGCAGTTCCACCACGCGGCCGGAGCCGCTGCCGCTAGTCGTACCAAATTTGATGAAATTGAAGAGCCGGTTGTTTGCCGCGAGCCAGTGGCTGCGGACAAAGGGAGTGCTGCGAATGGAATCGCCCCAGCGCGCGGATTCGCCCCAAATGGCGGTATCGATCATGGCCGCGAGCGCATTCATACGGGCGAGGACGTTGGCATCGGTCATGACGCCGTTGTTGAAGAAATGCCGGTGCGCCCGGTCGCCGAAGAGCGTGCGGTATTCCGGGTTCCACGCAAGGTCCTCGTGGATGAACTCCGGATTGCTGCGAGTGTAGTCGTTCACTCCGGAGACGGTGTTCGACCACGGGCGAATCTGGGTGCCGCTGCCGACGCGCTGGTTGGTGCCGCCTTCAAGACCGAGGGACTGCTCGAAATCATGGATGAAATAACGAAAACCTGCGACGCCTGTGCGGTCGCGAATACCGAACCAGTTGTTGGAAGCTCCCACGTAGTCGGAAACGGGCCCGTCATCGCCGCCCATGTAGAAGAGCACCAGCAGATAATCCGCGAGATTCACGGCATCCAGCACCACCGGATCGGCGGTGGGGGTCACGCCATCGGCGGCGAGACCCATGAGTTTGAAATAGTTAGCGTTCGTGGGTGTCGCACGCACGGCCCGCGCGCCGGTCCAGAGCTGATGCCATCCGCTGCCGGTGGCCATGGTGCCGTCGCTGGCCTCCGTGGTGTGACTGCCGGGATAGCCGGACGTTTTAACGACGTCAAAATTATCCTCCTTCCCTCCGAAATACTGCTCACCGTATCCCTTGTTAGGCCGTTCGTCGGTATTGTAGAGGCCCCAGTACTGGCCGTTGAGATAAACGTGCACATACCGGATGCGGGAGCCGGGCGCGATGAGCACCTGCGTGGCGCGGGAAACTTCATCCCGGAGGAAGGTGTTCTCTCCGCTTCCGAGATACGCCCATGAGGCATCCTGCGAAGTGCGCAGGTCAAATCCATCGAAACCGGACGGCGTGGCATCGCCGAAGAGCGGGTAGTCCATTTTTCCTTTGCCGTATTCCGAGCGAAACAACAGGCGGAACGAGTGTTTCGGATTCGACGGATCACGGCTGAATCCACCCCGGATGCGCAACCCGGCATTTTGCTGGAAACCGCCTGGCACGGGATTCAGGGGATCATTGATGATCTCCATGGAGACCGGGCGCTCTACATCCTCGCCGCGGCTTTGCGGACTGGTATAAATGCCGGTGGTGGCATCGGTCAGGTTTGGCTGATCGGTAACGAGCGAGATCGAGGGAATCGCCTGCAGCGCCGTTTTCAGAATGGCGGGCGAGGCCGCTGTATTGACGACATCAGGATCCATTCCGTAGTCGAACCGCTGGCCGTTGACGGATGCAGTGGGCCAGCCGGGAGGAGCCGCACCATTCGCGGACTGCACGATGATGTCGTCCGGAAAGAGATAGGAATGCGTGTCCACGTTCGACGGCAGGAAGCCGTCCTTGAAAGCCGCGGCGCGCAGCACCGTGGTGGAACTGATCTCCACCGGTCCGGAATACACGAAACCGCTGGTAGCAGTGGGCGTGTCGCCATTTCGCGTGTAGCGAATGACAGCGCCCGGTGTCTCACAAGTGATGACCACACTGACCGGTGAGGTATAAAATCCGCGGTCCACGGAGAACTTCGTGTCCTTCATGAATCCCTGCACGCCGGAGCTGTTAACAGATCCCGGAGTCGGCACGGGCATGAAGCCGCTGGCAAACGTGCCCCGGCCAAGCACCAACTGGGAGCCTATCAGAAAATCGCTGCTCGATGCCGGAAGATTCAGCCCGTGGATCGCCAGTACATTTGTTCCCAGGTTCAGCAGTCCAATGTGCTGGGAAATGGAGATGTCCTCGTAGAGGACCGCCTCCGCGTCCGGATGGTCGGAGGCGGCCTGGGAATTGTACGTTAGGGTTCCGGGGGCATTGCGCGAGGCGGTGGGCAGCAGCGTGCCGTTCAGATAGACGGCAAATCCGTCATCGTAGCGCATTCGCAGCGTGAGGGAGAGGGCGTCCGTCAGGCTCGCGACATTGAATGGTATCCGAATGTAACAACTGGCACGGACATTCAGCATCTCGGTCTTCATGTCGAGACCCAGCAAATTCTGGTAGCCGGTGCTGTTTTCATAACCCGCTGCCAGAGTGCCGCTCTTCCAAGCGGTGTCCGTGAATGCAGGCTGCGTCCACGTGGTGCCCAGCGAGTCATTGGCAGGCACGAAGGCACGGGCGGGAGCGTTGGCGGCGATGAGCGTTTCGGTTGATGAAGTGATTGCCGAAAGCCCATAGGAAACATCCACTTCCTGCGGACCGAAGGTGAAATTGCTCACCACTGTCACCCCGTCCGGCTTTACCAGCAGCAGCGATTCGCCGTCCGCCTTCAGGCTGAAATTCGTGTGCAGATTCTGGCCGGAAACCCGCCGGTCTTTCCCGGATGCAAAGACAACCAGATAGCCGTTCGCATTGATGCTCACGCCGGGAAACTGCCACTTGGTCAGGGTCGCGGGGTCATCCGTCAGATACCAGCCCGCCATGTCCTGCGCCACAGGATTCGGATTCTGAATCTCTACCCAGTCCACCTCGTCCCCGTCCTCATCGGACAACCCGTCTTTGTTGTCCGCCATGAATTCAGAAATGCGCGGCTCCACGCCAAAAAGCGGGAGCCGTGCGGCCACAAGGAACAAAAGGCCGGAGAGCATGGCGGCAGGGAGCCGCCGGGGGGTGGTCATGAGGGAAAGATACGCGTTTCCGGCCGCGAGGTCAATCCACACTCCGCGCTAAACCCGCGCGCTGCGGGCCCGGCAATGAACGGGTTGGCAATATGCTTGCAGCTTCACCTCCGTGGCCTGAAAGAAATCCAGGCTGGAATTCCAACATGCGCATTTTGATCATTCTGAAGTATTGTTATGTCGGTGACGCCATTGTGTCGCTCCCTCTAATCAAAGGGGTGCGCCGGCAGTGGCCGGAAGCGGAGTTGACGGTGCTGACGTGCAAAGGGGCGCGGACGATCCTTTCGCTGGATCCCGAATTGGCAGGCGTGAATTTTGTGCCTTACGGGCCGAATTCGACGATCCGAAACCGGAGGAACTCGCTGAAGATTACGACGGATTCGTTCCGGTTTGCGTGGCAGGAGCGGAGGAGGGGTGGATTCGATATCATCTTCGCAGTGCACCGGTCGTTTCGGACAGGGATCACGGCGATGCTTTGCAAGGGGAGACGGCGCGTGGGATTCAAGCACGACGGGCGCGGTTTCATGCTCACGGACCACCTGCTGTTCGACAAGTACAAGCAGGAGTCCGAGTCCACGCTGGGGCTGCTGCAATTAATAGCACCGGACTTTCACGGCAAACCGTGGCCGAACCGGCCGGCGCTCTACTTTGACCGGAAACTGCTAACACTAACGGAGAATTTCCCGCCACCGGGAGCGGGACCGCTGATCGGGATGCAACCGGGAGCGTCGAATGTTCCGAAACGCTGGCCGTTGGAGCGCATGGCGGCGCTGGCGGATGAACTCATCGAGCGGCATGGAGCGCGCATCGTGCTGATTGGCGGACCGGATGAACGCGAGCCGGCGGATGTGATGCTGCAACACATGAAGCACCCGGTGGCTTTCGATGCGACGGGCGAAAAGTTTCCGGAGACGATCGGGATAATGGCGCAGCTCGCCGTCTATGTTGGCAACGACACAGGGCTCAATCACCTCGCGGCGGCGGTCGGGAGCCGGACGGTGTGTTTATTCGGTCCGACTGTCGCCCAAAAGTGGGGGCGGCATTATGAGTTGCACCGGGTGGTGGTTTCCAAAGACGGAACGATGGAAGGGCTGCCGCTCGAGGATGCGCTCACCGCCGTGGAGAGTCTGCTTTGATTCCGGCCACTTGTTGACTCCACTATCGGAGCGCGGGGTTGGTGGAATTGGAAGCCGCCGGAAGATACGCGCGGAAGATGCTGTTCAGCGGAGGAACGGGTGCCGTGGCGGGGCTTGTGTCGCCGATCTTGGAGGGGCTGGGGCCATTGCCTGAGGACGAAGAAAGACCAAACATTCTCGAGGTGATGGATGAACTGAGCAGGGAGGGATCAAGACCGGCCGAGGGATTTCCGAAGGTGCCTGTGTAGGGGCGAATGGAAGCTCCTGTCACGGGGGAAAGATTGGCGGGAGGAGTTGAATTGAGGAAGGACGATAATCCGCGGTACGGGACAGCGTTCGTGGAAGGCTGGCTCCCGGAAAGAATGGAGCTCGGAAACAGATTGGACCCCGTCAGGGAATTGCGTCCCGCGGACAGAAACGGGTGAGTGGAGAGAGAAGGAGTGGAGGCAAAGGAAGCGGTGAGCGCGGGGGCGAAGGCGAAGGTGCCGTCGAGTCCGACTTCCATAAACGGAACCTGCAGGCCTCTGGTTTCGCGCTTCACCTGAGCGCTCACACGGGTGAGCATGTCGAGAACGGAAAGCCCCGGTGTGGAGATGTGTGCGACGAGTGCATTTGTGTACGCGGAGCCAAGACCGGTATCGATGGCCGGGGAATTGCGGGCAGAGGCAAAGCTGATGAGCATTCCGGCGGCGGCTTCCATGCCGGCGAGACCTTTGGTGAGGTTTTTTGAGGAAGAGGAGGGCAGCTCATTGGTGCGGCAGGCATCGAGGAAGAGAAGATTCAGCCGGCTGCCCGCGGCCTCCATGCGGGTGACCATGTCCTGCGCGGCGTAAGCGCGCGTGCGGAGATCCTCCCGGAAGGACAGCGATGCGTTGTGAGGAATCAGGTAGTTCCGTTCATCGACCTGCGCACCGTGCCCGGAGAAGTAAAACAGCCCCACGCCTTTTCTGAGTTTCAAATCATTGGAAAACTCGTTCGAGACCTTTTCGAACTCGGCGAGGTCGGGATTGATCCGAATGGTGACAGCAAAACCCAGTTCGCCGAGCTTCGAGGCGATGGCCCGGGCGTCCTTTGCCGGGCTGGGTAACTGGATGCCGGTCCCGGAGTAATCGCAACCGATCACAAGCGCGGTGCGGAGTTCGGCCCCCGTCTGAGCGTGGAGCAGGGAGGGAGCAAAAAGACAGAACCAGAGAAGGCGGCAAAACGATTTCATGACTTGGAGCAGAGTTTGGGGCGAAGAGCGCGGTGGCCGGCTTGGACTGGCAAGACCGGCTGGCTATTCACCTTCGTGATCGTTTTACCTGAGAATTTGATTGAGGAATCTGCGTCTTTTTTTTCGCTCCACCCTGGACAACCCCGGGAATTGTCTTCATTCACGGACATGCGAGACGATGCGATTTCCCTGCTGAAGGAACTGACGGAAGCCCACGGAATCCCCGGGTCGGAGGATGCGGTGCGGGCGATTTTCCGGAAGCGGCTGGCGGGATGCGGGGTCTTTTCGGCGGACAAACTGGGAAGCGTGGCGTGCGAGGCGGAAGGAAAGGCGGAAGGGCCGCGAGTGCTGGTGGCAGGGCATTTTGACGAGGTCGGGTTTGCCGTGCAAAACATTACGTCACGCGGGTTTTTGAAGATCACGGGGCTCGGAGGCTGGTGGACACACACGATGGTGGCCCAGCGGGTGCGCATCCTGACAAGAAGCGGCAAGGAGGTTTTGGGTGTGATTGGCAGCACGCCGCCGCACTTCCTGACTGACAGTCAGAAGGACAAATTAATGACGATGGACCAGTTGTGCATCGATATTGGCGCATCAAGCCGGGAGGAGGCTGAGGGATGGGGAGTGCGCATTGGAGATCCGGTCGCGCCTTTCAGCGAATTTTCGGGACTTGCGAATCCTGACATGTTTGTGAGCAAGGCATTCGACAACCGCTGCGGGGTAGCGGCGGCGATCCAGTCGATGCAGATGCTGAAGGGAACTCCCCTGCCCTGCACACTGATCGCGGCAGGTTCCGTGCAAGAGGAGGTAGGTTGTCGCGGAGCGCAAACGCTCGGTACACTCACGAATCCTGACGTGGCGCTGGTGATGGAGGGTACCCCGGCGGATGACACGCACGGGATGGACCTAGCGGACTCCCAGGGGAAGTTGAAAGGCGGTGTGCAGATCCGGATGCTCGATCCTACGGCGATCATGAACCGGCGGCTGGTGAATTTTGTGGCCGACACGGCGAAAGCGGAGGGGATTTCCCACCAGATGGCAGTGAGGAAATCCGGCGGCACGGATGCGAAGAGTTTTCAGTTCAACGGTACTGGCGTGCCGTGCGTAGTGCTGGGGGTGCCGGCGCGCTATATTCACAGCCACAACAGCATCATTGATATCAATGACTACCTCAGCGCCGTGAATCTGGTGTGCGCAGTGGCGAAGAAACTGGATGCCGGGACCGTGGCGGGGTTTACGGCGTGGTGACCTCCGCGCGGCGCAGGAGAAGCTGGTCGATATATTTGGCGAACATATCGATTTCCAGATTCACGCGGCGTCCGGGGAGGGCGGTGAGGAGGTTGGTCACAGCTCGGGTGTGAGGGGTAATCCACATCGTGATGCTGCCCGGAACGATTTCCGCGACGGTGAGGCTGATGCCGTCGATGGCGATGGAGCCGCGGGGAATGATGAGGCGATGGAATTCGGCGGGGACACTCACTTCGAGGCGGTAATCCTGGCCACAGGGTTCCCATGCGAGGATGGAGCCCGTGCCGTCCACATGGCCCTGGACGAAGTGACCGCTGAAACGCGCGCCCGCCTGCATGGCGCGTTCGAGGTTCACGGAATCTCCGGAATTGAGGCTTCCAAGATTGGTGAGACGGAGGGTCTGCTGGAGGAGATCGAACTTAACGATGCCGGCGGAGAATTCGACGACAGTAAGGCAGCAGCCATTGACTGCGACGCTTTCGCCGAGGCTTAACTCCCCTGCGAATGGAACTGCCGAGAGCTCCAGCCGCGCCCCGTCAGGCGTAGCCCTGAGATGCTCGACAGTGCCGGTGGCTTCAACGATGCCGGTGAACATACACCGGTTCATGCGGGCTCACGCGACCGGAGGCAACCGCTATTCGGACTGCGCTTGATGTACCGTTCGGAGACGAGTTTCGCGACCTGCCATTCAGTTCCGGCGACGGCGGAACAAAGCCGCGCACCCGGCCAGCAGGCCCATGAGGGAAACAGAGGGCTCGGGAACGGCATCCGGACCAAGGGTGTTGTGTGCGGCAATCTCCGCGGCAGGCATTGCGTTATTCCAAATGCGGATTTCGTTGATGCGTCCATCGATATCGGGGTCGCCAAAGTTGACGGCGGCACCAAAGAAGTTCTGAGCGGTAGCTCCAAGCATAGTGATATTACCTCCTCCCATGGGGGCGGAATCCGTGAGAACCCCATTGGTGTAAAAGCTCATGAGATTGTTGGTGGCGTCGTAAACCGTGGCGACGTAAATCTGTACACCGGCAGACACCTGGGAGCCTCCGTCTGAACCGGTGTTGAGTTCATTGCCTGTAGTGGTGTCGAAGTCAATTTTCGGCAGGTTGGTGCCAATGCCGGTGCGCGGAGTGTAGTCGATATAGGACAATCCAGGCTGGCCGCCCGCGGTGCCGAACATCCAAATTTTGCTCCAGTTTTGGAGAGAATCGAGGGTGAACCATGACTCTACCGTAATGCTTTGGCTGGCTTGGAGAGTCGCGGTAATACCCGGCGCTGAGGCATAATTGGTGCGCGGCGCTCCGCCCGGAAGTTCAAGCTGACCGCCAGTGAAAGTCGCACCGCCGACGAGACTGGCATTGGCACCCCCTACAACGTCAGAACCATCGTTAAAGCTCCAACGGTGCACCAGAGCAGCATCGGCGCTGGCGGAGAGGATGAGAGAAATGGCCGCAAGGGCAAGGCCTGTATTCCTGGAGAGGCGGGTCGGGATCATGGGAGGCGGTTATATTTGCGAAAATTCTCCGCTATGATGACCAAAGAGGCTTCTACAAGCCAGCATTTTCTTAACGAAATTGGTATAGGGAAACATCCTAGCGCCCCCTGCCGATCCCCCGATAGTTGAAGCCGAAGTCTTTCATGGTGAGGGGATCCAGGATATTTCGCCCATCAAAAATGAGGGGGGCAACCATGCGTTTTTTGACCTCGGTAAAATCCTGGTGGCAAAACTCCGGCCATTCGGTGGCAATGATGAGTGCTTCGGCACCCTCGGTGGCTTCGAGAGCGGTTTCTGCGAACGTGATTTTTTCCGCCAGCGCGAGGCTTTTTGCGTTCTCCATGGCCTTGGGATCATACGCGGTCACGCAGGCACCCTCCTTCACGAGAGTCTCCACGAGATCGATGGCTACGGAACAGCGGATGTCGTCCGTATTGTTTTTGAAGGCGAGTCCCCAAACAGCGATTTTCTTGTCCTCCAGAACCCAGAGGGAATCCCGAAGGGTCTTCAGGAACCGCTGCAATTGACCTCGATTGATTCTTTCGACCTCCTTAAGAAGGTGGAGAGGTGCGCCGAGCTGTTCGCTGATGGCAATGAAGGCGGCAATGTCTTTGGGAAAACAGGAACCGCCATAGCCGATGCCGGCGTTGAGAAACTGGCGCCCGATGCGCTTGTCCATGCCGATGCCCTCGGCGACTTTTTCGACGTCAGCACCACTGGCTTCGCAGACGGCAGAGACAGCATTAATGTAGGAGATTTTCAACGCCAGGAAACTGTTTGCCGCGTGCTTGATCAATTCGGCGCTGTTGATGTCGGTGACCAGGACAGGGGCGACGAAGGGTTCATAGACCTTTTGCATCAGGGCGAGCGCGCGGTCACTGTTGACGCCGATGACGATGCGGTCCGGATTCATGAGGTCCTCCACGGCGCAGCCCTCGCGCAGGAATTCGGGATTGCTGACGACATCGAAATCCACGGAAGGTGCATAGCGCTTGATGGTTTCCCGAACCTTTTCGCCGGTTTTTACGGGAACGGTGCTTTTATCCACGATGACTTTGTACACCTTGAGCACTGAGGCGATTTCGCGTGCGACCTTTTCAATAAAACGGAGGTCCACGCTGCCATCCGCGTTTGGGGGAGTCGGGACCGCGATGAAGACCACGTCTCCAAATTCCACGCCCTCGGCAGTGCTGACAGTAAAACTCAACCGGCCGGCGGCGACGTTCTCCTTTACAATTTGCTCCAGGCCGGGTTCGTAGATGGGGATTTCACCACGCAGCAGTTTTTCGATCTTGTCCGGGTTGTTATCGACACACATGACGTGATGGCCCACCTGCGCAAAGCATGCGCCGGTGGTGAGGCCAACATACCCTGAGCCAATGATGGTGAGCTTCATGCGCGATGGAGAAGTGAACGGAAGAGGTTATGGAAATTCAGGGCGCGATGGTTCCACCATGGGATTTGGGGCGTCAACAGGACAGGAGCGGGGAAAGCAGCGAGGAGACGCTCGGCGGGTTCGATTGGGAAACCGCATTGCAAAGAGAGGCGTTTCCCATCATAGAGAATCCTATGTCCGAGGCAGTTATCAGTGCGGGGCGGCCAGCCGTAAATTTCAAGGCCGGTAACGAGCGACTCATCAAGGTGCTGCCCGGGGCTGCATCGAAGTTGACCTCGCTGCTGCGGAAGCAGGGTCGCGAGGCGGAAGGAGCGCTGCGGGTGGCCGTGGTGGGCGGCGGATGCTCGGGGCTGCAATACAAGATGGACCTTGTGGATGGGCCGAAAGATCGCGATATCATGGTGGAGTCGGCGGGGGTGCGGGTGGTGATCGATCCGAAGAGCGCGTTATTTGTGACGGGTTCTGAACTGGATTTCAGTGACGATCTCCAGAGCGGGGGTTTCAAAGTGACGAATCCGAATGCGATCGTGACGTGTTCCTGCGGGGAAAGTTTTGCGGCGTGATGAAAGCGGATGCGTTTGCGCTGCTGGAACTGCCGCGGAGAGCATCGCTGAGCGTGGAGGAAGTGCGCTCGGCGTTTCAGCGCAGGGGGGCGGTGCTTCATCCGGATGGAACCGGAAACGATGAAAGGGCGCAGCGTACAGAGGACTTTACCGCGCTGAACGAGGCGCATGCCATTCTAGGCAGTTTGCCTCGGCGGCTTAGGCACTTGCTGGAACTGGAATATCCTCGCGTGGCGGCGGCAAAGGCCGGCGCGGTAATGGACGGGGAAATGATGACGCTTTTTTCCATGGTCGGCGGCGCGGTGCAACTGGCTGCATCTGTGCAGGCGCGGAAGGTGAAGGCATCGACGGCTCTCTCTCGCGCCATGTTAGCGGGAGAGGAAATTCAGGCACAGGAGAAATTGGAAGCGGCAACGGAGCAGGTTGAGACGGTGCGGGAGAGTCTCGAGGCGGAACTGATGGAACTGGATGCCTTGCGGGAAAGCGGTGGTGACGCCGCCGGGAGGCTCCAGTCCTGTGCTGCGCGAGCTGGTTTTCTGGAGAAATGGCAGGCGCAGTTGCGGGGGGCGTTTGCGGGATTTTTTGGCGGGTGAGACAGCCGAAGGCAACTTCCAAACATTAAGCACCAAAGCCGGTTAGTTAGGTTGAGCAGCGGTAGGGCATGATGGATTTGAGGGGGCGGGGTTTGGGAGGGTCGTCGGGGATGGTGAGCCATGGTGGGATGGGATGCAGGATTTTTTCACGCCATTCGGGCATGGGGTCGGAGTTGTAGTGGCGGAGGCGGTTGAATTCCTCGGCGGACATGGGGGGCGGCGGAGGAGGCGCGGATAATGGAGGAGGGGATGGTGAATCGTGGAGGGTTGAATCGTGGATCGTTGAATCGGCGGGAACGG
>DASZQB010000134.1:0-113919 GCA_035550135.1 Verrucomicrobiales bacterium
GCTGCGCCTGCACACCACCCCCGGCGACCGGACGTCCCTCAAAGGCCGGCGGCTGATGGCGGCATGGAACCATGACTACCTCCCCGACGCCATCGCCCCGTTTCTCGGCCAATCCTAACAGAGATATGCGTCAGCCCTGCCCGGAATCCGGTCTTTCTACGAGCGATGGTTGACACTCCCGGCGCACTTTGCTTTTCTCACCGTAAATTCAGTGAAGCGCGCCCTCATCCCTGCCGATTACGCCTCCTTTCTTGCCGGAGTAAAAGTCAGCATCCGTTCCGCCCGCCTTCATGCCGGGCGTGCCGTCAACCGGCAGCTCGTGCAGCTTTACTGGGACCTTGGAAGCGGAATCGTCGGCAAGCAGCGGACCTCCGGCTGGGGGGATGCGGTGGTGGAGCGCATGGCGGCTGACCTGCGCGCGGAGTTTCCTGACATGCAGGGTTTTTCTGCCGCTAACATCTGGCGGATGCGGCAGTTTTTCGAAACTTATACAACCCCTGAATTTCTCGCGCAGCTTGCGCGAGAATTGCGGCCCCGGAAGCCGTCGTCCAAAACTCCGGACTTTCTCGCGCAGGCTGCGCGAGAATTGGTCTCCGCTCTTCCGTGGGGTCACCACTTGGAATTGATGGCCAAAGTAAAGACTCCGGAGGCGCTGCTTTACTATCTCCGGGCCTCTGCGCAGTGCGGCTGGAGTCGCAGCTTGCTGCTCAATCAAATCAAAGCCGGGAACTACGAGCGTGCG
Organism: Verrucomicrobiales bacterium; assembly: GCA_035550135.1. Taxonomy (GTDB): domain Bacteria; phylum Verrucomicrobiota; class Verrucomicrobiia; order Verrucomicrobiales; family V1-33; genus V1-33. The sequence continues at coordinate 743 of DASZQB010000134.1, forward strand.
GTGCTGGAGAAAAAGACTCACAACTTCGCCGTCGCCTTGCCGGAACATTTTGCGGAGCAGGCAGACGAGATGCTGAAAAGCCGCTACAACCTCGAGTTTCTTGGGATCGCCGAACCAATGAGAGAGCGCGAACTGGAAAATCGGCTGATTGAACGTCTCCAGCAGTTCATCCTCGAATTGGGTTATGGCTTCTGTTTCGTCGGGCGGCAATACCGCCTGGCCCTGGGAAGGAAGGAATATTTTGTGGACCTTCTGTTTTATCACCGCTTCCTCAAAGCACTCGTCGCGTTCGATCTGAAAATCGGCACCTTCCAGCCGGAGCACGCGGGCAAGATGGACTTCTATCTGAACCTGCTGAACGACAAGGAGCGCAGTCCGGAAGACAGGCCCTCCATCGGGGTGATTCTCTGTGCGGAAAAAGACGACGTGGAAGTGGAGTTTGCTTTGAAGACAAAGGGCAATCCCATCAGCGTGGCGGAATATCGCCTTCAGGGGCAGCTTCCCGCCGAATTGAAAGGTAAACTGCCAACCGCAAAACAACTGGCCGACGTCGTGCGCGAGGCCGTACCCGCCCCAAAAGCAGCCTCAAAGAGAAGCCGCGAAGCCTGACAACTAACAGGGCTTTCCAAGGCTATCGCACTTTCTCGCGCAGCTTGCGCGAGAATTGTCCCAGGGCAGCGGAAGAGCCTGTATTTGCCTTCTTTGCACCGGCATTGCACGAATTACCGCATTTTCTCAATCAATTACCTCTCTTGCGCGATAACCCCGTGCGTTCCCGCCTTCTTTTCGCCGCACATTCCGGCGGAAATTGTTTGACAAACACACCGTTAATACACCGCAGTATCATGTTGCTATGATTGCCTGGCAGCCTCCCTGTATCCATGAATGCTTCACCCATTTCCGCGTCCCGCCGCCCTCTGAAAGCAACTTGTGGATTCCGGGTCGCCGCGTTCCCCCCTGGACTCCCCGGCCGGTTTTCTAAAAAAGTTGCGGACCTTCTCCAGGCGGATCAAACCGAATCAAACCAAATCAAACCACTTTTTTTCCCCAGGCCGGCAAAATTCCAAAAAAAGACGGCTTCGCGGGCGCCGCGGGGCGGAATTTTAAAATTCCTCACCCTCGCCACCCTGCTCCTCTTCCCTGCTCTTCCCGCCTCTGCTCAAACCTCCGCCGGGATCGCCGAAGTCCGCATTCGGGGCGACGTCCGCTGCATCCAACCAATGGGCGACGGGTCTTTCGTCCTCGGCGGATTTACCGCCTACTTTAACGGCGCGCGCGATTCCCAACTCATCCGCGTCACCGCCGCCGGTGCCCGCGTCCTGTTTCCCGTGGAGGTCAATGGTTCCGTGCAGACGCTCGCCCTCAGTGCGCCATGGCTTTATATTGGCGGCGACTTTCAGGTAGTGAACGGGGTCAGCCTTCCCTTCGTGGCACGGGTAAATGCCACGACCGGTGCAGTGGATGCCACGTGGCGACCGGCTCCTAATGGCGACCTTCTCGACATCGTTCCTCTCGCCACCGGCGTCGTGCTCAACGGCTCCTTTTCCAATGTCGGTGGCCTGCCCCGCAGCCGGCTCGCCATGGTTTCCGCCACCGGTGCGGGCCGTCCCGTCGAAGGATGGCGCTGCGATGCCAACAATCAGGTGGACCGCCTCGTTTCCATCGGCGGCTCCCTCTACGCTGGAGGACGCTTTTCCAGAATCGGAGGCGTCAATCGTTCGTGGCTGGCGCGGATGAGCACCGGTGGCGTGGTGGACACCGCATGGAATCCCTCGCCCAACAATCCGGTCTTCGACATTACCGCCGACGGTTCCCACATCTATCTTGCGGGCGGTTTCACGCGCATCGGTGGCGTCACTCTTTCGTTCGCCGGGCGCATCCCCATTGGCAGCGGCGCCCCTGACACTTCATGGGCACCGAATCCTGACAGCCTCGTCGCGCGCATCTGCGTCTCCGGAGACAGCGTGTATCTCGCCGGGAATTTCACGACCGTTTCCTTCGTCCCCCAAAAGTACATGGCCCGCATCGTCCGCACCTCGGGCAATGTCGATAACACATGGAAACCGCCGCTCGACGGTGCATTGCTCGCGCTCGTTCCGGATGGCGGCAACGGCTGCTGGGGCGGCGGACGTTTTGACTCAAACGGCACCGGCTCAGGCTTCGCGCGCTTTCAGAACAACCAGGGAACCTCCGCTCCCTCCTATCCCGCCACCATCGAAAACATCGGCGCAGTCAAGGTGATCAAAGCGGACTCCGCCGGCGGCTGGCTCGTCGGCGGCGACTTTGACACGGTGAATGGCACGAAGCGCCACTCCCTCTTCCGCCTCACCGCCGCACGCACAGTCAACAACACGTGGACCGCGAATCTTGGCGGCTTCTACACAGAGGTCACCTCCATGGACATTGCCGGCGGCAATGTCATTATCGGCGGCCAGTTTGAGGTGCCGGGCATCGGCGGTGAACTTCTCTACAATTGTCTTCTCCTGAATGCCTCCACCGGCGCTGCCGTCACCAGTTTTGTCGCGCGCCCCTCGTCCACCGTGCAGGCCATCATTCCGCAGGGAAATTCATGGATTCTTGGAGGAAATTTCGAAGTGGTGGGTGGACAGAATATTCGTTATCTGGCCCGCATTGGACCCACCGGTCAGGCTGATACCTCCTTCATCGCGCCCACTCCGGACGGCAACGTCCACTCACTGCTGCAGGTTGGAAACGAACTCTACATCGGCGGCGAATTCACCGGCTTTACGTTCGCTGCCACCAACATTCCCCTGCCCTTCCTTGCGCGACTGAATAACACCACCCTCGACCAGGCATGGCAGCCCCGCCCCAACCAGGCCGTCTTTGCCCTCGCGGTTGATGGCAATTCACTCTTCGCTGGCGGCCGTTTCACCAGCATGAGCCGGGTGAGAAGAAAATATCTCGCGCAACTCCCCCTCGGCGGCGCGGGCACACCCACCGCATGGAATCCTTCGCCCGATGATCAGGTGAATTCTCTGCGCATTGACGGCGGACGTCTGTATGCCGGCGGTCAGTTTTTCGGCATCGCCGGTTTCCAGTGGCCAAAGCTCGCGCGCTTTTCGCTGGGTTCCCTGACACTCGATACCAATTTCAAAAGCACCGGCGAAAACGGTTCCGTTTATGCCATCGAACCCCAGGGCGGCGGCGGCTTCCTTATCGGCGGCAGTTTCAACGGTTGGGATGATGATTTCAACAAACGCAGTCTCATCTCGGTCACCGCAAGCGGCTCCCCTGCCCCGCCTCCCTCGCCTCTCATTGCGCCCGGTGACGGCGAAGATCTCCTCGCGGATTACTTCGCTCCCTCCGGCTCCGCCACTCCCGCGCCGGGCCGCACTCTAACATGGGAGGAAAACGCCGGCCTGCCCCAGGGCATGGTCGCCCGCGTGCAGTGGTCCACGGATCTTACCGCATGGCATGAAAGCGGCGAAACCGTCAGCGGCATCACCCGCTTTGTCTCCATCAGCGCCGAAGACAACCGCCGCACCGCCCAAATCCTCAGCGATCCCCCGGACCCCGGCGGTAATCTCTATTTGCGCATCGTCATCACCGCCGGTGAAAACCCTCCCGCCCTGCTCCGGCCATGAGATTCTCCTCCACCCTCCGTATCCGCCGGTGCCCCCCATTGGACCTATTAGGCCTATGGGCCCTATTAGGCCTAGCGCCCCTCAGCGCAGCCCCTCCCCCTAACGACCAGTTCGCCTCCGCCGCCGTGCAGACCGGCTCCTTCTGGCTCACGCAGGGCTCCCTTCACGGAGCCACCAGCGAGTCCAACGAGCCCGTCCTCACCGGTTACCCTAACGGCCCCACCGCGTGGTGGCGCTGGACGGCTCCCGTCTCCGGCACCTTCCGTGTCCGCACGTGGGGCAGCGAAAAAACGAATATGGTTAGCGTGTATCGCGGAGCCACCCTCGACACCACACGCCTCGTCTCCTTCAGCAGTGGTCACTTCGAGCGCGCCAACTCCGCTGAAGTCTCGTTCTCCGCCACCGCCGGCGAAACCTACTCCATCCAGGTCCTTGGCGCGGACTATGCCGCCGCGGACGCCGTTTTCGATGTCTTCCTGCCCTCGCGCATCCAGTTGAGCCTGACGCCCTCCGGCGGTGCAGCCCCGGCCAATAACAACTTCGCCAATGCTCAGGTCGTCTCCGGCAATACCGCTGATGTCGTTGTCAGTGATTCCGGAGCCACGGCTGAAACCGGCGAACCGTTGGACCTCCCGAATGCGCGCGCCAACTCCGTTTGGCTCTCATGGACCGCTCCCTCCAATGGTGTCTGGGCCGTGGATACGCAGCAGGGCGATCACGATACAGTCACCGCCGTTTACACCGGCTCCGCGGTGAACAGCCTGACAAGACTGGACTTCAGCGACGACAGCATCGGCCTCGACGGAAACCCATGGGTGGGTGGCGGTCGCGTCACGTTCCGCGCCACTGCGGGGCAAACCTGTCGCATTCAAATCCAGGGCGTCTCCTTGCCCGGCGAGCCGCTGGACTACGGCAACGTGCGCGTCCTTCTCCAGCCGGTGCAGCCTCCGCCCAACGACGACTTCTCCGCCGCCGTCACCCTTTCCGGCACCGCGCCCGCCGCCGACGGATGGACCACCTTTGCCACGCGGGAAACCGCCGAACCCGCCGCCGATCCTGACGAATCCCGCTCCATCTGGTGGAAGTGGACCGCTCCCGCCACCGGCCAGTTCGCCGTGATCCAATATGAAGGCAATGTGGATGCCTACAGCGGCACCGCGCCCGCCAACCTTGTCAGGCTGCCTTTCGCGCCGCACTCCGGCACACGCATCTCCCTCGGCGCGGTCACCACATGGCACACCGTCACCGCCGGTGCCACCGTCTGGCTGCGCGGCACGGGCTCCACGGACCGCGTCATCTTTTCCCTGCGGACAGTCCAGCCGCCCGCCAACGATGACTTCACCGACCGGAAAACCCTTACCGGCGCCACCGTCTCAGACACGGTGGACATGGAATACGCGAGCTGGGAAAATAACGAACCTGACACCGACGCCCTCGGTCCTTCATCTGTATGGTATCGCTGGACCGCTCCCTCCACAGGCCGCTTTGTCATTGATTCCAAAGGCAGTCCCTCCTTCACTCGTGTGAAAATCTTCACCGGCCCGGCGCTGACATCCCTTGTCTCCGCCGGCACGGAGGCGCTCTACGGCTTCATCCCTAACGCCTACGGGCGCGTCTATCTTAATGCCGTCTCCGGCACGGAATACAGTATCCGGCTGCAGCGGGAAAGCTTCGTCTTTGGTCCGGATCATCTCAATATCCGTCCCGCTCCCCCTCCTGCGAACGACAACTTCTCCGCCGCCATCACCATGACTGGCAGCGCGTGGAACACCACAGGCTCCAACGTGGACGCCACTTTTGAAAACAATGAGCCCATCAACAGTTTGAGTGACGGCTCCGCCTTTCAAAGTGTTTGGTGGAAGTGGACGGCCCCCGCTTCCGGCCTCTTCCGCGTTTCGACGGCGGGCAGCTCGGCGGATACCGTCCTGGTGATATATTCCGGATCCGCTCTGACATCCCTAACGAAAATTGCGCAGAATCAGGATGCCGGATGGGGTGGCACCGGGGCTTTGACATTTACCGCGGTGTCCGGAACCACTTATTATCTTAATGTGGACGGCCAGAAGCGTCAGGAGGGCGCTTTAAAACTCACACTCGGCCCCGTCACCGCACCGCCTAACGATAACCACGCCGGACGCCTCATCCTTCCCGGCCTCATGCCCGCGGCGGGCGGCACGGTCCTCGGCGCGACCCCCGAAGGCACAGACCCGGCCATCCCAGGCGCCACCCTGGGCCGTTCCGTCTGGTATGAGTGGACCGCTCCCGCCAGCGGCACTGCGCTCTTCCGCGTCGTGGCTCAACGCTTCAATCCCGCCGTCGCCATCGTCACCGGCAATCCCGGTTCCTTTCAAACCGCCGTCACCAGCGGCACCGGCGCAGCCACGACCTCTGAACAAACCTTCCTCATCGGCTATCCGGTCAACAGCGGCACGGTGTATAAGATTCTCATCGATGGCAATCCGGCGGAAAACGGCGAGTTTCGCGTCTCAGTCAGCATACCCGCTCCACCGGCGAATGACGCCTTCGCTTCCCGCGCTCCTCTCGCTGGCGCTCTCGTTCACGCTTCCGCCAACAACGAAGGAGCCACCAAACAAACGAACGAACCTGGTCACGCCGGCAGTTCTCCTAACGCTTCCGTTTGGTGGGAATGGACTGCTCCCGCCGCGGGACCTGTCGCCATCGACACCTCCGGCAGCACAGCTCAGGCGAGACTCGCCGTTTACACCGGCATTGCCATCAATGCCCTGACGCCCGTGGCCAGCGACACTGTGGTCTTTCCCGAAACCTTCAGCAATCTCAATTTTACCGCAGCGGCCGGAACCAAATACGTCATCGCCGCCGACTCCACCGACCGCCAGCGCGGCGATATCACTCTGAACCTCGTCTCCGGCGCAGCGATGGTTCCTAACGATTCCTTTGCTGCAGCTGCCGTCTGGAATCTGGACCAGGCTGAAGCGCTTGTCCGTCCTCTTGGCGCCTCCGCCGAAGCCGGCGAACCCGCTCACGGCGGCCGCCCGGCTGCCCGCTCCGTCTGGTGGAAATGGATTCCGCAAACCACCCGCCACGCCCGGGTCTGGATGCAGACCCAGGGCAATCCTCTCCTCGCCCGTCTCGTCATTTACAAAGGCACTGCCCTGAACAGCCTGACAGAACTCTCTGCGCAAACCACTGACGGCCTTTGGAGCCGCCGCGAGGTTGACGTCCTCGCGGGCGAAACTTATTACATCGTCCTCGACACGCCCGCGCGCGCCATCGATCCGGGTTGGATCAAACTTGGCATCGTGCCGGTCAATGGGACCGCCGACAATGCGTTCGCAATCACTCCAGGAAACAGCGTCGTCGCCGCAAACACCACCGGTGCCTTCAACGAAGACCCGGCGCTTTCCCCCGCCGCACTGCGCCAGTTGTGGTGGTCCTGGACCGCCGAAGTGAATGCCCGCATGGAATGGCGCGTCTTCGTTCCCGCAGGCAGCGGCGGCGGAGCATCGGTGAGCGGCACTAGCGCTTCGGGACTCGCGGTTCCGGGCACCGGTGAAATCGTCGCCACCTTCGACACCGCCGCCGGCACCACTTATCTCCTCAAGGCCTCCACCGCTCTGCACGTCCCCTTGAGCGTGCAACTTGTCGAGGCCCCCCGCCAGGTCCCTCCGCCGAATGACGTGCGTTACCAGGCCATCGAAATGGCCGGAGCTTCATGGTCCACTCCCGTGACGCTCGGCGCGGAAACGAACGACCGTCTGTATTGGACATGGACCGCTCCCTCCACCGGCGTCGCACAGGTAAAACTCGACGGCCTCCTCGCCGAAACGGACGCTCTCCTCGCTTACGCAGACGGCAATCTCGATGTGACCGCGGGTGCGAGCAGCACGAACGGCGGTCCTCCCTCCCTCCGTCTCGCCAGCGTCGCCGGCCAGCAATGGACCCTCGTTTCCACCACACCCCTCCGCCGTCTCCGCGCCGCCAACCTTTCCCTCAGTCCGGGCTCCGGCACTCCGCCCCCTAACGACTCTTTCCTGACTCCTCAGGTTCTTTCCTCCTCATGGGCTTCTGCACCAGGTGATGTCACCTTCGCCTCCTGCCAGCCCGGGGAACGCGACCACTCCAACTCCGGCGGCACCGGCGTCGCTACCAAGCTCCCGCCGGGGCGCTCGGTGTATTACGATTGGATGCCCGCAAACAGCGGCCCGGTTACCCTTCGCCTCGACAGTGCGGTGCCTCTCGCCATGCGCCTTTACACCGGACGCACTCAGGATGAATGGCGTGAAGAGGCCTTCCTTATGCCGGGTTCCCGCACGCTTTCCACTTATCTCCTCGCCGGACAAACCTATCACATCGCCGTCGCCACCCGTCCGTACGATGAGCAGACCGCCGCCTTCACCCTCCGCTACGGCGCGGCGTCCCCTAACGATATGCTCGCCGCCGCCGCCGTCCTGTCAGGTGCTTCAGCATCCGCCAGCGTTGACAGCACCGGAGCCACTGCGGAGAGCGGCGAAATCGGCCACGGCTTCAATTTCGAAACACCCCGCGCCAGCCTCTGGTGGAAATGGACCGCCCCCTCCACAGGACTTGTCAGGATCGACACCCGCGGCAGCGAATTCGATACCATCCTCGCCGTCTTCTCCTCTGATCCTCCCGAGACCACCGCCCGCGTCGCCGAGAATGACAATGCCTCCTCCCGCCCCGGCGTCACCGCCAGCGCCGTCACCTTCCCTGCCGTTTCCGGCCAGACCTATTTGATCCGCATTTGTCGAAAAGAAACCACTGAAGCCACTGGCCTTGCCCGCCTTACCCTAACGATGAGCGCCCTGCTCGATCCCTTCGACCGCTGGCTCGCCGACTGGCCAACCCTAACAGGTGCTTCCGCCGATGAAACCGCCGACGGCGACGGCGACGGCATTCCCAACCTCATGGAACTCGCCCTCGGTTCCAATCCCACCGCCCGGGATACAGCGCGCGCCGCCCTCCGCGTCCTCCCCATCGAATCCGGTGTGCAAGTCGAAACCACTCTCGACCGTGACGCTCTCGAAGCCTTCAATGGCGGCACGCCTCTGGAGATCCAGTGGCAGCTCTCCCGCGACATGCAAACATGGCAGCCGGGCCCTCCCTCTCAATCCCTCCGCCGCGAGGGCCGTCTCAGTGTCGAGGGCATCGTCCTCGGTCCCGGCGATCCCCCTTATGCCCGCCTCTCCGTCCGCAAGGCGCGTTAACTCTTCACCCCCTTAATCTTACCATAAGACAAAGCCCGTCACTCCATGCAGAGCCAGACGGGCTTTGTCGGTGCGCTATCCCCTGTAGAAGCGCATTGCCACTCTAGTATGAGTTCATAAAGGATCAATAAGCATAACAACGTATGCTTTTTCCCGGCCCTCTGGTACGGAGGCCGCATACACCTCCCTAACACAAAAATAGCAGGTATAGGACTATCCCTGATCTTTCCGCGCTGCCCTGCGCTTCCGCCCCTACCACGTCCGGCGAAGCCGGAAAAATGATCTGCCTCCAGGTGCGGGATTTGTCTGTATGGAAAAGAAGGGGCCGGCAACGGTGCGCGGCTGAGTCAACGTAGTCCACGGCCCTTGCGGTGCGGTGCCTGTTTGCGCGAACCAGTCGGTGTGAACATCGGGCCAGAGTAAAATCACGGCGCCGCCGGTTGGTGTTACGACGGGATGCGGAGGAGCTTCATCAGCATCGCCAATCCCGTCAGCGTCACGGTCGCCGCCGAATCGTGATCCCTGGCCGCGGGGTACGCCGAGCCACGTCAGGGAATCGCCTGCAGTGAGCATTCCGAGCAGCGCGACACGGTCGCGGCCGGGTTCCGCGAATTGGTCGCTAACGTAGAGGCACACCTCGTTGGTGCAGACCAATTGAAATGCCCTCTGCCGCCCCTGAAGAATCCCGCGCACGGCAAGGTCGCAGTTTGCCGCTGCCACTTGACCTTCCAAAATGCCGATCTCGTTGAGCACCGCCTCATCCGCGCGATTTTCCGTGGTCACCGTGAGATCATGTCCCACCGCCGGCGCCGTGCCCGTATCGAGTGTCATGATGAACCCTCTGAGATTAGCAAACTCCTGCGTATTTCCGGGGGAAGTCGTGGCATAGTCATGCCCGCTGGGCAGAGAGGAACCCGTACCATCGTGGAGCAGACCAAACCCGCTCAGCGTCTCATTGCCGGCCAGCGGAGCGTAAAACAACTTCTGATAGACAATGGCGAGCGACGGATCCTTGATCGGCTGCGAGGAAAAAACCGGTGTGTGCAAGTCGATGTTATGACCGGTAGTGGCCGGAAGCACATGGCAGACAGCACAGTGGAATTTTTCTCCGCTGAAAATCGAGCGTCCCACCTCCGGATTCCCGCCGCTGAATCCTTCGGGCGGTTTGCGGTCCAGATTCTGATTGGGATTCGGATGATGCCGCAGACTGTTGATGTAATCAGCCATCGCGTTGATGTCGGCCGTCGAAAGTTCGGAGCCGCCCATCAGTTTGTCGAAGGTGGCATTGAAACTTTGGAGCGTCGGCCGGTCTCCCCGCCAATGAAACGGAGCCGCCGGCGTCGTCCCGTCGTGCAGTCCGCGCAGCGTCTGCGTCACCATGGGACCTTTCATGGGATGCATCACGCGGTCACGCGGCGTGGAATCGCCGATCGAGATATCTTTGCCCTGCACCGTCACCATTTCCCCGCCAGGATCACCGAGGTCCCATGCGAGACCATCCCGGTCGGCATCGAGGTGGCAGCTTGAACAGGACATCGTTCCATTGCCCGAGAGACGCGCGTCGAATAAGAACCCGCGTCCCTCCTTTATCGCCTGCGGCATGGGATCGTGACTGCCAGCGGGCACTTCAGCGATCACCGTGCCGACGCTGGTATCGATGACCGTCACGCTGTTCGCCAGCTTGTTCATCACATACAGCCGCTTTGTATTCTGCTGCCATGCAAGACCTCTGGGACCACGCATCGAGCGGCTGTTTCCCGCAGGACGGAGATCCACGCGCGTCACGACCGTTCCATCTGTAAGCACTTTCGCCACACGGTCGGTTCCAAAAGCCGCCACCCACAGATGTGAGCCGTCCGCAGCAAAACTCAAGGCCGACGGTTGAGCCAGCGCCGTGTTTCGTGCCGCGACGTTTGGCAGGATGTTGTAATCGACCCCGGTATTCAGATCGAATGCCGTTGTGTTGCCCGCAGGCATCGTGATGCGGGTGAGCCGGTTGTCTTCAAAATGCCCGCGCAGTTCCGGCTCGAACCGTATGAGATTGAGCGCGTCGGTATTGGCCACCCACACATCCCCAGTTATGGGATGCACGGCGAGGTCGAATAGATTGGTTCCCGCGCTCCCCGTGTGGCTGCTCACCTCCAGCGTCTCCGCGTTGATCTCCACGATATCGTGATTCACCACGGTGTAATTGATCCGCGGATCATCGCCGGATACGATGAGTGCCGTCCTGGGCGGCGCCGGCAGCGAAGCATTGGTGGGCGGCGGTTGAGCCGGCGCGCTGGCTTCCTTGAGAATCGTCGTGCCGTTTCCGGAGAGCAAAAAAGCGCCATAGACTCGTGTCCCGGCGGCGTTCACCGCCAGCGCACGCGGATAGAGTCCACCCACCGGCAAATCTGCAAGGCCCTCCCGCGTAACGGTATCGAAAACACGCACCGAATTGCTTCGGGCGCAGCTCACAAACGCACGGTCCTGGGCAAAAACCACATCCGCCGGCTCGTCCGGGGCACGCAGGGTCGCTATCGTCTTTTGGCCGGATACACTCACAACAGACACCGAATCCGACAATTCATTCACCACCCACACTTCGTCATCGGTACGCGCCCGCAGTGACACCGGCTCCATTCCCACCGGGATTTCCGCGATCAGCACCGGGGCCGGATTTGCCGCATTCGAGACATCGAACACTGAAAGCCGGGCATCCGGGGAATTTAGAACAAACAGCCGCGTCCCGTCCGGTGACAGGCCTATGGGGTGTGTATGACGCGCTTCAAAATGCACGTAGCTCTGCGCAGAAGCACAGAGTACAGAAGCGAGGGACAGCACAGCGGTGCTGAAAAATTTGAGTGGCATGGAGGAACGTAGCGGGACGCCGGGAGGCGCTGGTCGGAGAGGAATTTAATTCATTTGGCGGAGAACGCCAAGGCTCATTTGCCCCGCCGGGGGTACCTCTTGAAAATTGGGAGCTCCCGCCAATCGGCTGGAACAGGCCGTGAGCGCCGGTCTAAACCTTCAACGGCTGACAGTTCCACTTTCTGCCGGGGAAAACCGGTTCATTCGACTGCGCGTGAAGTAGAGTGACCAGTGATTGAGAAATCGGGCAAAAAAATACAAAACAATTGTCCGGGGTGTGCTATAGCGCGCGCCTTGCCATGAACGAGGCCATTCTCAAAACATTCGCCCCCCACATTTCCAAAGCCGGCGTGCTCATTGAAGCGATGCCTTATTTGCAGCGGTTTCGCGGGCAGACGTTTCTGATCAAGTTCGGCGGCAGCGCCATGGACGATCCCGAACTGGTGGAGAGGCTGTTGCGGGACATCGTCTTTATGGAGTTGGCGGGGATCAATCCGGTGGTGGTGCACGGCGGAGGCAAGGCGATCAGCAAAGCGATGAACGAGGCGGGGCTGGAAGCGAAGTTCGTCGGCGGGTTGCGGGTCACTGATGAGAAGACCATCGGAATCGTGGAGCGCGTTTTGTTCGATGTGGTGAACCGCGATCTGGTGGAAACGATCAATCGCTTTGGCGGACGCGCGGTGGGGCTGCATGGGAAGAGTGTTTTCAAGGGAAAGCGGAATGCGCCGGTGAAAGGCGAGGACGGGCAGCCGGTGGATCTGGGGTTTGTCGGCACGGTGCATGATTTCGAGGCGGAGGAAGTGCTGGCGGCCATCCAGCGCGAGTGCGTGCCGGTCATTTCACCGGTGGCTCGTGAGGAGAGCACAGGCATGGCGCTGAATGTAAATGCGGACATTGCGGCAGCATCGCTCGCCGGAAAGCTGAAGGCGGCAAAGTTCGTGTATATCTCCGACGTTCTCGGGGTGATGCGCGATCCCGCGGATGTGTCCTCGCTATTGCCGTCGCTGGATCGCGCGGCGGTGGAGAAACTGGTGAATCAACGCGTCATCACCGGCGGCATGATTCCCAAGGTGCGCTCGGCCCTGTCGGCGCTGGATGCCGGGGTGCAGAAAGTGCACATGATCGACGGGCGCATCCCGCACTCACTGCTCCTCGAAATTTTTACCGAAAGCGGTATCGGAACGGAAATTATCCCCTAGGGTGCGCGCCCCAAAAAATGAACGACCCCGTACCTGTCATCGCTAAAGCTCCGGTGGTTTCCACCCAGGAACTGCTCGCCAAATACACCGTGCCGAATTACGGACGTCTGTCCCTGGCACCGGTGCGAGGCGAGGGCTGCTGGCTGTATGATGAAAGCGGGCGTCAGTATCTCGACTTTGGCGGCGGGGTGGCGGTATGCTCGCTGGGGCATTGTCCGCCGGTGGTGCAGGAAGCTCTGCGGGCGCAGTCGGAGACGCTGATTCACTGCTCAAACTGGTATCAGATTCGCGGGCAGGGTGAACTGGGCCGGTTCCTGACCGAGACAGTGATCCAGCAGCCGGGGAAGTGCTTCTTCTGCAACAGCGGTGCAGAGGCGGTGGAGGGCATTCTCAAGCTGGCGCGGAAGTTTGGCCATCTTGCGCCGAAAGCGGACGGGACGCCGCGCGCGGGGATCATCACGTTTCATAACAGTTTTCACGGACGCACTTTCGGCGGCATCTCCGCCACGGCGCAGGAGAAGGTGAAACATGGATTCGAACCGCTGCTCACAGGCTTTACGCATCTGCCGCTGAATGACATTGCAGCACTGGAGGCTGCGGTGAATGAGGACACGGTCGCTATCCTGGTGGAGCCAGTACAGGGCGAAGGCGGAGTGCATATTTGCACATCGGAGTTTCTGCGGGCGTGCGCGCGGCTGTGCAAAGAACGGAACGCGCTGCTGATGTTTGACGAAGTGCAGAGTGGGCTAGGCCGCACGGGACACTGGCGGGGCTGGGCTCCGATCGCGCCGGAGATCGTGCCGGACGCGGTGAGCTGGGCGAAGGGCATTGCAGGCGGATTCCCGCTCGGAGCGGTGTGGATCAGCGAACGCGCCATCACCAGGGGCGCGGATTTGCCTCTCTGTGACGTGTTAGGGCCGGGCAGTCACGGCAATACGTTCGGCGGCAATCCGCTGGGCTGCGCGGTCGCTTTGGCGGTGCTGGAGGAAATCAGAAAGAACGACGTGTGCGGCAACTCGGCGCGCCAGGGCAAGGCGCTGATGGATTCCATCAACGCGTGGAATCATCCGCTGCTCAAAGGAGCGCGGGGGATCGGCCTTTTCATCGGACTCGATCTCGACACGGAAGCCCTCCAGAAATGCGGTGCGTGGAATCCCGACAACGGGACCGCCAGCATCTGGTTCGTAAAAGAACTGATGAATGCCGGGATGCTGTCGATAGCGGCGGGACCGGCAGTAGTGCGCCTGCTGCCGCCGCTGAACATTTCGGATGACGAGATGAAGACGGCGCTTAGTATTTTGCGTCGCGTCCTGAATGCAGTGGCAAAATAAAAAGCCTTGCGGGTGACCCGGAGGGCACGCCGCAAGGCTGCAAGGCAAATTCGCCGGCGAATTCTCAGTACGGGAGCTCGCGCACGTAGATGTTCTTGAACCAGAGATTGTTTCCGTGGTTCTGGAGCTCGATCTGATCCGCGCGGGGAATGGGCATGCCCTTTTGCCAGAGGTTTTCGAGAATGCTGTTGTTCACCACTTTTTGCCCGTTGAGGTAAATGGTAGCACGATCACCGACCATGCGGATGAGGAAGGTATTCCATTCGCCGATAGGTTTGTCGGCTTTGACCAGAGGGTCTTTGCCGTCCTTGCCAGGCCCGCTGTTATTCCAGAGGCCACCGGAGCCCTTCTGGTTGCCGTTGCCGAACTGTGCCGGGTTCGCGGGATCCCAAATCTGAATCTGCGGAAGGCCGCGAACGTAGATACCGCTGTCGGCATTGGCGGGAATTTTCCAATCCACATAGAAGTCGAAATCCCCGTAGTTTTTCACCGTGCAGAGACTGCGACCCTTGCCGCTGAAGACGAGTTCGCCATTTTTGACGCTCCAGTTGGCGCGCATGTTTTCGTCCGCCTCCTTTTGCGCCTCCGCGATTTGCTCCGGGCTCATTTTGGCGCGGCCTGCAGGAAATTCGCCGGGGCCTTTGAGAAGGCCCTTCCAGTTTGTTAAGTCCTTGCCGTTGAAGAGCGCCGTGAACCCGGCCGGTGCCGTGTTGTCAGGATTTCCGGTCAGCACGGGCGCGGCGGGAGCGTAGTTTTTCACCTTCAAGTTCCGGTAAGCGACGTAGTCCCCATGGCCGCAGAAGGCGATGGTACCGGTGGTGCGCTCCAGACCAGGATGCTTGGCGTCGTGGATGGGCTTCTTGCCGGTGAGATAAACGTCGGTGATGGTCTCGCCATTGAGGATAACTTTCACGTGGTCACCGATGCAGAGGATTTGCTCGTGATTCCATTCACCGGTGGGCTTGAGCCGGCTCACTTCCGATTGAGTGGAGGGCTGCACGCCGTACACGGACCCGTGAAACTGCCAGGGGGCGATGCCTTTGTATTTCTCGTGGTGGTCGTCGAGGACCTGGATCTCCATGCCCACATACGCGGCGTCGCCCGAACCGGGATAGTGAATGCCGATGCCGTTGTTGGAACCGGGTCCCAATTTGAACTCGAAGTCGAGTACAAAGTCCGAGAATTCCTTCTCTGTTTGCAAAACGTCCGCGTTCTTCGGCGTGCAGACAATCGCACCATCCTGAACCTCGTAACCCGATCCTTTCCAGCCATTAAGCGTCTTGCCGTCAAAGATCGGAGTCCATTCCGGACCGCCCTCCAGCATCTTCAGCGTGGGTCCTGCCGCCGGAAGCGGCTCGGCGGCGGAAAGCGAAACAGAGCTGCACGCGGCAGCGAGAAAACAAAGTGTAAGGTTTTTCATAATGGGTGGCAAAGCGGCGCGAGCGTAACGGGTCCGCCCGCAATGGCAAGAATCCGCCCGCTACGTGTTTCGATACTTTTCGCGGGGGGACTGAATGACACGCGAAAATGAAAGCCGTCTGTCACCGCTTCCGCGAAAAAGAAACTGCCAAATCTCTTCCCTGTGCCAGCCTGCCTTATGCAAACGGCACTCCTTAGCACAGTCGTTGCCCTGGCCATTGGCATCAGCCCTGCATTAGCTGAAGCGCCTCCGGCCAAACCGCCCGCTCCGGCTCCGGATACCAAACAGGAAGGCGCGCGCCTGAGCAAAGACGAAGCCATTCGACTCGCCCGGGAAGAACTGGCGCGGCTGAAGGTAAACGCCGAAAAATACAACGCCCCGACGGCGACTTACTATCGAAAGCAAAAGCGCTGGTATGTGTCGTTCATGGGGAAAAAGCCGATGCCCGGCAACCATTGTTCTGTCTCCATTGATGACGAGACCGGAAAGGCGAAGTTCGCAGGAGGCGCATAACCATGCAGGCAACCGTCATCCGTCCATGAATCCAATCCCGTTCCTTTGTATGGCTCTCGCCCTGTCGCAGGCAGTCTGTTCGGCGGAAACCATTGTCCCTGGCCGCTCGGTGGTCGCCACGCGAGGCGGTATCGTGGCCTCCAGTCAGCCCCTGGCGGCGGCTGCTGCTGTGAAGATTTTCGATGCGGGGGGCAATGCGGTGGATGCGGCCATTGCAGCGAATGCGTGCGTGGGGGTGATGGAGCCGACGGGGAATGGCATTGGCGGAGATTTGTTTGCGCTCTTCTACGAGGCGAAGTCGGGGCGCATTTATGGGCTCAATGCCAGCGGCTGGGCTCCCGCCGGCTTGACGCCCGCGCTGCTGGCGGAAAAGGGTATTACGAAGATGCCGGAAAAGGGAATCCATGCGGTGACGGTGCCAGGAGTGGTGGCGGGATGGGCGGCATTCAGCGAACGATTTGGAACGAAGCCGCTGGGGGAAGTGCTCCAGCCCGCCATTCGTTTTGCTGAGGAAGGATTCCCGGTGATGGAGATTACTGCGAAGCTCTGGCACGGGTCGGAAAAGTGGTTGAGCGAAATCCCCGAAGCCGCAAAGACGTGGCTCGTGAATGGCCACACGCCCGCCGCAGGAGAAATCTTCCGGAATCCAGGGCTCGCGGCTTCTTTAAGGCGCATCGCCGAACGCGGACGCGCGGGATTTTACGAGGGCGAAACCGCCGCAGCCATCGTCGCCGCCTCGCAGGCCGAAGGCGGGACCATGAACGCCGCGGACCTCTCCGAATTCCGCGCCGAGTGGGTGGAGCCTGTTTCCATCGACTACCGCGGCTGGAAGGTGACTGAGATACCGCCTAATACGCAGGGCACTGCCGCGCTCTCCATGCTCGCCATCATGGAAAACTTCCCGCTGAAGGATTTCGGCCTGCATTCGCCGGATGCGCTGCACGCCGCCATTGAAGCAAAAAAACTGGCCTACGCGGACATGCTCGCCTTCGTCGGTGATCCACGCTCCGGGCGTGTCCCGGTGGAGGCGATGCTGGATAAAAAGCACGCGAAGGAGCGGGCGAAACTCGTCGGCGCCTTCGAAGCCATGCCGAAGGCCGAACCGTCGGTTTTTCCCGGACTAACTGATTCGAAGGGGCACGATACCATCTACCTCTGCGCTGCAGACCGCGAAGGGAACGTGGTCTCGCTCATTCAGAGCAATTACATGAGCTTCGGTTCCGGCGTGGTGCCGAAAGGATGCGGGTTCATGCTGCACAACCGCGGCGCGCTTTTTATTCTCGATCCCGGCAAGCCCAACACGCTCGCTCCGCGCAAACGTCCGCTGCACACTATCATTCCCGGCATGATGTCGAAGGACGAAACAGTGATCGGATTCGGCATCATGGGCGGATGGAATCAGGCGCAGGCTCATGCACAATTTGTCAGTCACATCGTCGATTTCGGCCTCAACATCCAGCAGGCGCTGGAAGCCGGACGCTTCACGAAGACGACTTTCGATGGCCGCGACGTCATGCTGGAAGCGTCCATTCCCGCGGGGACTCGATCGGCCCTAACCATTCGCGGCCACGAGATCACCGTCGTTCCGCCACGCTCCAGCACCTTCGGTTACGGCCAGGCCGTGATGACCACTCCCGCCGGTGTTCGCTTCGGTGCCAGCGATCCGCGGCATGACGGGGCGGCGATTCCGCAGCCATAAGAGTCCGCGTCATTCAGGAACCTGTACCGCCACCGGCTGTCGCGATCGCCGCCATGCGTCGGCGGTGAAGATGATAAGACCTATCCAAATGAGGCAAAAGCCTCCGAGGCGCAGCATGGTTACGGCTTCGCCGTAAATGACGGCCCCCACAATGAACTGCAGGCTCGGAGCAATGAACTGGAGAATGCCGACGATGCTAAGCGGGAGCAGGCGTGCGGCGGTAGCGAAGCCGAGCAGAGGAATCGCGGTGAGGCCTCCCATGACGAGGAGCAGGCTCCACTCCATGGCACCCGCCGCCAGCCGTTGCGGCGGGTCGAGGAACAGCCAGAGAAGCGCGGCGGGAATCGCTACGATCGATTCCGCGGTGAGGCCAGCGAGGGAATCGAGCGATGCCTTTTTCCGCAGGAGGCCGTAGAACGCGAACGTGACGCACAAGGCGAGGGCGACCCATGGAGGCTTTCCGGCATCGATCATCTGCACCGCGACGCCGGCGATGGCGAAGGTAAGGGCCAGCCACTGCCCGCGGCTCAGACGCTCACCGAGCAGCAGTGCTCCCATCGCCACGTTTGCCAGAGGCGTCAGGAAATAACCCAGGCTCGCTTCGGTGATGCGTCCGTTGTGCGTGGCCCACACGAAGGTAATCCAGTTCCCGGCCAGCAGCGCCGCCGTCAGTGCATGAAGGCCCGCGATACGCGGCTTCATGATCATGGAATACAGCAGCTTTCGAAATTGCCCCCGCACCGCCATGATACCGGCGACTACCGGCACCGTGAGCAGAGCACGAAGACAAATCACCTGCCCTGGCGTTAGCCATCCCAGCGCCTTCCAATAACCCGGCAGCAGTCCCCACAGAGTAAACGCAGTGATCCCCGCGGCCATGCCGCGCGCGGTATCACTGCGGGGAGAACTCATTGGGAAATCGAAAAATCGGATAGGGTGGAAAGGAAACGTGAACGAAAGAAAACCAAGTGCCGCGGAGGATCCGCCAGTCCTTCGATTTTCGGGCCTTCTTCGGGCGTTTTGCTTCAGGTTTCATCATTTGGGCCTCAAATATGGATCGCGTGCCCATAGGCGACGCCCACCGACTCGAAGACGGCTTCCGCCAGCGTCGGGTGTGCGTGAATCGTGGCTTCGATGTCCTCCGCGGTTGCCTCCATATTGATGGCGAGGCCCAGTTCCGCGACCATTTCCGTGGCTTCCTGACCGATAATATGCGCGCCAAGAATTTCGCCGTGCGGCTCACCGAAGATGATCTTCACGAAGCCATCGCTTTCGCCCACCGCCAGCGCCTTGCCGCTGGCCTGGAAGGGGAATTTGCCCACTTTGTATTTGAGTCCCTTTTCCTTCACTGCGCGTTCGGTGAGGCCGACGCTGGCGACCTGCGGCTGGCAGTAAGTGCAGCCAGGGAATGTTTCCACCTTCTTCGGCTTCTTATCCGTGAACATGCCATCGACGGCATTGTGGGCTTCGTAGAAAGCGACGTGCGCCAGCCACGGAGGCCCAATGATGTCACCGGCGGCATAGACATCCTTGATGCTCGTCTGATAACGCGCATCCGTGACGATGTAACCGCGGTCGCTGAGCTTTGGCTGCTGTCCGCCCGGAAGCACGGGACTAACGCCGATCGCCACGAGACACACCTCCGCCTTCAGCGTTTCCTGCGCCCCTCCGGGCTTCTCCACACTCACTTCCACGCCACTGCCGAGATCTTTGGTGCCCGTGACCTTTGTGCCCGTGAGGCAATTGATGCCTTGCTTCTTGAAGCTCTTCTCCAGCGCCACGCTGACGTCCGTGTCCTCGACGGGCAAAATGTTAGGCATCATTTCGACGACGGTCACCTTCGTCCCAAAGGCGGCAAAGAAATACGCGAACTCAATGCCAATCGCTCCCGCGCCGATGATGATCATATCCTTCGGCTGTTTCGGAAGCACCATTGCGTCTTTGCTGCCAATGACGCTCGTGCCATTGAACGGCAGACCGGGCATGGCTTTCGTCGCGCATCCGGTTGCGATGAGGATCTTTGTGCCCTCAATCACGCTCTTCTTACCCTCCTTGTCTGTCACCTCCACTTTGCCGCCGCCGAGCAGAGCGCCATAGCCGCGGATGTAGTCCACCTTGTTCTTCTTGAAGAGGAATTCGATGCCGCCCGCCAGCTTGTCGCTGACGTTCCTGCTGCGCCCGATCACCTTGCTCCAGTCATAATTGAGGTTGTCGAAAGCGAATCCGAAATCCGCCGCCCGGTGCTTCATCAGATGATACAGCTCGGCATTGCGGAGGAGAGACTTCGTGGGGATACAGCCCCAGTTCAGGCAGGTGCCGCCGGCGCGGTCCGATTCGACGCAGGCGACTTTTTTTCCAAGCTGGGCTCCGCGAATGGCTCCGACGTATCCCGCCGGTCCGCCGCCAATGACGATGAGGTCGTAATTCATAAAAGTAAGGGTCCGGAAAAGGAGCGCCGCCCTGGAAACGCATCGGCTTCCGGATGGCGGCTTTCGTCATCAAAAGCCGGGGCGCACGGCGAATGCAAGAGAGCTTTAGCCAGGCCCGCCTTCGTGAAATTCGGATGGGACCGCGACTTGCACGCCGCAGCTTGCGGCTCTAGCGCTGAACGTCCATGAAGCTCTTCGCCAAGTCCCCTGCGCCCTCACGCCGGTTTCTGGTCGCGTTGGCATTTCCTGCTTCGAAGAGGGAATTCGTTCGCTGCGTCGCGGAGGCGCTCGCGAAGCAACTGGGCCGGGAGCGCATCTTTTTCGACAATTGGTATCGCGCCGAACTGGCTCAGCCGGATTTGGATTTGATCCTCGGAGACATCTACCGGAAACACGCCGAACTTGTCGTTCCCTTTTTCTGTCAGGCCTATGGAGAGCCCGCGTGGTGCGGGCTGGAATGGCGCCAGATGCAGGCCGTTTTGCAAAAAGGCGACGGCGGTCGTCTCATGCCCTTTCGATTCGACCGGGTGACCCTGCCCGGCAGTCTGTCCGGCAACGGTTACGCTGACATCGCTGAAGCAACTCTTGCCCGCCCCGCGGATTTCGTAACTCCGGAGCAGGTAGCGGCTTCCATCATCGCGCGGCTCGGCCCGGTCCACGCGACCCCCGCTGCCCCTGTTGCACCCCAGGTGATCGATGCTCTCCACCAGATCCCGCCGCCTCCTGTAAAATTCACGGGCCGGGCCAAAGAGCTTGAGGCGCTCCATTCCCATCCGTGTACTTATGACGAGGCTCACGCCATCGTCATCTCGGGAGCGGCCGGCACAGGCAAAACGGCTTTGGCTCTCGCGCTGGCGCAGACATGGAAGGCGTCTTTTCCCGACGGCCACGTTTTCCTTGATGGACGCGGCGCATGGGAGGAGGCGATGACACCAGGCGATCTCATGGCGGAGGTGATCCACGCTTTCGAACCTGAGGCGAAGCTGCCCGATGGATTGGAAGGAAGAAATTCATCTTACCGGCGTGTCCTTGCCGGTAAGCACGTGCTGATCCTGGCGGACGACGCGAGAGACCATGCGCAAGTCGCCCCGCTGTTTCCTCCACCCGGGAGTGTCCTCCTCATCACAAGCCGCTACGGCTTCAAATTGAAGGATCAATCGCCGCATGAAGTTTCAAAACTGGTTCCGGCGGAGGCGGTGGAATTGATGCGCCGCTATTATGCAAGACTGAGCGACGATGAGGCCGGCGAACTGGTTGAGCAGTGCGGAAGCCTGCCGCTGGCCTTGAAGCTGGCGGGCTCGCGCCTCGCCATGGACGCAGTGGAAAACCGCGGCATGGCGAACGTGGAGGGCTTTCTCGCAGAACTCACTGCAAGCAACGACGGGCCAGTCAGCATGCTCAACACCGCGAGGATACTGCACCTGAGCGAAAAGATGCTCACTGAATCGCAGCGTGGCTGCTGGCTGGGACTTTCGGTAATGCGGAGCTCGTTTGATGAGCGCGCAGCGCTCGCGGTGGCGGGAGCAGGTGAAGGGATCCTGGATTTGCTGGTGCGCCGCGGCCTGCTGGAAAGGCAGGGGGAACGACTGAGAATGCATGATCTCGCCGCGGATTATGCAAGGCTCGTTCGAGAACCGGCCATGCTTGAAGCCGGCCTGCTCGCCTGCGCGAAACACTTTGTGGCTGTCTGTGAGGAAGCCGGCGCCGCCTGTCTTGCCGGAGGAGAGGAAATGACTGCCGGCCTCAGAATCTTCGACGCTGAACGCTCCCATTTCGACGCTGTCTTTTCGTGGCTCTGTTGCCGGGCGGACGCGGAATCTGCGAAGCTGCTCATCTCGCTCGTCAATGCCGTGCAACCCGTTTCGGCCCTGCGATTTTCATCGGGCGAACGCATTCGC
This sequence comes from Verrucomicrobiales bacterium, assembly GCA_035550135.1. Lineage (GTDB taxonomy): Bacteria > Verrucomicrobiota > Verrucomicrobiia > Verrucomicrobiales > V1-33 > V1-33. Next base: position 22,897 of record DASZQB010000134.1, read on the forward strand.
TGGCTGGAAGCGCAGCGTGATGCGGCAAGGCTGGCCGGCTCGCGCGCTGCGGAGGGTAACGCCCTCGGCAACCTCGGCAAAGTCCACACCGATCTGGGAGACGCAGACAAAGCTGTGGAATTTTACAGTGAGCGCCTTGCCATTGCAAGGACCGCGGGCGACCGCCGCGCCGAAGCCGCCGCGCTTAACAATCTCGGAGTCGCTCACAGCCGCGGCGACGTGCGAAAGGCCATTGAGTGTTATGAACAGAGACTGGTTATCGCGCGCGAAATCGGAGACCGGCGCGGTGAAGGCATCGCTCTTGGAAACCTTGGAGTCGCTCACAAGACTCTGGGCGATACGGCGAGAGCCTTCGAACTTTATGTCCAGCAACTCGCCATCGCGCGCGAAACAAAAGACCGCCGGGGAGAGGGCAACGCGCTCTGGAATTCCGCCATCCTCCATGGGCAACTCGGCGATCTGGAGGCCGCCATCCTCCGCGCCGAGGAGGCCCTGGAGATCTACGAATCCGTGGAGGCACCGGCAGCCGCACGGGTTCGCAATGTCCTCGAACGATGGAAAGCCCCCGCTCGTAATCCAACAGCCGCGCCCGTTAGGACTGGTTCCGCTCAATGAGAACGCGGACGCCGGCGGAAGGTCGCGAGGAGTGCTGCACCGAGGGCCGTTAGAGCCGTACCGCCCGGTTCCGGGACAGCGGTGAACGTGAGGTCATCAATGCCAAGGCCGTTGTCCGCGCGGGTAGCGCTGGCTGAAGGGGTGGGGCCAGGGTAATTGGGATCCACCCAGCGGAGGAAAAGACTCGTGCCGGGAGCCCAGGCAAGGTTATCGACGGTGGAACCAATAAGCAGGCTGTTTGCCGCCGCGTTGCCATCCAGCCCGGCACCCGCACCCGTGGTTTGGGGACTGTTGAAATCCAGCGCGATGACATGAGTGAACAAGGCGTTAGGGCTGCTGATCGTGGCCGCTGGATCGAGACTGTACTGAAACTCGAGGCGATCGTCCGTGACCTGAGCGCCACCATTGTTTCCCGCCTGCCGCCACTGCTCGCCGGTATAGTTCAATGTGAAGGAAGTCAGCAAACGACCGGTATTGTTAACGATCTGGAGGCCAATATACATCTGGGTTTCCTCCACGGTCAGCGGCGGTACCGCGGCGTTCGAGGGTGTCGTTAGGGTATCCGCGTTGATGGCTCCGAGCGCCCGGTCGCTGGAGGCGGACGTTCCGAAGCTGTAAAAAGCCCCGGTGTTTTGTGTGCCGGCGCTGACCCGGAGGCGCTGGTGATCATTGGTTCCGTTTTCGGCTCCAGGGTTCAGAGGATGATAAAGAAACCATCCCGGAATACTGGTCAGCGTCGCGGTGGATGCAGTGTCATCGGCCCATGGCGCCGTGGGCTCAGACTGGCGTTTTCCGGCGTGATGGGCAGACTGTTGAAGTTCTGCGTGTAGGGTGTGCCGTTGAAGCTGACGGCGGCATTGATTTCCGAAAACGCGGCGAATTGAAGGCACATGGCGCAGGCGGCCAGCGCAAGCGGACGATGGGGGGCTCTTTTCATGGGGGTGAGGATCCTTTATGATGAATCGACCGGTCATGTTAGGACAACACCTTTCCCGCCACGCTCGCGGACGGCTTTATCGCTTGCCGAACTTCCGCGCAAGTTCCTGGAAACTGATCTGGATAAGCGTCGGCCGACCCTCCGGACAGCAGTAAGGCATGTCGCACGCGAGCAGCCGGGAGGTGAGGAGACTAACACTTTCCACGCTCCCGGGAGGTTGGAGACGGGCGGCCTGCCGCGCCACCGCTGCAGCGATCACTTCATGATCGAGCCGGCGCTGCGGTGCGCGGTCGCCGGCGTGCTGAAGGTCGGCGATCAGGGAGCTGATGAGCGCCGGAGTGTCACCGTCCCCGGAATAGACCGGAGGAAGGCTGTCGATGATCAGCGTATTGGCACCGAAATCCTCCGCCCCCACTCCCATCAGACGAAGCGTCTTAAGATGAGGACGAAGGAAATCATATTCCCTTGGGCTGAGAGTGACAGTGATCGGGCTGAGGAGTTGCTGGCTCGCTGCACCGCCGGCGGCTGCGCGTGCGCGTCCTTCTTCAAAAAGGATGCGCTCCCACGCCGCCCGGTGGTCGAGCACGACGAGGCCTTCGTCACTCTGGAGGAGCCAGTACTGATCGCCGAGAGGATTCAGAATGGTGAAGGGAAGTGGACGCGGAGGGGAGGATTCCGCGGACTGTGCCGGAGGGGAATCAGAGGGGGCGGGAAAATCATGACTCCCGTTCTTCCCGTCCCTCCCATGGGACTCGGGCGGAGGCCCCGGATATCCCGGCAGGAGAGTTGGCTGGCGGGGCGGCGGGGACCAGCGCGGAACAGGGAGTGCCGCAGAGGCCGGAGCGGGAGTATGAGCAGGGACCGGAGCACTGTGGCGGCCCCTTTTCAGGATGGGGCTAAGAATTTCAATGAGCGCCGACTGAACCCCGAGACCGTCCCGAAACCGGACCTCCCGTTTGGCGGGGTGGACATTGACGTCCACTTCATGCGGGTCGAGCTCGGCGAAGAGAAAAACGACGGGCCATTGGCCCCGCGGGAGGGCTTCGGCATACGCACCCCGGAGGGCATGCAGGAAAACGGAACTCTCCACCGGACGCCGGTTCAGAAACGTGAAAAGCTGAGCCCGGCTCGAACGGAGCACGCCCGATTCACCGATAAATCCAAAGGCCGTAACACCGCGGACCGCCTGGCGGGGGACTTCAAGCAATTGTCCGGCGAGTTCCACTCCCGCCAGCCCGGCAATGCGTTCGCTCAGGCTGCCGCCGCCGGGAAGGTGGAACAGCAGGCGTTCATCCCGGGTCAGACTGAAGGCGATTTCAGGATGCGCGAGTGCCTGTACACGAACGTGTTGCTCGACATGGCTAAACTCCGTATTCTCGGAGCGCAGAAACTTCCGGCGGGCCGGAACATTATAAAAAAGGTTCCGCACCTCGACGTGCGTTCCCGGTGCCTCCCCCGCATCGGCCACCGTAAGGAGTTTTCCTCCATCCACTGTTACCTGCGTGCCCGTTAGTGCGGAATGCTCCCGTGTGGTGAGCGTGAAACGCGAAACGCTCGCAATGCTGGGCAGGGCCTCCCCGCGGAACCCCATCGTCTGAATGGCGGCAAGGTCCTCTTTGGTTCGCAACTTGCTGGTGGCATGGCGTTCGAGACACAGCACTGCGTCCTCCCTGCCCATCCCGCATCCGTCGTCCACCACCTTTATGAGCGCCGTTCCCCCCATGCGCACCAGAATGTCGATCCGGCGCGCCCCCGCATCGATGGCATTTTCCACCAATTCCTTGACGACCGAAGCCGGGCGTTCCACTACTTCGCCAGCGGCTACCTGGCTGGCGAGGGCATCGGGTAAAACCTTAACTTTTTGCATGCGCCCGCAAGGAACACCGGCTATATTTCGTAAACCAGCAAGAGAAAATCCTCGCGCTTCACCGGCAAAAGGACGATACTCTATAATTAATGAAAAAATCCATCACGACTTTCTAAAATGATCCGGGTCACGGACAGCGCTGTTGTCCAGCTTCGCGAACTTCTAAATGATAGAGCAGAAGCAGGGGCCGGTTTGCGCCTGACGGTCGAAAAGGGAGGATGTGCGGGATTTCAATATGCGATGAAGATTGACCAGCCTAAAGCAGGCGACGAGTCAGTGGAGAAGGATGGGGTGTTTTTCTACGTGGATGCCGAAAGCCGGGGATATCTGAACGATTGCGAAGTGGACTACGTGGAGACCCTTTCCGACCGCGGCTTTAAAATCCGGAATCCCAATGCCGTGCGCAGTTGCGGCTGCGGTTCCTCTTTTGAACCCGGGACAGCCCCCGCTGTCTCAACCGGATCACCGGGAAACCCTGAAAACCGCGGCGAAGCGGCCTAACTTTTTTCGTTCCTCATACCCTGCAATCCCTACTTGCACCGACCAAATGGCACTAAGAGTTGAATTTATGCATTCTCCGCGCGGATCGTGGTCCCGCTCCGCGGCAGTCGTAAAGAGAACCGATGGAGGGCTGTTTTGGTGGTCGATAGCGATCACGCTTCTTCTGGGACTCGCCACCTTTTCCTGGTTCTTCTGCATTTACGTCTTCACTCACCCGGAGAAGCCGTTCAACTACAAGCTGCTGAACCGCTTTCACAAACTGGAGCCGCTGCGCGCGTTCAGTGAGAAGGATGCGCCCCCTGGAAAGACTCTGGCACACCGCGACATGTACCAGAAGTTTTATTCCTTTTCCGAGGACAACCTGACCCAAACGAACAGCGACCTCCATCGTGCCTACATCACCAACTACAAAGAGGAGCGGCCCATCTATCTGCGCGGACAGTTCAAAGTCACACACGCCCGGCCGCTGACGAAGAATGATGTGTTCACCAGCGGCACCGTCGCCCGCGCTGTTGCGATCGTGGAGGACGACAAGGAGTACCGCAACGTGGTCATCGAATACATCCTGCCATCAAAGACACCATCGACCGATCAGTTTCTGCCGGACGACATTTTGCGGCTCGATACTCCGGATCAGGCCGGAAAACATCGTCTTTACGCTTCGCTGCTGAATGTGCAGCGGCACCAGGACGATGGTTTGATTTTTACTGTCGTGCCCCTGGCCTACGGAGACCACACCAACGCCCAGGCCAGTTTCAAAATCCACGGCGAACCGCCCGACCTGCTGAACATGGAAGGCAAGTGGCCCATCAGCGATGACGCCGTCGGCACGAAGACCGCGGATATCGCGCTGGGGCACTAACGAAGCGGTGCCTCATAGCTGGCAGGATATTAGCGGAGCGTCACCCTCAGCCGGAGATAATTCCGCGCCGGCGACCCTGCTGCATCGAAGAGGACAGTCCGCTGCACGAAGCCACCCGGCAAAATCGCCTCCGACTGGGTCTGCACGGACGCAGGTGCGCTCCAATCCATCAGGTTCGCGGATGACTCGAAAGAAACCAGCACAGCATCCGCGCCCGGGCGCATTGAAAATGTCACGGTTAGGGAATCGTCCGCCCCGCGGGCAATCGCGGGCGGAGGGCTGACGCCAAGAGCGTATTCGATGAGGTTGGAATAACCATTGCCATCATCGTCGGCCTGCGGATTCGCGGGAGGCGGAAGAGCGTCACTTTGCCCGGGAGTTCCACCGAAACTCCGGCTGATGCGCCAGTTGTCAGGATCAGCATGGTAAGCAGATCCGGGAGCCGGGTTCATCAAAACAAGACAATAACCACTGCCGTCGGCAAGGGAGGGCCACGGCGCTTCGTCGGAAAAAGAGAAATCGACGATCGTGCTGCCCGTCGCATCGTCCAAGGTAAGCCGTTCTCCTGAATTGGACAGACTGGAGCCGTTCGCAAACACGCCCGCGATTCGCGCCTCCGGCACCGCGGGATAAGCCGCCTGAAAAGCCGTTAGGTCTTTCACCGCGAGAAGACGTGCGCCGGGAGCAAGCGACGTCGCCGCAGGAAACGCGAAGTCGATGCCCCGCGTGAATCGGACGCCCGTGAGATTGAGCGTGATGTTAGCGGAGGTGTTGAGCACTTCGACGAATTCGGAGTTCTCCGCGGAGCCCGCCGGGTTGTAATGAAACGCCGACACCGCAAGGAAACGCTGCGGATCGCTCGGAGCTGCGGGAGTGGTCACCCTGGCGATCACTGTTCCGGTATCGTCCTTCAGCGTCAGGGTCTCGCCAAGGTTGTTCAAATGGCCGGAATACGGTCCCTGCACAAAGCGGTTCTCGCCGGCTTTCGGACTTGTGGTGCGAGCGCGAAAGGCCCGCTGGCTCGGTGTTAGGTAAAGCGAACCGCCCGCGGCAATCACGGTGCCGCCCTGGAATGTAAAACTCACGCCGCCTTCGAGCGTCCACCCGGAGCAGTCCACAGCACTGGCGCCGGGATTCTTGATCTCGATGTATTCGGCGTCCTGATCGCCGCCGGCGGGATTGCTTTCGATGGTTCCGAACTCAAGGACGGGATGGGTCACCTGCGGACCCGGCAGCAGCGGCGTCGTGCCGCCCTGAGCATAAGTGGTAAAAAGCTGAGTGCGGCGCGCGGGCTGCCAGGTGTTTAGAATCTCACTTACACCTGCCGAGATCGTGCTCACCGTGACACCGCGCGTCGCCCAATAGGCACGGTCGGCGTCGGCATCCGGTGTGAGCAGCGTTTGCCAGGCATTCACTTTATCCGCCACCCAGGTCGCGGACGGTCCGATGTATCGATCCGCCAGCGTCTTCATGCGCCGCAGATACATGTCGCGCGTGACGGGATTCGCATAGATGGCCCCGTGCAGATGATTTTGCCACACGGGGTTGGCAACACCTCCGTTCAGTTCCTGTGTGTGATTCGCATCGCCGTAGAAAGGATGCACCCAGTTCGCTCCGGTAATGTATTGGCCGATCGGAAACGACTGATCGAGATCCCACGGCAGCCGGTGCCATTCGCCTGTGGGGGGATCGAGGTAGATGTAATAGTTTTTGGTTAGCTGATCGTGATTGAACGGTGTGTTCATGGCCGCGAGCACATTCACGACCTGAGCGACATCCACATTGTCCCAGATCCAGGTGAAGCGCGTGGCGTTCGAAACATTGATTTTCGCGCAAAAATCCGTGAAGTCGGTCCACGGCTCGGATTCGCGCAGCATTTTGGTATAGGACGGAGGCACAGGCGCAGGCGCGCAGGTCGCCGGATTGCCTCCTTTCCAGTTCGCTTTGTAGAGCGGGCCGGTGGCATCGAAACCATGCTTCCTGAGGAAATCGGCATCGATTTGTTCAATAAAGGAAAACAGTCCGTAAAACGCGCCGTTCCGGCGAACATGCCAGTGCTGTGTGGCCGGAGCCGGCACACCCGCCTGCGTCAGAAACTCGGCCATCAGATTTTCCCGCATGTATGAGGTGTTCGACGACATGGTGAACATCTCGCGGTAGTGAGAGGCGAGATTGAACTCCTCAACCTCCGGCGCATTCGGGGACCATTGGAAATGCTCGTGCGGGTTGAAGTCGAACTTGAATTTGTGCTTTGGCCAGCTTCCCGCCGCCGATCCCCTCGTGCGGATGAAGATGTTATCGTAAAAGCGGCCGTTGAAGAAAATGGACGCCTTGGTGCCACCCAGTGTTTCCGAGGCCGGAGCGTTTTCGGTAAAGAACTGAAACACCGGCAGCGGAGTAGTTAGGGAAAGTGTTTTCACCACCGTCCCCCTCCATGCCGGTGAGCGGTCCGTGAACAGATACGAGGGTTCGCGGCGCGTCCCGCCGGAGGCACTTTGCGCCACCACATGCCAGCGCACCATATCACCCGGTACGGAAGCCGCCGCGGGAATCACAGCGCCCCATACACCGTCACCAGCAGTACCGTCACTATGCTGACCATCGTCGCCCATGGGGAGACTGACTTGCGGGGCGAAATTCACGCGATAGTTCAGAGTGACGCTTTGAACCGGAGAGCCGGTGGAGGTGACACGGCAGACCACCGCAATATCGTCGCCGTCACCTGGCGGAGGCGGATTTTCCGTCAACTCACTGACAGAAGGCCCCACCGACGGAAGCGGCGGAACATTCGCCTGCCCCGGTGTCGGCGTCATGTAGCCATCCGACACTCCGAAACGACCATAAGACACATCCCCCAATTGCGGCGGATACGCGGGTGCGAAGGATTGCACCACCGCGCCCGCGGGATTCAATAATGCCAGATACTCTCCGCCGGAACTCAGTTTGAAATTGGTATGCAGTTCGGCGGAAGGACCATAAGGCCGTCGCTGGTCGTCCTTTTCAGATGCGAACACGACCAAATAACTCTCCGGCGCCAGCACCCGCGCCGGAAATTCCCACTTCCGCGGACGCGCCGGATCGTCTGTTAGCGACCAGTTGGCCAGATCGAGCGGCGTGCTGTTGGGGTTGAATATCTCGATCCAGTCCTCCTCGCTGCGGTCACTGTCCGAAAGCGTCAGGCCGTTCTCCGCCATGAACTCGCTGATGAGCGGAGGCACCGGCAGTCCGTCCACCGTGACGATGGTGGTGCGCGCCGTCACCGTGTTTGCCGTTTGGGCCGTGAGCGTAAAGACGGTGCTCGCCGTTAATCCGTTAACCGGGATGCTGGTCGCGCCGCTGACATCCTGCCCGTTGAACGCACCGCCGTACAGCTTTAGTATCGGGTTTCCCTGCACGGCCCATGTCAGTGTGCAATTGCCCCCTGACGCAATGGACGCAGGCGCTGCGGCAAATACCGCCACCCCCGACTGTGCTTCGTTCCAAATGGACTGAACCTCTGCCGCGCTCAGTTCATGATCGTAAATCCGGATATCATCGAGCGTGCCCTTGAACCACTGAATGAGAGAACTGGAAGCCCCAAGCCCGCCAATGCAAAATCCATTCGCCGTGTTGGTCATCCCCGTCGTTGCCGTCGTGATGGTGGTGAGCAACACACCATCGATGTAAAATAGAGCCTGACCCGCAGCAGGACGATATACGTACGCGAGATGGTGCCACTCGCCCCGTGCAGGCGCGGTATTGTTGTTCGTGGTGTAGTCGAACCTGCCGTAGGTGGTCGCGAGCAACCGGTTGCTCGTGTGGTAGCCGACGCCCCACCCATTGCCCGTAAAAGCACCTGGCATCCATGTTGAGAAGATCCGCATCGCTCCGGTGGACGCGTCCGCATCCATTTTTGCCCATACCGTCAATGAAAACCCGTTGCCGTCGTCATCCAGCGCCGAGAGATCAGTGCTGCCCCCCACGTCCACGTAATCTCCGTTTCCGTCCAGCTTGAGAGCTCCGGCCCCTACTTTCGCATCGGCGGTAAAGGCCGCGTTGCCCTGCAGCGATCCATCATTGTCGAGCGGTCCTGTATCATTGCCCGCGGCCACCGGATCATCAAACGTGTAGCGCGACACCAGTCCTCCGCGGGAACTGAGCGGCAGCAAAAGCACTGCAAGGAAAAGATGGCGCACTTTCATAAGAAAATTCGAACCGGATGATGGCCGCACAGGAGCGCACGGTAAACCTCAATCATCATCCTTTCCCGCCGGGGAAGTCTGTTGGCGTCGTCGCCGGTAAACTCAAACTACTCAGCCTGGGCCGCGCTTCCTTCCTTTTGAAATCCACCCGAAAGATTCATCCCGCCTTCAGTTTCACCGCCGGTTCGATTGCAGTCCGGCTCCACCTGTCCGCCGCGAATCCGTCGCCATTCCGGCGGCCCCTGGACAACAAAAAAGACTTTCCGGCAGTCTCCCGCCGGAAAGTCTCAAATGTTGTTCGATTGGCCGTTTTGCTTTTAGTAGCGCCAGCGCACACCCGCCGTCACAGTCGTGACGTCTTCACCAAAACGAACCCCCGCGGTCAGATCCCACGCCGGGTTGATTTGATAATAAAGGGCGGCGAATCCGGACCACTCTTCGAAGTCCTCCACGTCACGGTATTCCGCTCCGGCGTGGATGGTAAGACAGCCCCACTTGGCGCGCAGGTGCGGACGCACATACCAGCCCCACTCGTCTTCGTCATCGTCACTGAGACCGAAGTCGTCATCGAAGTCGAACTTGGACCAAAGGGCACCGCCGTCCGCGGCAAGGTGGATGTTCGGGGTCAGCGGCACATATCCGCCGATCCCTCCGTGAACCGTCCACAGGTCTCCCTCATCCACATTCGTCCACTCACCGCCGAGGGTAAGGTAGAAGTTACTCGTGGGCGAATACTCGATATTGATTTGAGCACCGTGGCCTTCATCCGAGTTGCCATCAAAGTCGGTGTACGCGTAGAGAATTTCGATGTTGTTATAGCTGATCGGACCGGCGCAGGGGTCCATGGGAGGCGGGACCGTTCCCTTCCCGGTCGAAACGGGCGGAGGCGGTTCAGTCCCGGCTAGGGCGGTCACGGCACCCATAGTGAGGGCCGCGAGGATCGTGGTGGTTTTTTTCATCAGGTTATCGGTGTTGATGTTAGGTATAAGGTTCTGGAGAACCAGCAGGTGTCGGCGTTCATCGGTGCTACGGATGACCTAAGAGCTCCTGATTTCTAATATTTGCAGAACTTTTCACCATTTTGCAAATGAAAAAATACAGAAGACACTAGGACGGACGCCCGCCTGTAAAGTCTTCATGCATAATTTCATTATGCAAGTGCCTTAAAATCGGTAGCGGGCCCCCCCGGTTACCTGAGTGCGCTCGTTGCTCCACTGCACGCCTGCGGTGAGATCCCACCCCGGACTTACTTGATAATAGAGATCGGCAAACGCGGCCCATTCATCGATATCGAAGTCATCCACCTTGGTGTACTTGGCACCGGCATGGATTTCGAAACAACCGAATCGCGCACGGAGGTGCGGACGCACGTACCAGCCCACATCGTCCTCATCGAACCCGCCGCCCGAAGACCCGGAACTCGAGCCGTCGTCATCCCCGTCCACATTATACCAGTACACTCCGCCATCGACGGCAAGGTGAATGTTTTCTGACAGCGGCACATACCCACCGATTCCGCCGCTGAGAGCCCAGATGTCCACATCCGAGACTTCATGGTATTCAGCACCCAGAGCCACGTAGAAATTTTGAAAAGGTGAAAACTCGGCGCGCAAAATGCCTCCGTTTCCGTGGTCATCGAGGTCGTCCCAATCAGTATACGCGTAGAGAGCCTCCACGTTGTTGTAACTGATCGGCACGGCGCAGGGATCCATGGGAGCCGCTGGAGGAGCGGTTGGAATCGCCTTTCCCGAATGGGTGCCGGCGGTGGCGGTAAGCGCGCTTACCGTAAGCGCCGCAAGGGTGACAGCGGTTTTATTCATAAGGTTTTATGAGTTTTGGTTATTATGTTCGGGATGGTATTCAGATCAGTTGGTGAACGTATGAAAAAGGCATAGCTCCCGCTGACTTCTAATAATTACAGAACTTCTTCGAATTTTGCAAATGAAAAAACCCGGAGTTTCTTTGCCCTCTACCGCGTTCTCCCGAAGCGGTTACTGAGCGCTGGCTTCAAAATCCGCAGCACCCGTCAAGGCCAGCACCTCCCCGCACAAGTAAAGTGAACCGCAGACCAGACACCGCTCCGGAAAAGCCCCGGCAGCATCCATAGCTTCGGAAAGATGCGGGAAAACCCGCGTCTCGGTCCCTGTTGGCGCACTCCCGGGGAGAACCTCCGCGGGAACTGCCCGCGGGCTCTGCAGTGTGACGAAAAAGAACCGCTTCGCCACTTCCCCCAACAGACCGAGGGAAGCGGCGTGATCCTTGGAGGCCACCGCCCCGAAGACCACAGTAGCCTTCTCTTCATGAAAAACCTGCCGCCAGGTGTGCACAAGACTGGCGACCCCATGCGGATTGTGAGCGCCATCGACAATCACTCGCCCTCCCGGCAACCGTTGAAACCGCGCCGGCCATTCCGTCGCCGACAGACCCTCCGAGACCACCGAAGCAGGAATCCGAAAACCCGCGGCCTTCACCGCCGCCACCGCCAGCCCCGCATTCCAGCGTTGATGTTCCCCCGCCAGCGGCAAAGCGCCAGACCAAGGCTCCTCAATAAAGGTAATCGGGCTGCCCTCCCGCTCTGCCGCCTCCCGCAGCACCTGCTCCGCTTCCGGTTGCTGCGGCGCACTCACCACCGGCACTCCCGGTTTGATGATTCCCGCCTTTTCTCCCGCGATTTCCGCCAGCGTGCCCCCGAGCCATTGCTGGTGATCCATATCGATCGACGTGATGACACTCACCAGCGGCGTCAGGACATTCGTGGCATCCAGTCGACCACCCATCCCCGTTTCCAGCACCACCGTCTCCGCTCCGCGCCGGTCGAACCAGTCGAGCGCCAGCATCAGCGCCAGCTCAAAAAAAGTGGGATGAGGGTCCCATTCCGCCAGCACCGGACGCAGCGCCTTTATTCCCCGGTCCACCTCCTCCATCGGGATCATTTTCCCCCCGCAGCGCATCCGCTCACAAAAACTCACCAGATGAGGCGAGGTAAACAGCCCCGTCCGCTCCCCCGCCCGGCGGAGGATACTCTCCATAAATGCACACGTTGATCCCTTCCCATTCGTCCCTGCCACGTGCAGAAATTTCTGCCGCGCCCCCGGCAATTGCAATTCCTTGAGCAGCCGCCGTGTATTCTCCAGCCCGGGCTTGATGCCGAACTGCTGCAAACTGTAGAGCCACGCGAGTGAGGGATTCATCAGAGAGGAGGAAAGGTATCGAACGAAGGCCGCGCAGAAAACAAAGCACAGCATTCCTGGCAACGGGACTCATCATCCGGTTTGTGCTGGCGGACAGAGAGGGATTCGAACCCTCGGTGCGTTTTACCGCACACACGCTTTCCAGGCGTGCGCGTTAGACCACTCCGCCATCTGTCCGGGCAATGGAAACCGGTCTGTAAAAGTACAGGGTCCGGCAGCAGCGCAGGAGCCATAAACGCTTTGCCTGGGGGTGCAAGGAGGAATGAGGCGGTTCACAAACGCGGCGCGGAGCGCGCCTCCTGGCACGACCCTGCGGCGGCTCTCCGCCTGCATCAAAACCGTTTCGTCAACATCACACGAAACGTCCTTGGTTCGGCGGGGTGAAGGTGAATGTCATCGAATCCGCCAGGCGGCTCATTAGGGAGACGGGAGGTGTAGTAGTATTCGATGTCGTTGTCGTCGCGGTCGAGGACGTTGAGACATTCCACAGCGACCTCCCAATTGTTCTTCCGGAAGCCGGCCTTTGCATTAAGCTGGAAGCTGATCTTCGATTTGACCTCGCCGCTTTCCTCCAGCGGGCGCTTGCCGAAAAAGCGTCCGCGCAGGGTGCCGAAGAAACCCTCTGCTTTGCCAAGGGTGATGCCGCCGCTCCAGCTTGCGGGCACGCTGTTGGGGATGTCGTCTCCGTTGTCGAATTCGCCGTGTGTCAGAGTAAATTCGCTGTCGAAGGTGAACCAGTCGCTCGGACGCCAGTAGCTGGAAAGCTCAAGCCCGTAGCGCTCACTGCCGGGACCGGCTTCGTTGGTGCCGGCGTCGCCGATGTAAATCAGTTCGCTGTCACTCTCCTGATACCAGAGGCTGAGGGTGTGTACCCAATTTTTCATCGCTTCGGTGCGCATGCCGGCCTCGAAGCCATAGATGCGCACCAGCGGGTCCACCGGGTCCACGGGATCACCGCTCACGGGATCCACCGTGGTGAGGACGCCTCGCGCGTCGTTGCTGTGGAAGCCGAGGCCCCCGTTGATGTAGAACTCGGTTTCCGCCCACGGGCCGAAAACGAAGCTCAGCTTGGGACTGATGATTCCGTCGCTGTCCGAGCCTTCGTTGGCCGCGATAGGGCCGCTCGTGCGGAAGCGGTACCAATCCGCGCGCACCCCTGGCTGGATGCGAAACCAGTCATTCACATGCAGGTCCGCCTGGGCGAATGCTCCAACGCTTCCCTCGTAAACATCGTCCACGCGCACCGTATCGTGGCGGACCCTAGCGGAGGTTTTGTAGAGCCCGATGTCGTCGATCATGTCATGGCGGGTATCGAGGCCCACGCGCAGGGTGCTGTTTTCCTTCGCGCTGCCGAGGGCAAATTCCCAGTCACGCCGCACCGTGGCGCCGGCCAGCCAGCGGCTTTCCTTTTGCTCGAACTGGTCACCGCGCACCGGATCGTCCAGGAAGTAGGTGAAATTGGAGAAAAGGTCGAGGTCGTAGTATCCGGTCCAGACGTCGGCGTGCCACTTGCCGCCATCGGCGGTTTTCTTTTCCCACTCCGCCAGAAGACTGTAACGCGCGGAATTGCCGCCCGTCGTCGGATCGAGCGTGCCGAAGCGGTCCACGATGCCGCCGGTAATGGCACGGGACGCCAACTGGTCCGAGGCGCGCCAGGTGCCGTCGTAGCCCATGGCGGTTATCGAAAAACGCTCGTCCGTGTCTTTCCACACATAACGGATCAGGCCGTTCCAGCGTCGCGCGTTTTCCTCCAGATCCCACGGGCCGTCGTAGTAGTTGTATTCAAGGGCATACGTTAGGGAAGAGGACGCTCCCGCCGCCGTGGCGACCGCTTTGCCATCCTTGCCGGTGGTGGTCATGGCCGGCGCGCCCGAAAGCTGGATGCTGTCGGCGAACAGGGCACGCACATAATCATGCTCGCCCCATCCAATGGACGCGATGCCCTGCGGCAGCGCATCCCAAAGCCGGAAACGCGCTGCGCCCGCGGCAGTGAGGTCGCCGAGATCGGCAAAGTAAGGCCCCTTCCAGTAGTCCAGTTGCTCCACCATTTCCGGAATGAGGATGTTGAGGTCCGCATAGCCCTGGCCGTGGGCGTGGGTGCGCATGTTTACCGGCATGCCATCCACAAAGACGCCGAAGTCCGTGCCGTGATCGAGATTGAATCCGCGCAGGAAATACTGGTTCGCCTTCCCGCCGCCGGAGTGCTGCGTGATGATCATGCCGGGCACCACTTCCAGCAATTCACCGCGCCGCAGGAAAGGCCTCGCCGCGAGTTCCTCCGCGCTGCTTTGCCCCTTGGAAGCGCTGGGAGCCACTCCCAGGAGGCTGGCGGCTTTCCCCTCCACAACGAGGTCCGGCAGCGTTTCGGACGCGGCGGCAAGGGCGGATTCCGGTTTCGCTTCCGGTTCGGATTGGCCTTTCAACGGGAGGACGGAGAGAATTGCAGCGGGAAAAAGAGCGGCGCGGCGCATGTTAGAAATCCAGGAAATGGGAATGGCTGTTTCTCTCTCAACGGGTGACTGCCCCAATCCACGCAGGTTTTTTTTCCGGTGCGGCAAGACGCCGTTTCTTGAAAAGATGCTTCGGTGATTTATTTATGCGGATGCACGTCCTGCGCCCCACTGTGCTGGCTCTGGCAGTTCTGCTGACTGCATGCTCGACGCCGTCCTATCCGCTCTATCCAATTTACCGGACAAATTACGGGACACCGGAACCTGTGGAGCCGGCTCCAGTGTCACCGGCACCGGCCGTGGCCGGAGGCGGCGGAATTTCGCCGGGGCAACTGCAGCGGGAGATCCATATTTATCCCCGGCTGATTCCAAAGGGTTCCTACGGACGCCGCTACAACCGGCCCATGCAGCCGCGCTACATCACGATTCACGCTACGGAAAACAAAACCGGCGACGCGTTCGCCCATGCCGCGGCGCTGCGAAACGGAAAGCTGCGCGCAAGGCGAAGGCCAGGTGGAAACCGCATTGGGTTCCTGACATGGCACTTCACGGTGCAGGAGGACCTTGCCGTGCAGCACCTGCCAGCGCGGGAGCAGGGAGAGCACGCGGATTTCGATGGGCCGGGGAACAATTATTCCATCGGCATCGAAATGTGCGAGCACCGCGGCAACAGCCGCGCCGCCACCATCGACCGCACGGCGAAACTCGCAGCGTGGCTGATGCACGAATACAATATCCCGCTCGATCACGTGGTGCCGCATTACCACTGGCGGCGGCGCGGCGTGCATCCGGAGCACAAGAACTGCCCGCATTTTCTTTTGGATAACGGTCGGCCCGGACGCAAATGGGCGTGGTTTCTGGGCAAAGTGCGCGCGCAGTACAACCGCATGGGAAGATCCTGAGAGCCCGGGCACGGCTTTTCGCCCGCCGCTGGTCCTGGTTTAATGCAAAAAGAAAAATCCCATGACGAGGAACACCGCAAGGTGAATCAGCACGGCGTAGATCTGCGTTTTGCTGTAGGTGCTTGAACCCGAAGTCTCCGCGGGGACGTTAGGATCGGCCCCGAAGAGACGCTCGTAGTTTTTGCTGACATAGCGGAACGCCAGAGCGGTAAGCAGCAGACCGCCAAGGCAAAAGATGCGGAAGAGGAGGTGGAGTGTCTCTGTATTTTGCATGCTTAACCATCTCCCTTGCAGACGTAACCCGCCAGATACAGATGGACGGGTATCGCGGGAGTACAGATGCACTTCCTAACACAACCTCCGGATAATGCTTCCGAGAACGCCCACTGCCCGCTCCATGCGTTTGTTCCATGGATGCCCGCCATTGATGCGGATGAAGTTTTTAAAACTCTGTCGCGCTGAAAACATGGGACCAGGGGCGATGCTGATCTTCGCCTCCAGCGCACGCTCATGGACTTCGAGGGCATTGACCTTTGGAGGGAGTTCGACCCACAGGATGAAGCCGCCTGCGGGCCGGGTGAGCTTTGTCCCCGCAGGAAAGGCGGCGGCGATGGCGCCGCTCATTTGTGTCAGCTGAGTTTCGTAAATGTGACGCACGGAGCGCAGGTAATGATCGTAGCCGCCATTGGCGAGGAACTCGGCGATGGCGAGCTGCGGCAGAGTGCCTGTGGCAAGAGAACTGGTAAGTTTCAGCGCTTTGACCCGGCTGTAGTAACGGCCGGGCGCCACCCAGCCGACCCGATAGCCGGGAGCGAGCGTTTTGGAAAAAGAACCACAGAGCATGACCAGGCCTTTCGTATCCCACGATTGCACCACGCGCGGGCGATGCGGACCGAAGTGGAGATCACCGTAGATGTCATCTTCGATGAGCGGGACGTCATGCCGCGTCAGGATTTCAAGGAGGCGGCGCTTGTTATCGTCCGGCATCAGCGAGCCGAGCGGATTGTTGAAATTCGGCACGGCAAGACAAGCGGCGATGCGCCGGCTTTGCAACGCACGCTCCAGGGCGGAGACATCCATTCCATCGCGCGGATGCATGGGAATCTCGAGCGCCTTGAGGCCGAGTTCTTCAATGGCCTGGAGCACACAGAAATAGGTGGGCGATTCGACGGCCACGATGTCGCCCGATTTGGTGACCGCGCGCAGGCACAGCGCCAGCGCCTCTGTGCCGCCGCAGGTCGTGATGAGGTCGTCCGGCGAAAGATTGGTTCCCCAATCGAGCGAGCGGCGCGCAATCTGCCGCCGCAGGGCTTCCGATCCGGGAGGCATGTCATAACTCAATCCGCGTCCACCCGCGCTGCGCGTCACTGAGGTCATGATGCGGCTGAGCCGCTCGACAGGAAACAACTCCGCACCCGGCGAAGCGGCACCGAGGGGAACTATGTCCGCGTTCCGGGCCACTTCAAACAGACGGGATTGCAGCGCACCGACGTCAACGGCGGTGGCCGCGGTCGCCGGACGCGTGGAAGCCGGCTCCAGCAACCGGTCACGCATGAGAGGCCTGACAAAAAACCCTGACTTGGGACGAGCCCCGATTAAGCCGCGGTTTTCCAATAACAGATAGGCCTGGATGGCGGTCGTGAGAGACACGCCATGCTGTTCAGCCGCCCGGCGGACGGAGGGAATGCGTTCCCCGGCGCGAAGCACACCGGAACGGATGAGTCGCTCTACTTTCCGCGCCACCTGTTCGTATAGAGCGCCGGAAGCTGCCGGGGGGGAACTGGTTTTCACGCTGGAATTCACGCCTTCCCGTTCCACCATGCAAGCAGGCGCTGGCGGGCGCGGTGGATGCGCGTCTCCACGGCGCGGACGGTCATGCCGAGAATGGCGGCGCATTCGTTTTGCGGAAGATTTTCCACGCAGCAAAGCAGCAGGGGAAGACGAAGCCCTTCCGGCAGAAGATCCATGCCTTTGGCGAGCCTGACAAGATCCGCGCGGAGAGCGGCGGCTTCGTCCGGGGAATCCGCGGCAGCGCTGATGGCTTCAGGAGCGGCATCCGCCGGCCACGCGCAAAACCACTGGCGGCGCACGCGGCGGGCGCGGAGGTGATCGCGGCAAAGATTGAGCGCGATGCGCCAGAGCCACGCGCGGAACTGCCCGGTGTCTTTGTAGCGCGGCAGCGCATGCCAGACTCTAACAAATACCTCCTGGCAGGTATCCTCCGCGTCCTTTTCGCAGCCGAGACAATGGAGACAAAACCGGTGCAGTGCGGCGCCGTGCCGCTCCACCAGCCGCCGGAAGGCCGCGGCATCCCCGCCGGCCGCGGCGGCGGCCTGATGCGAATCCCACGCGGAAGCCTCCGCACAGGCGGGAGCCGGCAGTGCGCCGTTAAGGATGAGGCTGGAGGCTGTCATGGGTCCATTGGATGACTTTGCGCCGCGCGGATTCGTCGAGATTTGCGGCCATTTCAAAAAGATGGGTTAGCGTGGCCCGTTGCAGCGCCGCCTGAGCGGTGGCGAGTTGATTCTCGGCTGCCTGCACCGCGGGGGAGTCTGCGCGATCGCGGGAAATGGCGTCGCGCAGGGCAGCATTTGCATTGCGCATGGCGTCCCGGAGTTCTTTGCGCCGCGCGGCAAAGGATTGCTCCTTTTCGTCGAGCGCCGCATGCTGTGCCGGCGTGAGGTTTAGATTTTCATGCACCCACGCATGGAACCGCTCCTCTGAATCAACCGCATGGCCATGAGCCGAACCAGCGGAGGAATGCTCATGCACCACATGCCAATGCAGCACGCCCCACGCGGACAGGCCTCCCACCACCGCGGAGGAAAGCAGCCACCAAATCGCAAGGCGCGTGCGATTCATGACCTCGCCGTCACCGACGGGCTCCCGGCGGCCTCCTGGAAAAGTTGCAGGGCAGGAGGCCGGGAATCGGGCCCGGAATGCCTGCCGTGCGGCCATTCCGCGACGGTGGCGGCAGCGGCAAGAACGGCCAGCGCCGCCCACGGCCACCAGCGGCGCAACCAGCGCTGCCATTCGATCTGCTCCGGATCCCAGCCACGCGAAATGCTCTGCCATACCGAAGCCGCCCGTTCTTTTGGAGATGACGGCACCGGCTCTGCCGAAGCAGCGTGCAGCAGGCGGTTGAGGTCACGCGGAGTCATGGGTTTGTGAACTTCAGACGTCGTTCACTGGACCACGCCAGTGGAGTCATGGAACGCCGCTTGTCCACTTTCCTTTTCTCCGCCGCATAGGCCGGGTTCCTGCTGATTTTCCCGCCTCCACCATTCGCTGGTCAGGAGTTTCCACTCGGATTCCTGCCGCCGGTGCAGGCGAAAACCCGCGTGCTGAAGAGCGGAGCCGGGAGAGACAAGACGCGAGGCTGGAAGCCGGGCGAACACACGGAAAAACGTGTAGAGCAGTTTCACAATACAGCGGCTCCGCCAGCGGGCCGGACCGGAGGAGGCGATTTGAAAATCCGCGAGGAGCCACTGGGCGTCTGGTTTGCCGGCGGCGGCAAGACGCGGGATGACTGCGGCGAGTTGATCCGCCGTGAAGCAATCAAGAAAGAAGTGCGTGACGATTAAGTCGAACGTCCCAGGCGCAGGCTGCCACTGCAGCAGGTCCGCCTGAACGAACTGCACACGCGAAGTGTCGAGTTTCCTGCGCTTCAAGCGGTCACGCGCCTTTGCGAGCATGCGGGGGCTCGCATCTACTGCGACAATCTTTGCGCCGGGGAACCGCCGCAAGCAGGCCTCCAGCGAACGCCCATGCCCCTCGCCTGCGAGGAGGATGGAACGCGGCACTGGGATGTGCGGAAGCCACGCCGTCCGGCACCGGTGGAGTTTCCCTCCGGCACAGACGGTTTCCATCGTTTGATAGAAGGGAGCAAGGCTATCAAAGCTCATGACGCAACACCCGTAATACGGCGCGCCGCCATAAAACAGCGTGAAGACGCTTTTGACCGAACGGGGCAATACCCTGGTCAAGTCCTGCTCACGGAAAGGCTAGGACTTCAACTGATCCAGAAACGGCTTGCCTGCCGGAACCGGTATCTTCTTGAAGCGCTTCGTGATGTCGATGAGCGACTGTTCGACACCCATGCGCTCAAGGCTGGAGGCGCCGACGAAGCCGACGCAGCCCGTGCGCTCATTGACCTGGGCGGCGTCCTCCGGCGTGCAGATGGGGCCGCCGTGGCTCAGGAAGATGATGTCCTTGCGCCCGCTGGAGTTGGCTCCGGCTATGATGGCATTGGTGCGGTTCACGGCTTCGTCCATGGAAACCACGGCGCCAGTGACGCCGATGGAACCGCCCACTGTCGTGCCGACGTGAGCGATAATGGCATCCGCGCCGGCTTCCGCCATGGCTTTGGCTTCCTCCGCCGCGCCGACATAGACCACGCTGAACAAGTCCATCTTGCGGGCCAGTTTCACCATATCGAATTCCTTCTGCACGCTCATGCCGGTTTCCTCCAGCACGCCGCGGAAGTGACCGTCCACGATCGTATGCGTGGGGAAATTGTTCACGCCGCTGAAACCCATGTCTTTGATCTGCAGCAACCAGTGCCACATGCGGCGGCGGGGGTCGGTGGCATGGACGCCGCAGATGACCGGGCATTCCTCCACGACGGGCAGCACTTCGTATTCGCCGATTTCCATGGCGATGGCGTTGGCATCCCCATAGGCCATCATGCCCGCAGTGGAACCGTGACCCATCATGCGGAAGCGCCCGCTGTTATAGATGATGATCAAATCCGCGCCGCCCTTCTCGATGAACTTGGCGCTGATCCCCGTTCCGGCTCCGGCGGCGATGATGGGATCGCCCTTCTTCAGCGTGGCGCGCAGGCGTTCGACAACTTCGAGGCGGGTGTAAGGGTTTCCTTTTCCGGTCCAGGGATTGGGCATGGTGCTGGCAGTGTGTTAGAGTTGTTGAATCCGCGCGAAATTCACGCGACCGGCGGATAGTCGATGGGGGTGAAGTGGCTGACCCACGGCTCTTCCTTGAAACAATCGATGACCATGGGTTCATCGCCGCGGATATTGTTGAGGATGGCGAGGAACTTGAGCGTGTCAGGGCCGGGGTTGAAAGTCATGTGAGGCAGGCCCGCGGGAATGAGGGCCATTTCGCCGGCCTTGAGCACGCGTTTCTGTTCGCCCACCCACTGCTCCGCCTGGCCTTCGAGCACGTAAATGATTTCCTCGCGCCCGGGGTGATAGTGGAAGAGATGCGCCTCGCCGGGAGGGAACGTGGCGCGGCAGAGATAGAGTTCCTCCGAACCGGCATTGGCGGGCGTGACAAATTCCTCCACGTGGCACCACGGCAGATCGATGTGCTTGGCGTCAGGAGCGGTGAGATGGGTTTTAAGGCCGGACATGGGAAGGCGGGGAGTAACGCAGCCGAGAGAAGCGTCTTCCGGGGGAATGTCCAGCGCCATGGCAATGGAAAATCAAGCAGACGGTTTTATGAAATCGGTGCGTATGTGGTGTTATGAGAATAGGCATCACCGGCGCAACGGGATTTGTGGGCACACACTTGGTGGCGGTGGCGCGCAACGCCGGGCATGAGGTCATCGGCTTTTCCCGCACTCCAGCGCCGCGGGCCGGATTCGTGGAAATGCGCGCGTGGCTGCCGGTGAAGGACGCCGATTTCAGCGGGCTCGATGCCATCGTTCATCTTGCAGGAGAGAGCATTGCCGGAGTGTGGACGAAAAAGAAGTTCGCGGCCATTCGGCGGACGCGCGTGGACGATACCCGCGCCATGATCGCCCGGCTGCGGCAGCTTCCCACGCCGCCCAAAGTCATCGTGAGCGCGGGAGGCGTCGCGTGGTACGGGGATGGCGGAGAGGCGGAACTGCCGGAATCCGCGCCGCCGGGATGCGGCTTTCTTTCCGAAGTCTCCCAGGCATGGGAGCAGGCGGCCATGGAAGGCACCGGCTTCACCCGTGCCGTGGCCCTGCGCACGGGTTTGGTCCTGGGCCGGGATGGCGGAGCTGCGCCTCTGCTACGCCGCATCTTCCGGCTCTGCGCGGGCGGGCGGCTCGGCAGTGGCCGCCAGTGGATGTCATGGATTCATGTCACGGACCTGGCGCGGCTCTATCTTCACGCTGTGGATTGCAGCGCGCTGCAGGGGCCCGTGAATGCGGTGGCCCCGGGAGTTGTCAGGAATGCGGAGTTTACCCGCATTCTCGCCCGCACCATGCATCGTCCCGCGATTTTCCCCGTCCCCGCCTTTGCACTGCGCCTGCTCCCGCGGGGCATGAGTGATCCCGTGCTGCACAGCCAGCGGGCAGTGCCGGCGGCGGCGCTGGCGGCCGGATTCTCTTTTCTCTATCCGGACCTGACAGGGGCGGCATGCGATGTATTTGCCAGGTGACTTTGACTTGTCGGCGGCGCGAGAGCCTGCCACGGTTCGTGTTATGGATTCACGCCGAGATTTTCTCCGGAAAGCCAGTGCGCTCGCTGCCGCGGGCACGCTGCCTGCCTCCATCCGCAAGGCTCTGGCGATTGAACCTGCGCCTGGCAGCACGTTTTTGGATGCGGAGCACGTGGTGATCCTGATGCAGGAAAACCGGTCGTTCGATCACTGCTATGGATCGTTGCGCGGGGTGCGCGGTTTCAATGATCCCCGGGCCGTGACATTGCCGGACGGAAATCCGGTGTGGCTGCAAACCAACGCCGCGGGCGAAACCTGGGCGCCTTTCCGGATGGATATCAAAGGCACCAATGCCACGTGGATGGGCTGTCTGCCGCACGACTGGCCGGATCAATCGCGTGCGCGCAACAACGGGCGGCATGACGCATGGCTTGAAAACAAAAAATCGGGCCGAAAGGAGTTCGCGCATTTGCCGCTGACGATGGGGTTTCACAATCGCACGGACCTTCCGTTTTATTACGCTCTTGCCGATGCGTTCACGGTTTGCGATCAGAACTTCTGCTCTTCGCTGACGGGCACGAATCCGAACCGCCTGCACCTGTGGAGCGGCACCATCCGCGCCACACCGGAGGCCGCCGCCAGGGCGAACGTGCGCAATTCAGACGCGGAGTCCTACGAAGGCGTGACGTGGAAGACTTTTCCCGAGCGGCTGGAGGACCATGGCGTGTCATGGCGGGTGTATCAAAATGAACTGTGGTTGAATACCGGATTGAAAGGCGAGGCGGGATCGTGGCTGGGAAATTTTGGCGACAACCCGCTGGAATACTTTTCCCAATACCGGGTGCGATTCGCGCGCCGGCACCGCGAACATCTCGTGAAAACGGAGAAGGAGGTGGCGGCCAACCTTGAAAAGCTCCAGGCCCGTCCAAAACCATGGACGGAGGAAATGGAACAGGAAGCCGCGCGTGTGGCCAGGTCCCTGGAAGGATACCGAAAGCAGGTGGAAATATGGACCGAGGCTGGTTTTGCCAAACTAACAGAGCAGGAAAAAGAACTGCACCGCAAGGCCTTCACCACCAATGAAGGCGATCCTCACTTTCGTGAAATGGAAGAGGTGACCTACTCCGACGGCGGCACACCGCGCAAAATGATGGTGCCCCGCGGTGACGTTCTCCATCAGTTCCGGGCGGATGTAAAAGACGGCAAGCTGCCTGCCGTTTCATGGCTCGTGGCCCCGCAGATTTTCTCCGACCATCCCGACTCTCCATGGTACGGCGCGTGGTATATCTCGGAGGTGCTGGACATCCTGACCAGCCGCCCGGAGGTATGGGCGAAGACCATCTTCATCCTTTGCTATGATGAAAACGACGGTTATTTCGATCACATCCCGCCGTTCGTGCCGCCCGATCCGCTCAATCCCGGTTCAGGCAAGGCGTCACCGGGACTAAAGACAGAACTGGAGTTTGTGCGGGCTGCTCAGGAGAAAGAGCACTCGACGAAGTATCCCCATTTGCCGGCGCACACGGGCCCCATCGGGCTTGGTTACCGCGTGCCGCTCGTCGTCGCTTCGCCGTGGACGCGCGGCGGCTACGTATGCTCGCAGGTGTTCGACCACACGTCCATTCTGCGTTTGCTGGAGAAGGTGATATCGCACCGGACGGGAAAGGAAATCCGGGAAACGAATATCACGCCGTGGCGTCGCGCCGTGTGCGGGGACCTCACAGCCGCCTTCCGGCCTGCGACCGCGGAGAGCAGCGCCGGTCCGGAAAAAGTGGACCGCACGTCCTTTCTGCGCTCGATCCACCAGGCGCAGTTTAAGCCGCCGCCCACGTTCCCGCGGAAGCTGACGCCCGCGGAAATCAAAGCAGCGCGCCAATCGCTGCGCGCCTTTGAACCGATGCCGCAGCAGGAAAAAGGCGCGCGCCCGGCCTGCGCTCTGCCCTATGAACTCTCCGTGCACGGCGGACTCACCGAGGACCGGTTGTCCTTTGCCATCAGCTTCGCCGCCGGACGGGAAATCTTCGGCCACCGCGCTGCGGGGGCACCGTTTCACGTGTATGCACCGGGGGGGCTCCGCGTCTCCGGCTCCGCCGAAGTGACTCCAGGCCGCACGTGGTCGTTTGCCGCGGCGGCGGGGGAACGCATCCATTACGCATGGCCGCTCATGGCTTTTCCCGGCGCGGCCTATCACCTGCGTGCGCATGGGCCTAACGGATTTTACCGTGAATTCCGCGGCAATGCAGAGGACCCGGCGCTGGAAATTTCGCTGGAGCCCGTGCGCACGGGCGATCAATTGTCAGGGGAGATAGCCGTCAAGCTTCATGGCCGCGGAGCACAGCCTCTGTCGGTCACCATTGAAGACGTCAGCTACGGCGGCGCGGCGCAGACACTAACAACCGACCCCGCCGGAGGCGCGGTCCGCCATGTCATTCCCCTGCAAAAGAGCGACGGCTGGTATGATGTCCGGGTTGCGGTGGCGGGTTCGCCGGCGTTCTCACAGCGCTTTGCGGGACATCTGGAGACGGGACGTGAAAGCCGCAGCGATCCGTTGCTAAGCGGCGCCTGAGTCCGGCGCGCCTAACGCTTCGCCGGTTTCAAGTCCGCGGCGGTCCATGGAAGGACCCGGTCCTTGTACTTGGCGCGCAGAGCGCTGACCTCCGAGGGCTCCACGGGCGAAGCGTTGTGTTCCCACTCGCGGCGCATATAAGTCAGGACGGCGGCAATGTCTTCGTCCGGAAGCACGGCCAGCGGCGGCATCGCCAGCGTCCACGTGCGCGTGCCGACTTTCACCGGCCCGGCAAGGCCGTGGAGGATGATGCGCGCGGGCACATCCGGTTTGCCGAGCACCCACTCGCTGTCCACCAGCGGCGGCGCGAGACCGTCCAGCCCGAAGCCGTGGGGCTGATGACAGGCGGCACAGAGCGTGGTGTAAACGGTGCGGCCCTTGTCAAAACGCGCGGCCTGCTCAGGTGTCAGGGGGATGACTTTGGGCGGCTCCGGCGCGCCGGGCTTGCCGGGCCAGGCGATCCTTGCCTCCAATGCAGCCAGGAGTTTTTCCTGCTTCGCGGCGCTGAGAGACTGGCGCAGAGAAGCGAGCGCCGCCGGCTCTTTTTCCAGCCATGCGAGCTTCGGCTGTTTGGGATTGGCCTGCGTGGACAGGCCTTTCACGACAGCGGTTTGAATGGCGTCCGCTTTGTTCCGCCCGGCGGCAAGAGCCAGCAGACCGTCGAAGCCCATTCCTTTGTTAGCAACACTCACGATCACCCCCATGGTTTCGAACAAAGGCGCGCATTGCTCTGCACCGGGCAGGGCGGCGAGGAGAGCGCCGAAGGCAGCTTCGCGTCCGCGCAGTCCGGTGAGCGCTGCTTCACGGATGAGCGGAGCGCTGCCGCCGGACGCGAGCAGTTTCGCCAGCGCCGCATCGGCTTCCGGCATGGCAAGAGCGGAAAGCTTGATCGCCAGATGCGCGCGCACCAGCGGATCACTTTCATTGGTTAGCGAAATCAAGTCCGGGCCGTATTCGCGTCCCGCGATGCGCACTGCCGCAGCACGAAGGCGCGCGTCCGAATCGCGGAAGGCTGCGCGCTGCAGCTCCGGCGTCAATGCGCCGAGCCCGTCCAGCGTCCACAGCGCGTGCAGCCGGGCGAGGGGATCGGCGCTGGAGGATCGCAGAATTTCCACCACCGGCGGAGCGGCGTCAGCCGCAGGGGACTCGACCAGCAGGCGCTGCGCCGCATCACGCACCCAGCCATTGGCATGGCTGAGCAGCGCCGCGCGCTCTTTTGCGCCCGCGGGAATTTTCACCGCCTTCGACCTCTCTGCCTTGTCCGGAACAATGCGCCAGATGCGTCCGCGATCCAGCGGCAGACCGAGCTTCCGGGCTTCGATATTCGCGATGAGATAATGCGTTAGGAATCCCGCGTGCTGAATGATGCCGCGATACATGTCCACCAGATACAGCGCGCCGTCCGGTCCATCCATGGCCTGCACGGGACGGAACCGTTCATCCGTGGATGTCAGGAACTCGCGGCCCGGTGTGGCGTTAGCGGCGGTGATGACGCCCTCCTTTTCCGTGAGCACCGCCCGTTTCACAAGGTTGCCGGAAGGCTCCGGAATGAAGGCGTTGCCGCGGCAGGCAGGCAGCGCGGTGCCTCTGTAAATCAGAGCGCCGCAGGTCGCCGTGGCCGTGGCCAGCGAGCCGTCCACCCGCAGCGTTTTTGGCTCGTAGCCGCGATTCACGCCGGGCGTGGGATGCGCGGGCCACACGGATTGATCCTTGAGAATCTGCACGTTCACTCCGGCGGTGCTGCGCAGCAAAGGATTGCGGGCAAACGCCTCCGCGGGCAACTGGTCGCAGCGCAGCAGGTCGGAGTTGTAGTTATAAAAGAGGCGGCCCGTGTCATCCTGACAAAGTCCATACTGCCCCCGGCCAAGGCCTGTATCGCGCAGCCAAATGCCCGCGCGCAGCTTGAGACGCGTGCCCCAGTTGGCGCTCCACACCGCATTATCCATGGCCCACACGGGCGAGTTCGCCATGTGTTCCGGCTGACCGGTGCGGCTGCCAAAATCCTCCGCCACCACTTCCTTCACGTCCGCCTTGCCGTCGCCGTCAGTGTCTTTGCAAAACAGAAGCTGCGGCGGCACACCCACCAGAGCGCCGCCGTTCACGGCCATCACCGAGCGCGGAAGAATAAGGCCGTCGAGAAAGATCGCGGACTTGTCCATGCGACCGTCGCCGTCGGTGTCTTCGAGCAGCTTAACGCGGCCCAGCGATTCGAGGTCTTTCGATCCCGGCACGTCGTGCATGTAGCCGCGCATCTCGACGACATACAGCCGGCCCCGATCATCCCAGCTTATCGCTACAGGAGCCTCCACCATGGGCTCCGCGGCAACGAGCTCCATGCGATAGCCGCTTTCGATGGTGAACGTCTTCAGCGCCTCCTCCGGCGTCAGCGGCGCGGGGGGCGGAAGATTGAATTTGATCTCGACCTGTTTCGGGCCCGCGTTCTTTTCATTTAAAGCCCGGGCGGACTGTATGGCACCGGCGGCAAGAAGGAAACTGGAGGAGCACAGAACGGAGAGTCGAAACATGCAGGCTCTACTTTTTCTCCGGCTGATAGGTTTCAGTCATCGTGCCCAAAATTTTGTGCAGCAGTTCCGTTTCGCTGATCGCGCCGGTGTGACGCCAGGCCACTTTGCCGCCGGGCTCGATGAGCACAGTGTGCGGCTGCGGGCCTTGCCATTCCGGATCGAGCGCTTTGATGAGGTCGTCGATGCTGGCGCCGGTGTAGAGATAGTTGTTGGACTTGCGGCCCTCCTTTGCGAGCGAACCCTTCAGTCCGTCCGGCAGAGCGGCGCGCTGTTTTTCAAGAAACGCATGCGCTTTCTTTTTCTCCGCAGGATCATCGAGGCTGAGAGTGATGAGTTCAAACTCCCGCAGGCCCATGCGCCGCGAGATTTTGATAACGCCGGGGAATTCCTGCACGCATGGTACGCACGTGGTGGACCACACATTGATGAGCCGGTATTTTTTGGTAGGGTTCTTGACCAGCGCGGCGATGCCCGTCGCGTCGATGTCCTCCAGCGTCACCGGGGCTTTGGCCCACTTCTCATTATCCGCGTTGACTGATCCGCCCTTAGTCATCCACTTGGTGGAGCAGCCGAACGGTTTTGTCAGGTCCACCGGCACCGGCTTGCCCTCCAGCAGTGCGTTGACGGCATTCCGCGCATCGTGGCGTTTTACCAGCGAAGCGTCAGAGAAGCGGCAGTCGTCCAGCCAGCCCTGGTAGCGAAGCTTCCGCTCCTTGTCGAAAATGAAGACGTGGGGCGTGGCGAGGCAGCCGTAGGCGAGCGCCGTTCGCTGCGTGGTGCCGTCGTAAAGATACGGAAACGTGAAGCCCTGCTCCTTCGCATAAGGCTTCATGTCCTCGAAGCTGTCATCGTATTTCGAGTAGCCGAGTTCATCCACGCGCAATCCGGATGAATTGTTAGGATTGATGGCCACCACTTCGAAACTCCGTCCCTTCATGTCCTGCACCAGCTTGATGAGCCTTGGCTCCGCGGCGTGGCAGACGGGGCAGTGATTCGACGTGAAATACACCATGAGCACGTCCGCCTTGAAGTCGCTCAGCGTCCACGTCTTCCCGTCGATGCCCGGCAGCGAAAACGCGGGGGCGGCGTCACCGGTTTTCAATTCTTGGAAGCCCTCCGGCTGCTGCGCCATGACGGGCGCAGCAGCGGCGAAAAGAGCGGCCGCGATGGGAAACAAACGCGCGATCATGGCGGCAGATGACGCTTATTTGGCTGCAAGCGCAGCTTCAATTGCCTCCGTGACTTCCTTGCTGTCGGGCTTTGTTTTGGGATCGAAGCGTTTGATGACTTTGCCGTCTTTGCCGACGAGGAATTTTCCGAAGTTCCATGTCACATCACCGGGAGCCGGAGAGTCCTTGCCGGAGAGGGCGGCGTAAAGCGGGTGCTGCTCCTTGCCTTTGACGTGGAGCTTTTCAAAGAGCGGGAACGTCACGCTGTACTTGCTTGAGCAGAACGTTTTGATCTCCTCCGCGGTGCCCGGCTCCTGACCGCCGAAGTCATTGCAGGGGAATCCGAGAACGGAGAAGCCCTTCTCCTTGTACTTTTGGTGCAGCGCCTCCAATGCGGTGTATTGCGGCGTATTGCCGCACTTGGAGGCAACGTTCACGACGAGCAGCACTTTGCCGGCGTAGTCCTTCAGCGACGTGTCTTTGCCGTCGATGTCCTTGAGCGCGATCGTTTGCAATTTCGTGGGAGGAGCTTTGGTTTGAGCGGAAGCGGGAAGGATGGAGGTCAGCGCCGCAGCGCAGGCGATTAGAAGAAAGGAGCGTGTTTTCATGGCGGATATTCTAAACGTAAGAAGCCGCTGCCCTTTGCACGCGGTTTGTTCACCCCGCGATTCCGGATTTGCCGGATGACACTATCCTCACTCCCGCTTTGTTCCATCCCATGCCAGAAGCCACTTTTGAACCCTCCCCTCTGCTCTTCTTTGAAACGATCAACGCCTTTCACAAAACGGGCGCGCTCAAAGCGGCCGTCGAACTCGGTCTTTTCACGGCCATCGGTCGTGCGCCGGCCAGTGTCGGGGAAATCGCCGCCCGCTGCCAAAGTTCGGAGCGCGGCATTCGCATTCTTTGCGACTTTCTGACGATCATCGGCTTTCTTACCAAGGACGGAACGCGCTACGCTCTCACGCCGGACTCGGCCATCTTCCTTGATCAGAATTCGCCCGCCTATCTCGGCGATTCTGTGAAGTTCCTGCTCGCGCCGGGGCTCACTGGCGCGTTCGACGATCTCGCCTCGACGATCCGCAGCGGGCGTGTGCACACGTCGGAACAGGGCACCACGGCGCCGGACCATCCGGTGTGGGTCGAATTCGCCCGCACCATGGCCCCTCTGATGATCGCCTCCGCGCAGGGAGCTGCGGAACTCATTTCGCTGGATTCCTCACGCGACACCCGCGTGCTCGATATCGCCGCCAGCCACGGGGCCTTTGGCATTGCCATCGCCCAAAAGAATCCGCGCGCGCATCTCGTGGCGCTGGACTGGGAATCGGTGCTTGCCGTCACCCGCGGGAATGCCGCCGCGGCGGGCCTCGCGAATCGTTTCAGCACCGTCACCGGCGATGCCTTCACGGTGGACCTGGGCCGCGACTACGATCTCGTTCTCGTGCCGAATTTCCTGCATCATTTCAACATCGCCGACTGCACGAAATTCCTGCGCCGCGTGCATGGCGCGCTGCGCCCGGGAGGCCGGGTGGCCATCGTCGAGTTTGTTCCTAACGAGGACCGCATCTCGCCGCCCGGCTCCGCCACGTTCAGCGTCGTGATGCTGGGAACAACGCCGGAGGGCGATGCCTACACCTTCGCCGAATATCAGCGGATGCTGGCGGACGCGGGCTTCAAGGACGCCGCCATTCATGCCCTGCCTCCGACGCCTCAGAGCGCCGTCATTGCCACCGTGTGAGCCCTGCACCGCGCATGTTTCCACCGCTCTCCATCCACGCCATCACTAACAAACCGTGGCCGGTGGAGCGCTGCGTGAGCGAGTATGCCAAAGCGGGCATCGGAGGCATCACCCTGTGGCGGTATAACTTTGAAGGCCGCAGCCCTTCATCCGTGGGCCAAATGATTCGCGATGCCGGTCTCGTTTGCACCGGACTGGCGCGCGGCGGGTTCTTTCCGGCCTCCACCGCGGAAAAGCGCGCTGCT
Source organism: Verrucomicrobiales bacterium (assembly GCA_035550135.1). Taxonomy (GTDB): domain Bacteria; phylum Verrucomicrobiota; class Verrucomicrobiia; order Verrucomicrobiales; family V1-33; genus V1-33. The sequence goes on from DASZQB010000134.1 coordinate 53,012, forward strand.
GCCATCGATGACAACAAACGCGCCATCGACGAAGCCGCCGCCAGCGGCGCTCCGGTGCTGGTGCTGGTGTGCGGCGCAGTGCCGGGCCAATCGCTGGAAGCGTCGCGCGGGCAAGTCACGGAGGGCATCGCCGCATGTCTCGATCATGCCCGCGCCGCCGGCGTGAAACTCGCCATCGAGCCCCTGCATCCCATGTATGCAGACGACCGCTCCGCCATCGTCACCACCGCGCAGGCGAACGACGTTTGCGATGCGCTCGGCTCCCCGCCTGAGGTCGGCATCGCCCTCGATGTGTATCACACATGGTGGGATGCCGCCCTGGAATCGGAAATCGCCCGCGCCGGAAAAGCCGGGCGGCTCTTCTCCTTTCACGTCTGCGACTGGAAAACCCCCACCACAGATTGGCTGAACGACCGCGGCCTCATGGGCGAAGGCTGCATCGACATCCGCCGCATCAAGTCATGGGTGCACGCAGCGGGTTTCAGCGGCTTCGATGAAGTGGAAATCTTCTCCACCCGCTGGTGGGCGGCGGATCAGAACGATTACCTGACAAAAATCACCGCGGCATGGAAAGAGCATTGCCTGCTCTCGCCTTGATCAGGTGCAATGGCTCTTGAGCCAGTGAATCACTTCCTTCACCATCGTTTGAGTGGCGTCGCCGGTGAAGGTATGATCGCCTTCGATCTCGACCAAAGCCCCGGGCACTCCTGCTCCGGATTTGAACATCGCTCGCGCGTCCTCCACCGGCACCAGATCGTCCTGGATGCCATGCAACAGCAAATACGGCACCATGATTTTCTGCCCCGCGGCCATCGTGGAGCCGATCCCGCGAAGGTCATTGGCGAAAGTCGATGACAGCGGGAAATCCGGTTCATCCCACATGAATCCGGCATCCGGCGTGACACTGCCAAATTCCCTCTCATAGAAAGCGGCGGTCTCTACCATTCCGGCCAGTGAAATGACATAACGAAGCCGTGCATCCACAGCGCCTCTCAGCGTGCCCACCGCTCCGCCCATGCTATGCCCGGCATAACTCACAGTGTATCCATTCGCAGTGACAACATCAATGATACTGCCCAAGTCCTCCACTTCGCGGCTGATGCACGATTCGCGAAAATCCCCCTCGCTCGCGCCATTGCCCGACCACGAAAAACGCAACGCATGGAATCCGCTCGCAGCGAGTCCCTCAGCCAGCGCTTTGAGGGAAGGCCGGTCCAGATTGCCGGTGACGCCGTGGCCGATGAGAATCACATGCTTCGGATCAATCGGCGCCGGTGCTTCGTGGAAACGATGATCGATTTTTTGGCCGTGTTTGTTGATGAGGTCCATAATTCTTGAAGTGCCCGTCAGAGTTCGATTTGAATGCCAAACTCCACCACGCGTCCGGGCGGGATGTTATAGTAGGCGACCGCACTCTGCGCATTGCGGGATAGCACTCCAAACAACTTGCCCCGCCATTTAGAAAGCAACTGACCCTTGGGGATAATGGTTTCGCGCCCAAGGAAGAAGCTGGTCTGCATGGGATCGAGCTTCAGCCCCTTCTGTTCGCAAAGCTCCAGGAGTTCCGGCACGTCCGGCTGCTCCATGAATCCATAGTGCCCGATGATCCGGTACACGTTGTCTTCGATTTCCTCCAGCGTGAGGCGGTCGTCCGCTTCCACGTGCGGAGTGGTTTCGCTGTCGATGGTTAGGAAGAGCACTCTTTCGTGCAGGACCTTGTTGTGTTTGAGATTATGCAGCAGCGCGGTGGGCGTCAGGCCGCTGGAACCGGCCATGAAAACGGCGGTGCCTGGCACGCGCGTGATTTTATGCCCGCGTTTGATGCTCTCAAGGAATTGCCGCAGCGGCAGCGCCTGCTCCTGAAGGCGTCCTCCGAGCAGTCTCCGCCCGGTCCGCCAGGTCACCATGACCGTGAACAGGCCCACTCCGATGCAGACCGGCACCCATCCGCCGTGGAAAAACTTCACCGAATTCGCCAGCACGAAAACGAGACTGAGCACCAGCGGTATCGCAATGACGCCGAGCGTTTTTGCGGGCGACCATTCCCATTTTCGCCGCGCCGCAAAGTAGAGCAGCGCCGTGGTGATCAGCATGGTGAGCGCCACCGCGATGCCATAAGCCGAAGCCAGCCGCTGCGAGGAACCAAATCCCACGACCAGACCAATGCAGCCGAACATCAGCAGCCAGTTCACGCGCGCGATGTAAATCTGCCCCTTCTCCATGTGCGAGGTGTGCTCGATCTTCACCCGCGGCAGATAGCCGAGTTGCACCGCCTGCATGGTCAGGGAATACACACCGGAAATGAGCGCCTGACTCGCAATGATCGCCGCCATCGTTGCGAGAATGAGCAGCGGCACGCGAAACCATTCCGGCGACATCAGTTGAATCGGATTCTTGATGCCCTCCGGATCATGCAGCAGAAACGCACCCTGCCCGAGGTAATGAAGAATGAGCGCGGGTTTCACCAGAAAGAGCCATCCTTTGGCAATCGGTTTGCGCCCGAAGTGCCCCATGTCGGCATACAGCGCCTCACCTCCGGTGACCGTCAGAAACACGCCGGACAGCATCTTGATCGCAATGTGCGGCGTTTCGAACAGCACCTTCAGCCCCGCAATGGGATTGAACGCCGCCAGTACCTCCGGCGCCCGCACCACCCATGAAATTCCCAGCACTGCCAGCACCACAAACCACACCAGTGTGATGGGTCCGAACGCCGCGCCGATCTTCGCGGTGCCAAACCGCTGCACCAGAAATAGACACACCAGAATGATCACCGAGATGGGCAGGACGTAGTGGTCCATCCCCTTCACCGATTCCTTCAGTCCCTCGACGGCTCCGAGCACGGTGATCGCCGGGGTGATGATGCCGTCTCCATACAGCAGCGCGGCCCCGAATACCCCAAGTCCCACCATGAGTTTCCCCGTCCCGGTCCGCCACCGGTTCTTGCGTTCGGGAAAGGCCACACACTGCAGCGCCAGAATACCGCCCTCGCCCCGCCGGTCCGCTTTCATCACCAGAAAGATATACTTCAAGGTGATCATCAGCGTCAGCGTCCATATAATCAGCGAGAGAGCGCCAATAATATGCGGCCGGTCTACCATCACCACCCGGTGTTCGGCATGAGTCGTAATATCAAGCTCCACAAAGCATTCCCGCAACGCATACAGCGGGCTGGTGCCGATGTCTCCGAAGACCACTCCGAGTGCGCCGAGGACCAGCACCCACAGGCGGCGGGAGTGGGATAAAGAGGAATCAGGTTGACTCATAGTCTTGGAACAATGCCGGACCGTGCGGAAGGAGGATGTCCGGGAATGCGCCCGGGACCCGCGCTCTCAGAAGCCTCCGCGGCCTGCGCTGTTCTCTGCACAGCAGCCCGCGATAAGACGGATATTCATGGAGGTGTCTGACATGCCTGGCATGTTGGATGGGGCGGACGGAAGCACATCAGGCCGGGTTGTCCACAGGGGGAAATTGGCCGCATAGGGGACTTGATTACCGGAAAATCGGGGATAAACTGTCCAGTAACTATGGAGAATAGGTATTTCTATATTGATGCCGAAGGCCATGTACAGGGTCCCTTCTGGCTTTCAATCATGCGGGACCTATGGAGAGGCGGACGGCTGATGATGTCCACGGAGGTCAGCCTCACGGGTCTTAATGATTGGGAACGCCTTGAATTCCATCCGGAAATTTTCGAACTGAAGGCGGAAATGCCAATGGAGAAGGCGAAACCCCGCAGTAAATCGAACCCGGTGCGCCTCGTGGTTTGGACGGGGGTCCTGTTTATCGCTTACATTGCCTGGGTCCTCATCCACTGGAACGATGGAAAGCGTCCCCGCGTCCCGGTGCAGGACCCTCCGTCCATGGGAACAGAATCTGAAGTGGAAGTGGCGGCAGCGGGGGATACGGAATCCGCCAGCGAAACCAGCGCGGAATAACCGGACGGTCCGGACCGGAGACTACGGGGAAGTGTGTTTGCTCCGTGCCGCGAACCGGGCAGGATGGTCCCATGCTGAAAATCCTTCTCGCTTTGCTTCTCGCTCTTCCGGGCGCCTTCACTACTGCTCTTGCGGCTCCCTCCCTTGCCATTCCCGCGACGGACGACGGTCTGCCCGGCGCGGGCCCGATTCGGCGGTATGACTGGTTTCAAAAGCTCTGGCTGGAAAAGCGCACCGCATGGGCGCAGCGCACGGAGCAGGACAAAGGCGCGGTAGTGTTTCTGGGCGACTCGATCACGCAGGGATGGGGCGACGACTTTGGCGGCAGCTTTGCCGGCATGAAGGCGGCGAACCGCGGCATCAGCGGCGATACCACCCGCGGGATGCTGCTGCGGCTGCAGGATGACGTGCTCGCTCTCAAGCCCGCCGCCGTGGTCATGCTCATGGGCACGAACGACCTCGAAGAGAAAGCCGCGCCGGAAACCATCGCCGGAAACCTCAAGCTCATCCTCGCCGCTCTCAAAGCGCATGATCCGAAAATGCCGGTGGTGCTTTGCCAGGTCTTCCCCAGTTCCGCCTCCAAATCACGCCCCGCGGAGCAGATCAAAAAGATCAACGCGCTCTATGCCGCGGAGGTGAAGGGAAATGCACAGGTGACGTTCATCGAAACGTGGCCGCTCTTCGCCAATGCCCAGGGCGATGCCAGGCCGGAGGAGTTCCCGGATGTGCTGCATCCTAACAAGGCGGGCTACGCCAAATGGGCGTCCGCTCTGCGTCCCGTGCTGGCCACGCTCGGCTTTCTGGAGACCGCGCCGGACGACTTCAAGCTGGAGCCCGGATTTGTCAGCCTCTTCAACGGAAAAGACCTCAGCGGCTGGGGCTATGTGAACAAAGACCAGCGCGAATCCTTCGACGGCAAGGCCGCCAGCAGCGATGGCCGCTACATTGCAAAGAACGGCCGCCTCGTCGTCACCACGCCTCCGGAAGGCCGTAAGATCGCGCAGATTTGGACCACGCGCGAGTTCCCCAAAGACTTCGTGCTGAAGCTGGAATTCCGCGCCACGCCGAATGCCGACAGCGGTGTTTTCATCCGCCAGCCGCAACTCCAGTGCCGCGACTATGGGCTCGCCGGGCCGTGGAAAAATCTGCCGCACTATAAACCGCAGGATTGGAATGAAATGATCGTCACCGTGAAGGACAACGTCGCGCACTGCACCTGCAACGGCGACGTCCTCGACGCCGCCTTCAAGCTCCCCGCCACCGGCCCCATCGGCCTCGAAGGCGACCGCGGCCAAATGGAATACCGCCGCCTCCGCGTGCAGGAAGCTCCCTAACAACGAAAACCTGACAGCGCCGTGATTCGCTCTTACCTCCAAGCCAGCAGAGCTGGAACCAACATCGGAGCGTAGTGCGCTAGAGCGAAGCTTTTGGACTGCGGTGGCAAGCGTTAGCGCGACACCGCTTTGGCGCTGGACACGGGACGACGAAGCCCGCCCATTCCCACACGTCCGATGCGAACTGTCAAACCTGTCCAAAGCGCAGCGTGCCGTCGAAAGCGTCGTGGCGCTGTCGCTTCCCGCCGCACTCCAAAAGGGCCTCCACCACGGGCTACGCTTTCGTCATTCTGATTTCGGATTTCGTCATTCCCCTCCCCTACCCTCCCGCCGGCAGCAGCGACCGCACCTTCTCCCCCGCCTTAACAAACTGCGTCAACGCCTCCTCCACATCCGCCCGCGTCGTAAAGCGCGACAGCGAAACCCGCAGCGTTTGCGACGCCTGTTCCCGCGTGAGCCCCATGGCCGAGAGCACGTGGGACACATGCAGCGAGCCCGTGTGACACGCACTTCCCGCGCTGACACAAACACCCGCGCGATCCAGCAGCACCATCATCGCCGCGGCCTCCACCCCATCGATGCGCAGACTGCTGGTGTTGGGGGTGCGCAGCTTGCGGTGGCCGTTGACATGGACGCCGGACAGCCGCCGGGAAAGCTCCGCCTCAAAATGATCGCGCAGCACGCCGATCTCATCCCCGCCGCTTTCCATGTGCAGCCGTGCCTGTTCCGCGGCAGCGCCGAGCGCCACGATGGCCGCCACGTTCTCCGTGCCGGCGCGCCGGCTGTTTTCCTGCCCGCCCCCGAGCATCCACGGCTGGAAGGCCACGCGGTGATTCACATACAGCACACCCACTCCCTTGGGCGCATGAAACTTATGCCCTGACAGCGCCAGGTAATGCACATGACCGCCGCGAAGGCTCACCGGAATCTTCGCGCCTGCCTGCACCGCATCCGTATGGAAAAGCACGCCCGCTTTTTCCGCGAGCGCCGCGGCCTCCGGCACGGGGCCGAGCACGCCCGTTTCATTGTTTCCCCACATCAGCGACACGATAGCCGTGCGCCCGGGACGCAGCGCGGCCTCCAGTTCCTCGATGCGAATGATCCCCTCCGGCGTCACGCTAAGACGCGTTATTTCATAACCGTGCTGCTTCTCCAGAAACGCGCAGTAATTCAGCACCGCGTCATGCTCCGTGGCGCAGGTGATGATGTGCCGGCGGTCCGGATACAGCCGCGTGGCGGAAAAGATGGCTGCATTGTCCGCCTCGGTGCCGCCGCTGGTGAAGATGATTTCCTCCGGCGTGCAGTCGAGAAGCGCGGCCACCTGTTCCCGGGCCTTTCCCAGCGCCTTCCGCACCGGCTGCGAGGCCCCGTAGCCGCTGGAGGGGTTCGCAAAATGCTCCCGCAAAAACGGCTGCATCGCCTCCAGCACCACAGGATCGAGCGGAGTGGTGGCATTGTTGTCTAAATAGATCATCCCGGCGTCAGGTAACTCCCCGCCGCCGGGCTGCGCAATGCCAATCCGCGGCACACAATGCTGCAATCCGGTTGAGCGCGGAATTTTAACTGTGCTATAGCCCCCTTGCATGAACCGCCTCCCGATCCTCCCCGCGCTCTCCGCCGCCTTGGCGGTCTCGATGCTCTTTTTCTCCGGCTGCAAATCGTCTGACAAAAAAGATTCGGCGGATGCCGCGCTGGAGTCGGACAAGGACCGGGCCAAACGCACGGAGGCGGAGGCGGCCTTCTACGCCGAATGCGGAAAACTCGGCGAAGCCGGCGGCACCGTGGACGGGCGCGATGGCTGGCTCTTCTCCGCAGCGGAACTGCTCCAGCTCAGCCGCATCAGCAACACCGGCCCGGCGATCAGCAGCATCGCGGACTACGCCCAGCAACTGCGCACCCAAAACATCGACCTCATCCTGGTGCCCGTCCCGCCAAAGGCCTTCGTTTATCCTGACATGGTTTCCAAACGCGTCAAAGTGCCCGTGAAATCCAAGCGTCCCGCGCGGCTCGATTCACTCCTGAAGTCCGCCATGGACGAACTCTCAGCCAAAAAGGTGAAGGTCGTGGATCTGATTCCCGCCTTCCTCGCGCACCGGAATGACAAAGAGGGCGCTATGTTCCCCCGCTCCAGCAACACGTGGTCTCCCTACGGCGTCCAGATCGCCGCGAAGGAAGTGGCCGATGCTGTGCGCGGCAGCCGGGCCGGAAAGAACGCCGGCGTGGTGACCGGCATCAGCGCCGAACCGGTGACCATGACCTTCACCGGCGGGCTGGCCAACGGCGCTAAAACGGACGTGAAGCCCGAAACTCTCCGCGCCAATAAAATCGGCCGCATCACCGGCGACAAGGTCCGCTCTCTTTCCTTCAACACCAGCGGCGGCAGCGTCCTCATGATGGGAGACGGCAACATCTTCGCGTGGCGGGAAGCCAACAATCCCGCGGGCTCCAGCGGCGCCTTTTGCAGCCTCGCCGAACAATTGGCCGCCGAGGTCCAGTTGATCCCGGATGTCATCGCCGTCGTCAACGACGGCCGCAATTCCCCGCGCCTGCGCATTCTGCGCGAACGCACCAGCGGCCACGGCATGCTCGACAGCACCCGCGCCGTCATCTGGGTCATCCCCGCGCTCGAGCTCGCCAGCCCCAACTGGCAGCGCGTGCCCCTGCAGTTGCAATACAGCGAAGGCGCCCCGGAATTGAAGTTGCGCTAACAAGCCCGGCCCTCCGCATGAACACTGACGAAAGCACTCCGGCCATCGGCATCATTGGCGGCAGCGGTCTTTATGATCTGGAGGGATTCACCGGCCGGGAGGAACTCGCCGTGGAAACGCCCTGGGGCGCGCCGTCGGATGCGATCACCGGCGGCACGTTTGCCGGACGCCGCGTTTATTTCCTGCCAAGACACGGGCGCGGTCACCGCATCCTGCCGACGGAATTGAATCATCGCGCTAACATCTGGGCGCTGCGCTCGCTGGGCGTGCGCTGGATCATCTGCGTCACCGCTGTGGGCAGCCTGCAGGAGCAGTATCATCCGCGGGACATCGTGCTGCCGGATCAGTATTTCGACCGCACCAGCCGCCGCGAACATCACACGTTCTTTGGTAATGGCATCGTGGCGCACGCGGGATTCAGCGATCCTGTTAGTGCGGACCTGCGCACCGTTCTCCACGGCGTGTGCCGCACGCAGGGCCTGCGCGTTCACAACGGCGGCACGTATGTGAACATGGACGGCCCCGCATTCTCCACGCGGGCCGAGAGCAATGCGAACCGCAAGCTCGGCTTCGACATCATCGGCATGACGAATCTCCCGGAAGCCAAGCTCGCGCGCGAGGCCGAGATCGCGCTCGCCACGCTGGGAATGATCACCGACTACGACTGCTGGAAGGTGGAGGAGGAACCTGTTAGCGCACAGACCATCGTCGGCCATCTTCTTGCCAATGCCGCTACGGCAAAGGCCGTCCTCGCTGCCGCCATTCCGCTCATTCCGCAGGCGCCTGACTGGCCGGAGCACCGCGCGCTGGACACCGCACTCATCACTGACAAATCCCTCTGGCCCGCGGAAACCGTGGAAAAACTGCGCCCGCTGCTGCACCGCTTTTTGTAACGGCTACCCCGCGGCTTATTCGCCCTTCTTTGCCATCGGTAAGACCGGGTAAGACCGCCGCGCGATTGTGTCCGCGACGCTCCGCCGCCATTTCTCCGCGTGGCCCGCTCTGTCGATCCTTCGCCATTAGACAGCCAGACCGTCAGCGACGGCGACGTGGAGGAAACCGAACGCAAATGCTCCGGCGTGCGCGCCGCCATCATCCTTGTGCTCCAGGAATGAGGAAAAGCGGTCGTTGAGTTAGTTACATCCAGCCAATTCCATAGGGTTTTGGCCGGATGTAACTAACTCGACAGGTATTCAGACGGGACGTTCCGCGCTTTTGTGAGATCGACTTCGTCGAGATTGGCTCCGGTGAGGTTGGCCCGGTCGAGGATGGCCCTCGAGAGGTGGGCTGGATGTAGAGCGCATGTGGAACAGAAAATAACCCGCCCTTCTTCAGCCGCGCAGCGGCGGCAGACAATAGCCGTGGACTTCAGTCCACGGTGTTAGGCCGCCGCACGGCAAAGCCGCGCAGCGGCGAAAGAATCCCGTCGCCGGCTCACCCTGCACCCAGCGTTCCAGGCAAAAGTTAGTCAGGAGGCCGTCCCGGCCTTGGGAGTAAAACGCTGGATGTGCCGGCAGCAACGGACATCACTCCTCAAAGCCGGAAGGGCCTTGCTGCAGGTATTTCGCGCGGTGCCTGCCAGTCCATACACTGACGGTTTCCACCGGTCCAGCGGTCCCGGGAGTTAGTTACATCCGGCCAACTGCCTATGGTTTTGGCTGGATGTAACTAACTCCGGCAACGATTCCAACCATCCGCCGTCTTTCCACCGCCCCTCCGGGGCGCACATTGCAGGTTGCTCTTGGTGCGTATTTCCGGTGGCTTGCGCCGCCCGGCTAATTTCCATGGCCCTCCGGGCCGGTATATTCCCTAAAGTGCAGGCATGCATGAATCCTGGCATCCCCCCCAACATTGCTTCCCGCCGTTCCTCCATACCCGGGCAGCATCGCGCGCCATGCGGCCCATCACACCGCCCGCGTCGAACCCGTTCCCGCGGCCCGGAGGCCGGCAGAAAAATCACGTGTCAGGCCAATCGTTAGGGATACACTCCAGCGCCGGCCCTGCACCATCCGTTTGCCATGCCCTCCACCCACCTCTCGCTGCACTATCATCTTGTCTTCAGCACCAAAGGCCGCATCCCGTTCACCGCCCCTGCGTGGCGGGAACGCCTTCATGCCTCCTCGGCGGCACGATGAAACATTGGACGGCGTGCCGGCAGCGATCGGCGGTGTGGCGGATCATGTGCATCTGCTCATCGGCCTCAATGCGACGCACCGGCTGTCGGATGTGATGCGCGAAATCAAATCCGTCTCCTCCCGCTGGGTGCATGATGAGGCAGGCGCAGCGTTGTTCTCGTGGCAGGAAGGTTATGGGGCGTTCACCGCGGGTGCACCGCAATGTCCGGCGGTGAAGGAATACATCGCACGGCAGGAGGAGCATCACCGGACAGCGTCGTTTCAGGAGGAATACCTCGATTTTCTCCAGCGCGGCGGCGTGACGTTTGACGACCGGTATTTGTGGTAACCGCCCGTTTCCGCCGCCCCGCCGGGCCTGGAGGTTTTCCGGGTTTTCCGGGTCGGTGTATTTTGGGAAGACAAAAACCCATACCGATCCGGCCCCGGAGGCGCTCCGTTACAAATTACCATCCGCATTGTATTCGCGCCGGAAGTTTGCGGGCATAGCCTCGTGTCATGTGGCTGTTGATATCCATGAGCCTGCTCGCAGGGCTGACACTCCTCATCGTGAGGTCTGAGGTAAAAATCTCTGCCGTGATTTGGACACTCGTGGATTTGTTTTTGACCGATGGCGCGTTCACCTCGCAGATAGAGAAGGCGAGAAACGATCGCCGCAGATAACCCGCCCCTGATGAGGACTCGGCACGCCCGGTGTGAACAACGAACGGGTTTGCGACAATCCTGCTAGCGATTACATCGAAGCGCTGGACAAAAGTAGAGCGCCTCTGGCGCAGCCGAGTCGCTTTTGCCCCGCCGCCGAAGAAAACAAAAGCGCGTAGCCTGACGGCACATCACTCTACCCTCGCGCCACGGGCTTTCGAAACTTTCCGCAGGAGGCACGGTCGCGTCCTGCCCTGCTTCCGGCTCTGTCGGCCTGAGAGACCCTTGCGGATTCCAAAACCACTTGAGCACCTCCGCCTCTTTGCGAAAGAGGGCGAAGCTCGGCGCGGCTTCTGTTAGCCTGTCGAGATCGCCGGTGTCCGCCGCATCGAAGAAGTGCTCGAAGGGCGTCTTACGCGCTGCTTTGCGCAGGCGTTCGCTTTCGTCCTTCAATTGCGGCGGCGGATGCGGGCCATAGTATTCTTTGGCGGTGGCGCTGCTGGCCTCGGCGAAGAGAGGCAGGCTTTCTTCATTCCGTGCAGGCTCGAGCAGCAGGAGCAGCCAGCTTTCGATCATCTCCACCGGCATGGCGATCACCGCCTGCACGGGGCGCTGTGCGGGATCGGAGCCGAGTTCGTGCGTCACCATTTCCTGCAACTCCGGATACCGCGCGTTCTTGTTGCGGTCGATGGCGGGCAACTGGCGCGGGTACTGGCGTCCGCCGGGATGGCCGGGTGCGCGGTCGTTGTCCATGGCGATGAGCACAGCGATCTCCTGCGGTGAAGTGTAGTGCGAGAACTTTCTCAGCGCCAGCCGGGCCAAACGAAACACCGTCTTCCAATTGGCCCCGGGCACGTAGCGGTATTCCGCCGACGGCTGGAAAGTAAGACAGGTGAGTCGTTCACACAGGCGCTCGTAGAAAATCTCGTCCCGCTCGCCTTCGGAGAGGATATACAAGGAGGGATTCATTCGCTCAGGCTCCAGCGCGGGCTCGCAGGTTGATGCTCTTCGGAACGCCGCCCAGCAGTCCGCTGAACCACAGGTCCCCCAAAGGCATTTCCTCTACGTCACCATTGCTGTCATGCAGGTCGTTGATCCGGTCTGTCAGGGGAATGAGTTTACTCTCGCCGTTCTCCTTCTCCACGAGCACCACTGCTTCCTTGTCATCGCGGAAGTAATTCACCAGATAAGGATTGTGCGTCGTGGCAATGACATTGATGTCGTGATCCTCCGCAATGCGCCGGATCAGCGGCGCCATGTATTCAAACAGCCGCGGATGCAGCCCGCGGTCGATGTCCTCAAGAAGAATGATGGGCGGAGGGTTTTCCTGATGGAGAATGGTTAGGAGGCAGAGGATAATGCGCGTACCTTCGGAGAGTTCAGTGGCGGGGAGAGGTTTGCTTAGACCACGCTCCCTGACTTGGATTTGTTTGGTGTCCGCCAGTGTCAGGAGGCTGAGCTTTTCGACTTCGGGAACATACGTCCTGAACGCCTCTTCGATTTTGTTGAAAAGGTCTTCGCGGTCACCGGTCTTCAAAGCATCCAACACCTGACATGTGCCGCTGCCGTCGCCGTTCACTGCCGGATTCCTAACGGGTCTTTCAGGTTTGGAAATCGCGTCCGGGCTGGGATTGTATATCTGAAGATTCGCGTTTCCCCAATGTGGCTTGAAGCCGGCTGGCCCTTTGCCTTTTATGAGCGTCGTTACTACACTCCCGGTCGAAAATTCGAAACGTGCCCATTGATCACCCGTTTTGTGGGCCATGTGGGTAGTCCAGTCATCGTAACCGATTTGTCCTGGCTTAGACGTCATCTGAAAAAACTTCAGAAAATTGCTTTTCCCTGACCCATTCGCCCCCAGCACCAGCGTGAATGGCCGCAGTTTCGTCTCAGCGCTCACGAAGGAGCGGAAGTTTTCGATGTGAACGAAGGTGAGCATGACTAGACTCCGTGGCAAACCCGGCTTGGCGGGTGGCCGTCCACCGGCAGCCTGCGCATGGTGCCACTACCCTGCGGGTGAATCGTTATCCCGCCACCGAATTTTCAGGGAGGAATCCAACCAACCAACCAACCAAAACCCTGTGCAGTTGGCTGGTTGGTTGGATTCCTCCTCCTGCGGGGTTTTCGGGGTTTTCGGGGTCGGTGTATTTTGGGAGGTCGAAAACCCATACCGGCCGGGCTCCATCAGCGCCGGCCCGCCCCTTCCGCGGGCTGTTTGCCGTTCATCGGCTCTCCGGGTCCGGGAAGGCCCGAAGCCAAATCCTGCCAAATCCCTTGCACGTGCGGCAGTGCATGGAATGATGACGCACGCCAGCCAAACGCGCGGATAGCTCAGCGGTAGAGCGTCTGTCTTACACACAGATGGTCGGGGGTTCAAATCCCTCTCTGCGCACCATATCGTCCATGGACGCAAACGCCGCCCCACTTGTTTCCATCCGTTCCCTGGTCAAGCGCTTTGGCGGCTTTACGGCGGTGGACGGGCTGTCTTTGGAAATCCCGGCCGGCTGTCTCTTTGCGCTGCTGGGTCCCAACGGCGCCGGCAAGACCACGACCATCAAGCTCCTCATGGGGCTGCTGAAACCCACCGAGGGCACGGTCACGGTCTGCGGCATGGATGCGTTCGCGGACAGTGTGGCCGTCAAAACGCAGGTGGGTTATTTGCCGGACGAGCCGGTCTTTTATGACTTCATGCGCGGGCGGGAAATCATTCGCTTCTGCGGCGAGATGCGCGGGCTGCCGGGCGCGGTCATCGAGGAGCGGTGCAAGTCCCTTGCGGAGCGGCTGCAACTGGCGGACGCGCTGGAGGAGTTCGCGGAGAATTACTCGCGCGGCATGAAGAAGAAGCTGGGCCTCATCTGCGCGATGATCCACGAGCCGCCGCTGCTCATTCTCGACGAGCCCACCAATGGCCTCGATCCCCACTCCACCGTGGTGCTGCACGCGCTGATGAAGGAGACGGTCGACGCGGGCCGCACGGTGTTCTTTTCCACGCACCTTTTGGATCAGGCGGAGAAGCTCTGCGATCGCGTGGCAATTGTCAGGAAAGGAACGATCGCCGCGGAGGGCACGCTGGCCGATCTGCGCCGGAGCTTTGGTCAGGATCACAGTCTGGAGCGGCTGTTCTTCGAACTCACGGACAGCGCCGCCGCCTGAGCCATGCATCGTCCGTCCACTCTGCGGCTCTTTGGGCTCTTTGCGCGCACGGCGGCCCGCCGGTTCTGCAACCGGTTCCTCTATGCATGGCAAAAGAAGGCCGAGGCCAAACGCAAAAGACGAAACCTGCCGGAGCCTGCGAGGACCGCCACCGCTCACCGCCAGCAGCGCTTCCGCGCCGGCACGGTGCTCGTGATCTTCTTCACAGCCTACATGATGTTCGCCATCGGCATGATGTTGAATCAGTCGTTCGTGAAGAACCTGAAGGAAGTCGGCAAAGCCCGCGCGCCCGCGGCAGCGGCGGCGCAGGACGGAGAAGGGCCGGTATCCATCCCCCCGCCGGTAAAGGTCGATTCCAACCCGGCCGCGCAGCCAAAGGAAGCCGTCGTCGTCGTCCCGCAGGTTCCTTCCGGGCCGCGCGTGCTGCGCCTCGATCCGGCCAGCCGTCTCATTGCGGAGAAAGTCACGGGCCTCATGATGTTCGTCGCCGGCGTGGGCACCCTGCTTTTTGCCATCGGCATGCTGTCGCGGCAAATCACGCGGCCTGAACCGTCGCTGGCGTGGCTGTTTGAATTTCCCGTGCCGCGACCCGTGCTCTTTGCCTCAAGGCTGGCGGAAGGCCTCTTTGACGGCGCTTCGCTGCCGCTGCTGTCCATGCTGCCGGGCATCTGGTTTTTTCATTCCGGCTACGGGTTCTGGGCCAGCGTGGGCTGGGGCCTTGCGTTTGGCGCGCTCATTGCGCTGAGCCTCTCCGCTGTGCGCATGGCAGTGGAAGTCCTGCTGCTGCAGAAATGCCAGCGCCGCCGGCGCGGCACGATCGGCGGACTCAGCGCGGCGCTGGGTGCTCTGCTGATGGTCATGGTCGTTTACGGCGGGAACGCGCCCGCCGTGATGCGGGGTCTCCTTGCCGCCGCGGACGCTCTTCCGGACTGGCTTTACCATAATCCCTTCAGCGTTGGCCATGGCACAGGCCTGACGTTTTCCGCCGCATCATGGTTCACGGCGGCTGCCATCACCGCCGTCCTCTGCGCCTGCTCCGTCCCGCTCTGCTCCCGCCTGACAAAATTCGGTCTGGAGCCCGGCCTCGAAACCGTGCGCGGCTCCCGCGATGCGGCAAAGGTTTCGCGGCCGCGCTGCACCGGTCTCGTGGGCAAGGAATTGCTCATGCTGGTGCGCCAGCGCATCGTCATGGTGCAGGTGGTGCTCGCGCCGCTGATCATGATCGTCATGATGTATTTCCAAAGCGGCGGACGTCTCGCGGAGCGCATCCTCGGCAGCGGCGGTGCGCTGGCCTCCGCCGTTTACGGCATCTGTGCCTATATGGTGCTCATCGCTTCGCAGGTGGCGATGAATATGGAATTGCGCACCCTGTGGCTGCTGCTGAGCCTGCCGCGCCCGCTCGCGGATTCCCTGCGCATGAAGAGCCGCATCTGGGGCATCGCCGCCGCGTCGCTGGCGCTCGTCCTCTCGCTCGGTGCGGTGGCCGCGCATCACGATCTCGCCGGCGATCTCCTCTATCGTCTTCCGTTCATCCTCGCGTTTGTGGCACTCGTCGCCGATCTCAGCGTGGGCATCCGCACCATGGGATCGTCCATCGTTTCAGAAACGACAGTGCATTTCCGCCAATGGGCCGCGTGGCTGCCCCTCGCTCTCAGCGCGGCGGCCGGACAGGCGGTGCTCGGAGGCAACCTCTGGTCTCTGTGCATGCAACTGGTCCTGCTGACGGCGCTCGATGTCGGCGTCTGGCAAAAACTGAACGCCGAACTCCCGTGGCTTACGGAACCCGCCGAAGATCCTCCGCCGCGTCTTTTCCTGATGCATGGACAACTGGCGGCCTATGGCTATGCCGCGCTCCAGAGCCTGCTCATCTTCATCCCGCTGAGCGCGGGTGTTCCGCCCGGCGTTTCCATTTTGGTGTCAGGCGCTGTCGCCGCGGTGATCGTCGCACTGCTTGCGGACATTCTGCTCACCCGGCGCGGAGTGCGGATTCTGCCGGGAGCCCGTGCTTCAAAGATGTTCTCTTTCGCCCTCGCCGCCGCAGGTCTGGCCGTTGCCTGTGCCGCTGGATATTTCTGGCTGGAGGCGCTGCAGTCATGGGAATGGGCTTCGGACATGCTGAAAGAGACCCGCAAAGCCTTTGCTACGGAGGACAGCAGCACGCGCTTTGGCCTCGTGGCGCTGGCGGTATTTGTCGCCCCCATGTGTGAGGAGTTTATCTTTCGCGGCCTGGTGTATCAGGGCCTGCGCCGCGTCACCGGCGCCGGATGGTCCATTCTCTGGAGCAGTTTGTTTTTCATGGTCATCCATCCGCAGGCAAGCTCTGTCGCCGTCTTCGTGCTCGCCGCCGTGAATGCCTTCATCATGGAACGCACCGGACGGCTCCTCCCCTGCATCCTCGTGCATGCGGGTTACAATGCCTTCGTCGTTTGGCTCCAGTGGCCGCAATGACGGGCTCCGCGGGATGAGGCTTCCCTTGCGGATTCGCCGCGCGGTGAGAGGTTCATCCCATGAAACTCCGCGTCGCTTTCATCATTTTGCTCACCGGATTTCTGGCCGGCGGCTGTTCTAAAAAGCCGTCCTCTGCAACCTCCGCCGCTGCCGCTGCGACCTCGCCTCCGCTCGCCAGCGTGCCCGTGGAGTTCACGGCCAAACAGCGCAGCACCACGGCAGTGCCCGGCTCCGGCGATGTCCTCCAGTTGACCATCGATGACATCACCCGCGGTCAGACCGTGGTCTCCATGGCCGGGAAGAATGAGGAAGTCATTCTCGCACGGCGCTCCATGCACAAGGAGGGCTCGGTGCATTTCAAGTTCGGCGGCGAAGCCCTGACGCTTACACTTAAGGACCTCAACAACGCTCTGATCGGCGAAGACTTCGCCAGCTTCGCCATCACCCGCAGCACGGCCAAATCGGAGCTCGCCGAAGACCGCAAGATCGCCCTCCTGATCGAACACGTGAAACAAATGGAGGGTGCCACCTTCATTCGCAACGGCAGCGAACACTCTCCGAAAGACGCCGCCGAACACCTTTCCACCAAACTCGCCGCCGCAGGCAAAGACGACCTCACCGCGCGGGAGTTCATTGACAACATCGCCAGCAAATCCTCCCTCAGCGACGAGGTCTATACCATCCGCCTGGCAGACGGCACCACTGTTCCCTCCGGTGAATACCTGACAAAGGAACTGGCCAAAATCGAAGCGCCTCCGTCTCAAAACCTCACGCGCAAATAACCGTTAGTCTGCACTCTCACAGGATTTCGTTTCTCACGGGAATATCAGTAGAGCGATGTGTGCCGAAGGCCACTCGCTTTCGCTGCGGCCGTCGAGGCAAAAGCGACTGGGCTTCGCCCCAGATCGCTACTTTCCGTTGTGCGCCGCGCCAATGTTAGGACAAACCGCGTGCGTTTCCGGACGGCGGGAAGTACGGTTAGTGCAAAGACGGTTTCACAGGCCGCGTGATTTGCCTCCACAGAAACTCCAGATGCGGCATCAGCATGGCGAACGTCTCATCGTGGCTCACTCCCAGCGTGCCGCGGTCCGCATCCCGCATCATTTCGTCTGCGGCATACAGTGTTGCCAGCAGCGGCTGATCCACGGATTGCACGTCGAGGAAATGGGTGCGCGCATCGATGATCTCATCCTGCGGCATCCATGAAGAAAGATTCACGGGCGCTTTGGCAGCGGAGAAGACGACAAGCCGGCAGAGCACTCCTTTTAACGCGGGCGCACTGAATCCGAATCCCGAACGCTCCCTGACAAAATGCACCAGTGACGACCAGTAGGTGCGGTCTTCATAAGGCTCGCTGCCGAAAATGGTTTCGCCATCGGGTCCCATCCACGCCCCCGCAGACTGCCCCGGCGAACCCGGCAGCGGATGATCCACCCACTTCACCACGGCCAGCCGCCGCCCTGCAATCTTCAACAAATGGAAAAGCCGCTCCTGGTCCACCGCCAGCCATGGGGCGGTCAGAAAGTGGGAACGAAGCTGTTGAAAACGCCTCTGCAGGATGGCGTCGGGTGACAGCGTCGCCACCGTACTCGCGGGCCGCCGGTATTCCGCATTCTCCGCGGGCGCAGGATCGGCCAGGATCACGCCGGAACTGACCGGCTTTTCAAACTGCGGAACAAAAGGCGCCTGCGGTGTCAGCGGTTCCTCCGCCCGCATGGGTGTTAGGAGCCGCTGGAGCGTATCGCGCAGCCTCGCGAATGCCGGATCACCGGCCGGTTCCCCTTCCTGCTCCTCCTCGGGTTTCGGCGGTGACGTCCGGTACATGCCCGCATCCGCCACTTTCATGGGCACGGTGGGAGCCGACGGAATGTCAGGGATCTCCGGAATCGGCGCCGCCGGAGTGGCTGCGGCCGCCGCGTGCGCCGCGGCACTTTGTTCAAAATCCTCCCACACCAGCGCCGCGTGCCGCAACAGTGCCCGCGGTGAAACCAGTCGCCCCGCCTCCTGGGAAAAATAGGCGGACAGATTCAGCCGGTGAAAAAACGCGGAGATCACCACTTCGCTGTATCCCGTGTGCACCAGTCGCGAACGAATGATCTGCGCCGCCTCGTCCCGGTTTGTGGTTCCCAGGGTGATTTGATTTCCTGTCAGCCGGTCTTCAATGGCGCTCGGCAGCGCTTTCAGGAACGTTTGTGCCCACAGATCCTGATTCACGCTCAGCACCTGCACAGCGCGGGAAAGAAGACGCCGGAGTTCCGTGATGACGCCGGCGATCCGCTGCACCGGTTCCGGCAGCTGGTGAAAAAGATCAAGATCGTCAAAGACGAGCACCAGCGGCCTCACTCCCGCGGCGAGGCGGCAAAACTCCACCAGTCTCTCCCGTGCCCCGGCTTCCCCGGTACTCCCCGCGGACACCAGATTCATCCCGCCCTGGGAAATGGCCGGGCCACTGGGTTCCAGCACACTCCAGCGCAGCGACTCCCAGCGGACCGTCTCCCCGTCAACGCGCCCCTGCGCGTAGGCACACAAAACCCTCAGCCAGTGAGTGGACGCCTCCGGTGAGATGCCGGTAATTTGCGATGTCGCGCGCGATGCAAAAGGCACGAGCCGCTCAAAATTCTCCGTAAACCACCGCGCCACCGGCTGCGATGCATTGGCAAAATCAAACAGCTCCACAAACCGCTGTTCCAGGGCCTCCAGCGCTTCCTTCGGATGCGCGCACGGCACCTGTTTCTCGATGATCATCCGCTGGTTGAGGATGGCGAAAATGCGGCGGGTCACCAGATCGAGGAGCGAAAGATCGCGCGCCCGGCCCTGGTGAAAAGTCTCCAGAATCTGCCAGAGCACCGCAGACCATTGCACCTCCCGTTCGCGGTCAAAAGTCACCGGCACCACAAAGGCCCGGTCGCGAAGTTCCGCCGCCACCCGCGCAAGGAGATGGGACTTCCCGAAGCCCGCCCGCGGTGCCCGCAACAGGACCACCGTGCCCCCGCCCTCGGCCCCGCTTCCCGTCTGGGCCCGCTTCCCGGCATGCTCCACAAGCCGCTGCAAATCGCGCACCGCGTTGGCATGCAACACCGCGGCACCTTTCTCAGGCGGCGTTCCATCGGGATAAATGTCAGCAGCAAACGGATTCCCGTTCATCGGTAGGGGAGGGAACATTCCCAACTTCGCGATTAGGCAAAATCGGGCTTGTTTGAGGATTACCAAGTACCATAATGAACACAGCGCCGTTGCCAACTGTTTCTTTACAGAAAATGCAATAAATCGCGCTTTTGCGGCTCTAAGTCAATAAAAGCCGTAAAGTATGGTTCTTGCAATTTATTTGGAAGTCCTTACTTTCGTAATTTCCGTAATGACCGTCCCGTTGCGATTTTGAGAATTTGTAGGTAATTGGCCAAAAACTGGCCCGAAATCTGCCGTAATCTCATTCCTCCCACCGACCTTTCCATGGACGCGATCAAAGACTTTTTTTCCTACCCCTTTGTCTGGGGCCTCTCCCTGGGTCTCCTGTTTTTCGTCCTTTCCTTCTGGGGACATTTCAAAACGAAGCGCGAGTACCGCCGCTACCGCCGGCATCTGAGCGACAAGCTGGAATTGGAAGCCCGTCAGTATGAAGTGATCCGCAAGGAAAAGGAGGTCCTCACGAAGGAAAACGAAAACCTTCGCCTGCGGGTAGGCCAATTGAACGAAAAGCCGGACCAAAAAGTGCTGCGCGACATGGAAATCATGACTCGTGCCGAAAAACGGATGATGATTCAGGCCCCCGGATTCGCCGGAGCGTGGGAAGCAGCCAAATCCGCAGCCGCTGAAGAAGTCACCGCGGAAGACCAGGGCCGCAGCCTGCCGAAGCGCTTGTTCTCCCGTCTTTTTGGAACCGGATCCCGCGACGCGCTTCCCGCTGAAGCCATCGCCACTTCTCCGTCCAACGGCAGCGAGGCACCTCCAGCCACGGTTTCGAACGCCCCCGAACCCGCGGTCGTTGCTGGCTCGGAGAAAGCGGTGTAACCGGACACAGGTCGGGGAAGCGTCATCCCTTGAGAGGCAGCGGTCCTTCCGCTGCCGTGTGTTCCGCGGGCAAATCAAGGTAAATCAAGCCCGGCAATGCCGGACGGCCCGCCTTTCCCGCCGGGCTTTCAAAAACTTCAAAAATTTTCCCAGGTCGGGAACTGTGCGACGCGTATTTGTTGTAGGTGTTCTCCCTAGGAGTGCATTAGTATCACCGCCCGCCGTTTTTAACGGTGGCATGCCTTTATTCTGACAAGATTACATAATTATTAGAAGGCAAATTCTTATTGCAAATTCTTCCCGATCCCTATAAACGCGGCTCCCCGCGCTCAACCCTCCAATTTGTTTTCCTGCCGTGAAAACCCGCTCTCTTCTTCCGCTGCGTCTCTGCATTCCCTTCGGGCTGCTCGCGTTCCTCGCTCTCTCCCCTGCCCAAACGCCTCCGAAAAAAGAGGAGCCAAAAAAAGACGAGCCGAAGGAAGTCAAAAAAGATGAGAAGCCCGCCCAACCAGCCGAACCCGGCAAGGGGCCTGTCATTCCACCCGTGGATCTCAGCAGTCCCGGCGAATTGGCGACGCAATCGGACATCGACTTTGCCAAAGGCGATTGGCTGAACGCGGCGGCCAAGTACAACGGGCTCGTGCAGATCGGCATCAAAACCGGCATGGATGCCAAAGCGCTGGAGCCGCTCTACTTCGTGATCGGGGTTTGTATGTACAACCTTCCGAACTACGACGAAGCGTACAAGCGGTTTACGGAATACACTCAAAAGTTCCCCACCGGCCCCAACGTCCATCAGGTCAACCTCGCCATCGCCCGCATCTTCCGGGCGCAGAAAAAATGGCCGGAGGCCGTCAAGCAATACAAGCCCCTGATCAACGTACCTTCTGTCAAAGAGGAGGCGCTGATCGAACTCGCGGATTCCCACAAGGAAAATCAGGAGAAGGATAAAGCCATCATTGTCCTTGAAACCGCGCTGGCCGCGGGCATGAAAACCGCCTCCGACGTGCGCGCCGCACTGTATCTGGTCGATCTCTATCAGGAGGACAAACCCGAGAAAGGCGTTGCCCTGCTGGAGAAGATCAAAACAACGCCGGGTTCCCGTGCCGTTATCTCAGAAATCAACTTCGCTGCCTTGAAGCTTGCGGATGGTCTGATGCAGGCGGACAAACCGGATCAGGCTCTCGCCGCCTTCCAAAATCTCCGGAAGCAAAAAGAGGTGGTCGATACGCTGAAGATTCTCGACGCGGACTACACCCGCGGCATTGCGGCTCTCGCGCCGCTCACCGCGCCCCGGATGCCAAATGCCTCCGCCAATCTCCAGCAGATGGACCGGATGAAATTCTTCCAGGCCCAGGCGAAGGCCATGATCGCCAGCCTGGAGAAGGAGAAGAACTACGATGCCGTTCTGTTCTACCGCATGGGCCGGTGTTTCGCGGCCCTGGAGCGCTTCTGGGAGGCGCGTCTCGCCTTTAAGTACGTGCTCGATAACTTCCCCACCTTTGAGGACATTCCGGCCGTTCACTATGCCCTGACGTTCTGCTATTACAGCCTTGCTCCCCAAAATCCAGACGAGGACAATTTGGGCATCAGCAAAGAGGCGCAGCGCCTGTGCCGGGAATACCTTACCAAATACAAGGACAAGTCAGAGTCCTCCCAGGTCGCCGAGATGCTGGTCACACTAGCGTCCCGCACCAAAAATCCCGAGCAGATCAATCAGGTCTATGAAGAGGTGATGGACCTCATCAAGGATTCGCCGAACCGAACCGTGTTTCTTGCCCAGCAGGTGCAGAACTATCTCGGACAGTACGATTTCGACAAGGCCCGCGATGCCGCGGACAAGTTCCTCGCCGCCGCTCCTCCTGATGATCCCATGCGCGAAGCCGTGGAGTACATGCGCGGCCTCACATGGTTCTTCAAGAACGACTACAAGGGCGCCATGGAGCAGCTCAAGGGATACATCGCCAAGTATCCGGCCGGCGCCTACATCCACGATGCCAAATACCGCCTCGCGTTCCTCGTCAAAGGCGAGCAGATGGCTAAGAAGGCGAAGAAGATGGAGGGCGTCCCGAGTTTCATGCTCGTCATCCGGGCTTGCGAAGACATCATTCAGAACCACGCCAATACCGACTCGGTTGCCAACGCCTACGCGCTTATCGGTGACAGCTACAAGGAAATGACCGGCGCGGAGCTGGAGAAGGAAAAGCTCACCGTCGAGCAGGTGGATATCAATGCCGCCAATGCCTATGTGGACGCGGTGAAGCAGGCCAAATCAGACTCGGTGGCGGAGTACAGCCTCACCCAGGCCGCCCCGCTTCTCAAAGCCCAGGGCCGCTGGGAGGAAGTCCGCCTCATCTATGAAAACTTCCGCAAGGCATGGCCGGATCACCGCATCACCCTCACCGCAGTCGGCGAGATCTGTAAGGCGATCGTCCGCACCAGCGACAGCGTAAACGCCAAGGAACTGGCGGAGGCTGAAAAAGCGAAACTCACCGCCAACGACGTGGAAAAGGTCAAGCTCGATGCCAAAATCAAAGAGCTCAACGAGGGCCGGCAAAAGGCCAAAGAGGAAGCCCAGGCAAAGTCCCGCGAGTATCTTGCCTCCACCATTATGGACAACATCAACAACCCCCAAAAGGAGGGTGTTGAAGAGTTGATGCAGCAGTTGGCCATCACGGCAATTCCGAAGCCCAAGCCCCGCCCCGCCGCCGTGCCGGCCCCGGCTCCGGCCACTCCCGGTGCCACGACGGTGGCGGCAACGCCGGCGGCTCCGCCAAAACGCCCCGATCCTCCCAGCGTTGCCGAGCAGGGGAAAGCCGCCGAAGCTGAACTGGACCGGCTTTTGGCCGCGGGCGGAAAGCTCACCACCATTGGCCAGGCCCGTCTCGTTTACGTCAAATCCCAGCTCTACAAGTACTTGGAAAGCCGGGCTCCGCGGAAGAAAGACGCCAAAGGCAAATACGTCGAGGACACCAGTCCGAAGCGTTCGGACGAGCTCATGAAGCAGGTCCTCACCGAATTCAAGGTGGATGACTACAGTTCCGCCATGCTCGCCGCCATTGGCGATAAGTACATGAAGGACGGAGATCTCGAAGGAGCCGCCAATTGCTTCAACCGTCTCCTCCTTCTCTTTCCGAAATCGTTGTTCCTTGATTGGGCCGCTGTCGGTCTCGGTGACATTGCCATGGCCGCCAAAGAGCCGGATTACGCCACTGCTCTTAAAAAATACACTCTCGCCACGGATGAATATCCTGGCTCGAAGTACGGCGAGGCCGTGATGGGGAAAGCCCGGGTGCAGTACGCCACGGACAAACTGGAGGAGGCCGAGAAAGCCCTGAAGGATGTCATCGGTGACAAATCCTATCCGCTGGAATCGAAGGCCGAAGCCACCTATCTGCGTGCGGAAATCAGAGCCAAACAGAAGGCCATGGGGGATGCCTACATGGACTTCCAGAAACTGTATCTCTCGTTCAAGAAGTTCCCGAACTGGGCCTGCAAAGGCTACCTCCGCGCCGGCGAAATCAAAGAGGCCCTCGGCAAATTCGAGGACGCCAAGAAGGTGTACTCCGAGGCTATCAATGACCCGAAGAATGCCGAGAAGTTCAAAGGCCTTCCGGACTTCGATAAGATCAAAGCCAACTATCAAAAGCTCGGCTGATCATCGCCCCTGAACCCCCAACCGGCACTTTGATATGAACAGGATCGCTCTCATCCTCCTCACCGTTTTCGGCTTCACCGGCATTGCCTCCGCGCAGCGTCTCTACCTTTCCACGGGTGGTACGGTGGACTGGAGCGACGTTACCCTCAGTGGCTCCAACATCCTCGTCAGGGGCAAAAGCACTCCTGCCTCGAATGTTATCCGCGTGGATTGGCCCTATCCTGACGAATTGAACGAAGCCCTCGATTTGGTCCTCAAACAGAAATATGACCAGGCGCTGACCAAAGCTTCCGCCGTTCGTGAGATTCACAAGAACTGGAAGGACAAGCCCGGTTCGTGGTACGTTCCGTCCTCTCTCCTCGTGGCCGAATGCTACATCCGGAAGAACAACCTTGCAGAATCAGACAAGATTCTCACGGAGTTGAGGACCATGCCTGGCCTTACCAGCGCCTTCCAGACCGGCATTGGCATGATGGAGGCTCTCGAAAGCTTCCAGAAGGACATGACAGGTCCCGCCATCAAAAAGGCGGAAGGCTTGGTCAAAAGCACCGAGGATTCCGCCACGCTGGGCCGTCTCCATTTGCTGATCGGCGACATCAAATTCAAACGCGGTGATTACCTCGAAGCGGTGGACGCCTATCTCCAAGTACCCGTTTTTTACGGCTCTCAGGGAGCTTTGATGCCCATCGCCGAACTTGGCGCCGCCCGCTCGCTCATGCACATCGGACGCCTCCAGGACGCCTCCAAATCCTTCGGCCTCATCATTGATCGTTACAAGGGCACTCCCGAAGCGGTCGCCGCCCAGAAATACAAGGCGGACGTGGACAAAGCGCTCACCGGCGGTGTTCCCGTCGCCACTGAAAAGGCCGAGAAGCCGAAGGAAGAGGCCAAATAAGCCATAGACACTTAACTGTTTTCCCGCATACAACCTCAAAAAAATAATCCTGCTACCTTACCTCCATTGATTTGATCCATATGAAAGCCAGCCGCCTTTTCCGCGCCCTCTCTGTTGCCGCTCTGTTCCTGTTATCCTCCGCGCCGTTTGCGGCTGCTGCTGAAGCCAAGGAATTCGGGGAAAAATCTCTCTGGGACATGCTGGTGCTCGGCGGTCCGGTCATGATCCTCCTGGCTGCCTTCTCAATCGCCATGGTGTGGCTCATCATCGACGGCGCTCAGCGTTCCAGCATGAAACGCCTCATGCCCGAAGCGGATGTGGAAAGGGCTCGCAACTTCTTCCGCGCCGGTGACTACGTGGGAGCCTATCAAGCCAGCGCCGACAATCCCAGCGGTTTCAACAACGTCATCCGCGCCGGTCTCGTCAACGTGGGCGATGGCAAGGACGCCACCGAAGACGCCATCCTCTCCGAAGTCGCCCGCGAGCAGTCCCGTCAGTCCACGCGGCTTTCCTATCTCTCCGTTATCGGTGTTTGCTGTCCCATGGTCGGTCTGCTGGGAACGGTTATCGGGATGATCAAGGCGTTCGGCGCCCTCGGCAAGGGCGGTGCCGGCGCGACGCAAAATACCGGCGAACTCTCGGAGCACATCGGTGAGGTGCTCGTGGCCACGGCTTCCGGTCTTTTCGTCGCCATTCCCGCCTTCATGGGCTTCTACTTCCTGCGCAACCGCCTCCAGGGGGCTATCCACGATCTCGAAAACGAAGTCGGCAACCTTTTCCGGAAATTCCCCTATCATCTCGCCGAAGGCGTGCATGTCGGCGACCAGGAACTCTACGCCAACGCTCCGGTGTGGATCGAAGGTGCCGGTGCCGAAGCTCCCGCTCAGGGCTGAGCCTCTGGGCATCACCCGTTTTGTAACCCCCCACCCTCTTATTCCATGGCCAGCGGAGCCGGTTCCATTGAAAGCGGAGAGCCCGAGTTTCAGGTCGCGCCGATCATCGACGTGCTCCTCGTGCTCCTGGTCTTCTTCATGAGTATCACCTCGGCGCAGGTTGAGCAGTTGGACAAAACCATCACGCTTCCCGTCGCTCCCGACGCCAAGGCGCGCAAACCGGAACCCAACCAGCGCACCGTCAACGTGCGGTGGAACGCGTCGGAGGGCAAAGCCCTCATGACCTACATGGGTCAGCCTTTTGAGGACCGCGAATTGCTCTCCGAGGAATTGAAGAAAATTGCCGAAGCAATGCCCAGTCCCGCCGGC
Organism: Verrucomicrobiales bacterium; assembly: GCA_035550135.1. Taxonomy (GTDB): domain Bacteria; phylum Verrucomicrobiota; class Verrucomicrobiia; order Verrucomicrobiales; family V1-33; genus V1-33. The sequence continues at coordinate 79,190 of DASZQB010000134.1, forward strand.
GGTACGCGGCTGGAGATTCTCCTCCGCGCGGACGCCAAAACGCCCGCCAAGGAAGTGCAGTCCGCTCTGCAGGTGCTCGTACAAGCGACGCCAAAGGTAGCCTTCGCAACCCACAATAAATAGGACCGCAGATCATGAGACGCACTCACGAAAAGCACCAGGATGCGGAACTCGGCTTCCAGATCGCCCCGATGATCGACGTCGTGTTCGTCATCATGCTCTTTTTCATGGTTCTGGCGGGCGACCGGCAGATCGAAACCGAGCTGAAAATGACCCTGCCCTCCACGGAATCCCGGGAGAGCGCTCCGGACGAACAGCCCATGGAGGAGCAAATTGCCATCACGGTGGACGGCGAAATCTCCCACAACGAGGAGCCGGTGACCAAACAGGAACTGAAGGCCAATTTTATCCGTATCGGGCTCCAGGCCAAGGCGGAGGGAGGAGCGGACAAGCCCGTCCCCGTGGTGGTCACCATTTCCCCGGAGCCGGACACTCCATGGGAAAAGGTGACGGATGTCATGAATGCCATGGCCGCCGCCGGCATCGGAAACGTCACTTTTTCCGTATCGGAGGAGTTGTAGCTTTTCTCTAATATACTGTCATACTGCAGCGTCTCTGTGGGGATACCGCCTCACGGAGGCCGGTTGCGTCACCTTGTTTCCACCTTTCACCCGCTCCCGCCATGTCCACTGAACCAGAGTACGAAACCGAGGCCTACTACGAAGAGGAAGTCCAGGCCCCGAAGGGCCCCTTCGCCCGTTACTGGGAAAAGGTCGGCGGCGGCTCCTTCACTATCAGTGTGCTGATCCACGCCGCCTTCGTGGTCATCGCCTTTTTGATCATCTGGCAAACCAGCTCCGGCAAGGGTGACGAACCGGAGATCGACTTCCTGAGCGGCGGCGGCGGCGGCACCGATGGCAATACCCAAATTCACGAAAAGAAGGCGCGCATGATGGTAAATCGCGCTCCGGCGATGAAAATCGCCTCAGCCGCGGCAGGCGATATCGTGATTCCGGACACTCATTCGACCATCGCGGACTTCAGCGCCATTTCCGTCACCTCGGGGATGATGAGCGGCACGCCGGGAACCGGTGGCGGCTTCGGCGGTGGCCGCGGCACCGGCCACGGTAAAGGTACAGGTCCGGGCTTCGGCCCCGGCAGCGCTCCTGGCTTTACTGCCAACTTCATGGGCATGCTTTCCAAGGGGAATAACGTCATCTTCTGCATCGATACCTCCGGCAGCATGATTCCAAACCTCTCTCCCGAGGGCATCGAGGTGGTCCGCCGCGAATTGAAACGCGTCATTTCGGACCTGCCGCCCACCACGAACTTCAATATCATCTGCTTCGGTAATCAGGGAGACATCTTCAAACCCAAGAGCGTCCTCGCCAGCCAGGAATCCAAGAACGAGGTGATGCGTTTTCTCGAAGGCTACTGGGGAGGTGCGAGCGCCGCTTTCGGCAGAACCCGCACCGAGGCGTATGGCCGCGCCGGCAAAGACAGTCAGGGCATCGAATATGTTCCTCTCATGCCGGCTGACGTGCCGGAACTCGCCGGCACCGAAGGCGGCAGCCGCATCGACCTCGCCATGGTGGCCGCCTTTGAGCGCCAGCCCAGCACGCTTTTCGTTCTCAGTGACGGCGCTCCCGGCACCAAGAAGTCCGGTGAGGACAAGGCCATGGATCACGATGACATCATCAAGCTGATTCACGAAAAATATCTCAAGATCATGGGAGAGAAATCCAAGCTCATGGTCAACACCATCTCCGTCGATTCCAACACGGATGAAGGCCGCGAAGGCACGAAATTCATGCGAAAGCTCGCCGCCAAATTCGGAGGCAAGCACAAGGAAGTGAAGAAAGACAAACTCAAAGAGAGCGGCGGCGGAAAGGGCAAAGACGACAAGGATAAGAAGGACGAGAAAAAATAGACCGCCCAACACTTGTTAGGATTCCGGCGCTGCCGCAGTTGGGCTCAGACCCACTGCGGCAGTTCCATGTCAAACCCGGGGATGCGCACCACGTAAACCTGTCCGTCGTCCGCCTCCACGAAATAGGCGCCCTCCGCCCGGCTGTCCTGCGAAATGGTGTGGCAGGAGTTGTAGGAGTATTCACCGCCAGGCTCCAGCCGTGGAAACTGCCCCACCACGCCGTCTCCCTCCACCACGATGGTTTCGCCGTTCACCGCCTTCACCACCCACTTCCGTGCTTTCACGGTAACGGTTAGGTTGGAGTTGTTCCGGATGCTGATGAAGTAAACGAACGGAAAAGGCCGGTCATGAGGTGCGTCCAGACTGGGCATGTAGATGACATCATCCACCGTCACTTCCAGGCCGGGCAGTTCCTTGTATTGAGCACTCACGCTCCCGATGTAAACCGCCAGCCTCCGAAGGTCAAAGGAATCCCTGTGGCACGCCAGCGGGACGACCGCACTTTCACCTGGTCACCATCTGTCCGGCTGGACTGCACCGCCTCTGTTTTATGTCCGCTCATCCTGACGAATCCTCGCTCAATGCGCTGATCGAAGCGCGCAACTTCGCCGCCTTGCGGAATGTCTTTGCGGATTGGCTCCCCGTTGACGTGGCGGAGCGTCTTCGGGACCTCCCGGCGCCTGAACAAGCCATCCTCTTCCGCATGCTGCCTCAATCCAGAGCGGCCAAAGTGCTGGAATATATGGATGCCGACACCCAGTTCTCCGTTCTCAGGGCTCTGGGCAATGAGGACGCCGCCCGCGTCCTCAATGATATGTCTCCGGATGACCGAACGGCATTCCTGGAGGACTTACCGCCAAACGCGGTCATCCAGACGCTGAAACTCCTCTCGCCGGAGGAACTCGCCGTCGCCCGCACTCTCCTCAACTACCCGGAAGGAAGTGTCGGACGTCTCATGACTCCTGATTTCGTTAGTGTCCGCGATGACTGGACGGTGCTGGAGGTGATTGAACACATCCGCGCTCTTGGCACGGATTCCGAGACGTTGAATGTCATCTACGTCACCACCGATACCGGGCGGCTTATCGACGACGTTCGCATCCGGGAGTTCCTTCTTAAGCCGTTCGATGCAAAGGTCAAAGAGTTGCGGGACGACAAATATTTGGCCCTGCGGGCCACAGACGACAGCGCCGAAGCGGCCAGACTCTTTAAGAAATATGACCGAAATACCCTGCCCGTTGTCGATTCGGAAAACTGCATCATAGGAATTGTGACTATCGACGACGTGCTCGATGTGATCGAAGAGGACACCACGCGAAAGGTCCAAATGATAGGCGGCCTTGAAGCTCTTGATGAACCATACGCCACGATTCCTCTCGTCCGCATGATCAAGAAGCGCGCCACGTGGCTCGTTGTCCTGTTTCTTTCTGAAATGCTGACGGCCACGGCGATGGGCTACTATGAAGGCGAGATCTCGAAGGCGGTGGTGCTCGCGGTTTTCCTCCCGTTGATCATCTCGAGCGGAGGCAACTCCGGCTCCCAGGCCACTACGCTCATCATCCGCGCCATGGCTCTCGGCGAAATCACCCCTGACCGGTGGCGGTTTGTCCTCCGCCGGGAAATTGGTTCGGGGCTTTGGCTTGGCCTCGTCCTTGGAATGATCGGGTTCGGACGTATCATGCTCTGGCAGATTCTTCATTTTCAGGACTACGGACCACACTTCGCTCTCGTGGCTCTCACGGTGGGATTGTCCCTCATCGGAGTTGTCACGTGGGGTTCCATCTCAGGGTCCATGCTGCCCTTTCTGCTGCGTCGTCTCGGCCTTGATCCTGCCACCTCGTCCGCGCCGTTCGTTGCGACGCTGGTGGACGTCACCGGCCTCGTCATCTACTTCAACGTCGCCTTTTTTATCCTGCGCGGCACGGTGCTCTAAGCCGGTTCATTTTTGCAGGCATGTGTGCCAGCCTTCCAAAAGAAATGGTTGGCTCTAATAACTCCGCTGCTGTGGCGTTCCTGCATTGCCGCCGCAATGCAGAATCCGCTCGCGCCGGTCCCCAACCATTGGCCCGCAGTGTCGTCATGAATCATGTAAACCCTCTCGTCGAATCTGATACCGGTTCAAAACGCCGCCTGACACCTTTGCTGAGACAAGCAGGAAGTGGCTCCCTCGCAGTCAGTTTGCTCATCCACGGATTTTTCGTCATCATCGCGCTGCTCATTATCTGGCGCATTCAGTCACCCGAAGAATCGGTACAGATCGATATCATGTCCTCCGGCGGTGGCGGCACGCAAGGCAGCAAGCAACTCGATAAAGCAAAGCTCCATCTGGTCCTGAAGCAAAGCACCCGAACTCCCATCATCCACGAGGGTATCAGCGCCGTCACTCTTCCGGATGCAGGCAGTTCTCTTTCCTCCTTCAGTTCCGTCAGTCTTTCCTCCGGAAAAATGAGCGGCATCCCCGGTGCCGGAGGAGGCGAGGGTGGTGGTCTCACCGGCGGCCGCGGCCCTTGTATCGGAGTCGCTCGTGGCCCCGGAACATGGAAAGCCGGCTCCAGCTTCTTCGGCGTGCTGCCCAGCGGCAACAACATCATCATCTGCATCGATACTTCCGGAAGCATGAGGGTCAACTTGAAGGACGCGGGCATCGCCGCGCTGCGCCGGGAATTGAAGAAGGTCATCACAGACCTTCCTCCCGCCGTCAGCTTCAATCTGATCTGCTTCAGTCAGTCAGCGGACGTCTTCAAACCACAGAGCGTCGCCGCCACTCAGGACACGAAGAATGAAGCCCTGCGTTTTCTTGAAGGATACTACGGCGGAGCCAGTGCCGATTTCGGCAGGACGCGCACCGAACGCTATGGCCGTGAGGGGAAGGACAGCAGCGGCATCACTTACGTGCCGGTGCTGCCGGCGGACATCGAGGAACTCGCCGGCACCGAGGGCGGCAGCCGCATCGACCTCGCGATGGTGGCAGCCTTTGAACGGAATCCCACCACTCTTTTCGTCCTGAGCGACGGTGCCCCGGGAACAAGGAAATCAGGAGCGAGTGAGCCAATGAACAGGGAAGCGATTATCGAGTTGATCCACGCGAAGTATCACGATGTGATGGGCGCCGGAAGCAAACTCCTTGTGCATACGATCTCCATCGACTCCGACACGGACGAAGGCCGCGAGGGCGGAAAGTTCCTTCGCAAGCTCGCTCAAAAGTTCGGAGGGAAACACAAAGAGGTGAAGCCGGACAAGCTAAAGTGACAAGTCTGTTGTCGCCCGCGGATTCCCCTCAAAGAGTCGCGGCATGCCTGATTCCCCCGCACCCGCTCCCGTAGCCCTAACGATTGCTGGAAGCGACTGTTCCGCCGGCGCCGGTCTGCAGGCGGACCTCAAAACTTTTTCCGCCCACGGGGTCTATGGTCTTACGGCCGTGACCTGCGTCGTCGCGGAAGTGCCGGGAAAAGTAACGCGCATTCAGCCGGTGGATTTGGACAACCTCGCTGACCAGTTACGATTGCTGCTGGCGGCGTTTCCGGTGGCAGCCGTCAAGACAGGCATGCTTTACAGCCGTGAAGTCATCGAACTGGTTGCCCGTTCGTTGACCGCCCTCCGGCATCGTCCGAAGCTGGTTGTCGATCCTGTCATGGTCGCCACCAGCGGAGACGCCCTTGTCCTTGATGACGCCATCACAGCCTATCAAACACTGCTGTTCCCCCTCGCTGACCTCATCACTCCGAACCTCGACGAAGCCGGGGTGCTGCTGCGGAAAAAGCTGACGCGCATCGAGCATCTGCGCTCCGCGGCGGAAGTGCTGCATTCCAGATACGGCTGCGCCGTGCTGTTGAAGGGCGGTCACCTGCGGGGACGCGAAGCCGTGGATGTGCTGCGGGATGCCCACGGTCTCTCCGAGTTTCGCGCGCCTTTCGTTCCGGGCATCAGCACCCATGGAACAGGCTGTACTCTCTCCGCCGCGATTACTGCCGGCCTCGCCTCCGGTCATTCATTGCCGGACGCGGTCACCGCCGGGAAATGTTATGTCAGCCGTGCGATCACCGAATCCTTCCACTGGGGCAGTGGAAAACGTAAGGTCGATGCCCTCAATCACTTTCGCCATGAACTGTCGTAGTCTGGCCGTGTTGTTTTTCGGAGCCGGTGTCACTTTCGCCGGTGAGCCGCCTCCTCTCACCCAGGAGGAAATGCAGCCCATCCTGCGCGTTCTGCAAACCCACTACACCGGAGGTGAAGTCCTGAGCCGGGCAACCATCACCGGTCTGTTGAAGGATCATCCGGACGCGATCCAACTCTTGACCGTTCCGGATGCACCACCCGCGCCCGCCCCGCTGCTCAGTGAATTGCTGACACCCCGCATTGCTTGCGTTCGACCCGCCGCGTTTCGTCCGGAGGACACGGCGGCATTGAAAGAGGCGCTAACAAAACTGGCGGCGTCAGGAGCTGGCACACTTGTCCTTGATCTGCGGTATCCGGCCCCCGATACCGATCCGGCGGTAGTAATGTCACTCGCCGGTCTGTTCCTGCCGAAGGAGACACCGCTCTTTACGCTAACCACTCCGCTGAAGACTTCCGCCGATCCCGTATGGACACGCGATCTCCTGGTCCTCATCGACCGCGAGACCTGCAATGCGGCTGAAATCCTCGCCGCGATTCTCCAGTCGAAGCATCGCGCATTCATTCTTGGAACCAGGTCCCGGGGCCGCACCGCCGTTATTAACGCGCTGCCGGTGCGCAAGGTGGAGGGCGGGAATCTCGTTCTGCGTTATGCCGCGCAACGCGTATCATTTGCGGATGGCGGAGATCCCTTTGGCAAGGGTGTTGTTCCGGATATGCCGGTCCCCGGCGGGGAAGGGAAGACCGGCGTTTTTGCATTCCAGGCAAAGCGCGGTCTCGCTGCGGCGGTTTTCCACCAACCCCGCCCGCGCAACAACGAGGCCTCTCTCGTGTCGCGCACCAATCCGGAACTTCTGGAACGCATTGCCCTGACAAACGGTCAACCGGCGGGGTACGAACAGCAGTTTATCGATCGCCCCCTCCAGGCGACTGTGGACATTCTCGTCGCCACCCATGCGCTGGAACCAGCGGCCGGAAAGTAGCCCGGACTTCCGGCAATTCCCGAACTTGTCATATTCATTCTCTTCTGGTATGGAGAACGTGCCGCCCAACGAACTCAAACATACCTCAACCCATGAATAAGTTACTCACACTCGGGGTAACAGCAGCGGCATTGTTGGCCGGCGCTGTACCCGCTTCAGCCCAGGGCCGGACGGTCGTTGTGCTTCGCAACCGTCCTGCCGCCATTACTGCGGAATCCCGTCCTGCTGCATCGAACGGGGCGATGCGCGTTCGCTCTTCGAACTATTTCGCCAACCGCTCTCCGCGCAGCTATGGCGGCGGATACTACGGAGGCTACCACGGAAATCATTACAGTTCGATCTATAACCGCGCCTACTCCGGCGGATATGGCGGGCCATACCTTCGCAATGGTTACGTGGGCGGGTTGAAAAACATCCCGCACATTGTGATTCAAATTCCCGATAACTTTACCAAGGCGCGCATCAACTCCTTTCATCATCACCACCACATCAGCGGAGGCGGAAGACCGTCCCATGGCGGAGGGGGTGGACCGCGCGGCGGCGGTGGCGGTCGCAAATAAGTTCTCATGACTCCTGTTGCACGGACCGGCCTGGCATTTCCCGGGCCGGTCCGCTTTTTGTCCGATTTGCATCTTGGTCACGACATGTGCTCCCTGCGGAGCACGGCGGAATTGTGGCCGCTCATCGAAGGGGCAGGCACGGTCGTCTTTAACGGCGATACGACGGAGGAGGGAACCCCGGAGTTCTTTTCCCGGTCGCAGGACATGTACGGACAACTGAGAGAACTCTGCGCCAGAGCGGGTGCTCAGATGATTTGCCTGAACGGAAACCATGACCCGGAGCGCTGGCCTCACGACTGGTTCGATCTCGCCGACGGCAAACTCTTCGTCACGCACGGCCACGTGTTCCTGCGGCTCATTTCTCCATGGACCCGCAAGTTGAAATTCTGCCGCGCGGAACTGGAGCGCATCCACCGCGAATATTCAGCGGAACAGCGCCGGGATATGAACACCCGATTTGAAATTGCCCGCCGCTGCAGTGTTGCCATGCCTCCGTGTGACACCGGGCAGCGCAGCCACAATTTCGCCACACGCATGGCGTTGCTGCTGCGGGAAATCTGGCCGCCCACCCGGCCATGGGAAGTGCTGAAAGTATGGGCGCGCCTGCCGGCCCTCGCCGGAGAATTTGTCAGGGAATTCCGGCCCGGGGCGCGGGCCGTGCTTTTTGGACATACTCACCGCGCGGTGGCATGGCGTAGAAATGGTCGTCTGCTGGTGAACACGGGCGGATTCGTTACCTTCGCACAGCCCCTGCTGGCGGAACTCAAGGACGAAACGCTTTCCGTTTTCCGCGTGGAGGATAAAAAAGGCGAACGGCGCCGGGGAGGGCAGGTGACATTCGAGGTGCTGGAAAATTGATTACACCTTGGCACTCACCTTTCGCCTCTGCAGAGCCCGGTAAACCAGCAATCCTGCAGCCACCGCCAGCAAGCCAACATCACGGAGAATGAGGTCCGTATAGTTCGTGTCCTGTGCCTCTTTTCCAAAGCAGCCGCACTCAATGTCGAGCCCGCGCTGCCAGGAATAAACAATAGCCCAAATAAATACCGCCAGCATCCCGGCAATAACGGTAAGTCCGCCGTCTGCCAGCACACCCGTAAGCAGCGCGCCTCCCGCGAGAATTTCCAGCCATGGCAACCCCATCGCGAGCCATGCAGAATAAGGATCGTCGAGGATTTGGAAACTGCGGACGCTGTTGAGAAACAAAATAGGATCGCGGGCCTTCTCCCACCCGCTGTAGATGAAAAGTGCGCCCAGCAGCATGCGAAGCGTCAGCGCGATGATGCCGGCGGGTGTGCGGGGAAACGCGATCATGTGGAAACCAGCGGAAGGTTGGGGTTTACATCCTCCTCCAGCGCGGAGCGGTGGCCGGCATGAAACCGGTGCAGCGCGGCGAAGGCGATCATGGCCGCATTGTCAGTCGTGAGGGCCGGCGCGGCAAGGAACAGCTCCAGTCCCGCCTTCCGGCAGCGCTGGGCGAAAACCTCGCGCAGACGATGATTACAACTCACACCGCCGCTCACACTGATGCTTCGCACGCCAAACTCGCGGGCAGCCCTCAGGGATTTTTTGACCAGAATATCCACGATAGCCTCCTGGAAACTCGCGCACAGGTCCGCCATGCGGGCAGCAACGGTGTCTCCCAACTGCGGCAAAAGATAAAGCATGCTGGTCTTCAGTCCGCTGAATGAAAAGGCATAGTCCCCGCTGTCGAGCATGGACCGAGGGAAATCGAAGGCCTTGCGGTTTCCCTTGCGCGCCTGTTTATCGATTTCCGGGCCGCCGGGATAGGGAAGTCCAAGCATCTTTCCCGCTTTATCGAAGGCCTCGCCCGCGGCGTCGTCCCGCGAACGCCCCAGCAGCCGGTAGTCGCCCGCGCCGCGCAAATGCAGCAGCATCGTATGCCCGCCGCTAACGATAAGGGCGATGCCGGTCTGAATCCCGCCTGCATTCCCAATAAACGGCGACAACAGGTGCCCCTCCAGGTGATTGACAGCGAGGAATGGCTTGTCGCAGGCCACCGCGAGTGCTTTCGCCACCGTGCTTCCCACCAGCAGCGAACTCGCAAGCCCTGGACCGGAAGCAGCCGCATAGCAGTCCACATCCGCTGTCGTAATGCCCGCCTTTTCGAGGGCCTGCATGAGCAGCGGCCGGACGCGCACGATGTGGTTCCGGGAGGCAAGCTCCGGCACCACTCCGCCGTAGGGCGCATGATCCGGGATCTGCGTTGAAATTTCCGAGGCCAGAATAGTCCCCGCGCCATCGCAGACAGCGACGGCGGTTTCGTCGCACGAGGTTTCGAGCGCCAGAATGACAGGAGCGGGGGGCATGTCCCCTGCCCATAAATCCCCGCGGCGCAAAAGTGAACCCGTTTTTCTGCGCCGTTTTGCCGCGATTGCTTCCCATTCACCCGCCGCCATACTCGCGCCGCATGCTGACCACGCTCTCGATCAAAAACCTCGCACTCGTCGAATCCCTCACGTGGGAAATCGGCGGGGGGTTGGTCGGCATCACGGGTGAAACAGGGGCGGGAAAATCCATCATCGTCGGCGCACTGAAACTGGTGCTCGGTGAACGCGCGGACCGCGATCTCATCCGCACCGGTGAGGAGCAATGCACGGTGGAGGCGGTTTTCGAGACACACCAGGCGGCGGAGATCAATGCCGTGCTGCGCGCCGCAGGACTGGAGGAATGCGAGGGGGACCAGCTTATCGTCAAACGCGTCATCTCGGCCGGAGGGCAGAACCGGCAGTTCATCAATTGTGCGCCCGCCACGCTGCAGGTTCTGAAGTCACTGGGACAATATCTCGTGGATCTTCACGGTCCTCATGAACACCAGTCGTTAAATTCGCGGGATCGTCAGATGGCCATGCTGGATGCCGCCGCCGGAGCCGGCACCGCGCTGGACGCTTATCAGAAAGGGCACCGGCGCTGGCGCACGGTGGCTGCGGAGCTGGAGGAGCTGAGCCAATCGGAGCGCGCGGGTGAGCAGGAACTGGAACTGCTGCGCTATCAGGTGCAGGAGATTGATTCCGCGGCTCTTCGCGCCGATGAAGAGGAGCCGTTGCTGCAGCGTCACCGCATGGCCAGCAACAGCACGCGCCTTGTCGAGCTGACCGCCCAGGCACTGGGTCTGCTGAGTGACGCGGACAGCGCAGTCCTTGTCCAGCTTGCCGAATTGCGCCGCGTCCTCCGCGACATTGAGCGCACGGACCGCGGTGTGGCGGAAGTCGCTGCCGGTTTCGAGAATGCCTTCGTTGAACTGGAAGATCTGGAGCGCGGCCTCCGCCGTTATAACGACGATCTCGAAATCGACCCGCGTGAGGTGAAGGAGATCGAAGAGCGCATCAATACCATTGAGACGCTTAAACGAAAATACGGCGGCAGCATCGAGCGCGTGCTTGACCACCGCGATGCCGCCGCCGCGAAGCTGGGCAAAATCGAAGGCCGTGGCGGTGAGCTGGAGCGCCTGACCAAAGAACTCGCCGCCGCCCGCGACGCTCTGCAAAGCGCCGGAACGGCCCTGGGTCAGTTGCGCAGGAAGGCCGCTCCCAGGCTTGCAAAGGAAGTGAGCCGGCACCTGAGTGATCTCGGATTTCTCCAGGCGAAGTTCACTGTGGAACTCTCCGCACTTCCACAGCCCGGTGCGCACGGACTGGAGGAAGTGGACTTCATGTTCGCCCCCAATCCCGGCGAGCCTGCCAAACCCCTGCGTGTCATCGCGTCCTCCGGCGAAATGAGCCGCGTGATGCTCGCCGTGAAGAGTGCCCTCGCCAAAGAGGACAGCATTCCACTTCTCGTCTTTGATGAAATCGATGCCAACGTCGGCGGGGAGATCGCCGCCGCGGTTGGCCGTAAGATGGCCGAGCTGGGCCGCACCCACCAGATCATCAGCATCACCCACATGCCGCAGGTGGCGGCTCTGGCATCATGCCACTACGTCGTCACCAAAACCGTAAAGCAGGACCGCACCTTTAGCGACCTCCGCCGTGTCGAAGGCGAGTCCCGCATCGATGAAATCACCCGCATGCTCGGCGGAAAAGCCGCCAGCGCCCGGGTGCACGCACAGACTCTTCTTTCGGGAAAATAGGAGGCCACGGAAGACCAGTGTGAAGGGACGATTTGGGAAGCTAAACTAATTCCTGGTATTTTAGTATAAATTCGGGTTGCGCGTCGGCCAGGGTGATTTCAACGTCCCGTCAGACGGAGTGCCGGCCCGCGCGAGCAGGAGGTGTCCGCCCTTTCATTTCATCTGATTAAGGGTGCCAACCGGTCCACCGGCGGTTCTCGCTTCACTCGCAGCCATTTTTACTCCCATGAATCGTCGTCACTTCATCCAACTCAGCGCCACTGGTCTTGCAGGCTCCCTGGCGGCTTGCGGTAAGAAGGATGCCCCTCTCGTCAATGCAGCCGGAAAGCCTATCATCCGGTTCGGTCACTTCCCCAATGTGACACACGTCCAGGGATTGGTGGCTCACCAGTTGAGCCGCCAGGGAAAAGGGTGGTTCGAGTCCCGGCTGGATGCGGAAATCCAGTGGACCGGGACCTTCAATGCCGGCCCGGCGGCGACCGAGGCGCTTTTTGCCGACCGTCTCGATGTGACCTATATCGGTCCGAGCCCGACGCTGAACGGTTACCACATCTCGAAGGGAAAAGATATCCGTATCCTGGCCGGAGCGGCAAATGGCGGTGCGGCGCTCGTCGTGCGTGCGGATTCCGGAATAACAAAACCTGAGGATTTCCGCGGAAAGAAGATAGCTTCGCCGCAGTTGGGAAATACGCAGGATGTGCAAATCCGTGCGTGGCTGATGGATCAGGGATTCAAAGTCAGCGAGAAAGGCGGCGACGCCTATGTGGTGCCTACCCCCAATTCCAACCTGATCGACCTCTTCACCACGAAGGGACTTGATGCCGCGTGGACCGCGGAGCCATGGGTTTCACGCCTCGAACTTGAAACCGGCGCGAAGGTGTTTCTCGAAGACAAGGACACAAATGTGACTCTTTTGGTGGCACGCGTCGGCTGGCTCGATCAGCAGAAGGAACTGGCGAAAAAGCTGGTAGCCGCCCACAAAGAGTTGACGAAGTGGATTATCGACAACCCGGCGGAAGCGAAAAAGCTCATCAAGGCGGAACTCAACGACCTGAAGCTGCCCGCAAAAGACGAGGTTCTCGACCGCGCTTTCAGCCGCGTGATCGTCACCGATGCGATTTCGCGTGAATCTCTCGACAAAATGGTAAAGAGCGCCCAAAAGGCGGGCTTCTACTCAGACATACCATCGCTGGATGCGCTGCTTCCATCCCTTTGATATCGCATGAGCGTCACGGAAGAGCTGCAACTGATCACACCCTCCAAGCTGGAGGTGAAGGACGTCACGAAGACCTTCACCAACCGCAGGAGTACCCTGACGGCGCTGGATAAAGTCAGCCTCACCGTGGCGGAGGGGGAGTTCGTGTGTCTGGTGGGGCCCAGCGGTTGCGGGAAAAGTACGCTCCTCAACCTCATTGCGGGCCTCGATACCGCCGATAGCGGCACCCTCCACAGCGACGGCCAGCCAATCACGGGCACCGGCCGGGAACGGATGGTGATGTTTCAGGAACACGCACTGTTCCCGTGGCTCGATGTGATGGGGAACGTGCTCTTCGGCCTCAAGTTGAAGCCGTCACTCACGGACAAGGATCGCGTGGAGGTGGCGAAATACTATCTTCATCTCGTCGGTCTTGAACGCTTTGCGCACGCGAACATTCATGAGCTTTCCGGCGGCATGAAACAGCGGGTCGCTTTGGCCCGCGCGCTCGCACCGAATCCCCGGGTTCTCCTCATGGACGAGCCCTTTGCGGCGCTGGATGCCATGACGCGGGAGCAACTCTACGCGGACCTGCAAAAGATCTGGCAGGCCCGCAAGAAAACCATCGTGTTCGTGACGCACAACGTGCGGGAGGCGGTGTGTCTGGGGGACCGTGTGGTGCTCTTCTCGCCCAACCCTGGCCGCATCCGTGAGGAGTACGCGGTGACGCTGCCCCGCCCGCGCGACATCAACAGCGTGGAACTGGCCGGCCTGGCCACGGAGATCACCCGGGCGCTCAAACAACACACCGCGGAAAAGCCTGCTGCCGAATGAAGCGTGTTCTCATCGCGTCCCTGTTCTTCGCTGCCCTGATCGTTATTTGGCAGGTGGTTTACAGCATGGAGGTTTACTCGCCGGTCCTCCTGCCGTCTCCGGGGGAGACGTGGAAATACCTTTCACACGCCGTGAGCGACGGCGAACTGCTGTCCTCTTCCCTGGTTACGATCAGGCGATTGCTGCTTGGCTATTTCATTGGCTGCGTGATCGGCCTGCCTATCGGTCTCCTCACCGCGAGGAGCCGGTTCCTCAGTGATACCGTCGGTGTGCTCGCCCTTGGCCTGCAAACACTGCCGAGTGTTTGCTGGGTGCCGCTGGCGCTCATCTGGTTCCAGGACCCCGAAGGGGCGATGCGCTTTGTGGTCATCATGGGCACGCTTTGGAGCGTGCTGATTGCCGTGGACAACGGGGTGCGCAATATGCCGCCGATCTACGCCCGCGCCGCCCGCACCATGGGGAGCAAAGGCATGCACACGCTGATACGCGTCGTTCTGCCCGCTTCACTGCCGTATGTCATTAGTGGCATGAAGCAGGGATGGGCCTTCGCGTGGCGGTCGCTTATGGCTGCTGAAATTTATGTTCCGATCATCACTGGATTCGGCCTCGGACACCTCCTGCACAATGGCCGGGAACTCCACCGCATGGATCAGGTCATCGGGGTCATGATCGTCATCGTTTTTATCGGTCTGCTGGCGGACAAGATCCTGTTTTCGCCGTGGGAGCGTTTTGTTCATCACCGCTGGGGAACGGCGAAGGCGTGATCGCGGGATGAAGGGAAAGGGTTGCGTATTGGGTCCGTTGGGAGAAATAACCGGCCTCGTTGCCCGTTCCTTTTCCGATGAAGCGAATCCCCCTTCTGCTGTGCGCCTTGATGCTGAGTTTGCCATTTCACGCAGAGGCGATTCCGAAAGATGCCGTGGGACTCGACTCTGCGGATTGGCCGGAAAACTGGCGAATGCATGCGGCGCTTTCTTCCCCCGAGGGCGGTATTCTACGCTGGCCTGACGGATTTACTTTGCCCCTTAAGGGGGCGGTGCATGACGTGGCGCTGGAACGGCCGGAAGGCAGCGCGCCGGTGCTGCGGGTTTGGACGGACGGCAAGCTGGTGCGCGGTCCGGAGGAGGCGCCGGCGCTGGCGTCGGCACGCGCGGAGGATTTTCCGAAAGCGAAGGTGGATTTAGGCGGGGACTTCACGGCGTACTCCCGCTTCTCCACCACCGGTTCCGGCACCCTCTTCTCCAGGTGCGCTCCCAAAGAAAAGTGGTCGCCCGATGCCAAAGCGCTGTTCATTCGCGGCGGCCGGCTGGTCTATGATATCGGCTGGCTCGGAGCTTTGAGCGGCGGTCCGCGTGTGAATGATGGAGCCGCTCACACCGTTATGCTTGTAGTGCAGGGCGGCACGGCGGTTCTGTGGCTTGACGGTAAACAAATCGCGAAGAAGGGCGGACACACGCGGCCCGACGCCGCCGGGCACATTCTGAAAACGGGACGCGCCGCGCCCGACTTCGGCGGTGCGTTCGACGGGCGCATTGAAGATGTCAGGATTTGGCAGCGTGCGCTGGGAGCGGCGGAGACGGCATCGATTTTCAAGGACGGCCCGAAAGGCGCAAACACTCCGGATTTTGAGTGGACACCGAAGGTAACGGGCGGGCATCCCGTCCTGACACCGGCAGCCGGTGCGCAGCTCAGCGACGCATGGGTGCAGCCGCTGGAACGCGCAGATCACAGCGCCATCGTGGGCGGCTGGAGCGACAAAACGCTGGCAGAGGGCCGTGCCATTTACACCCAGCTTTGCATCGTGTGCCACGGGACGAAGGAACAGCCCGGCTCGCTGCCCACGGCGCTGCGTTTCACAGAGGGGGCGTTCAAAAACGGTTCAGACCCGCATTCGCTTTACGTCACCCTGACAAAAGGTTTCGGTCAAATGGTGCCACAGCCGCAGTACACCACACAGCAGAAGTACGCCGTCATCCAATATATCCGCGAGACCTTTCTGCGACCGCACAACCCATCGCAATTGACAGAACTGACACCTGCTTACCTCGACACGCTGCCGAAAGGCCTCACCCGGGCCGAAGCGGAAAAAGAGGACCGCAGCCCTCCGCCTTATGTGCAAATGGAACTGGGACCGGTGCTCTTCTGGACGCTGCAGGTGGCGGAGAACAACATTGCCCAAAAGGGTATCGCGGTTCGCCTGGATGAAGGTCCCGGCGGCGTGACCAAAGGCCGCGCGTGGATGATTTACGACCACGACACCCTGCGCCTTGCGGCGGCAACGACGGGGCAATTTGTGGACTGGCGCGGCATCGCCTTCGACGGCAGCCACGGCACCCACACGAGCTTGACGGGAGAACGCCATATGGTCAATCCTAACGCCGCGGGCTGGGCCGGTCCTGATGGAAGCTGGGACGCACCGCGCGTCCGGGGCCGCGACGGAAAGCTCTATGGTCCCGTACCGCGTGAGTGGGCGCATTACGAAGGCCTGTATCTTCACGGTGGAAAGGCGGTCATTGCGCAAACGGTGCATGGGGTGCGCGTGCTGGAATCGCCCGGCTGGCAGGACTATGGCCCCACGCCGGTGTTTTTCCGGACGCTGAATGTGGGCGCTTCTGCAACGCCTCTTCTGCTCCGCGTGGCCCCGGATTCCGTGCAGGTCACCCTAACCGGAGATGGAACGCTGAAAAAACAGGACGGCTTCTGGCTCGCAGAGCTCCCCGGAAATGCCCGGACGCGCCTCGCCATCTCCCGTGCGACTCCGGAAACGGTCGCGGCGCTGGAAAAGAGTTACACCGCGTCACTTGATTTAGAGCCACTCACACATGGTGGTCCGCCGCGCTGGCCGCAGGATATTGTCACAAGCATCGCGCCCGGCCCGGATGCAGGTCCTTTTGCCGCTGATGCCCTGACGCTTCCGGAGTCGAATCCATGGAAGGCATGGCTGCGGCCAGGCGGGTTCGATTTCACCCCGGACGGCAAGAGCGCCATCGTGGCCATGTGGAACGGCGATGTCTGGAAAGTGGACGGACTTACTGCGCCCCCCCCTGACGCATTGCACTGGCGTCGCATCGCCGCCGGCTTGTTCCAGCCGCTCGGAGTGAAGTACCGCGGCAACGAAGTCTTCATCACGTGCCGCGATCAGATCGCTTGCCTCAAAGATCTGAACGGCGACGGCGAAACAGACTTCATCGCCAACTTCAACAACGATCACCAGGTCACGGAGCACTTCCACGAATTCGCCATGGGACTGCAAACGGACAGCGCCGGAAATTTCTATTACGCCAAGTCCGCCCGCCATGCGCTGCCCGCCGTGGTTCCGCATCATGGAACACTTTTGCGCGTGAGTGCCGACGGCTCGCGCACGGACATTCTCGCCAGCGGATTCCGCGCCGCCAATGGTGTTTGCCTCAACGACGACGGCAGCTTTTTCGTGACCGATCAGGAGGGGCACTGGACTCCAAAGAATCGCATCAACCGCGTGAAGCCCGGTGGTTTCTACGGCAACCTCTTTGGATACACAGATGTCACTGATCCATCCGACTCTGCGATGCAGCCACCCATGGTGTGGATCACTAACGAAAAAGACCGCAGTCCCGCCGAACTTCTGTGGGTGCCAAAAGGTGTATGGGGCTCGCTGTCCGGCACGCTCCTTAATCTCAGCTACGGCACCGGACGCGTCTTTGCCGTTCCCAGCGAAGAGGCGGGTGGCGTTTGGCAGGGTGCCGTATGTGAATTGCCCCTGCCGGCTTTTGCCGACGGCGTGATGCGCGGAAGGTTCGGGCCGGACGGGAATCTGTACACCTGCGGGATGTTCGCGTGGGCCGGAAATGCGACTGCCCCCGGCGGCTTCCACCGCATCCGCCGCACAGGGCAAGCGGCTTGCGTACCCGTGGCGGTTCACGCGCGGCCCGACACGCTGGAGGTGGTGCTCAGCGATGCTCTCGATCCCGCCAGCCTCAAACCGGAAACCTGTTCGTTCAAAGTGTGGGGGCTTAAACGCAGCGCCAACTATGGTTCCCCTCACATCGGCGAAAGGCGTCTGCCGGTTTCCTCAATAGCCAGCGACGACGGAAAGACCATCACCCTCACCATCCCGGGACTTGCCTGCACACAGTGTTATGAACTCGTGCTGTCCGGTAGCGATGCATCGGGCGCCGCCGTCGAACGCAACCTGCATGGCACCATTCTGCGGATGAAGTGAAGCCGATTCCAGCTTGCTCCGCGAGGCAGCGCGACTATCTGCCCCGGCATGTCGAAGAAACCTGTAGTTCTCATTATTCGCGACGGATGGGGCATCAATCCCGGCGGGCGCGAAAAGGCCGTGGAAAACGGCGACGCCACGCTGCTGGCGCGCACGCCTTTCCATGACCATCTCTACGCCACGTATCCCTGCTGTCGCATTTCAGGGAGCGGGGAGGATGTGGGGCTGCCTTCAGGGCAGATGGGAAACAGTGAGGTGGGTCACCTGAATCTCGGCGCAGGGCGCATCGTCTATCAGGATTTCACCCGGATCAACAAAGCCATCCGCGACGGTGAGCTGGAAAAAAACGCCGTTCTGCAGGAAGCGTTTGCCAAAGCCCGCGGACGGCGCGTGCATTTCATCGGATTGGTTAGCGACGGCGGCGTTCACAGTCACCAGGATCATCTGGTGGCCCTTTGTATCGCGGCGAAGAAGGAGGGTTTGGAGGATCTCATGGTTCACGCAATTACCGACGGGCGCGATACCGATCCGAAGAGCGGCGCATCGTGTCTGGCAAAACTGGAGGCGGATTTGGCGCCCACCGGTGCGAAGATTGCGACGGTTGTCGGACGTTATTATGCCATGGACCGGGACCTGCGGTGGGATCGCGTCAAGATCGCGTGGGACGCGATTGTGCTGGGACGCGGCGAAGTTTGCACCAGCGCGGCTTCCGCTGCAGTGGCCGCAGCTTATGAAGCGGAGCCCCGCGGTGACGAATTTCTTCACCCGATGATTTTCAGTCACGATATGCGCCATCGTGTTCGGGAGGGAGATGTGGTGATCTGGTTTAACTTCCGTTCCGACCGTGCCCGTGAATTGACGGAAGCCTTTATGGACCCCGCCTTCACAGGTTTCGAGCGCGAACATACACCGCACACGGCGTATTACACATTAACGGAATACAAGGAAACGTATCACGCGTTCGGAGTGCGCGTCATCTTCAATCCGATCAGCATGACCAGGATTCTCGGCGAGGTGGTGTCGGAGGCCGGCCTGACACAGCTTCGCGCCGCGGAAACGGAGAAGTTTCCTCATGTGACGTTCTTCTTCAACGCGGGAACGGATATCGCTTATAAAGGCGAGGACCGTTACCTCGCAGTGAGTCCAAAGGAGGTGCCGACCTACGATCACAAGCCGCAGATGAGCGCACCGGACCTAACCTTCGAAGTGTGGCGGAGGATGGAAAATTATGATCTCGTCATCATGAATTTTGCGAATCCGGACATGGTGGGGCATACCGGCATTGTGGAGGCGGGCATCCATGCCTGCGAGACCATCGACTTCGCCCTGGAACTCATCGTGGAAAAAGTCCTCGCACTTGGGGGCAAGCTTCTTATTACGGCGGACCATGGCAATTGTGAGCAAATGCGAAACGCGGACGGCTCTCCGAACACTGCGCACACCACGAATTTGGTTCATGGCATCTATGTCGCTGCCGATGCGAAACAGTTCACGCTGCGCGACGGCATTCTCGCCGACGTCGCCCCCACACTCCTCGCCATGCTCGGGGTGGCGCCGCCGCCGGAAATGACCGGGAGCAGCCTTCTCAAACCGGCTGCAGCCTGAAAATACCGGGTTCGCAGGCGTCTATAAATTCAGGAGAAAATCAGTTGCCAAACCCCGGCGGAGGGGACTATCCTCTCCGCAAGTTTCCTTCGCGGGCGGTCTTTTGCAGATACCGTCCGGGTGATGATTTCAGCCGGTTTTGCTGATGGTCTGCTCCACCGCTGAGTCACCGGAGACGCGCTTTCCTTTCGGACTGCACTACAGCCATGCTGTATTCCCGCCCTGATACATCCCGCCACATGCAAACCCCGGCCCTGAACGGGAACACGGCAGCACTGTCTCTCCGCCACGCGCGAAATGGCCGCTGCACTGCGACACCCTCGCCGCACTCTTTTCTGGAAATCTTATAGCCTCCCCGATCCCGTCATGGCTGGTCACAACAAATGGTCCAAGGTTAAGCATATCAAAGCCGCGGTGGATGCGAAAAAAGGAAAGGTTTTTTCCAAAATCGCGCGTGAGTTGACGATTGCTGCCAAAAACGGCGGGCGCGATCCCGACATGAATCCGCGCCTGCGCACAGCCATCGGAGCCGCCAAGGCGGCAAACATGCCGGGAGACAACGTGGACCGGGCTATCAAAAAGGGCCTTGGAGAATTGGAGGGCTCCACCATGGAGGAGGTTACTTACGAAGGTTACGCTCCGGGCGGCGTGGCCATGCTGATCGAATGCGTCACGGATAACAAAAACCGTTCGTCCTCGGACGTGCGCACCGCTTTCAACAAAGGCGGCGGCAGCATGGGCAGCGCCGGTGCGGTAGCGCACATGTTTCAGCGAAAAGGGGAAATAAAATTGCCTGCTTCCGCCGCTGGTGAAGATACGCTTCTTGAAGCCGCGCTCGACGCCGGCGCCGACGATGTCCAGAGCGACGAAGAGGAGCACACCATTTACACCGCACCGGACAGGCTTTATGCCGTCGCCGGCGGCCTCAAGGAACGCGGCCTCAACGCGGCCTCGCTCAAGCTGGTCTATGTGCCCGGCACCGTCATTACCCTAACGGATGTCAATGTGGCCCGTCAAGTGCTGCGCCTCTACGATCACCTCGACGATCTCGACGACACGCAGAACGTCTCCGCCAATTTCGAACTTACCGACGAAATCCTCGAACAGTTAAACGCATGAATTTTCCCCGCTACGCCATCAGCCCGGCCCCCGCCAGGCGCAACTCAGGCATGAAACTGCCATGACCGAAGACGAATTCAGTTTGTCCACCGATGACACCGCACCGGTGAAGAAGCGCTCTGCCAAAAAGGCACCCGCAAAAAAAGCCACGGTGAAAAAGACCGCCGCAAAAAAAACCGCGGTTCCCGCCGCGGAAGCACCGCCCCCGGCGAAAAAGAAAACGGTTTCCAAAAAGAAGCCCGCTGCCGCCGCACCGGTCGCCGCCGTCGAAGCAGCCGCTCCGCCGGCAAAGAAAAAAACCGCGGCAAAACGGAAGGCCACCGGCAAAGCAGCCGCCAGCCCGGCCCCCGCTCCTGAAGTGGAAGCGGCCCCCCTCCCTCCTCCGCCACCGCCCGTGGCGGAAGCACCGCCGCCGCCGGAACCTCCGGTCGAGCGTGAATTCAGGGACCATCGCGGCCCGCGGCCGGAGCGCTCTCACCACCATGCGCATCCGCATCAAAACGGCCAGCCCCCTCAACAGCAGCTCGGACCGGACGGTCAGCCGCGCCGCCTAACCAAATGGGAGCGATGGAAACTGCGGAAGGAAAAATTCAAACAGATGAAGCAGCAGCGCTACCTGGAAAAGCAGGCACGCTTGCAAGGCGGGGGTGAAAACGGCAGTGCCCAGTCGGATGGCGCGCCGGCTCAGGAGATCGAGCGTCACTTGCGGCCGGAATATCAACCCGGCCCGCCGGAGGACTGCGCAGGCCTTCTCGAACTCACGCCCGGCAAAGGTTTTGGATTTCTGCGGCCAAAGGAACGCAATTTTGCGCCGCTTCAGACTGATCCGTTCGTGACGCCGGAAATCGTGCGCAATCTTGGACTGCGCGACGGTCTATGGGTGGAAGCTGTAATGCGCCGCGGCGGTCGCGGACCGCAGGTGATACAAGTCAAGAGTGTCAATGGCCGCGAGCCCGAAGCCTACCGCATGCTGCCGCTCTTTGAGGAATTGACCGCCATCAACCCCACCAAGCGGTACATCCTCGAAACGAGCCCCAGCCGGTACACCACGCGGCTCATCGATTTTATTTCGCCCATTGGACGCGGCCAGCGCGGTCTCATCGTGGCCCCTCCGCGGGCGGGAAAGACCACCATTCTCCAGCACATCGCGGAAGCGGTGCGCGAGAATTATCCGGAGATCAAACTCATCGTCCTGCTGGTGGATGAACGTCCGGAGGAAGTGACGGAGCTCGCCCGCGCCCTGCCCGGTGCGGAGATCATGGCCAGCAACAACGATCGCGATCCGCGTGAGCACATCCGCATTGCAGCGCTCGCTATGGAGCGCGCGCGCCGTCTGGTGGAAGCCGGTGAACACGTTTTCATGCTCCTCGATTCCATCACGCGTTTGGCGCGCGCTTTCAACAACGCCATTCGCGGCCACGGCGGAGGCAAAGGCAGTCTTTCCGGCGGTGTCGATGCCCGCGCGCTGGAAGGCGCGCGCCGCATGTTCGCCTCCGCGCGCAACACGCGCGAGGCCGGAAGCCTAACCATTGTCGGCACCGCTCTCGTGGAAACCAACAGCCGCGCGGATGACTTGATCTTTCAGGAATTCAAAGGCACCGGCAATATGGAACTGGTGCTCGACCGGCGCATCGCGCAGCAGTACATCTACCCTGCGGTGGACATCTTCAAAAGCGGCACACGCCGCGAGGAATTGCTGCTGCCGCCTCACCAGATGGAAAAGGTGCACGTCATCCGCCGCGGCCTCGCCGGCCACAAGCCGGTGGAAGCCGTGGAGCGCCTTATCCACTTCATGGAGCGCTTCAATAACAATGCGCAATTGCTCGTGGAAATTAAGAGTCGCGAGTAGAGGCGCTCCCTGACGGAATATGCAGCTTCTGGTTGTCCTCTCCACGTTTCCCGATGGAGCGGCGGCGCGTGCCGCGGCGGCCGCGCTGATCAATGAACAGCTTGCTGCGTGCGTAAACATTCTTCCTGGCATTGAATCCGTGTATCGCTGGCAGGGCAAAGTGGAGACCGGCGGGGAGGTGCTGGCGGTGATTAAGACGACATCGGAGTGCTATCCGCAGATGGCAAAACGGCTGCAGGAATTGCATCCCTATGACGTTCCTGAAATTGTGGCGCTGCCGGCTGCTTCCGTCGCGGACAGCTATCTGGCGTGGGTGACTGAAAATACGCGGGCATAAAAAAAGCGCCTGACGGGTGAAACATCAGGCGCTCTTTCCATGCTGCAAGTGGCGGAGCGGACGGGGCTCGAACCCGCGACCTCCGCCGTGACAGGGCGGCGCTCTAACCAACTGAGCTACCGCTCCTCATTCCGAAGAATTCAGAGGGCCACTTGCGTGCGGTTGGGGAGGGCGGAGATAGCGGAACTGACCGCCCCGTGCAAACGGTTTTTTATCTTAGTTCCCTCGGCACCAGTTCCACCAGTTTTTTGATTGCATCCGCCGAATGCCGGTCGGCGATCAGCAGGGCGTCCGCCGTTTGCACGACGATAAGATCCTCCACCCCCAGCAGCGCCACACGCTGTCCCCCCGACGTGAAGATGATGTTATTATCGGCATCGATTACTGACAGCGGACTGTTGGAGGCATTTTTCGCCTCGTCCGTGGGAAGGTATTTACTAACACTTATCCATGAGCCCACATCGTCCCAGTCAAAACCCGCCTCGACATTGAGGACTCGCCCCGCTTTTTCCATGAGAGCGTAATCAATCGAAATAGCGGGCAGTGCCGGGAACTGACTGGCTACCGTGGCCGGCACGTTCCGCGACTGACGAATCTCCCGAACGAAGGTGGCGAGTTCCGGGCAATTCCGGCTCAGCTCCGCCGTCACCCCGGCGACGGTCCAGATGAACATCCCCGCGTTCCAGGAGTAGTTCCCCTGCCGGACAAACGTTTCCGCCAGATCAGGATTGGGCTTTTCACGAAAGCGCTGCACTTCATAGACGGCAGGGCTGCTGCTGAGGCCGGAAATGGAGGCGCGTTTTCCCCGCTCGATGTAGCCGTAGCTCGGGCAGGCCCACGTCGGTTTGATGCCGATGGTCACCAAAGCGCCGGTTCGTTTCGCAACCTCCACTGCCCCGCTCAAGCACTCCTGGAAAGCCGCCGTGTCCTTGATGAGCTGGTCCGCCGGAAGCACCAGCATCGTCGCGTCCGGATCGCGGGCGGAAACCCAGCCGATTCCGAGAGCGACCGCCGGTCCTGTGTCTCGCTTTTCCGGTTCGGCGAGAATATTCTCCGCCGGAACGGAATCACCGAGCAGTTCACGGACGGCCGTCTCCTGTTCCCGGTTCGTGAGGATGAGGATATTTTGCCGCGGCACGAGGCCCTCCAGCCGCCCCAGCGCCTGCTCAAGCAGCGTCTCTTCGCCGAAGAGCTGGAGAAGTTGCTTGGGTCGGTTATCACGGCTCAGCGGCCAGAAACGTGTGCCGCTTCCGCCTGCGAGGATCACTGCATAAGGTTCACTCATTTTCGAAAAGTCCAGTTTTGGGGAAAGGAACTGTATCCAGAGGGCAAAATAGTAAAGGCCGGTCAACCTTCCGGTTGCCGGTTGGTTTCATGGAGGCATTGTTTACACACATGAAGTATTTTCGTTTGCTCCTCATTGCCGCCCTCGGCTCCGTTCTTGCCTCCTGCCGCCACAGCGCCACGGATACCACCCGGGCCGGAAAGCCGACAGACGGCAATCTGCCGCGGGAAGTAAAGCCGGAGGACGCCGCTGCCGTGGATGCCTTCAAGGCCAAGGGCAACAAAGGCGGTTGGCTGCCAGCAAAAGATACGCTGAAAGGCCCTCTTACGCCGCAAAATTCCCGCTTCGCCATCGATCTGGATGCCCAGCGAGCCTACCTTTATCAGGATGACAAACTCATCGCCTACTCTCCCATCGCATCCGGCCGGAAGTATTACCGCACCGAAACCGGGGATTACACCATCGGCCAAAAGGACCTGAATCACCGTTCGACCAGCTATGGGAATTTCGTAAATTCCAAGGGCGGCGTCATCATGAGCGATGTGCAAAATGGCTTCGATCCCACCCCGGTGGGCGGTCGTTTTGAGGGCTCTCTAATGAAATACTTTCTGCGGCTCTACCATAACGGCAAACCCACAGCCATGGGCCTTCACCGCGGTGTGCTCCCAGGACATCCTGCGAGCCACGGCTGCATCCGGTTGCCGGGGAATATGGCGGAGTGGTTCTTTACCAATGTACAGCTCGGCACGCCTGTCGCCGTG
The DNA here is from genome assembly GCA_035550135.1 of Verrucomicrobiales bacterium. Lineage (GTDB taxonomy): Bacteria > Verrucomicrobiota > Verrucomicrobiia > Verrucomicrobiales > V1-33 > V1-33. Next base: position 104,052 of record DASZQB010000134.1, read on the forward strand.
CGCGGGACAAAAAACGGCATCCCCATCGGCAAAAGCCAGGGACGTCCGAAGCGCGCACCGCGGGTGCATTCCAGCCTGAAGAATCAGCCGGTGCCGACGGAGGAAAAAGTGCCGCCCGCACCGGAGTCAGACATCAAGACTCCAGCTCCGGCTCCCGCTCCCGCTCCGGATCCTGGCACGAATCCTTCAGGAGATCCCACGCCGGCTCCCCCCGCACCCGCCGCCCCGCCGCGGGTTCCGGACGCCGCGACTCCGCCAGCGCAGTAAAATTGCCCGTTTATTTTGCGCGCGTGTCCGGTATGGACGGGGGGCGCTGAAGCAGCGTTCGCTGCTCGCTCTCCGCCTCCCCATTCCCATTAACCGCGACATGATCGACCGCTACCAAATCCAGGAGAAGCTCGGCGAGGGCGGCGCTGGAAGCGTTCACAAAGCCTGGGACAAAAAACTGCAGCGTTTCGTGGCGGTTAAGAGCCTTCTGCCTCCGGGCGAACGGCAAACAGCCGGAGCGGGTGAAAATCTTGCGGTGGAGGCAGCCGCGCTTTCCGCACTGCAGCATCCTAACATCGTCTCGGTCTATGATCTGGATACGGATGGCCCGGAGCCATTTGTGGTCATGGAGTTCATCAACGGAGAGACGCTGGAAGCCACGGTGCGCCGCGGAGCGTTGCTGCCCGCGGATTTCCTGCAGATTGCCGGGGAGACGCTGGAAGGGCTCGTGGCGGCCCACCGCCAGGGCATGTGCCATCGGGATTTGAAGCCATCGAACATTATGTTCCACTGGCTGCCGGACGGGAAATGGCAAACCAAGCTGCTGGATTTCGGATTGTGTAACTTTGGCGTCCGTCCGGCGCAGCAGGAATTAACAAGCGAGGGCTCGGTTGCCGGCAGTGTCCACTTCATGGCCCCGGAGCAGTTCCTTCACCAGCCGCTGGATGTGCGCACGGACCTCTACTCACTGGGATGCGTGCTCTATTATTCGCTTACCGGCAGTTTTCCCTGCAACGGAGCGACGATGGAGGAAATTACGAACGCGCATCTCTCCCATAAGGTGGCTCCATTGCATCAGCTCCGTCCCGATGTTCCGCGCCTCCTAACGGACTGGGTGATGTGGCTCATGAGCCGGCAGCCGGAGGAACGCCCTGAAAGTGCGGTCGATGCCCTGCGCGTGCTGCGCGGCATTCAAAGCGGCGAAACCACCACGCTTCCAGTCCAGCGGGCCTTGAAGACCCGCCAATTGAACACCGGAAATGTAAAGGAGGCGCCTCTGGGACAGGATGTGGCCGCGCGCGCCAGGGCGGCTGTCACAACCAAACTCCCCGCCACGCGCACCGGTACCGCCCCCACCGTCATCCGGCCTGCGGGAGCCATTCGCAGGCCCGCGGCCGCCGCACCGCGCACGCCCACAAGGCCGGTGAAAAAGACTCCGAAGAAAAAGTCTACCGCTCCGGTGATAGCATTGGTCTCCTGTGCTGTCCTCGCGACTGGGGCCGCGATTTATTTTCTAACCAGAGACGGAAACCAAAAGAAAGGTTCCGAAAACCGAACGATGGAGAGCCCCCCCCCATCCGCTCTCGATATCAAAACAGGTCCCCCGGAAAAAGGCCTCGTGGCGTGGCTGGATGCCGCAAAGGGCCCGCGCACCGGTGGTGGCAAAAGCGATGCAAAACCGGGTGATCGCGTGGACCAGTGGAACGACCGCGCGACCTTCGCCGGGAATAATCCCGCGCAATATCATCCCAGCAGTTCGCCTTCGCCGGAGAGAGCGATGCGTCATCCCGCGTTGGCGCAGATCACTGACAAAGACGGGCTTAAGGGATCGCACGCCGTCGTTCAGTTTTCCGGCACCAATTGTTTGGTTTTCGCGCGCGATGCTGACAAAATCGGTGATCCGGTCTCCAAGGAGCTAAGCGGCAATCAAATTTCATGGATTGCAGTCTTCTCCGCGGACCCGGCGGGCGGGGACCAGGTGCTTCTGGCCGCTGAAGTAGGCAGTGAAGACCGCGCGTGGGATACTTTTGTGCGCGATGGCTACATTTTCTCCGGCGTGCGCAAACGGGGAGGCGGCGAAAATCACGCTTCGATGCGCCTCGAACCGCGCGCCGGCTTCCACATTCTCGCCGTGGTGTGGGACGGTTCCCGCGACAGTCTTCGGCAATGGGTTACCGGTCCGGATGGCAAGACCGCGCAGAGTTCCGCCATCAGTGGCACTACGGACTTCGGCGGACTGTCGGAAGTGCGCATCGGCGCCCGCCAATTCTCCGGTGGCAAACCCATGGAAAAGTTTCTGAAGGGCGGAATCGCCAGCCTTCTTTTTTACAACCGGGCGCTGGAGGACTCTGAGCGTGAGGCCGCCGTGGATTATCTCTCCCGCCGATACTTCGGCGTGCCTGCCCCCGGGAGTGCGCCCGGAGGGTGAGGACCTTCCGTGCCGCTTAATGGAGACTTCCGCATCGAACAAAACTTCCGCCTGGTGCGTCACCGCGTCATCCGTAAGAGTATCTCTTTCCCGTGCTCAGTTCCACCCTCCATGACCTCACGTTTTCGCAAATGCAGTCCGCGCTGCAGGCGGACGGGGTGCGTACGGCGCATGCGCTGACGCTTTTTCGCGCGCTGCATCAAAAACTGCTTCCATGCCTGAATGACGAACCGTTCCTCCCTCCGCTCCGGCGGTGGATCAATGCGCGTCCTTCACCGCTGCTCGAACATCCGGACCTCGTCACCGAAACCCCGAGTTCGGATGGCTGGACGCGCAAATTTCTGCTGCGTTTGCGCGATGCTCAGGAAATTGAATCGGTACTCATGGGCTTCCCCGGGCGTTTTACCGCATGTCTCAGCACTCAAGCGGGTTGTGCCATGGGCTGCGTCTTTTGCGCGACGGGACAGATGGGATTCGTGCGGAACCTGACTGCCGGCGAGATCGTGGCGCAGGCATTGCATGTGGAACGGCATACACGGGAACTCCACGGCGAACGCGTGCGCAATCTGGTGCTCATGGGCATGGGCGAGCCGCTTCACAACTTCGACGCGGTGATGCATGCGCTGGATATCATTACCGATACCCGTGGCCTGAATATCGGTCCTGCACGTATATCCATCAGCACCGTAGGGCATGTGCCAGGCATCCGGCGGCTGGCGGAACACCCGCGGCGCTATCACCTTGCCATCAGCCTGCATGGCGCCTCAGACGACGAGCGCAGCGCCCTGGTTCCGGCGAACCGGCGCTGGCCTCTCGCGGAACTCATGGACGCTTGCCGGGAATATGCGGCCCGCAAGAAACAGCGCGTTTTCATCGCGTGGACTCTCATAGCCGGGCAGAATGACTCGCCGGAGCATGCGCGCCGTTTGGCGGATCTTCTCCGCGGCATGCATGTGCAGGTGAACCTCATCCCGCTGAATCCCACCGATGGTTACAACGCGCGACCGCCGGATGAGGCCACCATCGATGCATTCCATGCGGTCCTGCTTGATGCCGGTCTTCCGGTAACCATTCGGCAGCGCCGCGGCATCGATGTCGGCGCGGGGTGCGGCCAATTGCGCAGTCTCCGGCGCACGTGGCCAGTGCCGGCATGAAATTTCTCCGGCAGAATCCTCGAATCCCCTTATTCTTCCCCTGATGCGTAAACTCATCCTCTTCATCACCCTCCCGCTCTTTGTTCTCGATATCCTCACCAAGCAGTACATCGTTTCAAACTTTCCCGATCCGGAAATGATCGATCCAGGAACAGGTCGCGTCGTCCCGGTCATTGACGGGTTTTTCAGCATCGTTCGGGTTCATAATCGGGGAGTCGCTTTTGGCCTCGGCAATCACACGGAGTGGGCAAACGTGGTCTTTGGTTGCGTCACCGTGGCCGCGCTGGCCCTCATTTGGTGGCTGTGCCGGACCAATGCCTTCCCCACGAAGACCAGCAAAGTCGCCGTAGCCCTGCTGCTTTCCGGCGTTTTTGGCAATCTCCTCGACCGCTTCCTTCGCGGGTACGTGGTGGATTTCCTCCACTTCTATGTGGGGGAACGCCAGTGGCCGTCATTCAACGTCGCGGACTCCTGCATTTGTATCGCCGCGGGACTGCTGTTTATTTCCGCCTTCCAAAAGGCCCCCGTCGTGAAGCCGAAGGAACAAAACGCCTGAGGATTTCCGGTTTTCCGCCAAAAAAGAACGCCCACAGGTTTCCGGGGGGCCGGTGTTTTACCCATGGACGTTGCCCGTAAAGCCCAATAAACCGGGCAAAACTCAAATTGCATCAGGCGTGCCTGCGGATTCGTCATGCGCCACGTCACTTCCCCTGTGAAAACTCTTTCCAGGAAACCGGATCGGATACACGTTTCCGACTGTGACCTTAAGCCGCGGCATGAATTCCAATCCCCCTTCGTCCACCTCCGCCGACCTCGTCAGGCGGGCGGTGCGTGAGTTTGAAACGCCGCTGGTCGGCTATGCGGCGGGAATTACCCATGATCTGGATGCGGCGCGGGATGTGGTGCAGGACACGTTTTTGAAACTGTATATTCAGGAAGACGCCGCCAAATTTGAAGGCCCCGGCCTTAAGGCGTGGCTTTTCACGGTCTGCCGGAACAGGGCGCTCGACTGGCTCCGGCGTCGTAAAAAGCTGGTAAGTCTCGATGCCTCGCCTCTCGAAGAATTCACCGCTTCCGATCCCAGTCCTCATGACGCGGCGGCGGACGGCGAGGAAACCGCCGAAATTCTCCGCTTTTTCCATCGCCTGCCGGAAAACCAGTCGGAGTGCCTGCGGCTCAAGTTTCAAAATGATCTCAGCTATCGGGAGATAGCCGCCATGACGGGACTTAGTGTCAGTAACGTTGGCTTTCTCATCCATACCGGCCTGAAGCGGCTGCGGCAGCTTCTGAGCCATGAAACCGGCGGTGTCCCCGAGTCCGCCATCCGCAGCACGCCGCTTTGCGCTGCACCCCACTGCTCATGAACACGTCCCCGGATCATCCTGACTTCACCGCATTGGCTCTCGGTGAACACATCCACGGAACTCCCGCCCGCGCGGTTATCGAGGCGCTGCGCACCAGCGTCTCAGCGCGGGCCGAGGCCGAACAGATTCAGAACGCCGGCCGCCTGCTCAGTTGCGTCCTCAAAAATCAGCCGCCTCTGCGACTCGATGCAAATCGCCGGAATGCCATCTTCGCCGCAGACATTGATGCCGTGCGTGCCCGCTTTGAAGAGGAGGAACGCGCCGCCTTTGAAGAGGAGGATGCGGTGCCCGTCGTCCGGCGCCGTCAGACCTGGATCTTCCCTGCTGCCGCTGCTGCCGCCATTGCCGTGACCGTGGTGGCCGCGCTTCGCCTGCTGCCGGGATACAGTTCCTCGCGCGCAACGCAGGATCCCCTCACCGGCGAGCCGGACAATATTATCCGTGTCACCCCGGGCAATTCAGCCGGTGAAAAGAGCGTTCCCATCCACATACGGCAACAGTCGCCCGCCATCGCAGAAAAGGAAGCGCCCTCTCCCGTCCTGCCACAGGGCAGCGATTTGCCCGCTCCGCCGGAGGCCCCGGTGATCGTAAAGGAACCGATGCCTCAATTTCCGGTCATTCCGGCCACACCGCCCGCCGACTATGCGAGTCCCCCCGCGCCCGGCACACCCGCGTCCAATCAGGGCGGCTCCGATACAAACCGGTACAAACGGGGCGGGAAGACCCTCTAAAGAGCTGCCCTTCGGGCATGCTTTCAGCAGGAAAACGACTCTTCACCCGTTAAAGCGGAAATAAAATACCGGGCGACAAACGCTTTTGCCCCGCCGAAGGTCTTCCTCCGCACACGAACTACCAAGAGTCTCATCCTATGAATATCCGCATTCTTTCCGTCGCTGCCGCATTGAGCGCAGCCATCGCCGGTAACGCATCCGCCGAACTGAAAATCGGTGATCCCGCCCCCAAGCTCCAAACCGGAGAATGGGTGCAGGGAGATCCCGTCAAGGAGTTCGACAAAGACCACGTCTATGTCGTCGAATTCTGGGCTACATGGTGCGGCCCGTGCCGTGCCACTATTCCGCACCTTGATAAACTCCACGAGGAATTGAAGGACAAAGGCGTCGTCTTCATAGGACAGGACGTATGGGAGCGCGACGAAGCGAAAGTGAAACCCTTTGTGACTGAAATGGGCGATAAGATGTCCTATCGCGTGGCCATGGATGACAAGTCCAAAGAGGAAAAAGGCTTTATGGCTGTCAATTGGATGGAGGCCGCCGGCCAAAACGGAATTCCCGCCGCGTTCGTGGTGGGCAAAGACAGCAAAATTGCATGGATCGGACATCCGGCGGGGCTGACCAGCGAAATCCTGACTTCCGTCGCAGAAGGCAAGTTTGATTCCGCCAAGGCGGCCGAGATTGCGGCGAAGCAAAAAGAGAAGGAGAAAGCGAGCCGCGAACGCCAGCAGGTGATCATGAAAGCCGCCCAGAAGAAAGACTGGGATGCCGCTCTCGCCGGCCTTGATGAACTCGAGAAAGCGGAGCCCGAGCGCGCCGGTTCACTGCTCTACACGCGGCTGAATTTCACCGTGCAAAAAGGTGACTCCGCGGCAGTGGCCGCCGTCGCCAAAAAACTCGGCGAAGGCGAACTTTCAAAGATTCCGCAGGCGATGAATCAAGCCTCGTGGATGATCCTGACAGAACTTAAAGAGCCCTCCGGCGAAGCCGTGGATGCCGCCGTGGCGCTTGCCGAAAAAGGCCTGAAATCCGTTAAGGGCAAGGATGGCAAAGAAGCCAGCGGCCCCCTCATGGACACTCTCGCCCGCGGCAAGTTCATGAAAGGCGACAAAGAAGGCGCTGTCAAAGCCCAGGAGGAAGCCATCGCCGCCACCGAAGACGAAGATATGAAGAAGAACATGGAGGAATCTCTCGCTTCCTACAAGGACGGGAAACTCCCTGAGGCGAAAGCTCCTTCCCGCCCGAAACCCGCAAAAAAAGCCACCGAGAAGAAGGAAAAGGCCGAGCCTGAGAAGAAGTCGGAGTAGGACAGTCTTTGCGACCTTTCGATGATTCACAAGCCGGGCAGGAGTTCGCTCCTGCCCGGTTTTGTTTTTACGGCGCGCTCAGGTTCATGAGGAGCTCTGTTTCCAGTTTCGCTTCATCCGCAGTCCAGTGCCCGTAGATTTCGATGTAAGGGTGGTTCGTCTCAAAACCCCTGGCGTTCAGTTCATTTCGCATCTGCGCGCCCGCGGTACGAATGAGATTGTAAGGGCCGGTGTGTTTGAACCAGGCATACTTTGTGAGTGAAACCGTCTTGGATTCAAGTTCCGAACCCGCCTGATCGCCGACAAGTTCGACTCCCGCGAAGACCTCCTCGTCCGGCCCATAAACGTGAATGTTCAGCCCTTTGTGCTTCAGGTCGTTCCGCCTGACCGTGCTCCACATTCTATCCATCAGTCTGAATGCCGCTCCAGCGTAATCTCCGTTCACGGCCATTCCTGAGTATCCGTGAACCTGCAATACCAGATCCTCTCTTATTTCCAGGTCCACGATGCGTAAAGGTCAGGCGATGATTTCCTGAATCGCACTGCCCTCCTCGACGAGTCGAAACGTGCGTCCCAGCGTCTGCACTTCCATCGATTTGAGATCAAGGCCGAGCTGTTGAATGATCGTGGCGTGCAGGTCGCTGTAGTAGTGGGGTGATTCGACGGCCCTGTATCCCACTTCATCTGTGGCGCCGTGAACAGTGCCGCCCCGGATGCCTCCGCCGGCCATCCACGAGGTGTAGCCGCGCGGATTGTGATCCCGGCCCGTGGTATTTTGGGACCATGGCGTGCGTCCGAATTCGCTCGTCCACACCACCAGCGTTTCATCCAGCATGCCGCGCTGCTTCAGATCCCGGATCAATCCGGCGATCGGTTTGTCCGTCGCCCGGCACAGCGGCGCATGCGTTTTCATGTCGCCGTGGGAATCCCACGCGCCGTTCCCGCCTCCCGCGTGGCAAATCTGGACGAATCGAACGCCTCTCTCGGCCAGCCGCCTTGCCAGCAGGAGTTGCTTGCCGAATTCCTCCGTCTCCCGATCGCCGATGCCGTAAAGAGCCTTCACATGGTCCGGCTCGTTAGAAAAATTCACGGCTTCCGGAGCGGAAAGCTGCATACGCGCCGCCAGTTCGTAAGCCCGTGCCCGGGCCTGAATGTCGGAATTGATCGCGTAACGCTCGCGAAATTCCTGATTCATCGTCTGCAGCAGTTGCATTTGGCGGTCGCGTTCCGCGGCGCCCGATCCGCCCCGCGGCGGGTAGAGATTCGGAATCGGCGTTTCACCCGTCTGAAAGGGAGTCGCCGACACCGACGCGCCGAGGCAACCGCCCGTCAACTGCACCGGTGAGGATGGCCGCCCCAGATTCACAAACGCCGGCAGGTTTTTATTGGCACTGCCCAGGGCATACGAAACCCAGCTCCCGAGTGACGGATGATCGAACTGCCGCCCGCGGTGACCAGTGGAAGTTTCAATCACCGCCGGAAAGTGATTTCCCTCATGGCACCACATGGAGCGAATGACTGCGATCTCATCAATCACTCCGCCCACCTGCGGGAACCAATCGGAAACCGGGATGCCCGATTTTCCATGCCGCGTGAAGGTGCGCAGGCACGGGATGACCGGGCGTTTCATTTCCGCCAGGTTGTCGCCAAAGCCCGTCGCATCGATCAACTTGCCCGCCCATTTGTTGTCTTTCGGATCAAAAGTGTCGATATGACTGACCCCGCCGCACATGAAGAGAAAGATGACGGACTTCGCTTTGGCGGCGCGATTCGGAACGTTCCGGTTTTCCTTTCCTTCAGCCCAAACCCCGCCAAGCGCGAGTCCCAAAAATCCGCCGCCAAGCTGGTGGATGAAGTCGCGCCGGCTGAAGCGTCCGCACGGATAAACCTTTGAAATGCCTGCTCTATCTAACATAAATGAATTCATCCAGATTGAACAGCAGCCATGAAAACGGACGCAGCCGCGAAGCATTGCCTTCCAGATAAGCCAGCGCAGTCTTCTTTTCGGTGCCCAGCGCCGGTCTGGAAAGCATGAGCCGGTAAGCGAGATCCACCGCCGCCTCCAGGTTGCCATTCGTCTCCTTTTGCAGCCGCGCGGCCATCAGATCACAAGCCCTGTCAACGTCCGGACTGTTCATCAGAAACAAAGCCTGCGGAGGAGTGACTGTCTGCGTGCGCAGCGGACAGGGAGCACGTCCATCGTCCACATCGAACGCCTGGAGAAAATTCGGAGTGACGTCACGATTTTCCGAATACCCCCGAATGATATAAGCCCCGCGGCGTTTCGCATTCCGGTTATCACCGGTCTCGGACTCGCTGCGGCGAAATCTTCGCGGGCCGCCCCCGCGGGCCGTATCGAAGGACGGTCCGCCCACTTTCGTATCCAAATCGCCGGCCGCCGTGTGAATGGAATCCCATATCGACTCCGCATCCAGACGCTGCAGCCGGAAACGCCACAGCGCGATGTTCTCCGGGTCGATTCTCTGATTGTCCGCAAACTCAATCCCCGCATCTGATGCCCGCTGATAGGCTTCGGAGGTCACCATCAGCCGGTGCATTTGTTTCATGCTGAACCCGCGCTGCACAAACTCCGACGCGAGCCAGTCAAGCAGAGCCGGATGCGACGGCTTGCCTCCAAAACCACCAAAATCGCTGGTATTTTTCAGCAGGCCCTCGCCAAAATGCCACTGCCATAGCCGGTTCACCGCCACGCGCGCGAACAGCGGATTTTCCGGCGCGGTCAGCCAGTCCGCAAAGGCCTCAATGCGACCGTCGCGAAAATCCGGCGTCGAAGCAGCGAATGGCCAGCCGGGTTTCACCTCGTGGTTTTTTTCCGGACGCTGAGGATCGCCGCTTGTTAGAACATAACTCTTCTCCTGCTCCCGCAAAGGGTCCA
>DASZQB010000135.1:0-64800 GCA_035550135.1 Verrucomicrobiales bacterium
CCTCCCGCCCCCGCCGCCCCATCCCCGCCAGCACCGCTTTCAGCCCCTCCGTCACCCGGTACCACCCCGCATTCTGCGGCTTCCACTCACGCACCGGCTTCGCATCCCTCGGCAGCGCCTGGATACTGCTCAATTCCTCAAACAGCTCCCAATTGCACCGCTCCAGCAAAATCGGCACCACTTTCGCCTTGCCCTCGCGATGCCGGTCCAGCGCCGTCTTCATCTCTATCGTGCGAATGTAATTGCTCGTCAGCGCTGCATTGCTCAGCAGCAGGACTACCACATCCGCGCGCGTCACCTCGTCCTTGATCCGGCTGTCCCACAGTTCCCCCGCCTCCAGCATCCGATCCGTCCATACCTGCCCAACGAGGCCCGCCGCCTGGAAAACCTTCATCCGCATTTCCAGTTCGTCCTTCAAGCGTTCGTCCTTGTGGGAATAACTGATAAACACCGTCGGCTTCCACACCTCCACGTCGCGGGTCTGCGGCGGTGTGATGGCGTCCAACTCGCGTTTCACGTCCACCATTTGCACGCGGCCCCCTTCCAGCACCGGCACCTTCGCCTGCTTTTCCCGCTCCAATTCCTCCATCAGCGCCACATCCTGCCAAACCCCGGGGCGCACCTGCATTTCCTCCTTCGGATTCAATCCCGGAATCTCCGCAAACAGCACCGCCAGTTCCCTCCGGCACAGCGCTCCCAGCACCGGACGCGCCTCCGCCTTTCCCGTGAGCGTCACCGATACCGTCCGCTCCGCATGGTCCGCCCGCACCAGCGCCTGCGCCCCGTCCAGCCCCAGCACCACGCCGTTCGCCCAGCGCCAGTGCGGCAGATCATCGCTGTGGATGTGCGTGCGCGTAATGAACCCCGGCAAAATCATCCGCGGCAGCGGATTCACCGAAAACCGCAGCCGCGTCGCCCCCTCCACCCGTTCCCCGAAATTCTCCGCAATCCCCTCCGGCTGCGTCTCCGGCAGCCGCGCCGGCACCAGCCAATGACTTTCCCTTTCCGGCAGCGGAAACGCCAGATCGAACCGCCGCATCAATTCCACCGCATACGCCCGCATGTGAGTAGGTTCGCTGGGCAGCACCTCCGCCACATGCTCCAGCGTCATCACCGCATCGCTCTCGCGCGGAGCCTGGCGCAACACCTTATAAATCGTCCGCGTCACCCAGTGCGGATTCAACACCGTGGTGTCCTTCAGCCGCTCATCGTCCCCAAAATTCAGCGCGATCCCCAGCCGATGCAGTGCATTCGCGAAAGACCGCACCTCCTCCGCCTTCACTCCCTTTTGGATGGCCAGCTCTTGAAACGACGTGAACGCCAGGTAGTCATCCTTCATCGTCGCAAAGTGCTCCTTCGCGTCATGCCAAACTTTCGGAAACTTCCCCCGCACCCATTCCCGTTGGCCGATGAGATCACAGAGGATGTCCGGCAGGCGCTGCTTTCCGTTGTCGAATCCGTGGCCCGTCCTGCAGTCCGTCTCCACCCACCCGGCAATGAATGGAAATTTCTCTTCCAGCGCTCGTCGGTCCACCTGCGGACGCGTCTCACTACTCTCCCATTTGTTAAGAGTGACGATCACCGGAGGCATTTCACGATGGACATAATTTGCATAAAGCTTCCCATCCGCTGATCGATAACGGGTTTCTTCCCCCGCGTATGCTTCCATCAGCTTCAGCCAGTACTCTGCATCCTCCTGCGCCGTCTGCTCCCGTCCGCTCAGCACCAAGAGATATACACTGCGGTGACTCATAAAAAAGGCGTGTAGACCGTGCGCCACCGTCTGCCCGGCAAAATCCCAAGCATGAACGAGCACCGGATCACCTCCCGGACACCCCACTCGCCAGTCCGTGATGTCAATGCCCAGCGTCTCATCCGTACCCGGTACAAATCCTCTCCCCAGCAACCGGTTCACCGTCGCCGTCTTCCCTGACCCTCCCCGCCCCAGCAGCAGCAGTTTTACCTCGTTCAGCGGACGGTCCCCGCCACCCACGAGGTTGAAATAATAATTCAGAATGTCTCGCGGAGCCGCCGGCTCTTTCCTGTTCTCTTCAAAAACGTCTTCCATCGCCGGCCCGAGTACTGCCGGGTCAATTCCCAGACTCTCATTCTCGTGCAGGAACAGGTGCGACAGAGACGTGAGCATTCCGATCTCAGGAGGCAGTGTAAACAGTTGATTGCTGGAAAGGGAAAGATGCGTGAGGTCCTTCAGTTGCCCGATCTCTGGCGGCAACGCCGTCAGTTTATTGCCGTCAAGGAAAAGATACCCGAGCGATGTCAGTCGCCCGATCTCCGGCGGCAACGCCGTCAGTTGGTTGCAGGGAAGGTAAAGCTGCGTGAGCGCCGTCAGTTGCCCGATCTCCGGCGGCACCGCCGTCAGTTGGTTGCCCGTAAGGTAAAGCTCCGTGAGTGTCGTCAGTTGCCCGATCTCTGGCGGCAACGCCGTCAGTTGGTTGTTACTAAGATCAAGCCGTGTGAGCGCCGTTAGTTGCCCCATCTCCGGCGGCAGTTCTTTCAGGTGATTGCCCTGAAGGTAAAGCCGCGTGAGCGCCGTCAGTTGCTCGATCTGCGGCGGCACCGCCGTCAGGTGATTGCCCTGAAGGTAAAGTTCCGTGAGCGCCGTTAGTTGCCCGATCTCCGGCGGCAGAGCTTTCAGGTGATTGCCCTGAAGGTAAAGCTCCGTGAGCGCCGTCAGTTGCCCGATCTCTGGCGGCAATGCCGCCAGTTGGTTGTCTTCAAGGTAAAGCTCCGTGAGCGCCGTTAGTTGCCCGACCTCCGGCGGTAACACCGTTAGCCCCTTGCGTGATAGGTACAACAAAGACTCTCCGGCTTCAAATGCTCGGCGAATATCTCTTTGCGCTTTCCGATAAGCGGCACGTGTCTCCTCATTCGGAAACTGCGGCTCGGGAAACTCCTGAAAAGGCAGCTTATTCTTTGACACAGGCATCCAGCCATGTTGTCCTATCCGCGCCAGGGCGCACGGGAAAAATGAAGACGGCCGTCGAAAGGACGCGGGCAAAGAATTCCCGCGTGACTCGGGACCCGGAGCGCTTCATCCTTGCCGCCTTCACCCGCACCCGCCATCCTGCCGCATGCCCCACCTCACCGAGGTCCATCTTCAAAACTACCGTTCCTTCCTTGACGCCAAGTGCCGACTCAGACCGGTAACCGCGGTCATCGGGGCGAACAATGCGGGGAAGAGTAGTTTATTGAGGGGTATTATCAGTGTGGTTCGTGGTCTTAGACCCGACGTCAGGGGTTTGGGTAGCGATGTATGGATGAACGACGTCTGGGATTGCCCGTTCCGCAGCCAAAAGATGAAGGAAGCGGAGGTGCGTCTGGCCGCCAAGGGAATAAATAAGTACGGCATTGAAGCGAATGCGGAGGTAATACGTGAATCGCTCGAAAAGCGTCAACCCGGATCGTCCCGGTCAGCTTCGGGTTCCAGCAATCTCTACATCGAGAACATCGCGTGTTTCGTTTTGAAAGATGATTGTATCGGGGTTGCTGAATCTGACAGCGAGCAGCCCTTCGTTCATTCCAGCGGAGAAGGTGTAACGCGCGTGCTGCAGTGGCTCTCATTGAAAAAGAAGAAAGTCTTTCAGAGCATTGAAGAGGAGTTTCGCACCTACGTGCCGGAAGTGGAGGAACTGACCTTTGAGCGTGCGGATCAGGGAAAGTGGTTTCTCCAAGTGCTGGAGAAAGGATTCGAAGAACCGGTGTCGCTCACTCAGCTTTCCGCTGGCACCCGCACCATCCTCGCCCTCCTGACGATCATCCATCAGCCGAACCGCCCGGAACTGATCCTACTGGAGGACATCGAACACGCCATCCACCCGCGCGGGCTGGCCCCGCTGGTGGAGACGATGCGCCGCATGGCCAAAGAACACGGCGTGCAGTTCATTTTCACGACGCAGAGCCCGTATGTGCTCGATTGTTTTCAGAAACCGGAATACTGGGACGATGTGGTCATCGTGGAAAAGAAGGACGGCGTCAGCACCCTGACGAATGCGAAAGACCGACTGGTGGCGCTGGGCTATGAACGGGAAATGGAAAATCTCCCGCTGGGGGATTTGTGGTACAGTGGGGCTCTCGGCGGGGTTGCAGGCCCCAATGAATTGTGGGATGAACCGGAGAGCAAACTATGAGCACTATCGCTTCCCGCACTGACAATGCCAGACTCTGCGTGGCCCGTCTCCAGGGCCACCGGGAGGGATACCGTGTGCTCAATGGCGGGGTAAGTGGAATGAGTCCAGTGGAACAGGAGTTTCGTTATCGCATGCATGAACTGGCGGGGGAAGCGCAGCAACTGGGTGAGTTGTTGCGCGAGGGGAACGGATTTTTCGCGGGACTGGCAGACTTGTGGAAAAACATCTACGGCCTGCATGAGTATGCGGACAAATCCGACCGCATGGATGATATGATCATGCTGCTGATGATGGCGCGCAAGGAATGGCGCGGGATGGAAATCAAGGCGGAGCAGCTTGACGCAGTGCAGGAGTGCCTGAACCGGATGGCCACTGAGCCCCACACCCAAAAGCTGATGCTGGAGCTTGGGAAAAAACTGAAAAGGGCCGGGGTGGATCTGAACAGCGGTTTCTAATCCATCCTTCCGCTGATGAAAGCATGGTTGGAAACCTCTGCGGTCGTCTCACTGTATTTTCGCAACCGCGCCAACCGTGAGGCCTGCCTGAGTGTGATTCCGGAAGGAGCGGATGCGGTGATCTCGCGGTACGTGATGTTTGAACTGGCGCGTGGTTTTCTGAGCAGGTTGCGGCGCTTTCACAATGATTCTCTATCCTGTACGAAGTGGCACGAATTGCGCGCTCTGGTAAAAAAGGGCCGGAATGAATACACCTACGAAGGCAAGTGTTGGCGTGATGCCCTGGATGACGTCGAAGAGGCGCTGGAGACCGGGGAGGATTCGAAGGAGCGCGGGCTTCCGTGGATGGTCCCGGGGAAGGCGCTGGCCTTTTTCCGGGCACGGCTCCGGGGTATGATTGCAGAGGGATGGGATTGCTGTTGTGAGGACTATATCCTCGAAAATCGAGCCGGCTGCCGGAGTGATTTACCAGCGCCTTATCAGGACGCGGCGCGGCTTCTCCAGCATGATCTTCCTGTCAGCGAATGCGGGAAGCCAGGGACCTGCGGGCTGCTGTCCTTAATAAGAAAAAACCGCGAAGCCCTCGAGCGCGTCCGGGCAGAGACCGGAAAATCGAAAGCCAAAAAGAAACAGGGAGAACGCGAGCGTCGGCTCGCAGGATTGGAACACCTGCTTTCCGCAAAAGGGGAGGCATTCGACGGAACGCAATGCCATGCCTGTGGCGACGCCATCATTGCGCTGGAATCCTCCCTAACCGCAGAGGATTGCGTGATAACGAAAGACAAAGCAGACTTTCCACCCATCTGCCGCGCTCTGCGATGCAAGGCTCCGGTGATCGTGCCGCATGTGTAATGGGAAGGCCGAAACGCACTGTGCCTGACTCTGCGCCCTCCGCTGCCTCCTGTTCAATTCCTTCAGGATACGAGGTAAGCCTTATTCCACCCTCAAACCCCCATCGTTACGTTCCGGAACGTAACGATACACCGGGAAAATCGCATAAATGCCCCGCGAAAAGCCCCCTCCCTAACAAACAAAAAACGCCTTTTCTAACAACTTTCACCGGCCCGTCCGCCGCCCCTCCTCCGTTCGCCCCTCCATTTTCCGGTTCAAGCTCCCTTCCGAAAATTTCCCACCGGAATCATTTGACTTCATTCGCGTTTATACACCTCCCTAAGTGCAGCCGCGGGCTCCATAAAAAGACTTACCCTCAACGGTCACGCCACCAACCCGGCCCCTAAAAAGCCTACCGGGACCTGGCAGCGTTCATACCCCATCCACGCCCGTCGACTGGCCTTCCAGAAGTCGATGCGTTCCACCACGCCGCTCCTCACCGTCAGACCCGCCCACATCTTCAATCCTGCAAATCACGCCCGTACGGACCGCGATTTTTTAAACCGCCCCATCAACCCGGGCCTTCTCCCCACGCGCCTTGGAGCTTCTCTGGTGCTTGGTGCTTGGAGCTTGGTGCTTCGGCGCTGCGCCCTCACCTCTCCCAAATCTCAATCCAAAACCTCAAATCATAATTCTATGACACGTACAGGAAAAATCGCCCGCCTTCCCCACAATCTCCGCACCTCCATCAACCACCGCCTCGACCGCAACGATCCCGGCCGCCAGATCATCACTTGGCTCAACTCCCTCCCCGCCGTCAAAAAGATCCTCCGCGAACTCTTCCACAACAAACCCATCACCGAGCAAAACCTCTCCGAGTGGCGCAACGGCGGTTACCTCGAATGGCAAATTCGCCGCGACTTCTTCGCAGACACCCGCGAATCCCTGCACGACGCCGCAGAGCTGGAAGAACTCTCCCCCTTCATGGCCGACCACGCCGCCCGCCTGCTCTCCGCCCGCATCCTCAACGCCGTCCGCAAATGGAACGGCGAGCTGGACGACCCCGCCCTCGCCAACCTCAAACACCTCTCCGGTCTCCTGCGCAGCATCGCCACCCTGCGCCGCGGCGACCACTCCGCCGCCCGCCTCAAAATCCAGCAGTCCAATCACGACCGCGCCAACGCCCCCGAGGACGACGAAACCGAATCCCCCGGCGAGCGCCGCCTCCTGGAAGGCCTCCGCCGCCTCACCTACGGCGTCCCCCGCGACACCGACGACCCTGACCCAAAATCCCCTCCCCAGTCCATGCCGTCCATCCCGTCTGTCCCCTCCGTCCTGTCAGTCCCCTCTCCGGCTAAATCCGACCTTATCGCACCAAATCAAACCACTTTATCCGCGCCAGCCCCCACCCCCTCCGAACCCGCCCCTACTCATACTCATACTCATACTCTCACTCCTACTCCCTCCGAACCCTCCCCACCCTCCGAGCCAGCCTCATCTCCCTCCTCCTCCCAACCCGCCGATTCCCCCATTCACGATTCAACGATTCACGATTCACCGCCCTCCTCCGCCCCCGCCCATTCCCCATCATCCCCTCCTCCATTATCTGCGCCTCCGGCGCCGCCCCCCATGTCCGCCGAGGAATTCAACCGCCTCCGCCACTACAACCCCGACCCGATGCCCGAATGGCGCGAGAAAATCCTCCACCCCATCCCACCCTGGCTCACCATCCCGTACGACCCTCCCACTCCCCGCCCGATAAAATCCATCATGCCCTACCGCTGCTGATTCCGCTCGTAAAATTACTCGTAGCCCCTCCTAACCAGCTTTAGTGTTTGATGCTTGATGTTTCTTTGGTGCTTGGTTCTTGGAGCTTGGTGCTTCCGGCGCCGCCGGTCCCTTCCGGCTCCGCCAGACCGCCGATTCACGATTCACGATTCACGATTCACGATTCACCGATTCACGATTCACGATTCACGATTCACCGATTCACGCCTCACCATTCTCTCCCTCCGTTGAAACATCCCCTCCAGGCCTGGCGTTACGGGCTGGCGTCCATGAGAAACTACGCCTTCCTCATTTCCATGCCGGTGCTCACCTTAACGGTGAGGGCCGATGATCTTCAGACAATCACTATCACGACACCGCCAGGGCAGATGAAATACGATCTGCCGGTAATCAAAGCGCCGCCGGGCTCGCAGATGAAGCTGGTGTTTCAGAACAACGACGCAATGCCTCACAATATCGTTTTCTGCCTTCCGAAAACGGAGGGCGGAAATGACAAAGGCCTGGAGGTGGCGATGGAGGCGTGGAAGCTGGCGGAAAAAGGTGAAGCCAAAGCGTGGATTCCCGAACATCCGCGCATCTGGGCGCACTCCGGTTTGGTAGGGGCGCATCAGAAGCAGGAACTCGTCGTCAAGATCCCGGATCAGCCAGGCACTTACCCTTACGTCTGCACGTTTCCGGGCCATGCCATGGCCATGAATGGAGAACTGCGGGTGCTTGCCGAGGGCCCCGGATTTCAGTCTCTCAACTTTAAACTGTTCATGGGTGATTGGGTGAAGATGCCGGATTTTTCCACACTCAAACCGCACCGCGAAGGACCGCTCAATACAAAAAAACTGGACCTTAAACTGGAAGGCATGAGCGAGCACTTTGGCGTGCAGTTCGATGGAGTGGTGGAAACGCAGGAGGAGGGGAACTATCAGTTTGCATTGTCGTCGGATGACGGTTCGCGGCTGTATGTGGACGGGCGGCAAATCATCAATGATGACGGGATTCATCCGGCCAACGATCTGAAACTGGGACGTGTGCGGCTGGGTAAAGGCCCGCATACCGTGCGCGTGGACTACTTTGAACAAACAGGCGACGAACAGATTTACCTGGCCTGGAGCGGGCCGAAGTTCAGCGAGACCGCCCTGTCGAAATGGATTCATCCCTCGCGCCAGAGCGGCGGGGACATTCAGGCGGAGGAGCGGCGGAATCGAGGCATTCCTCTCGCGCCGGAAAACGGCGAAGCCATGATCTACCGCAACTCCATCAGCGGATGCAGCCCTCGCGGAATCGCCGTCGGATATCCTAACGGTGTGAACATTTGCTTCGATGCGGACCAGATGAGTCAGGCGCTGATGTGGCGCGGGGCGTTCATCGATGCCCGGCAGCACTGGACCGACCGCGGCGGCGGCGACACGCAGCCGCTCGGATTCAACGTCATCAAGCCAGGCGGGGAAGGGCAGGGGATGGCGGTCCTGGCAGACGCCAGCGCGCCATGGCCAAAGAAACAAGAGCGGGCCGAGGGCATCGACTTCCTTGGCTACCGGATCGATAAAAAGAGCTTTCCCACCTTCCGTTACCGCATGGGAGATCTTCAGGTGGAGGAGCATTATGAGCCGGCGGGCGACTACAAGACGAGCGATGAACGCTTCACCCGCGTCCTGAAACTGAAAGGTTCCGCGCCGCAGAATTTCTTTATCCGGGCTGCCGCCGGCGGCATGAAGCCGGAGGGAAGCGGTTGGAAAAACGACAAGGGCTATGCCGTCGGCGTTTCCGGAGGCGAAGCCCTCCTGCGGCATAACAACGAACTGCTGGTGCGACCCGCCTTCGCTAACGGAAGCGCGGAGGTGCGCATCGCATGCACCTGGCTCAACCAATAACTTTCCCCTTTTCGATGAACTTTCTTTTTCCCCCATCCATGTTTCGCGCGCTGCTTGTTCTTCCCTGCGCTGTTGGTGTCTTCGCCGCGGAGAAGCCGAAGGAGTCGGATTATTATCCCATTCAGAACATCCCGAATCCTGACAAATTCGTGCTCGAAGTCGGGGCCATCGAGCACACGCCGGATGGAACGATCTACGCAGCGACCCGCCGTGGCGAAGTCTATCGCGTGACCGGCGCGGATGGCCCGGATGTTTCCACGGCGAAGATCAGTCAGTTCGCCAAAGGCATGCACGAATGCCTTGGCGCGGCATGGAAGGATGGCGCGCTTTATGTGCAGCAGCGCCCGGAACTCACGCGCCTGGTGGACGAAGACGGCGACGGACGCGCGGATGTTTACGATACCGTGAGCGATCATTGGGGTCTCAGCGGGGACTATCACGAGTATGCGTTCAGTTCGCGTCCTGACAAAACCGGGAAAATCTGGTCGGTGTTTTGCCTGACGGGTTCTTTCACGAGCAACGTTCTCTGGCGCGGCTGGGCCGTGACGACGACGCCGGACGGCAAAACCTCGCCGGCTTGCTGCGGCATCCGCAGCCCGGGCGGCATCGGGTTCAATGCCGAAGGCGATGTTTTTTACACAGACAATCAGGGACCGTGGAACGGATCGAGCAGCCTCAAGTGGCTGAAGCCGGGTTCCTTCCAGGGCCATCCGGATGGCATGCGCTGGTACAGCGTGGCGAAGGATCTGAAAAAGCCTATACGGCCCATCGATAACGGACGCATGGTGAAAGAGCGCGAGCGCAATCCCCTCCTGGTGCCGCCTGCCGTGATGCTGCCGCACGGTCGCGTGGGTCAGAGCCCCACGGCCATCGTATGCGATACCACGAACGGAAAATTCGGCCCCTTCAAAAACCAACTCTTCGTCGGCGACCAGTGCTACAGCAACATCGCGCGGGTCTTCCTGGAAAAGATCGACGGCCTCTACCAGGGAGTCGTCTTTCCGTGGGTCGAGGGATTTGGCAGCGGCACCATCGGCATGGACCTGACTCCCTCCGGCCACATGTTCGCCGGCGGCAGCGACCGCGGATGGGGCGCGCGCGGCGGAAAGCCTTATAACTTCGACCGCCTCACGTGGACGGGGAAGGTGCCGTTTGAGATCCTGGAAATGCGCACCCAGCCGGACGGCTTCACACTCGTTTTCACGCAGCCCGTGGACAAGTCAGCAGCAGGGAAGACGGACGGTTATAAGATGGAGGCGTGGACCTGGGCCTTCCGCGAGGAGTATGGCGGTCCGGAAGTGGACGCCGTGAAGCCCGTGGTCAAAGCTGCTGAAGTATCCGCCGACGGGCTCAAAGTGCGGCTGCGCATCGAGGGCCTCGTAAAAGGGCACGTGCATTATCTGAAGAGCACCGGTGTCCGTTCAGCGGAGGGACTCCCGCTGCTCCATGCGGATGCCTATTACACACTGAATAATATTCCGGCCGCAGATCGCGATTAGACCAGGCAAGCTTCCCGTTTGCTCTCCGTCGCGGGGTCTTCAAATATTCCCCATGGACCTCACTCAAATCGCATACGGCACATGGAGCGGCGGACGCTTCATGCATTTTGGAGAACAGCTCGATGAACAGCGTTTCATCGATGCCATCCGGCTGGCTTACGACTGCGGTTACCGCACGTTCGTTACCGCAGACGTTTATGGCGTGGGCCGCGCGGATGAGATGCTCGGGAAGGCGCTCGAAGGCGTGGATCGCTCGTCCTATTGCCTCGTGGGCACCATCGGCCACGACATTTACGGCGGTCTCCGCGACGGGGCGAAAGGCTACGCGCGCTTCACGGACCCCTCGCTGCGCGGACCTGAGGAGTATGGCGCCTACATCAGGATGGCGACGGAAAAATCGCTGGAGCGGTGCCGGACGGATTATTTCGATCTGCTCTTTCTGCACAATCCCGACGAGCGCGGCTACACGAGCGAGGCCGTTTGGGAAGGCATGGCCGCCGCGAAATCAGCCGGCCTCACGCACCGCCTCGGCATCGCGCCCGGTCCGGCAAATGGTTTTTCCTACGATTTAATACACTGCTTCGAGCACTTCTGCGAACACATCGACTGGGCGATGCTCATCCTCAATCCTCTGGAGCCGTGGCCAGGTTCTTTGGTGCTTCCTGCGGCCGAGGAGTTCGGCGTGAAAGTCATCACCCGTGTCGTCGATTACGGCGGGCTCTTCCATGGTGATGTCAAACCCGGACATGTCTTCCGGCCCGGCGACCACCGCACCTTCCGCCCCGCCGGATGGGTCGAGCACGGTTGGGAAAAGATCGCAAAGATGCAGCCGATCGCGGACAAGTACGGCCTCAGCCTCATCCAGTTCGCCAGCCTGTGGAATCTCGCCCAGCCCGCCGTCGCTAGCGTCGTGCCCACCTTCATTCAGGAGGCCGGTGAAAGCGCCAAAGCCATCGAAGACAAGATCCGCGATCTCGCCGCGATGCCCAAAACTCCGCCGTTCACCCAGGAGGAAATCGACTTTATCCGCAACGCCGGTGACAACACCGGCTGCATGACGCTGAAGGGCGCCAGCCGCCGCCACGAATCCAGCGAGCGTCCCGACGAGTGGGCCATGCGCCCGGAACTGGAACAATTGGTGAACCGCTGGAACCTGGAATCGATTCGTTGATCCGAGAACCCGGAAGCTGCACCCTGCGCTTGCACGATGAACAATCGCCGCCTTTTTGGCTGAGCCTGTTATGACAAACTTTACCCAGCCTCAGCGCGAAGCCCTCATCGAACTCATGTGTCTGGCCATCCTAACGGACGGCCGGGTGTCGCCTGCGGAGGAGAAGGCGATGGAGCGCGCGCTGAAAAAACTGGGGTGGGAGAGCGATCGTCCGCGCGAGTTTGTGCTGCTGAAAGCGCTGACAGAAGCGCGGGATCTGGTCAACGACGAGAAGTGCCTGGTGTCCTTTCTCGCCATTCGCGCGGGGTTGTTCGAAACGAAGGAGGAGCACGAACTGGCCCTGAAGTTTCTGATGATGGTGCTCGAAATCGACGGGATGGGTGAAGACAAGGATACCTTTCTCGCGCGCGTGCAGGCCGCATTCAACGATTGAGCAAAATGTGAACACCGGGCACCGCAAATGGTCAAAAACAGGACCAGGTGTGCAGGATTCATGTTGCGTTCAGGTGGTCCGCGCTGACAATTCGCCACTTTTCTCCGCCCCATATGTCTGAAAATTCCCCTTCTTCACAGCTTCCGTCAGACGATGTGGCGGCCATCGATCAGCTTCGCGCCTCCTACAGCCGGCTTTCCGCGGAACTGGGAAAGGTGATCGTCGGTCAGCAAAGTGTGGTGGAGCAGTTGTGCATCTGCCTGTTTGCGCGGGGCCATGCGCTGTTGATGGGAGTGCCGGGCTTGGCAAAGACGCTGCTCATCAGCCGGCTGGCGGAAACGCTCTCACTGAGTTTCAGCCGCATTCAATTTACGCCGGACCTGATGCCCATGGACATCACGGGCACGGACATTTTGCAGGAGTTGCCAGGCGGAAAGCGGGAGTTTGAATTCGCAAAGGGACCGGTGTTCGCAAACATCGTGCTGGCCGATGAAATCAACCGTGCCCCGGCGAAGACGCAGGCCGCGATGCTGGAAGCCATGCAGGAACACCGCGTGACCGTCGCGGGCCGAACGTATGTTTTGGATTCCCCTTTCTTCGTGCTCGCGACGCAAAATCCCATTGAACAGGAGGGCACCTATCCGTTGCCGGAGGCGCAGTTGGACCGGTTTATGTTCATGATCGGTGTCGATTATCCCAGCCGGGATGAGGAGATCACTATCGCGCGCACCACTACTGGAGTGAGCCTGCCAAAACTGGATCACATTCTGGAAGGGCCGCTGGTGCTGGCCTATCAGGACCTGGTGCGCCGCGTGCCGGTGCCTGATCATATTTATGCTTTCGCGGTGGACCTCGTGAGACGCACACGAGCCGGAGGCGCCGAGGCACCGGAGTGGCTGAAGCCTCTCGTCGGCTGGGGCGCGGGGCCGCGGGCCGTGCAGTATTTGATTCTCGGCTCCAAGGCGCGCGCCGCACTCCAGGGCAGCTACATGGTGCGAATGGAGGACGTGATCGCCGTGGCAGAACCTGTGTTGCGGCATCGCGTGATGACGACATTTACCGCCCAGTCGGAGGGCATTACGAGCATCGACGTGACCAAGCGGTTGGTGGAGGAATTGAGAAAGGCCGGATGATGCCGTCGCGTTGCCGGAGGCACTGTCCGTAAACCGATGAAATCCCCGCATTCATTTCTCGACAGCAAGGTGCTCTCCCGCCTGCTGGCTCTCCCGTTGAACGCGCGGCAGGCAATGATCGGCGGAGTTTCCGGACGGCACCGCAGCCCTATTCGCGGGTCGTCCATTGAGTTTTCGCAGTACCGGAAATACGTGCCCGGCGACGATACCCGTCGTTTGGACTGGCGCACTTGGGGACGCACGGATCGTTTTTATATCAAGGAATTCGAGGCAGACACAAATCTGCGACTCGCGCTCATCGTGGATGCGAGCGGTTCCATGGGGTTCGGTCCGGCAGGAGCGACAAGGCTGGATTACTGCCGCCGGCTCGGCGGAACGCTTGGCTATCTGGCAGCCCAGCAGGGCGATGCCGTGGGGCTGTGGGGCGTGGGCAAGGATCACCGGCAAAAGGTTCCGGCGAAGCGCGGACCGCTGCATCTGCGCCTGGTGCTGGATCAGCTAACCGAACTGCAGGCGAAGGGCGAGACTACTATTTTAGAGTCCATGCATGAAGCCGCTGACCAGATTTCGCAGCGCGCGCTGGTAGTGGTGATGTCAGACTTTTTCATCGAGCCCGCGAAGCTCAAACATGCGCTCCAACACCTGCGCTTTCGCCGTCATGACGTCGCGATGTTTCACGTGCTCGACAGCGTGGAACTCGATTTTAACTTCGACCGGCCCGCCCGGTTCGTGGACATGGAAGGCGGCGAGACACTTCTGGCGGACCCCTCGCTCATCGCCCGGCGTTATCGTGAAGTGGTGAAGAACTACATGCGCGAACTCGATAACGTCATTCGCACAACGGCCGTCGATTATCACCGCGTTTTGATGAAGGACTCTTACGAAGACGTGCTGGCGAAATTCCTGCTCGCGCGCCTGCAATCGAAAGGACACCGCTGATTCCACTCTTTAATTTCACCCGCCACCCGATACCTTATCTGCATGAATTCCATCGCTGACACTTGGGAGGCTCTTTGTGCCGACCGGTCGCTTCGCGACCTGCCGTATAAGATTGAAACGAACCGTTATAACAAAATCATTATGAGTCCTGCATCGAGTTGGCACGGCGGTTTGCAGGCAGCGATTTGCAGTTTGCTCAACAGGCTGATACCGGAAGGCATGGTCATAAACGAATGTCCAATTGAAACTACCGACGGTGTCCGTGTGCCTGCTGTTGCATGGCTTTCCGCAGAGCGGCGCAAATTGTACACCCGGTCAATCACGCTCCCGGTGGCCCCGGAAATTTGTGTGGAGATACTCAGTCCCTCCAATACAAGGGGGGAAATGCTCGAAAAGATGCGGCTCTACTATGAGGCCGGCGCGAAGGAAACCTGGTTATGCGATGAAGAGGGAAAGATGGAGTTTTTTACTGCGGTCAGTGCTCCAATCCCGGTAGGCGGTTCACTCCTCTGTCCCGCCTTTCCAAAGGTGGTCCGGATCAATTGACGCTCTGGCACATTTTCCCTAACGTCCCCTCGCCCGCACCGAATGAGCTTCCTCCAGCCCCTCCTGCTCTTTGGTTTGCCTTTGGCGCTGCTGCCGGTGATCATTCACTTGATTCACCTGTTGCGGAGGCGGCAGGTGAAGTGGGCGGCG
The DNA here is from genome assembly GCA_035550135.1 of Verrucomicrobiales bacterium. GTDB lineage: Bacteria > Verrucomicrobiota > Verrucomicrobiia > Verrucomicrobiales > V1-33 > V1-33. The sequence continues at coordinate 14,959 of DASZQB010000135.1, forward strand.
ATGATGTGGCTCATGGCGGCGCAGCGGATGAACAAAGGTCTGTCAAAGCTGCGGCAGTATCTCATTCTCGCATTCCGCGTGCTGGCGATTGCGGCGATTATCTTTGTCATTTGCCGGCCGCTGGCGGGAGGGTTGCTTGGACTTACCGGAGGTGCGCCGGATTCGGTGATCATTCTCCTGGACCGCAGCGCGTCGATGGAGCAGCAATTGTTAACCACCGGGGTGAGCAAGCGCACGGCTGGCCTGCGAAATTTGTCAGCGGCAATCAAAGAGGCCTACGGCACGCGATCCAAACTGGTATTGATCGACAGTGCAACGCTGCAGCCGGTGACGCTTGAGAAAGCGGAGTCGCTGCCGGATTCGCCGCAGGCGAGTGCCACGGATACCACGGCGGATGTGCCCGCCATGCTTCAGGCCGCGCTGGATTATATCACTACGAATCAAACGGGTCGCACGGACGTGTGGCTCCTGAGTGACTTGCGCCAGTCGGACTGGAACGCAGGCGGCGCGCGCTGGCAGGCGCTGCGGAGCGCGTTCGGGACGCTGCCGGGCGTGCGTTTTCAGGTGCTGGCCTATCAGGAAACGCAGCCATCGGACATGGGAATTTCAGTGGAGCGCGTGACGAGGCGCGAGACGGCGGACAAGGCTGAGTTGCTTTTGGACATTCGGCTGCAGCGCTCCACCCCGGTATCGGAGACCCTAACCGTTCCGTTGCGCGTTGTGGTGAACGGCGCGGCGAGTTCGCTGAAAGCCGAACTGAAGGGCAATCAGGCGCTGCTCCAGGCGCAGTCCATTCCCATCGATAAAACGACGAAGCGCGGCTGGGGGCGCATCGAATTGCCCGCGGACACAAGTCCTTCGGACAACGTTTTCCATTTTGTTTTCGATGAACCGGCACCGTTGAAATCGGTGATCGTGAGTGACCGCGGCGAAGTGTCAGGACCGCTGTTCGCGGCACTAACAGCGCCCGCTGATCCGTCGCGGAAGTATGAATGCGCCGTGCTGCCGGCGGCACGGGCGGCGGAGATCGGATGGGATGACACGGCGTTCGTCGTGTGGCAGGCGCCGCTGCCTGACAAGGAATCGGCGGTGGCGAAACAACTGGAGGCCCACGTGAAGGCAGGCCGCGGTCTTCTCTTCCTGCCGCCGGATGCGCCGGGCGCGACGGAATTTGAAGGCATCCGCTGGACCAACTGGCAAAACGCCCCGGGGGACAAACCGGTGCTGGCCGATTGGTGGCGCAGTGACGCTGGTCTCCTTGCGGGCACGCGGGCGGGCAATGCGCTGCCCGTTGGCGAAGTGGAGGCCCAGCGCTGGTGCGGCGTGGAGGGCGAATACGTGCCTCTCGCAAGACTCAATGACGTGGCGGGCAAGGCTCCGCTGCTGTTCCAGGCGGCGGCGCGGGATGGAGGACGCGCAGCGCATTTCCTAACAACGAGTCCCGCTCCGGGCGCTTCCAGTCTGGCGCGCGACGGCGTGGTGTTATTCGCCATGTTGCACCGAGCGTTAAACGAAGGTGGGGCCTCTCTCGGCAATGCGCAGCAGCGGCTGGCAGGTATAAAGTCGCTTGGCGAAAATCCCTCCGATTGGACGCGCCTCGATGTCGAAGATCCGGCCAGCGTTTTGTCTCTTGATCGTCCATTGCGTGCCGGCGTTTTGAAGAAAGCGCCCGCCGCTTCCGGCAAGCCTGACATTCTCGCCGCACTGAATCGTCCGCCGGGCGAAGACGCGCCGCCGACGCTGGGCAAACCTGCACTGGATGAACTCTTTGCCGGCCTCGACTGGCGGCTGCTGGAGCGGACCCTGGAAAACGAAAAGAGCCTAACGAGCGAAGTGTGGCGCACATTCCTGTGGGCGATGGCCGCCGCTCTCATTCTGGAAGCACTCCTGTGCATGCCTGGTCGGCGGCAGGCGGAAAAGAAACCGGAACCCATGAAGGAGCAGCCGGCCTGACCCATGACCGCTTCCACCCGCGAACTCGTCTTCACTCACACGCCGCTGTCGATCACGGTGTCGGTGGTGTTTGTCGCCGTGGTGGCTGCGCTGGCGTTCATGGGATGGAAAAGAAGCGGCTGGCGGACGGCGATCGGATGGCTTGAATTCATGCGCGTGCTGGTAGCCATCGGCATCGCCCTCACACTGAATCAGCCGGAATGGCGGGAGACCTTCAAGCCGGACACCAAGCCTGTGGTGGCGGTCATGTATGACACTTCCGGCAGCATGGAGACGCAGGATGTCGTCGATCCCGCTGACGCGAAAGCCCCGGCAAAGGCACGCATCGCCGCTACCGCGCCGATTATCGATCCTAAACTGTGGGACCCGCTGAGGCAGCGCATGGATGTGATCATCGAGCCCTTTTCCTCCACCGAAGAACAGCCCGCGGAAGCGACCGACCTGCACGGCGCGATGCAGCGCTTGCTGGAACAGCAGCCCAGGTTGTCCGCCGTGGTGCTGGCGTCCGACGGCGACTGGAACACCGGAGCGGCTCCCTCTCAGGCAGCTACCCGTATGCGCATGCGCGGCGTGCCGGTGATGGCGGTGCCGGTCGGTGCAGACACGCGCCTGCCGGATGTGGAAATTGTTAGCTTCGATGTGCCCACGTTCGCTGTGGCCGGCAAACCCCTGCGCATTCCCTTCGCCATCGATTCTGCGCTGCCCCGCGATGAAGTGGTTAGTGTCACCATGACGACCTCCACCGGCGAGGAAATCCGTCAGGACATTACCCTGCCCGCCATGGGCCGGTTTCAGGATGCGCTCGTGTTCCGCCCGCGGGAACCCGGCAAGGTGCATCTCACGCTCAACGTTCCCAAAACCGGCGCCGAGCGGAACATCGACAACAACCGCAGCGAGGCTGATCTGGATATCCGCAAGGAACAGTTGCGCGTGCTCGTTATCGAGAGCTTTCCGCGCTGGGAGTATCGCTACCTCCGCAATGCTCTGGAGCGCGATCCGGGCGTGGAAGTAAACACGCTGCTCTTTCAGCCGGACATCGGCAAAATGGGCGCGGGCCGCGGTTATCTGAAAGAGTTTCCAAAAGACGACGAACTGACAAAGTTCGACGTCATCTTCCTCGGCGACGTCGGTGTCGAAAAGAATCAGCTCACTGCGGAGCAGTGCGCTTCCATCGCGAAAATGGTGCGCGATCAGGCGAGCGGGCTTGTCTTCCTGCCAGGCTTGCGCGGTTACACGGCGTCATTACTGACCACGGCTCTAACCGAATTGCTTCCCGTGGTTTGGGATGAAGCGCAGCCTCGCGGATGGGGCACCGCATCGCCGGGTAAATTCGTCCTGACAGAAGCCGGCACGCAAAGTCTCCTGACAAAACTGGAGGATACTGAGGAGGCCAGCGCGAAAGTGTGGTCCACGCTGCCCGGGTTCCAATGGTACGCGCCGGCCCTGCGCGCCAAGGCCGGCACCGAAGTGCTCGCCACGCACGCCTCGGAAACGAACCAGTTTGGCCGCGTGCCGCTCATCGTCACGCGCACCTACGGAGCGGGAAAGATTCTCTATATGGGCGCGGACGGCGCATGGCGCTGGCGCCGCGGGGTGGAGGACAAATACCACTACCGCTACTGGGGCCAGGTCGCCCGTTGGATGGCCTATCAGCGGAACATGGCGCAGGGCGACAAGATGCGGCTGTTCTTCGCGCCGGATCGCCCGCGCGCGGGCGGCACGCTGACGCTCAATGCGAATGTGATGAGTCTCACCGGCGAGCCGCTAAAGGAGGGGGCCGTCATCGCGCAGATCGTTTCACCGTCCGGCAAGCCCTCCAGTGTTCGCCTCCTGCCTGCGGGTGCCGAAGCATGGGGTCTCTTCAACGGCACCTTCACTCCGGTCGAGCCCGGCGACTATAAAGTCCGCCTCACTTGCGCCGAGGCCGGCACCGCGCTTGAAACAGTCATTTCCGTCCAGGGCACCCGCAAGGAAAAGCGCGGTCAGCCCGCCCGTCCGGAAGTGCTCCGGGAAATCGCCCAGCTCACCCGCGGCCAGTTCATCGATTCCAGCGATCCGGCTAAAATCCTCGCCGCCGTCTCCGCCCTTCCCGAGGAGGAAATGATCGAGCGCCGTCTTCAAATCTGGGCGCATCCCGCATGGGCCGGGACCCTCATCGGTCTTCTGGCCGTTTTTTGGATTGGCCGGAAGGCAGCGGGCGTTTTTTGATCCTGTACGGTCCGGCTTCATCATTTCCATGAGCTTCCGAACCGGTTTTCTCCGCAAAATCTTCGGAAATAGTTGTTTTCAGTGCCCGCTTTTCATCCATTGTCTTGATGCCGCGTCCCCGGTGACAGTGAACTTCCGGCCTTTTGCAATGTCGAAGGGAGGGAAACTGGGCCTGGAGCGATGGCTTCCGACAAGTCCAAAAACCAACCCGCGCCTGTCATGAATGGTTCACTTCCACTGCCACCTGTGCTGTCTTCGAAGTTGTCGGATTACCGGAGGCGCGTTTGGGTGGTCAAGCTGGCCGAGGGTATTTTGGCCGCCATTTTCGGGCTCGCGGTTTCATACCTGCTGGTGTTGGGGCTCGACCGCCTCATTGACACTCCTGCGTGGCTGCGGGCGATTTTCCTGGTGCTTGGCGCCGCCGTGCCGGGACTGGGCCTGCCCCTGAAGTGGCATAAGTGGGTATGGCGTCAGCGGCGCCTGGAGGATGCCGCGAGACTGCTGCGCTGGAAGTTCCCGCGCCTGGGTGATCAACTCCTGGGTATCGTCGAACTGGCGAAACAGGATTCCGTCACCGGACGCAGCGAACGCCTGGTTCAGGCAGCCATGCAGCAGGCGGATGAGGCGGTGAAGGATCAGGACTTTTCCCATGCAGTGCCAAAGGCAAAACACCGTCAGTGGGCATGGGCCGCGGTGGGTTCAGCGGCGATCGTCGCCACCGGTTTTATTGCGATCAATGAAGCCGCACGGAATGCCTTTCTGCGCTGGCTCATGCCGTGGCGCGATACCGAGCGGTTTACCTTTGCCCGCGTGAACGCGCTGCCCGATCCCCTGGTGGTGCCGCTGGCGGAGCCCTTTACTCTGCCGGTGAATCTCTCCTCCGATACCCGCTGGAAGCCGGAGAATGCGCAGGGCAGCATCGACGGTCAGCCTGACGCGGTGAGCGGCCTGAAGGATTCCTCTTACGTGTTGTCATTCCCGCCGCAGAAGAAGGATGCGGATATTTTTGTGAAGGTCGGAGACGTCCGGAAAACCATTCGCGTTGAGCCTCGCCCGCGGCCGGAGTTGACCGGCCTGCATGTGAAACTCAAACTGCCGGATTACCTGCAATACAAATCGCAGCCGGTCGTCGATATTCGCGGTGATATGGTGAGCCTGCTTAAAGGCGCGCAGGCGACCTTTGAAGCGACGGCGAGCCGTGACCTGGTGAATGCTGAGATCGATGGCGCCCCCGCCAAAGTGGAAGGCGGCCAGCTTGTTAGCTCACCGCAGCCGGTGAATGCTGTGCGTGAGGTGAAATTTACCTGGAAGGACACGCTCGGCCTGACTGCCAGAGTGCCATTGGTTCTGAAAGTGCAGCCTGCCGACGACGAGGCCCCGAAACTCGTAGCCCGCCGCGAATCAATGGAGCAGGTGGTTCTCGACTCTGAAGTGGTGGTCTTCGAGGTCTCGGCCACGGATGATTTCGGTGTCAAGCAACTGGGCCTCGAATGGAAGGGTATGGACGACGGAACGGACGCCACCGTCCCGAAGACTCATGGATCGAAAGTGGCTTCCGCCGGCGCACCCGAAACGAAGCAGGTCGATTCCCGTGCCACGTTCTGCGCCACGCGCGAAGGCGTAGAGCCGCAGACCCTGGAAGTCCGCGCATGGGCCGAAGATTATCTGGCCGGCCGCCAGCGCAGCCGCAGCGCTTCGTTTGTGCTGCACGTGCTCAATAAAACCGATCATGCTTTGTGGGTGACCCAGCAGATGGGCAAGTGGCTGGAAGCCGCGCGTGAAACCTACGAGCGCGAGCAGCAGTTACACGTGACCAACAAGGAACTGCGTGCGCTGAGCGCTTCCGATCTCGACCGTCCGGAAAACCGCCGCCGGGTCGCTCAACAGTCCTCCGCCGAAAACGCAAACGCCGAGCGCCTTAATTCCCTGAATCAGTCAGGACGCAATCTCGTCGAGCAAGCCACGAAGAATCCCGAGTTCGATGCCAAGCGCCTTGAGTCATGGGCCACCATGCTCAAGACCCTTCAGGACATCGCCGCGAATCGCATGCCCAGCGTGGCGGATCTATTGAAGCAGTCCGCCGATGCCAAAGCGGATGCGAAAATGGTGCAAAACAGCCAGCCCGGACAGCCGCAGCCGCAAAATCCAAACGCCCAGCCTGGCAATCCCCAGCAGTCCCAGCCGGGTGAGCAAAAACCCGGCGATCCGAAACAGGGTCAAAATCAGACCGCGCAGAATTCGCAGAACAACAAGAGCCCGGACGGGAAACAGGGTGTTCCCCAGGATTCGAAGAGTGCTCCGCAGCTCTCCACCGGACCGCAGCCCCCGAAGGGCAACAGCCCGCCGAATCCGCAGGACCCTAACGCCAAGCCGAAACAGCCCGCGCCTTCGATCAGCATCACAGAGAGCACGATGAACAAGCCGGACGACGCCGCCGGCCAGAAGCCCGGCGCGCCGAAGCCTCCGGGCGCAGGCAAACTCGGTCTGCCGGCCAATTCACTTGCTGCCGCTCCCGGTCAAAAGAAGCCGGAGGGCGATCCGCCCCCTGCGGATTCCTCGGCGCAACAACCGCTTGAGCAGGGCGTTCAGGAACAGAAGGACCTGCTCGCGGAATTCGCCAAAGTTTCCGACCAGCTCAGTGAAATCCTTGCCAGCCTGGAGGCGAGCACGTTTGTGAAACGCTTCAAAGCCGCTTCACGCGAGCAAACACAACTGGCCTCCGGCATCAGCCAGCAAACACTGGATGCGTTCGGCATTATCCGCGAACGTCCGGGCAAACCGGTCAGCAGTATCGAGGAGGACAAGGCGTCTGAACTCGAAAAGAACGTGGTCTCTTTTGTGAATCGCGTTTTCGGAGACAAAAAAGAAACCGCGGAGACGACAGAGCCGGAAACGGAGCCGGAAAAGCCGGCTGTGGCGAAGAAGGACGAGCCAAAAGCCGCGGAGCCAAAGAAGAGCGACATCCCGTTCGTCACCACGTACGCTCCTCTGGCCACCATGAAGGCCAAAGGCCAGAGTGAAATCGTGAAGGTCATTCAGAGCGATTTGGAAGCCTATTTTCAGAGGAAGCAGGACCAGCATTTCAAGAAGGTCCTCAGCGAAATGAGGCAAACCCGCATCGTGCAGGAATTGAAAAAAGTGGGTGAGCGCGCGGCTGACAACCTCAGCGGCAATGCGATTCACGGCGCGGAGTTCTGGGCGGATACCCTCGACCGCTGGGCGGAGGAAATGGTGAAGGCGGGCCAGTGCAAAAGCTGCTCTTCCTGCAGCGGAGACAGCTTGCCGCCGGAAATCGTTTTGAAGGTCATGCAGGCGCTTCGCGATGAAATGAAACTGCGCGATGAAACCCGTGAACTGGACAAGGCGAAACCTGCGATCAAAGAAGAGGAGTTTGCGGACAAAGCCGACAAACTTTCGGACGAGCAGCTTCGCATCGAGAAGCACACGGAGGGTGCCATGGAAGACATTGTCGCTTTGCCGGACGGGACACAGAAATTCGGAAAGGAACTGAAGCTGTTGAGCGCCGTGACCCAGGTCATGAGTGAGGCCGCGGACATCCTTGCTTCTCCGAATGCGGGCGAGCGTGCAGTGGCCGCGGAATCCGAGGCCATTGAACTTTTGCTGCAAACGAAGCGGAAGAATCCCAAGGGCGGTGGCGGTGGCGGCGGCAATCCGGGCGGTGGTGGAAGCGGAAGTACGTCCTCGGCTGCCCTGGCGGACCTCGGTCCCGGCGGTGACGCGGACAGCGACGTCAAAGCGCGTCCTGTCGGTCAGGCGACGGGCCGCGCCGGACGCGAATATCCTGAGGAATTCCGTGCCGGTTTGGACGCTTACTTCAGCAATCTCGAAGGGACAGGAGGGAAACAATGAGGTGGCGGTTCTGCCTCTCCGGACTTGTTGCACTCTCCGCCGCCGCGCATCCTGCATTGTGTGATGACCGCGCGGCGGAGGTCATCGAGATTGTGGATGCTGGAGACGAGTTCCCCCTGATTCTCGGCCTGGGTGAATTTGATGATGGTGGAGGATTTATCCAGTTCGCCGAGGACGGCACTCAGATTGTCCAAAATGAAGCGGAGGAGGGTGAAGCGAAAACTCCCAAACTGTCGGAGGAGGACGAAAAGGCCCTAACTGATTTGATCCGGAAGGCGGCCAGAACACGCCGCTCGGAATTCAAAAAGGATCTGGAAAAGGCAGTGAAGGATCTCGCGGATTCAGCGGATCTGGGCGACGCGCGGAAAGACAAACTGGAGGCGCTGATTCCCAACGTGACCGAGGCCGCAGTCGCCGCATGGGAGAAAAAGGCCCGTGAGTGGATGATGACTTACGTCGTGCAGGCCGGCGGCAACGCGGCGGTGATCAGGGACTGGAAGCCGGAGACTCTGAGCAACGACCGCAACTCAAATTTTGCAGCCGTTGCCGCGGATCAGACGCCGGAGTGGAAAGCCGGACTGAAGGACATTCTCTCTGAAGGACAATTGAGAGTCGTTGAAGAGGGGGAGAAAGCCCGCATCGACAAGGTGCGCAAGGAAATGGGCGACTACCTCAATGCGAGCGAGACATATGCCGGCACCCTGTTTACCGGCCAGATGGATACGGCGCTCGGCCGGATCGAACGCTTCGGGGGAGTGGATGAAGAGCGGCGGAAAAAGTTGAAAAAGGCCGCGGACGAAGCCGTGAAAACGACCACTGCCGAGTGGCGCACCCGCGCAGAGAATCAATTGCTCGCCATGGATGAAGAGGCGCGCGACCAAATGGCAAAAAATGGCGGCTTTATGGGAGTGGCCGTTACGGATAAAGCCAATCAGGCCGAAGAGCAAAAGGTGTGGAGGGAGGCGGTGGCGCAACTTCTGACCGATGCAGAACGAAAGCTTATCTCTGAAAGCCGCGCAGCCGTGCGGGCCCGCCGCGCCGATGCGCTGGCCATGGTCCTTGTCGCAGACCTCGACCGATTGATCGGTCTCAGCGAGGAACAGCGAAACGCCATCACCAAACTCGCCGGTAAACGGATGCTCGCCCTGCCGTCCCAATACTTCGATCCTCCGGAGAATAACGGTTATTATTCGCTCGATATCGGGCAGATGATGCAGAAACTGGGCTCCATCAAAGACAAAATCCTGCCGTTGCTGGGAGAGCGTCAGGTAAAGCGCTGGGAATCCCTCGCGCCGGACCAGCTTTCGCGCAGTGGTTATGTTCGCGAACGGATGGACCCTGGGAAATTGCCGCCGCCCGAAGAGATGGATGAATTCGAAGTGGAGCGGGTCGTTTCGCAGTTCCTCCACCGGGAGGCGAAGAGGATGAAGCAAAAGCTGCTGACGGTGATGGAGGCCCGGGTGGACAGCGTCACCAAAGTTGCCAATCCGCCGCCGGACGCCGTTGCCGTGCTGAACACCGCAGCCAAGGGCGCTGCCGAGCAAATGGCGCAGACGTCGATCATCAACTTGACCAGTTATGTGCGCGGGCAGTTTCAGAACGTCAAACCGGCCGATGTGCCCGCAAGGCTGCAGAACCTCTACAATCCCTATTTCTCGGAGCGTCAGGTGCAGCCGGACCCGGAGCGATGGACTTCCGCGGTGAACCGTCTGCTGACGGAACCCCAGCGCAAGGCATGGAAGGCGGAATGTGACGCCCGTGACGCATGGCGCCTGCGGGGTCTTACTGACATGGTGGTCACCGAGATCGAAAAGCGTTTTGCCCTGACGCCGGAGCAGCGGGAGGCAGTGCGCAAAAAAATGGAGTCGGTGATTAAGGAGTACGATCCTGACTTTACCCAATTCTTTTCGTTCGGATGGCACCTTCAGGGTTATTATTCCATGATTCCGATGGCCATGCTGTCGGAGAAGGAAATGGAGGAGCTGTTCGGCAAGCAACTCGCGGAATCGGTAAAGGAAAAGTGCCTGGGCAATGCCTCGCAGTACGCCGACATGATTCGCCGCCAGCACTCTTCAAGAACCCGCCGCTAACATATTATGAGAAGACTGCGTCCACTGTTTCTGATTCTTGCCGGGCTGGCACTCTCCCTCCCGGCGCATGCCCAGGACCCGTCTCTGCGATTCGGCGGACAGATTCCCCCTGAGGTCGATTTGATCTATGAGCGTGGTCTGGAGTGGCTGGCGCAAAAGCAGGCCGACGACGGCGGCTGGAAAGACGGGCAGCAGGGAAGCGGAGTCGATGGTCTCTGTGTGATGGCCTTTCTGGCCAGCGGCGAGGACCCGAACTTCGGGCGATGGGCGCAGGTGGTCCGCAAAGGAGTGCGGCATATCATTTCCAGCCAGGATGAAAAGACCGGTTACCTCCCTAACAGCATGTATCACCATGGATTCGCCATGCTCGCGCTGGCGGAGGCCTACGGAGCCGTGGACGAGACGCTGCTGTGGCAGGGAACAGACAAGAAAACCAGAAGCCTCGCGGAAACTTTGAGTTTGGCGATCGGCTGTGCTTCGACTGCTCAGAAAAAGAATCGCTGGGGAGGCTGGCGTTACAGCCCTGACGCGACAGATTCAGACACTTCGGTCACCGGCGCGGTATTGATGGGTCTTCTTGCCTGCCGCAACGCGGGTATGGATGTGCCGGACGAAACGGTGAACGCGGCGCTGGAATACATGCGGCGCAGCACCAGCCGCGACGGTTCCGTCGCCTACTCCGGAGGCTTCGGCGGCATGGGCGAATCCATGAACCGCTCCTGTATTGCCACGCTGGTGGCCGCCGTCAGCAAGCAGAAGGATGAGCAGAAATTCCCCGCCACGCTCAAACACATTACCAGTCGATTGGAGCACCGGGAAGGCGGTTACCCGGAGTATTTCCGTTACTATATGGCGCAGGCGCTCTTTCAGGGAGACTACGAGTCATGGCAGAAATGGAATGCGATGACCGTGCGCCAGCTCCATGAAACACAGGCTGAAGACGGCGGATTCAGCAACAGTTCCTACAGCACCGCGATGTCGCTCCTCGCTCTCGCGCTGAATTACCGGTTCCTCCCCATTTATGAACGCTGACTTCAAGCCGTCTCCCTTCGCCGGCCGGTGGCGTGCCGCGATGCTTGTCGCGGGATGCGCGCTTTCAGCGGGATTTTCCCCAGCGCTTCGCGCGGCGGAGGATGAGGGTGGAAAAAAACGGCCTGACCGCGAACTGCCGCGCCTGCTGTTTCGTGCGGCAACGCCGTCGAACACGCGCATCACATGGAGAAATGGCGAGCAATTGCGCGGCGGCCTCACGGGTGCCGAGGCGGACTTCCTCATTTGGAAAACACCGCTCTTCTCAGAGCCCCTGAAACTGAAGAAGGAAGCGATTCAGCGCATCGATTTCACCAACGCCTTCTTCCGGGCGGAGGGATCTTTCCGCGTGGTTCTCGTGGATGGCAGCCATCTCACCGGTGAACTGCAAATGCTGGATGGCAAGACCATCACCCTGGCATCCAAAGGATTCGGCACCGTCATTATCCGGCGCGATCAGGTTGTTTGCCTTGAGCGAATCAGCGGCAGCGGATTGGTCGTTGGCGGGCCTATGGCCCTCATGCCGGACAAGATCGGCGGCGGGGAGACGACGGTGACGTCACAGAACGGGTTCGCGGTGCGGAGAAACAGCGGAGAACCGGAGCCGATGTTTTTCGCTGCGGCCGGCCGCATTGCCAGTCCGGCATTTGGTCTTGCCAGTCAGCGAAGCGTCACGCTGCCGGACAAATGCGTAGTCGGAATTCTCGTGCGCACGGAGTCCATTCCGGATTTTTCGCTTCAGATGTCGCATGATGATGCCGTTTCGGTGGAAACATGGGGAGACGAACTGGTGCTGGTGAAGGGAAACCGTTTTGCGTCCGCCGGCGTGCGCTATAAAGAAAACGACCGGCTGATACATCTGCATCTGGCATGGGACCGCTCCGGCGAGCGGTGCGCTCTTTACGGCCCGGACGGCAAACTCTGGGCGGAGATTGCGCCGGAGAACAAAGTGGCTGTCTCTCCGCCTCCCGAAAAAACACCCGAGGCCAAACCGTCGGGGAGTTGGCTGCGCCGCCTTTTCGCGCCGGAGGAACCGGCACCGCCGCGCTCCAGCAGCAGCAAGACAAACTATGGCCGCGCCGTCACCCTCACCAACAAGGGCGGCGGCATGATCATCGAACGGTTCTCGGTGGATGAGTGGACCGGGGCTCCGCCGCCCGCAGCAGTGGATGGCGCCTGTGTGGAACTCGCCGCAGAGTTCATTCCCGGCGAGCCGGAACGCCTGAATGGAGACGTCTTCACCATCCGCCTGCCGGACGGTAAAACGCGGGACGTACCCTTCGCCGGAGTGCGTGCCATCCGTTTTCCCCGCACGGCAAAACTGGAGCGGGACGCGACCATGACGGACCTCTGGTTCGCCGATGGCAATCTCCTGCACGGAAACGTCATGGGGATACAACAGATCGGTGAGAAGAGAGCGGCGGTGGTGCAAACTGCGTTCGCCGAAGCACCCATCGTGGCGGCGCTCGAATATTGCCGCGCGGTGGTGCTCGCGGAGCCTGACAGGAAAGGAGACGCCGTTCCCCCTGTCGAAAAGCTCGATGTCATTAACGACGGGGAATTCACGCTGCATGGCGCCATTGTGCTGTCCGGCGGGCTTCTGCCCCGCTTCCAGCCGGTGGGCTCACTGGAGGCCATGACCCCGGCGAAATCTCAAAACCTTTCCATCACCCGCAGTATGCCCGCTGATGGTAAATTTGAGCGCGCGCCGGCCCTTCTCCATGTGAAAACCGGCGAATCGCTGCCGGTGACTCTCAAAGGCGTCAGCCGCGAAAAAATCGAATACGAATGGGACGCTGCTGAGTCGCACGAAATTGAGCCTGCCAAAATTCACGCGATTCAATTTTCCGCCCCCGCGACAGTTACCGCGGGCTTCGATGGCCCCGGCTGGCAGATGACCGGCAGCGCAAACGGCAGGAACGCTTCCCGCAAAGGCGGCTCGATTGTGCTTCAGCCCGGCGGGGGTATCGGGCACTCGTATCTTCTGCAGGGCGGCGACATCAGCTTTCAAATGGCGCGGCAGTCGGGACCGCTGTCCAGCATGCGCATCCGGCTGTTTTGCCAGGGGATAGACCGCGCCTCTCAATCGCTCAATTTTTTGATCGGGGATTTCGGAAGCGAAGTCTATTGCGGTACCGAGCGCACCGAAGGTCAGTTGGACAGCCAGCGAAATGTTCCCTCCAGAAACGGCGTGAATGATATCCGCATCTCCTTTCCGGGAGATCAGGTGGAACTGTACATCAATGGCGCACGCGCCATCACCGCCGGAGCCAAAACAAAAATCGGCAAAAAGAGCGGCACCGGCATCATTCTGGAGACGGCCTCCCTCTGGGGAAATCAGGTGGGTTCGATAAAGTTGTCGAACTTTGCCACGCAGGCGTCCTCCTCCATCGCCGGGCCTCCTGCATTCAATGACGACGCCCGCCGTGAGGCTCTACTGCTGCCGCGGATGCGACGCGACGATCCGCCGCGTCAGGTGCTCATTGGCCGAAACGGCGATTTGCTGCGCGGGGAAATCGAGGCCATGACTTCCACTCACTTGTCTTTCCGCGCCGGCCTGGAGACTTTTAAGGTTCCTTTGGATCGTGTCTCGGCCGCCGTCTGGGTCAAAAAACCTGACAAGAATGCTGCCGGAAAGGACGGAGACAAAACGGGCGCTAACAACAAAAGGCCCGCCGCTCCGGACAGCGACGGCGAGAATGAGGAGGATGGCGAGCCTGTAGTGAGAAACAGACTCGGCATCGCTCAAAAACTGGCCGGCCTGTTCGCAGTGAAGGCCGCCGAAGTGAAAGTGCAGGCGGAGGCGGGTGCCGTTGCGGGACGGGCGGTTGTCAATCCGGAGACGTCCAAAGCCGCCCCGGCCGGCGATGGCAAATCGGATGCTCCCCCGTCATTGCAGTGGCTGGACCTGACAAACGGCGGGCGGCTTGGACTCAATGTGGAGTCGTGGTCGGGTGACAAGGTCATCGGGCAGCATCCGCTCCTCGGTCATTGCAGCATCCCTGCTTCTCTCGTTTACCGCGTCAGCGTCAAGGCGCCTCCTCCCGCCGGCGCTTTGGCTGTTCTGGCTGACTGGACTCTGGTTAATACGCCCGATCCGGTTCTCCCCGACGATGAAGGCACTTCCTCTCCGCTCGTCGGCAAACTATCCGAGGACTTCAAGCTGCCCACCGTGGACGGCGGTTCATTTGCCCTTTCCAACAACCGGGGCAAGGTGGTGGTCCTCGATTTTTGGGCCACGTGGTGCGGTCCGTGTGTGAAGTCTCTGCCCGGTCTGGTCGAAGCGATGGCTGCTTTCCCGAAGGACCAGGCGATGTTTGTCGCCGTGAACCAGGGCGAGACGAAAGAGCAGGTGAAAAAGTTCCTGGAGGCCCGGGGCCTGGATATGGCCGTCGCCATGGACGGAGACCAGTCAGTAGCCCGGAAATACGGCGTCGATGGCATTCCCCACACCGTCGTGGTCGCGCCCGATGGCAAAGTGGCCTTTGTCAAAACGGGATACGAACCGGACGGCGACAAGCAAATCGCCGAGGCGGTGCGCAAAGTCCTGCCCAAGGCCTCGCCTGAGAAGCCGGAAGGGGCGAAGCCCGCCGACCCGGCCTCCGGTGAGCCCCTGCTCCCTGCCCCCAATTTAAAGTAGCGCGCGTAAGTTTGTTGCAGAGCGGTGGATTCACAGGCAGAAAAATCAGTTGCCCTACCCGGCATTCCTTTAGTATTTCCCCTGATACCTCCAGAGCGCTCCTCTCCTCCCACACCCTATGAACGAAGAAGTTGTCCAAGAGTCCGATATTCCACAGGGCTATCGCAGCACCTACGATAAAGCCGTGGCTGCCGTAAAGATGAACAATCACGGTTATGCCGTGGAATTGCTGCTTGCCGTTGTAAAGGATATCCCCGGATTTCTCAATGGGCGGAAATTGCTGCGCCGCGCCTCCGTTCAGGCCTTCAGTGGAAAAAAGAAGATCCTCGACACCACCGCCGTCAAGTTGCGCAAGCCTCAGGCGACGCTGAAAAAAGACCCGGTCGCCGCTCTGTCAGAAATTGAGGACATTCTAAAAGAGGATCCGTTAAACTCGGCGGCGAATCAGGTCCTGTTTGAAGCAGCGAATGCGGCGTCCATGCCGCAGACGGCTTCCTTCGCCCTCGAAACCGCCCTCCAGGGCAAGCCTGGCGACACCAAAATCGGCCACAGGCTCGCCGAGTATCTCCTCGCGCACGATGATCCGGAGCGCGCCATCCAAATCTACGAACACATCCTCAAACACGATCATACGGACGGCGACGCCCGCAAAGGAGTGACGAACGCCAATGCCCGTCTGTCCATGAAGCGCCAGAAATGGGACGAGGGCGGCGGTGGAAATTTCCGCGACCTCCTCAAGAACAAGGACAAGGCCAAGCAAATGGAGGACATGAGCCGGGTGGGTGCCACCCGCGAACAGATTCAGGAACAGATCGATCACCTCATGGTGGAGTACTCAGCCAACCAGAACGACATCAATGTCGTTCGAAAGATGGCCGACCTTTATGAAAGGCTCGAGGATTGGGACCAGGCCCTCGCCTTTTACTCGTGGGCGAATCAGTTGAGCGGCGGAGACAGTGCTCTCGAAACCAAGGTTCACAGGCTGCAGGACAAGATTGAAGAATACAGCATCAAACGTCTTCGGGATGAACTGGAAACCAATCCCTCTGATCCTGACGCCGAAACCAAACGCGCGCAAATCGCTGAGTTGGAGCGCGCCCGGGAGGAAAAACTCGTCACCGTCTCCCGGGAGCGCGTCGAACGGAATCCCACCGATCCCCAGCTCCGCTTCGAACTCGGCACGCACCTCTACGCTTCCGGCCATACGCGGGAAGCCATTCCGGAGTTGCAGCGCGCCAAGAACAATCCGCACATTCGCCACAAGGCCATGCTCATGCTCGCCCGCTGCTACGGGGCTTCCAAAATGTATGACCTTGCCCTCGCCCAGCTCAAGGATGCCGCCGTCGAGATGGCTATTATGGATGCCACCAAGAAGGAAATCGTCTATGAGATGGGCATGATGTACGACGCTACCGGCAAAAAGGACGACGCACTGGAGTGCTTCAAGCAAATCTACTCTGTGGACTACGGCTATCATGATGTCGCAGCCCGCGTGGAAGGCGCCTACGCCCAGCACTAGCAAATTCGGCTTCTGTTGACCTTCCCCGGGGGAAGCGCCCCTTTCATCGCAGCTTAAATCTTCCGGGTTTAAGCTGTGCTACCCATTGCCCCCTCAAATGATGCGCCCCCTGTTTTTTTTGGCGGCACTCCCGTGCCTTTGTTTCCGCGTCTCAGCCACTGAATGGCAGGATCTCACGGCACAGTACCAGACTGTTTCCGTCCTGGGAGGACTCGGGCAGGGGAACGGTCCCAACAATCCCAACGAGTGGAACAACGCCGACGGGCTTCCGGCCACTCTCGCGGAGCTTTCCGAACCGCACTCCGCCATGGCCGACATCTATGGCCGTGTTTTTGTCTCTGACAAAAATGCCCACGCCGTTCGACGCATCGACCTTGATGGCACCATCCATACCGTCGCCGGGGTGAACCTCGGTGAAATCGCCGGGATCAATTCAGGCTTCAACGGTGACGGTCCGGCGCGCGAGTGCCTGCTCAATGGACCCCAAAATACCTATCCTTTGCCTGACGGATCGTTTTACATCCTCGACAGTCTCAACATGCGCATTCGCCGTGTGGATGCCGCGGGAAATCTAACCACGGTCATCACCGACACCGCCGTCTTGAACCGCGGTCTCTGGGTGCAGCGGGACGGCCAGGTGATTTATTACTGCACCAATTCCCAGTTGAAGCGCTGGACCCCCTCGCAGGGAAATGGCCCTGGCGTGCTTGTCGCCGGCGGCTTTGCCGAGACCGGCAACATTGATGTGGATGCTGCGGGAAATATTTTTGTTAGCGACCGCAACCTCGCCGGCGTTTACAAAATACCTCCGAATTATGGCGGCGGGCTCATGACTGATGCTCAGCGGGTCGCTGGTCTCGGCAATGCCAGCACCATCGACAGCAACAGCACCGCCAGCGGCCTTCCCGCCACGCAGGTGGGCCTCGTGGGCGTCCGGGGCGTGGCCTTCCACCCTCTGGGTGGATTTTTCGTCGCCACGCACAGGGGAGGGGATGTGTGGTACATCGACTCCGCGGGCATTGCATGGAGCTTCATTCAGGGAAACAGCGGGAATACCCATGTCGCGAATCCCTCGTCCGTTCCCACCCTTGGTGATGTCATGAGCGAACCCCGTTCGGTTAGTGTTAGTCTCTCCGGGGATGTCATCGTCGCCTGCAATGACGCGGGCTTCGTCCGGATCGCAAGGAATGTGCTGCCCCCGCCCGCGCCGCCGGTATGGGATGGAAACACAAAGCTGACGGAGCAGGGGATGGACCTGCGCTGGCAGTCGGTTCCCGGGCGCTGGTATTTCCTGGAGCGTGCATCCGGTCTGGGAGCATCCGCATGGTTGCCGCTCGCGGCCCTCCCTTCGGCAGGGGATTCCACCGGCTTTGTTGATACCGGCTCGTCTGCGAATGTCCGCTCTTTTTATCGCGTCCGGTCATTCCGGGCATGGCCGAATTAACGGGCGCGTTCCTGGACGAGGACCGCGGAACCCAGCAGGATGAGCACCGCCATGCTCACCGCGGTAACACCGATCCCCAGCCGCGGCGCCATATAGAACGCGGCGAAGGGCGCGATGATCCCTCGAATGCCCGTCAGAAACGTGTGCACGGTCATATACTCCGTCGTCAGGGCAGGGGGAGCCACCTTGGTGACCCACAGGCTCCATGCAAGATCGGCCCCCGCATTGCTGATACCGAAAAGAATCGCTCCAATGTAAAGTCCGGTGAGTCCCGCTCCCGTGAAAAATGACAGGATTCCCAGCATCACGCAAAAATTGAGGATGATGCGCAGGGTATTGAATTTCATCCGGTCAAACAGCCGCCCCCAGATGCGGGTGAAGACCAGCCTCGCAAGATTTGGAGCTATCGCTGTCAGCATCGCGACGGTCAGCGCATCCTCCTGAATTCCGTAGTCCGTGGAAACCAGATACTCCACGCGCAGCGCATACATCACCAGATTGGCAAATCCCATGAGCATCCAGCTCACGAGCGTCCACCGGAATACCCGGTCGTCCCGGACATGCCGGAACGCGCGGAGCGGATGCGTGCCCTCGCTCGTATGCACCGGTGCCGGCGGGCTGCGCCGCAGACAAACGGCCCCGCCGATGAGCGCCACAGCGTAAGCCCCGATAATGGCGCGCCACCACGAGATGTCATATTCCAGGAGTTTGCCGGCGGCGAAGGCGAACACCACATTTGCAAGGATGCGGATTACAATGTTTCTCGAAAACAAATCGCCGCGCCGGTCGGCCCGATAGTTCGCCTGATAAATCGTCGCGAAGAGCGGGTTCACACTCGTGACGAAGATGAAGCCGATAACGCAGCCGGTCACGTAGAGGGCCACCGTTTTATTCGCCGCCAGCGTGGCGCTCAGCACGGCCGCCGCCACCAGATAAAGCACCGAGGCGGAATTTCCCGCGCTTTCTGCCCGCTTTCCGGCCCACATCAGCACCAGCGGTGTCAGCAGCAGTCCTATGCTGCCGCTGGCAAGAAGCAGCGACTTCGCGGCGGGTCCGGCCGAAAACCAGCGCTCCGCAATGAGAACCAAAAAAGTGGCGCCGGATGTTTCGAGGACTCCCGTGCCCACAGCCCTCCAGCGTTCCAGCCGGAAGGTGTGCCGCTCACGTTCCTCAATCGTCATTGGGTTCAAGGTGGCGGCGTGATCGCAAGGTAGCGCTCCAGCGCATACACCATGGACGGAAAGGCCATTTCCGCCGGATCAACCTCCCGCGGATCAAGCCATATAAACTCCGCCACCGCATCCAGCGCCTCCGGCGTTTCCTCTCCCGTCGCCCGCGCGATAAAAAAGAAATCGAGCACCGAGTAAGTGACTCCTTTGTAATGATAAACGTTAGGGTGCGAACACAGGAACTCCAGCCCGCCGGGATTGATGCCCACTTCCTCGCGAAATTCCCGCCGCAGGCCCTCTTCTGCGGTTTCTCCGTCATCGATGAATCCGCCGGGAATCGCGAGCCGGTCCTTGGCCGGCTCCTGCGCTCTGCGAATAAAAAGGGCTTTACCGTCCGGCCTAACCAGAAAGGCCGCGGTGGCGCATGCGTTGCTCAGGTAAAGTGTGAATCCACAGGCGCCGCAAGCAATCGGAGGCGTTTTCAGGGGCTCCCGCGCAGCGCCGCAGGAGGGGCAAAACCGGAAAAAGGAAGTGGGATGCATATGGGCGTGAGTGCTAGCGCTGACCGTCGTACCAAAGCCCGCAGCTCTCGCGGCGGCGGAGGTTGCGTGTGCCGCAGAAGAGCGTCCGGAGCATGAAACGCAAGTGCCACCAGTTGCTGTGAAACCGGAACTTCCGCGCGGAGGTCACCAGCGGATGGGCCGTCAAAAACGTGAATCGTTTGGATTGTTCTTTGGCCAGACGGCCCAGCCGGATGCTCAAATCAATTTCCTCGGAAGCGTAGAGCCTCGTGCTGAATCCGCCCGCCGCCTCGAACGCCGAGCGCCTGACAAAAAAGAACGATCCCGCTGCCCATCGTTTCTTTTTGGCAAGCCAGTGCCAGAACTGAATCAGTCTGTTGCCCATCCCGTGGGGTTCGTCCAGGACCAGGCGGCACCCGCCAAAGAGAACGCTCTCATCCAGCAGCACCACGGCGAGATCAGCGAAAAGCTCCCGCGACGGCTGGCTGTCCGCATCGAGAAACAAGATCCACTCGCCGGTCGCCAGCGTGGCTCCCGTGTTCCTCGAACGGCTGATGTGATTCACCGCTTCGAAGATCGTTTCCGCACCGTTCGCGCGCGCAATTTCCGCCGTGCGATCTGTCGAATTGTTATCACACACAATCACCGAGTGCGTGATTCCCTTTTCAGTCAGGGCCCCCGCGGCGCCATTCACCGCGGCCAAAGTGACAGGCAGCAGCTTCTCTTCGTTGAAGGCGGGGATGACGATACTGAGATGCATGGGATTCAGCGCGGCGGCGGAACGCGGTCGGGCGGACACTGCAATGCAGCGATCGCATCCATAATCCGGTTGCTGATCTTTTGATAACCATCCTTGCCTTCCGGCATTGGTTCGCGGTCAAAGCGAATCGGTTCACCGATGACCACGGTTACTGTCCCCATCTTAAACTTTCCCGATCCCACCGGCAGCGCCTCGTGCGCACCGAAGATGCGCATGGGTGTTACCGGCACGCGCGCCTTCGCCACCACCAGCCCGGTTCCCGGCTCCGCCGGCAGGAGATTTCCATCCGGCGAACGCGAGCCCTCCGGGAAGATCAGCACCCGGTTCCCCTCTTTCAGCACCTTGATAATCGTCTTAAGTCCCGCAAACCCCGGCTGGTCCTGATCGATCGGTACCACGTGGAGTCTCGGAAACAGCCAGCGCGAGACCGGATTGGAGAGCAGCGACTTTCTCGCCAGGTAATGCACCGGCCCTTTATACGCCACACCCGCGAGCGGAGGATCAAGATAACTCGCATGATTGCAGCACAGCAGCACCCCGCCGTGTTCGATGAGCCGGTCTTCATGAATCACCCGGTAGTCCAGCGCGGCCTCAGCGAAGGCCCGGGAAAGATTGCGGCAAACACGATAGACTAGACCCATGATAACACTTCGTTTAGCAGCGCCTTTCTGCGGGTGCAACCCGTGGCCGCCGCCGCTGAATTCAGGCATTTACCTGCCCGGCCTTGATCGCTTCCAGTTCCTCCCAGCGAACGTACATGTGCTGAAGCGTCTCCTTTTTCGACGCAATGCCGGCCACGAGCCCCGGCGCTTCCGTGGCCCGGCTGATGTAGAAAGCGGGGTCGTTGATCTGGTTCTCCAATTCCGAGATCGCCTGCTCCAGTTCCATGATGCGAAACTCCATGCTCTCCAGTTCGCGTTCCTCCTTATAGGAAAGCCGGCGCGCTTTCTCTCTGACCACGGCGGGTTTTGCCGAAGCCGCACCGGCGTCGCGGGCAAACGCACTGGCCGCAGCCCGTTCCACGGCAAGCCGGTCGCGATTCTTTTCCAGATAGTAACTGTAGTTGCCCTCCTGAAGATGCACATTCCCATGGTCTTCAAAGACCAGCACCCGGTCGCAGATACGGTCCAAAAAATAACGGTCGTGACTAACCACAAGCACACAGCCCGGAAAGTCGAGCAGCGCTTCCTCCAGCACCCGAAGCGTCGCGAGGTCCAGATCGTTCGTGGGCTCGTCGAGAACGATGAAGTTGCCGCCGCGACATAGAATCTTCGCAAGAAGAAGTCGGCTCCGTTCGCCTCCTGACAAAACCTCCACCCGCTGGCCAGGCCGGTCGTCGGAAAAAAGGAAACGCCGCAGGTAGGTGCGTATGTGCAGCTTTTCCGCGCCCCACTGAATGAAGTCGCTCTTGCCGCCGATCTCCTCAATAAGGCTCCTGGAATTATCCAGGATGAGCCGCTGCTGATCCACGTAATTGAACACCACCGTTTTGCCAATGGTCACTGTTCCTGCGTCCGGAGCCTGTTCGCCCATCAGAATGCGGAGCAGAGTCGACTTCCCCACGCCGTTGCGTCCCACGATTCCCGTGCAAGTGCCCGCCGTGAATCCGAGATCGAGACCGGAGAACAGCGTTCGTCCGTCCACTCTCGCAGCGATGCCTTTGGCCTCGACGATGATGTTTCCCAGCGGCGTGGACGGCGGAATGATCAATTCCATTTCGCCCTCCGCTTCCGGCGCCTTTTCACCGGCGATGCGCTCATAGTTGTCCAGCCGGCTTTGCTGCTTGGTTCCGCGGGCTTTCACACCCGCGCGCACCCACTCGATTTCACGGCGTAAAAATGCCTGGCGGCGCTCCTCCTTCGCTGCTCCCGCGGCCTGACGCTCCGCCCGCGCGGTCAGGTAATCACTGTAATTGCCCTCATGAACCCAAATGCGACCCTGGTCCAGCTCAGCGATGCGTGTGGCAATGCGATCGAGAAAATAGCGGTCGTGCGTGACAAAGAGACATGCGCTCCGCGTCCCTATCAAATATTCCTCCAGCCAGCGAATGGATTCGGCATCGAGATGGTTTGTGGGCTCATCGAGCAGCAGCAGATCCGGCTGGCTGACGATGGCGCGCGCCAGTGCCACGCGGCGCTTTTCGCCGCCTGACAAATCACGCACGATTCTGTCCGGCGGCGGACAGAATAATTCGCTCATTACCGTTTTCACACGCGAGTCCACATCCCATCCTCCCAGCGCTTCGATATGCGCCAACATTTCGGATTCCTCCGACGGCGGCACTTTCCCGGCTTCGTATTGCGCTACCAGTTCGAGAACGGCCGAAGCGCCAGCCCGCACGTTTGCCTCCACCGCGGCGTCGTCATCGAGCCGGAATTCCTGCGGCAAATAACCGGTGATGAGTCCCTGTCGCCGGGACACGATACCGGCGTCCGGTTTTTCCTCGCCCGCAATGATTCGCAGCAGACTGCTTTTGCCCGAACCGTTGCGCCCCACCAACCCTATCTTTTCCCGCTCACCCACCGCCATCGTCGCGGCGGACAGAACATCCTGATTGCCGAAACGAAGCGCAAGATCTTTGAAGGAGAGAAGCGAGGGCGATGCCATAAATGGGGTGCGCCCCTTAATGCCTTCCGCCGGTGTGCTCAAGCACGTTTGGCTCGTACCGCCTCATGGAAAAAGGGAGGCGCAGGAACTCCGTTAGCAGCGGCATGACTGGATCCCCTGTCGATCCAGCCGCACCTTCGCGTAAGTTCCTGCGCCAATCCGCTAGCCGCCAAAGGCGGCCTGAAAGACGCCGGATGGCCGGTGTTTGGCGTCCGCATTCAGGAGGCTGCCGGACCGGCAGCGCGTGCGCGTCTTCAAGACTCAGTCGCTGGAACCCGGCATGGGCGCGCGCATCTCCACTCTTCCGTCGATCATATTACGGAAGCCGGTAAAAGGTAGGTAATTCATTAGGGGGAAGGGAGGAGGGAAAATCACTTCCGGATCGATACAGCATTTCCTGACATGAAAGCCGGGGGCGCGGCCCGGTTAGGCGATTGTCAGGAAATAGTTAATCAATTTTGCATTTGGAAGTTGCAGGACGAAGCGCCCTGACTTATTTTCTCTCATAGGGTATATCGCTATACAGCTATATGGCAAGTAAAAAAAATAAAAAACTTGACCGCGCAGCGCTTGGGCAGGTGGCGAAAGTGTTCAGCCTTTTCTCGGAACCTCTGCGACTTGCTCTCATTCAGGAGCTTAAGGACGGTGAGAAGTCCGTTAACGCCCTCGTAAAATCTCTCGACGTGAGCCAGGCTCACGTCTCACGGCAGTTGACCATTCTGTCCGAAGGAAAACTTCTCACCCGCGAGCGCCGCGGTAATCAGGTCTTCTATTCCATCTCTGAGCCCATGGTGTACCAGCTTTGCGAGATCGTCTGCGGAAAGCTCAATCACGACGTAAAGGCCGCCGCGGAAACGATGTTCTCCCTGTAAAAAGAGCCCGCGGATTTTCAGCCGACTCCGGGAGACAGCCGAAGGCAATCCGCCACGATGCAACGAGTCTCGTCACGGGAAGGCTTGCAGCATCGCAACACTCCGGTTCGTTGTCCGCACCCCGCCCCTACTGCTTCCCCGCCTCCTGCAGCGCGGAAAGCATCGTCGGGATGAGTTGATTCATCACTTCGCCGGTGGAGTCGCTGATGGCTTTTGCCTCCTGTGTGCGGGAGGCGTCGAAGAGCGCCAGTTGCTCTTTGGTCAACAAAGTTCGGGCGAGCTCCGCGGGATTGGCAATGGAGGGCGTGTCCCGCAGGCTGAAGGAAAAGATCAGCTCGGATGGAGCCGGCTCCGCCTCCGGTGCCGAAGCCCCTTTGCGAACAAAAGCCCCGTAGAGACGATCCTTTTGATCGGGCGTGAGGTCCACGATCCGGGACAGTCGAAAAATCGCCTCCTGCGCATCATGTTCCACCGTGGCAGTACGCGCCGCCGCCTCGGCGGCATCATATTTATGTGCCTCCTCCTCTCCCCGGTTTTGTAAGATCCATTCACGGGCCGCCGCGGTCTGACCGGAACCCGTGTGCTTCTCAAGGAAGCTGCGCAGCGCGTCAGTCTCCGCAGCACTGAGCCCCAGCAGAAGGGACGTGCGATCCGCTCTGTGACGAGCCCGGCGCTGTAAACGCTCGCGATCCGTTTTATCGATGAGCGGACGGGCTTGCTCTCGAAACTTGTCGATGAAGGCGGCGGCGCGGGCGTCGCTGGAAATGCGGGCAGGTGCCGGGGATTTATCACCGGCGGCACCGGTTGTGGCGGACGGCGCTTTCAAACGCGCGGCTGTGCCGGGGACTGGAGAGAGTTTTCCTGCGGGCGTTTTGCGTTCGAGCGCCGTTATCTCATCGCGCTGGTGCCGCAGCACTAACAAACCGGCAGCGAGGATCGCAAAGGCGGGAACCAGAAAAAAAAGAAATGATTTCATTGCGGCGCAGAATCGGTTGCAGGTGCGGTGGGAGGAGCCGGAACAGGAGGAAGTTCGCTGCGAAGCGCCTCCGCAAGGTCCCCGCCGCTGGCCACGGAGAAAAGGTTCCCCACGATTCTACGGGGAAGGCTGTTCTGGAAGTCGCGCTGTGAAGTGGACAGCGCCTGCCAGTCCGTCAATTGCTGAGGTGTTAGGACATCGCGCAGAATGGCGGTGTCGTCCTCCAGTCGTTCCCCCTGCTGCGGACTTATCGCCGCGCCGCCCTGCGCAGAGTTGCTCCAGGGGGTCGCGTAAAGTTCCCGCGCCTGGGTGCTGCACTTTTGGAAGAGGGCATCCTTTTGTTCCGGCGTGAGATCCACCAGTCTCGCGGTGGCGTGGAAGGCATCCGAGGCCACCTTTTCAATATCCGTTTCCTGCCGCTGCCGCTGGAGTGTTCGCCAGCGCTCCACCTGCTCCGGCACGGCGGTGGCGCTGAGATGCTCCTCGATGAGGCGGCGCGTTCGCTGCTGAAAATTCTCGGGAGGTTTTCCTTCCTCCCCTTTTTGATTATCCCGGATATCGGTCGCGTAAATTTCCGCGACGTACCGCCGCAGCGCGGTTTCCGCGTCCGGACTCAGGCCAAGCGCGAGTGCAATTCGTCGGGATTCAATCGTAGCCATGCGGTCTGTCGCCTCCAGCAAAAGCTGCTGCATGGAAGCCTCCGCAGCCGCACCGATCGCATCCATGCTCATTGGTGCCGCCGGGCTGGAAGCGGCTTCCGGCTTCGTTTTGGCCGCTTTCGTTGCCGTGGATGCTGTCAGCTCAGGGCTCGCTGCGGACTGGTTTGCCGGGTGAACCGGCGCCGCTGGCGTGTCATTGCGGAGATCGGTTAGGGTCAGTCCCTGCCGGATGGCCGGAATACCCGTTAGGAGCAGGGCGGCAATTCCCGCTGCGACTGCAGTTTTGAGGGTGTTCATGGTGAGAAGAGTGGTTAGAAACAGAGTGCCGGCGTGAATGGCCGGAGCAGCGAGCAAAGCCTTTCGCGCAATCTCCGCGCCGGCGGCTTTTCCCGGTCCGCCGGAAAACACGCCGGCGAGCCCGGTAGTTAGGGCGGCCGCCGGTACGTTCACGCCTTTGCGCCGGAGAGCCGAGGCGAGCCGGTCCACGGCACGGACCGTTTGCTGGCGCAGCGCCGCTTCCCCGCGGCCTGTTCGCACTGAAGCCTCCGCAAAGCTGATACCCTCACTGTATCGCAGCATGAGGAGCATCCGGTCCCGCTCCGGCAGATTATCGAGCGCCTCATCGAGCAAAGGCAGGGCATCGGCCAGCGGATCGCGGCCACCGGTGGTGAGGCTGGCGTGTTGCATGGCGGAAATTTTCAGGCGGCGGTCCCGCACGAGTTGTCGAATGGCGCGGGCCGATTGTGCGGACGTCACCCGGTGCAGCCACGCCGCCAGAACCCTGACGTTTTTCAATGCATGCGCCTTCCTCGCAAGGATCGCGAAAACGGTCTGCGTTACCTCGCGTGCAGCATCCTCCTCTCCAAGCCGCCGCAGTGCCGCTCCATGCACCAGCTGGACATATCTTTCCACCAGCGCCGCAAACGCCCTTTCGTCCCCGCCATCCGCCCAGGCCGCCAGGAGCGCCGTGTCAGGCGGGTCGATGGCCGGAGTTTCGAAAACGAGCGTGTGCATTTCCCAAAGTGTTCCCTGGAGAGCGTGGATGTGACATTTAATTTCGACGCAACCCATACTCTCTGATCCACGGACAAGATAATCGTTCATGAATCTCTTCCGGCCTCTTCTAAGTGCCCTGTTGAGCCTGGTCGCAGGAGTGGTGTCTGCGAGGCCGCTGGCGCTCGGGCCAAACGGGGTTGACCCTGAAGATCTCACCGGTGACGCCGCGGACATGGCGGGTGATGTCCACTCTGTCTGGGCCGGCACTCATGGAGTCGCCGTGTGGCTGGCCTCGCGGGCAGACGGCACTGTCAGCATCATCGGAGGAAAGTTTGACGCTGCGGGCCAATTGATGAGTTCACCCGTAACACTCATCGATCGCGCCTCCGGTGGGATGGGATTGAGCATTTCCGGCGGAGAATTGCTCCTCGTCTGGCAAACCTCCATCGAAGGTGTCCTGGCCCGGCGGATCACGCCGGATCTTGCGTGGCTCGACCCCGCACCGGCCCTGCTCGCATCCCGCAACGGTCTCCCAACCAGTTATCAATTCCAGATTCGCACCGCCGCGAACGCCCAGCGCCACGCCGTGGTGCTCGGACCGGCGACCTACAGAGATTCACTCACCTTTATCAGACTGGGACCGACCGAATTGCCCGTGCAGGAAACGTTCGCCGTAACCGGAGACGAAAACACCACCATCTCGGATTTCGCCGTGGCGGCCCGCGCCGACGGTTTTCTCATCGCATGGGAGGCTGCTGGCAGCCAGGGGGCCGGCCTCGTGCAGGCCCGCACCACCGGCATGGTGGGCGTTGCCACTGGTCCTTTGCGGACCCTGGCCACTTCGGCTGGCGGTGTTGCCATTTTGCCCCGCACCATCGCGGCTGCGCCTTTGGGCGACGGTTATGCAGTGGCATGGACATGGCCCCTGCCAGGGTCTGCCGCTCCGGATCTTACGCGGCAATGGCGAAGGCTCGACGCTTCAGGGGCAGCCGTTGCTGGTATCCAGGAAATGTTCCCTTTGGACAGCAACTACCCGGGCAGCATTTACGTTTTTCCCTACCCGCATTCCATAACACTCCAGCCCGTGAATGGCGGCTTGCTGGCCCTTTCCAGCGAAATGACCCCCGGGACCGCAGAGCCGTACCGCCAAATCATCCACCGGCTCCTTTCCGCGGATGGAACCACCGGGCCCGTACGAAGACTTGGCGAAGTCCAGGCAATGGTCCCGGAAATGATTGATGTGCATACGACCGCCAGCGGTCCGCTCGCCGTTGGGGAAGTAAGGACCACTCATATCTATTCTCAGCGGAAATCGGCGGTAGCGGCTCCACTGACACCCGCCTTTGAATGGAGCGGGCCGTCTCATGTATTGAGCACTGGCATTCCGGAGCAGCAGGCGTGCGCCGTAGCCTGCCGCGGCACGGATTACCTTGTGGTTTGGCAGGATGGAAGAGACGGCCATTCCCTCGCCACTGAGATTCGCGGAAGGTTCTTTGCGCTCAATGGCTCACCTTTGGGTGCCTCTTTCCGGATTTCCAACCGGACCACCGACGACATCTCACCCGCGGTGGCTGCTTCCGGCGGAAAGTATCTTGTCACGTGGACGGTGAGCCGCCCCTTTGCATGGGCGCGCACCGCTAACGACGACATCTTGGCTGCCTTCGTCACCGCACCAGGAACGGTATCCCCGTCCTTCTCCCTCGCAGCGAACAAAGACTTACAGGAAAACGGGGTGGCCATAGCGGGCGGACCGAACGGCGGTTTTTTTGCCGCATGGCGCAGCGGACCCGCGACCGCGCCGGACGATGACGACATTCACGGCTGTTGGATTGATGGAAACGGCAGTGCCTTTCCGCAAAATGGATTTCCCCTGGCCGCCTCGCAGGGCAAAGAAAGAGCCGTATCCGTGGCCGGCGGAGCCACCACTTACGGTATTGTGTGGCGCGGGCAATATGGGGGATCAAATATCTTCGGCGCAGTCGTTCCCGCCAGTCCTCCGGCCACGCCTGTCACTCCTGACAAAGTGATGCTCACGACCGGCGTTGACGCCCACGCTCCGGAAATCGCCTCGAACGGATCTCACTACCGCGCCGTGTGGCGGGTCGAGACCGGGACCGACTTTACCGTGCACTCCGCCACATTGAGCGAAGCCGGCATTGCCGGTGCCCCGGTGAAGATCGGCGAGGGTTCGGGAGGAGAGCGCTACGAGCGGCTTTTTGAGCCCGCGATCGTGCCATGGAGTGGTGGCTGGCAGGTCTTTTGGCATGAGGAAGTGGTGCGCGGAGATCCTCCCAACCGGTTTGCCCAGGAAAACCGGGTCCAATTTGTTCACCTCGATGCCGCCGGGGAAGTGACGGGCACCGACCACTTCGCTCCCCGATTCATTGACCATGATACCCTGGTGACCGCCGCCGCACCTAACGGAAGCATTTTGATTGTCTATCCCCTTCCTAAAGGTAAGGGAAGGGAACCGCTGCGCACCGGCGCTCTTGAAACTGTCCTCCTGTATCCCGACCGGCCCGCCGTCGATCCGATTGTATCCGTTTCTATCGACGACTCCCTGACAACCTTGCGCTGGAAATTTGATCCCTGGTTCCCGCCCGATCCCGGCGTTTGCGAAATGAGCACTGGCCTGCAGCAATGGCTGCCGGTGCCTCAATTTCCCGCGCTTCTTCAGGTACTCGTCAGCGGAGAGGAGGCGGTCGTTCGTTTTCCTGACTTCGGCGGTGAACGGCGTTTCTTCCGGCTGAATTCTTCCGCGCCAGGCACTCCCTGAAAATCCGGAAATTGCACAGAAACGCAGGAGGCAGTTGCCCGATGCATTCACCCGTGAATTCTGTTGATGTCGGATTCGGCTGTATTGCGCCTTTTTTGCCGGAAAAGCATTTGACAGACAGGGGTCTTAATCACCGAAGTTCCTCATGACTATCTTTGCGTCCGGACAACTCTGGGAGAGCACCCCGGTGGACCATTCCAGGCTTACCGGATGCTATGGTTCCTGGCCGGCTCCGGAGTTATTCTCAAAGTGCGCTTCAAGCCCGTCCGTCGTCCCACCGGAAATCAAGGTAAATCAAGCCATCAAATATTCTCAGCCGGCAGGTCGCGCAGCGTTTCGTGCAATGATCTGTCATCCGCCGCAGGACAATTCCAACGCTTGCGATTCGCAGCATCATTTTTCATCGCTCCGCTCGAACGGACCACTCTCTTCCTGACCAGGGAGTTTATGCAACCATTCTGCAGAGGTTTGCGGACAAAGAGAAAACAATCACTCCCCCGGATGAAAACGTTCCGCCTCCTGTTCACGTCCCTCTTAAGTCTGCACCTCGCCTTCACCGCGATTGCTGCAAACCCTCTCGCCATTGGCCCGGATGGCGTCGATGCAGACGACCGCACGGGCGATGCCGCTGACACATGGACCGACGCACGCTCGGTCTGGACAGGCACTCACGGCGTCGCCGTTTGGACCACATGGAGCACCAATCCTCAAGACTATGAAGACACGGTGGTTCGCATCGTGGGAGTGAGATTCGGAGCCGGCGGTGAGCGGCTCGGTGAGCCTGTCGCGCTCGTCGAAAGTTCGGTGGGTCTTTCCAGCACCGGCAAGTCCATTTCCCTCAGTATATCGGGCAACGAACTCTTGCTCGTCTGGCAAAATATCACCGATGGCGTTTTGGCCCGCCGTCTCGCTCCGGACCTCACATGGCTGGACCCTCAGCCTTCAGTGCTCATCCCGCGCGGCCCGCTGGAGCCTCACGACGTTTACCGCCTCGAATCCACCGGCAATGCCACGCATCACGGTGTGGTCCTTCATCCTTTTCTCGCCCAGCCCTCCACGCTCACCTTCGTGAGGCTGGGCTCAGTTTCCTCTCCCACTTTGGAAACCGTCCATGTGAACATCCCAAACGGCGAATGGATTCGCAGCGCCGATGTTGCCGCGCGCGCCAGCGGCTTCCTCATCGCGTGGGAGGGACAGGATCAAAGCGGTGCCTGTGCCGTTCAGGCTTGCACCACCGGACTCGTCGGAAACGCGACCGGTCCGTTGCAGACCATCATGGCCCGTGGAGTGACTGGGTTCGATACCGCCCCCGACGTTAGTGTGTCCGTGGTGGCATTTGGCGAGGGATATGCAGCCGCGTGGTCTTCTCCTCAATATAATGGCAGTTCCATCATTGGAGACTATCCCCGCATGTGGCGCCGCCTGGATGCGACAGGATCTCCGGCGACTCCTGCACAGGAACTCTTTCCGGTGGATCCGTCCCAGCAGAATTACTTATTCCTTGGTGCTCATCCGGTGGTCCTGCAATCGTTCGGCAGCGGCTTGCTGGCCCTTTCCAGCATCACCGTTCCCGGTGGCGCCGCCCCTTTCCGGCGGATGATTGTTAGGACTATCGCCGCGGACGGGACAGCCGGTCCTGTCACGGATTTCGGTGAAGTCCAGGCTATGGTGCCGGAGATGATCGACATCCACAACACTGGCAGCGGAGCAGTGGCCGTGGGCAATGTTCGCGCCGTGCAGATCCATTCCGACCGGCGGGCGATTGTGGCTTCAAAACTGGCGTCTGGGGGGACATGGAACCCCTCTTCTCATCTGTTGAGCCTTGGCATTCCGGAACAGCAGGCCTGCGCGGTGGCCTCGGGCGGGACCGATTTTCTCGTCGTCTGGCAGGACGGCCGGGACGGGCATACTCTCGCTTCTGAAATTCGAGGGCGCCGCTTTTCAATTGATGGAGTGCCGCTCGGGCCGTCGTTCCGCATCTCGAATTCTCCCGGAAACGATATCTCGCCTGCAGTCGCCGCTTCCAATGGGAACTACCTCGTCGCGTGGACGGAAAACCGCTGGGATGATCCTAACGAAGATATCAAGGCCGCCAGAATCATAGGAACGGATAATATTGTGCCGTTCTCTGTGGCTGCGCTGCCGGATCGCCAGGAAAACGGCGTTTCAATTGCCGGCGGAGTGAATGGCGGGTTCTTCGTGGCGTGGCGCAGCGGCCCCACGGCGGGGACCTTGAATCGCGATGATATCCACGGTGCGTGGATCACCGCCGGTGGATCGGTAGTCCCGGAAAACGGATTTCCAGTTGGCGTTTCGTCACAGCGGGAGCGGGCCGTGGCAGTGGCCGGCGGGCCCTCCACCTACGGCATCGTCTGGCGCACGGGGAACTCCGAAGCCTCCAGTGTTTATGGTGCCATCGTTCCCGGCGCTGCCCCGGCCTCGCCGGTTCTTCCGGACGTGATCAATATTGCTGTCGGCGGCAACTCGCATGCTCCCGAAATCATCTGGAACGGCGCTTCTTACAGCGTTGTGTGGCGCGAAGTCAGCACCAGACGCATTCATTCGGTTCCGGTTTCATCCGCCGGAGTCGTCGGCACGCGGACCACCATCGCCGAAAGCAATGTCAACCTGTTCGAGCCCGCTATTGCCCCCGGGCCCGTCGGAGGCGGGCAGATATTCTGGTTTGAAAGCATCCAGCGCGGTCAGGACATGTTTGGTTTCACCACGGAAATGAGCGTCAACTTCGCCACCGTGGATGCAGTCGGCCAGCCTGGACCCATCTCCCGCTTTGCTCCGCGGTATGCGGACCGTGACACGCTCGCCGCGGCCAGAGGCGGTGGCGGTGGGATTCTCATTGTCTATCCGACACCGCAGGGCTGGGGCAAAGAACCGCAGCGCACCGGCGGTCTCGAAAGGGTGTTCCTGTATCCTAACCGTTTAGCGCCTGAACCTCAGTTCTCCATCACCGGTGCCGGCGCATACACCACCCTGCGCTGGAAGGTCGATCCTTATTACCCGCGGGACGCCGGTCTCATCGAATCCAGCCCCAATCTCCTGCAATGGTCACCCGTTCTCCAATTTCCGTTTATTGTCACTGCCGAAGGCACCGGAAATGACGCCATCGCCTCCTTCCCGTCTCTTCCTGGCACCCGTCAGTTCTTCCGGCTGAATTCCTCCGTGCCGGGTTCGCTCATCGTGCCGTGAGTCGAAATGAGAAATCCACTTCCCATGAAAAGGTTCCCGTTCTTCAAATGGCTCTTTGCATTCCTTTCTGCGACTGTCGCCTTCGCCACCGCAAGACCCCTCGCCATCGGACCGTCTTTGGTGGATGGTGAAGACCTTACCGGCGACAGCGCTCACATGGATGGAGAGGTCCATTCCGTCTGGCTGGGCAATCGCGGAGTGGTGGTCTGGACCACGTGGGCACCGGCCAGCGAAGGGAGTGTTATCATGGGGGCCGCCTTTGACTCGAACGGCAATTTGTTGGGCGGGCCGCCCGTTAGGCTCGCCGAACGGTTTTCCTCCTTCAGCTCCCTGGGTAATGACGCCATCGCATTGAGTGCAATCGGGAATGAGGTTCTCCTTGTATGGCAAATTCCGGCCCTCGGAGTCCTGGCGCGGCGCATGAATCCGGATCTCACATGGCTGGATGCGGCGCCGACGGTGCTGCTGCCGCCGCATCTGTTCCACCAACTCCCCATGGAGCGTGCTCTCTGCGCCACGGCGAATGCAGAGCGTCACGGCGTGGTGGTGGTAAATCCCGCCACCGACCCACCGTCAGGGCCACCGGGTCTAACATTTTTCAGACTCGGGCCGGCGTCCTCGCCTGCTCTTGAGAAACTCATCATAAACGCCGCCGACGGAACCTATGCATGGGGCGCTGCCGTGGCCGCGCGTTCGGATGGATTCCTGTTCACATGGACAACGACCGGGGTCTCGGGAACGAACTCCATGGTTCATGCGGCAAAAGCCGGTCTCTCAGGCCCGATTGCGGGAACTCCGCAGGATTGGCCGGCTGAAGCCAGTTACTCGGCCTCGGGCACTTCAGTCGCTCCGTTCGGTGAGGGTTATGCCGTGGCCTGGACGGAGTCCGGTTTGATGAGGGAGAGCAGCGCCGGACAATATCTTCGCCGTTGGCGCAGATTGGATGCTGCCGGAGTTCCGGTGTCGGGTGTCCAGGAACTGTTTCCTGTCGATATCATCGGGAACGTTTCCGTTTGGGCTGTTCGAGTAACTCTTCATCAAGTGAACGACGGCCTGCTGGCCATCACCGACGAGGCCGTGCCTGGGAATGTCGCTCCCTATCGCCGGCTCATCCGCCGCGTGTTGTCGGTGGATGGTACCGTTGGAGCCTCGGGACTGTTTGGAGAGTTACAGGCCATGGTGCCGGAGTCCACCTTTGTTCATGCCACCGGCGCGGGGCTGCTGGCGCTGGGGGAGGTGCGGACGCGCAGTATCGAGTCTTTCCGGCGCTCGGTAACCGCGGCCCCGCTCACCGCTGGATACACATGGGGTCAGCCCTCGCACGTTCTTAGCCAGGGAAAGCCGGAGCAGCAGGCATGTGCTGTGGCCTGCCGGGGTACGGACTATCTGGTGGTTTGGCAGGATGGCCGTGATGGCCATGCACTGGGCGCTGAAATTCGCGGACGATTCATCGCCCTCGACGGCACGCCTGCGGGTTCTTCATTCCAAATCTCCCGTGCAACTTCGGACGACATTTCACCATCCGTGGCCGCGTCCGGTGGAAAGTATCTCGTGGCGTGGACCGCGGACAAAGGCGATGCCTCCGGCGGGAACGTAAGGGCCGCATTTGTTAGCAGTCCGGAAACCGTGTCGGCTTCGTTTTCAGTCGCCTCGGCCGAAGGCCGGGACGAACACGGAGTGTCAGTAGCGGGTGGGCCTGGCGGTGGATTTTTCGCAGCATGGCGCAACGATCCCTTCACCAATAACGACGATATCTACGGCGCGTGGATCGCGGGAGACGGAACGGTATCACCGGTGAACGGGTTTCCGGTAGGAGATGCTCCGGGAAAACAACGCGCGGTCTCGGTGGCTGGCGGGGGTTCCACCTACGGAGTGGTCTGGCGGGAGGGAAATTCCGATTCCTCCGCCGCCTATGGCGCCGTTGTGCCGGGCAGTCCCGCGGCCGTGCCGGTGACTCCGGCAAACGTGGTCTTCGCTCCAGGTTCAAGCAGGGCTCACGCCCCGGCCATTGCATGGAACGGTTCGCAGTATCGCGTGGTGTGGTATCGCCGGGGATTAGCTGTCGAGTCGGCGACGCTGAATGAGAGCGGTGCGAAAGGCGAAACGATTGTCGTGCGGAGCGGGGGATCCACTCCGGCAATCGTGCCCCGGGGAAACGGCTGGGAGGTTTTTGCTTTCGACGGGGGTGTGGCTTTGGCCTCCCTGAATGCCGGCGGCGAAGAGGTTGATTCAAGCCGTTTTGCCCGGCGCTTCTCCGCGGAGGAGACCCTCGCTGTCGCAGTTGCGCCGGATGGCGGCATTCTCATCGCCTATCCCACAGGTTTGATAGAAAACGGGCGCGAACCGGCCAGCGGGAATCATGTGTCCAGCGGCGGCATCGAAACCGTTCTTATTTATCCTGAACGCAATGCCATCGACCCGGCGCTTTCCGTTGCAGTGGACGGAACTCTTACAACGCTGCAATGGAAGATCGATCCGTACTTTCCGCGCGACGCGGGCCTGATCGAATTCAGTCCAAACTTCCAGACATGGTCCCCCGTTCTGCGTTACTCGCTCGTCATCACCGCCGGGGCCACCGGTGCCGATGCGATCGTGACGTTCCCTTCGCTTCCGGGAGCCCGGCAGTTCTTCCGGCTGAATTCCTCCTCTCCCGGTTCGCTTCTTCCGCCATGAGTCTCTGCAAGGCATCCACT
The DNA here is from genome assembly GCA_035550135.1 of Verrucomicrobiales bacterium. GTDB lineage: Bacteria > Verrucomicrobiota > Verrucomicrobiia > Verrucomicrobiales > V1-33 > V1-33. The sequence continues at coordinate 49,945 of DASZQB010000135.1, forward strand.
TGCGCCCGGCCTGCGTCCTCTTTAGGACTGAGCTTGTATGATTTCCGCCACTGAGTCCGCAGCTTCTCTCAACGATCCTCTCCGGGTTAGCGATACTCCGCCTGACCAGGCGCCGGGTGGCTCGCTGGCCACGAAGTGGACGCGGCATAAGGACACATCCAGGCTGATCAATCCCGCGAACCGCCGGAAGTATAACATCATCGTCGTTGGCAGCGGTCTGGCCGGGGCCGCAGCGGCGGCCACGCTCTCGGAGCAGGGCTACAATGTGCAGTGTTTTTGTTATCAGGACAGCGCCCGCCGCGCCCACAGCATCGCCGCGCAGGGCGGCATCAATGCCTGCAAAAACTATCACAACGACGGCGACAGCGTTTACCGCCTGTTCTACGACACGATCAAGGGCGGCGACTTCCGCGCCCGCGAAGCCAACGTGCACCGCCTCGCCGAAATCAGCACGCACATCATCGATCAATGTGTCGCCCAGGGCGTGCCCTTCGCGCGGGAATACGGCGGCCTGCTCGCCAACCGTTCCTTCGGCGGCACCCAGGTAAGCCGCACCTTTTACGCGGCGGGACAGACCGGCCAGCAACTCCTGCTGGGCGCCTACTCTGCGCTGAGCAAGGAGATTCACAAATGCGGAGTGAAGATGTATCCGCGCACGGAGATGCTCGACCTCGTTGTCGTAAACGGTCACGCGAAAGGCATCGTGGTGCGTGACATGGTGACTGGCGAGATTTCCTCTCACGCCGGCGATACCGTGCTGCTCTGCACCGGCGGTTACGGCAACGTGTTCTATCTCTCCACCAACGCCAAGGGCTGCAACGTCACCGCCACGTGGCGGGCTCACAAACGCGGCGCGTGGTTTGCCAATCCTTGCTACACTCAAATACACCCCACTTGCATTCCGGTAAGCGGCGACTATCAAAGCAAGCTTACCCTCATGTCGGAGTCTCTCCGCAACGATGGCCGCTGCTGGGTCCCGAAACGCAAAGAGGACTGCGGCAAGCCGCCCGCCTCCATCGCTGAAGAGGATCGCGATTATTACCTCGAACGCAAGTACCCCAGCTTTGGCAACCTCGCTCCGCGCGACATCGCCAGCCGCGCCGCCAAGGAACAGTGCGACGATGGCCGCGGCGTCGGCCCGGGCGGACTTGGCGTTTATTTGGATTTCGCCGCCGCCATCAAACGCGATGGCGAACCCGCCATCCGCGAGCGCTACGGCAATCTGTTCCAGATGTACGAACAGATCACCGGCGAGAACGCCTATCACGTTCCCATGCGGATTTACCCCGCCGTCCATTATACCATGGGCGGCCTGTGGGTGGACTACAATCTGATGAGCAACCTCCCTGGTCTCCACGTTCTCGGCGAAGCCAACTTTTCCGATCACGGAGCCAACCGCCTCGGTGCCAGCGCGCTCATGCAGGGCCTCGCCGACGGTTATTTTGTGATTCCCGCCACACTCCCTAACTATCTCGCCGGCCAAAAACCAGGCTCAGTAAAGTCCGACGCCGCGGAATTCAAAGCCGTCGAAAACGACGTGCGTGAGCGCACTGCGAAACTGCTCTCCATCAAAGGCAAACGATCCGTTAGCAGCTTTCACCGTGAACTCGGCCTGCTGGTCTGGGACAAGTGCGGCATGGCCCGCAGCCGCGAGGGCCTTCAGGAGGCGATCAGGCGCATCCCTTCACTCAGAGAGGAATTCTGGTCCAGTGTCAGAGTCCCTGGCGACGACGACATGCTGAACCAGGAACTCGAAATGGCGGGCCGCGTCGCGGACTTCCTCGAGTTCGGCGAACTTCTCTGTCTCGACGCGCTCCACCGCGAGGAAAGCTGTGGCGGCCACTTCAGAAGCGAATACCAGGACGACGGTGAAGCCCGCCGCAACGATGACAAGTTCTCATACGTCGGCGCATGGGAATACACCGGCGACCTGGCAAAGCCGGCCCTGCACAAGGAGTGGCTCCATTACGAAGAGGTCCACTTCTCCACGCGAAGCTACAAGTAAATCCTAACAACTATTCCGCGATATTGACCGTCTGGCCCAGCCTGGCGATCTCGACGGCGCGATCCGGGTATTTCTGCTTCATCGCTTCGCGGAGAGCACTGCTGCGCGCCACCTCACCGTGCACGAGCCAGACCTGCTTCTTTGGACCCGTGGTGCGTTCGAACCAGTCGAGGAGTTCGCTGTGATCCGCATGTCCTGAGAAGCCGTCGAGAATCTCGATGCGGGCGCGCACATGATGCGGCTCACCGAAGATGTTGACCTCCTTGTCGCCGTTTCGAATCTTCCACCCGAGCGTGTTCTCAGCGCAGTAACCGACAAACAGCACCGTCGTGGCGGTGTTCTCGATATTGTTGCGCAGATGGTGCAGAATGCGTCCGGCCTCACACATGCCGGAGGCGGCGATGATGATAAAGGGGCCTTCGAGGTCATTGAGCTTCATGCTCTCCTTCGCCTGCCGCACCATATGGAGACCGTCGAAGCCAAAGGGATTGTTCTTCGAAAACAGAGCCTCATAGACATCTTCGTTGAAGCACTCCGGATGCAGACGGAAGATTTCCGTGGCGCTGACCGCCAGCGGGCTGTCCACATAAACCGGCACATCAGGAATGCGGTCCTGAGTGAACAGTTCGTGCAGCACCACGAGGAGTTGCTGCGTGCGCTCCACCGCAAAGGCGGGAATAAGCACACGCCCATGCTTCTCCAGCGCGCGGCTCAGAATCTCACAAATTTTATCCCGCGCCCCGGTGTCCTGCTCGTGCTCACGTCCGCCGTAAGTGCTCTCCATAATGACGGCGTCCACACTCTCCGCGATCTCCGGATCGCGCAGCAACTCGTTGTTGTGGCGACCCACATCCCCGGAAAAAAGCAGCCGCTTCTTCACCCCCGTCGTCTGATCATGAAGATCGAGAATCACCTGCGCCGCGCCGATAATATGACCGGCGTCGATAAATGTGAGGGTCACGCCATCGGCGACTTGCATCGCGCGATGATAATCGAGAGTCACGAACTGCCGCAGCGCCCGCTCAGCATCGCGTTCATCGTAGAGAGGCGTAAAGAGCTTCAGTCCCTTTCGTGACCTCTTCCGGTTTACATACTCCACGTCCGACATCTGGATGCGCGCGGAGTCGGCCAGCATGATTTGGCAGAGGTCGCGCGTGGCAGGCGTGGCAAAAATATTGCCGCGAAATCCCTGACGCACGAGATTGGGAATGTTACCGCTGTGATCGATGTGCGCGTGGCTCAGGATCAGCGTGTCAATCTGCGTGGGTTCGAAGGGGAAGTGCTTGTTGCGGTCGTAGGCCTCCTCACGGTGTCCCTGATAGAGACCGCAGTCCAGCAGGATGCGCTTGCCGTTGATTTCAATGAGATGCTGAGAGCCCGTGGTGGTTTCCGCTGCGCCGTGAAAAGTGATGGTCATGGCCGCATGAAACAGTCCGCCTCCCTGCAAGGCAAGGAAGATCGTCTGACCGTTATCGGGGCGGTTGTTGATTGCGTTTTGACCGCCGCGGCGGATGACTGCCCGATGGAATTTGATCTTGAAGGCGCACACGCTGAACGGGCCTATAGCCTCCTGGCGAGTCTCGTGATGCCGCGCCCCATCGCATGGATCACCACCCTGGGGGCGGACGGCGTGGTGAATGCGGCGCCATTCAGTTTTTTCAATCTTATGGGCGCAGACCCGCCGATTCTGGCGGTGGCGCCCGGAGATCGTGATGACGGTTCGCCAAAGGACACCGCGCGCAACATCCGTCTTCATCACGAGTTCGTGGTGAATCTGGTGGACGAAAGTGTCGCGGAGGCAATGAACCGAACGGCGGCTTCCCTGCCTTACGGTACAAGCGAATTGGAAGCGGCTGGATTAACAACGGCACCCTCGGTTCTGGTGAAAGCTCCGCGGATCGCAGAGTCGCCGGCAAGCATGGAATGCACCGAATGGGGAACGCTGCAAATCGGGGACAACCGCGTGGTGATAGGGTTGATCAAGCGGCTCTATGTGCGCGACGAATATGTGGACCTTGAACATTTGCGTGTGAAAGGAAACAGCCTGCGACTGATAGGACGCATGGCGGCCCCGCACTGGTATTGCCGCACCGCGGACCGGTTCGAAATGATTCGCCCACAATGAAGAGCGCGTGCCGGCGGCGTGAAAATGGCACAAGGTTTCCGATCCACATGAAAATCACCGTCACATCCACTATCGCTTCCGCCCTTTGGTTTGCTGCAGCGATGCTCTCGCTTGCAGGCACGGCAGCGCGTGCCGGTGCTCCTCCGGCAGAGCCGCCGGGATCTCCCGCAGAGCGCTTCGACTATGCTCTGGAGGATGCGTTTCCGGGAATTTCGTTCGACCAGCCGTTGGGAATTGTTTCGGCTCCCGGAGACAAAGCGCGAGTATTCGTGGTGGAAAAGACCGGGCGCATTCAGGCCGTGACCGGTCTGGATGCAGGAAAGCCTGAGAAGAAATTGTTTTTAGACCTGACAAAACCCCGCGACGGCAAACTGGAAACGGAAGGCGAGTGCGGAGTTCTGGGGCTGGCTTTTCCAGCAGACTATACTGCGACAAAGAGATGTTTTGTCTATTACAGCCTGAAGTCCGGCGGCAAACTCCACCAGCGACTTTCGCGTTTCACGATAAGCGGAGACCAGGCGGATGCTTCCACCGAACAGCCGCTGCTCAGCCAGGAGGACCCCGCCAGCAATCACAACGGCGGAGATCTTTTGTTCGGTAATGATGGCTTCCTGTATGTTTGTGTCGGTGACGGCGGCGCGGCGGATGATCAATTCAACAATGCGCGCTTCATCAACAAAGGTTTCTTTGCGGCGATCCTCCGTCTGGATGTGGACAAAAAGGCCGGCAGCCTCGAGCCCAATGCGCATCCCGGCGTCCCGCGCGATGAAAAGGGGCACGCGTTTTACTCAGTGCCTGCGGACAATCCCTTCGTTGGCGCGAAAATCTATCATGGGGAATCCGTCGATCCCGGCACCGTGCGCACAGAGCTGTGGGCCACTGGTCTCCGCAATCCATGGCGGATTCATTTGGATCATCCCACGGGCCGGATGTTTGTGGGAGACATCGGACAAAATCTCTATGAAGAGGTGGATCTCATTGTCAAAGGAGGGGACTACGGCTGGAGCCATCGCGAGGGAAAGCACCCGTTCCAGCAGGGTCCCGGTCGCGCGCAACTGCCGCCGGGTTTCAAGCCGCTGGAACCCATCTTTGAGTACCCGCGTTCAATCGGTGTGTCGGTGACCGGCGGTGTAGTGTATCGCGGGGAAGCGTTTCCAAAACTCAGCGGAGCGTATGTCTTTGCGGATTACGGCACGGGACTGGTAATGGCGCTGCGCGAAAAGGGAAAGACGTGGAACGCCGAAAACCTCACAAGGGAGCCGGGGATTGCGGGCATCGGAGCGGACCCGCGCAATGGCGATGTGCTGTTCGCCAATCTCGCGCAGGGAAAAGTAAGACGTCTGAAACATCCGTGAGTTCCCGCACCGGTAATCCAGTCCGGGGACGCGCGCTGGCACAGCAGGGCGGGGGATGGACCCTCCTTTCGAAAAGAAAAAATTGAGCGAAGGATTCCGGCAGGGTGTCCGTCTGTGGGAGTGCACGAAGACAACCTTCAACACACCAGTTATGAAACTCCGATATCTCCTTCCCATCCTTCCCGTGCTGGCGCTGACGCCGGCCGTCACTTTGGCACAGCAGCCGCCGCAGCCGCAGCGCCAGATTTCTCCAGCCCCCGTCGGGATCGCCAATAGCAACTTAACCGCACCAGCTTCTAAAAAGGAGGAGAAGTCTTTCAGCCTGACCTTCCAGGGTGGACCGGTGGAGGACTTCGTGAAGGCCGTGGAAACCGCCTCCGGTGAGCCGTTCAATGTCATTATTCCCGCTTCAGCGCAGGATCTGACCATCCCGCCGGTCCGCGTGAAGGAAGTGACCCTTTCGCCGCTCTTGAATGCACTGTCGTCCTCCAGCCGTGAGCAAAAGGCTGTTGCCGTCAGTCAGAGCCGCGTAGCGGGGCAGGCAACCGCTTCCATTCAGTATCACGAAACGGGGTTCACTTTCACTCCCACGGCGGGCTCGGGAGGCAGCGTCGTATGGCAACTCACGGTGCAAAAATCGACGGAATTGCCGGAGCGTGCACAGACACCGTCTGCTCGGTTCTACCAGTTGAAACCGAACCTGGAATCCGGCTTGAAAGTGGAGGACATCATCACCGTCGCGCAGACTGCATGGAAGATGATGAAACTGGACGCGAAGGAAATTCCCGACCTGAAGGTGCATGAGGAGACCGGAATTCTGATCGCCGTTGGATCGGAAAGCGCGCTCGGTGTCATCGAGTCGGTTTTGCGCGAGTTGCCGAGGAAGGATTCGGGCGGCGGTTCAGGGCAATTGCGTGTGAATCCCCAATCACAACCTTTTGTCCCGCCAACGGCAGGACCTCCCTCCCGGCAGGTGCGGTAACCCTTGATCTCCGCCCGCTCTTCACGGTGGACAGTGATTTGCGCCCCTTCACCGCAGCGCTGCGGCGCGGCGATGAGCGGGTGTGGCGGGATTTCCACAATGCCTTCTATCCGCGCGTTTTCCGCTGGCTCCTGGCTCTCGCACACGGAGATGAAGAGGCGGCGGCGGAAGCGGCTCACCTGACATTTTTGCGGGCCGTGCGCAGTGTTCCCCATACGGGCGATTCGGATGAACTCTGGCGCTGGATGACCCGGCTTGCCCGTTGCGCTTACATCGACGAATGGCGAAAACGAAAATCGCGCGGCATCCTTCTCCGGCGCTGGCTGGATCATTCAGAACCGCCCGGCATTCCTCCTGCGGACAGCGATCCCCTCGCGGTTCTGGATGAGTGCCTCGCCTCCCTCTCCAGCGATGACCGCGATTTGTTAGAGGAAAAGTACTTTGCCCGCCAGCCGGTGCGTCATCTCGCCGCAGACCGGCAGCTTTCTGAAAAAGCCCTCGAAAGCCGGCTCACCCGCGCCCGCGAACGCCTCCGCGACGCGCTCACCCAACGACTCCGCCATGCAGACTGATCCTGACTACTATGATGAGCACCCCTTCGATGTCGAGGCCGCGCGCGACGCCTCGCTTTGCGCCACGCTTTCCCGGGTGCGCCTGTGCCGGCGGATGAGGAAGACCGGCGGGGCGGTCGCGGTTCTTTGCCTGACGGCGCTGTTGGGGCGCCTGGCGATACCCGGGGCCGTTACCCAGCCGGGCGGGGAAGTGGTGGAACGGGACCCGCTGATCATCCGGTCTGCGCCGCTCAAGGCGGACCAAAAAATGGTTAGCGTGAAGGATGAGGGGATATTCGTGCGAACAACTGCGACAGAAGCCGTCGCGCGCGTGAAAACGCCGGCGGATGCATCGGTGGCGCGGCTTGGCGACAGTGATTTCCGCCACCTGCTGGCGGCACACGATGTGTATTGCATTCAAGTGGGGGCCACTCCGGCGCAAGTGCTGCCGCTGCACGCCGAGTGAGCGCCGCGCCACGCCAGAAACTCCCTGACAACATTCCCGCGGTGTCCAGCGCAATGCCCGCGCGGGAATCCATCAATCCCGCAGTTGCCGGGCTGATTCGCCTGCGTCTTCTTCCGTCGTTAGGACGTGCTCACTGGCGTGGACGGGGAAGGGGAAGGATTTCAGATCCCAGAGCACGGCTTTGGGATCGTCTTCGCGGATTTTGTAGAAACGGTCCATTTCGAATCCAGTGAGGATTTGGGTGCGACCAGTGACGGGCCAGAAAATTTCCACGCGGGTGATGGCGGTGGCTTTGCCGAGGCCGATTTCCTGCCGCAGCGGGTTGGCTCCAAAGCTGGCGCCCGGGCAGACGGTTTTGTAAATGGAGCGTTCTCCCTCCGCCGTTTGCACGATAGCCCGGATGCGCGCCCCGATGGCGGCGCGGTTGGAGGTGACGCCTTCAAGCTTGAGCGTGATCCAGTGGTTGCCGTGCCCGGGATTCAAGTAGAGAGCGTTGTGCGCGACGTCGCCGGAGACGGCGCCGCCCATCTCCTCATGGATGTCCTGATCCCCGTCGTTGTCGAGGTCGGCAAAGGAAATGCCGTGGCCTTTCTGCAGGTGGCCGAATCCGCCGGAAGAGGTAACCTCCTGAAAGCGCTTGCCGCCATCATTGCGGAACATGCGGTTGGGAATGAGCATGGACAAACTCGGATCGCCGGTGCCCACGTAAAAATCGAGCCAGCCGTCGTTGTCCAGATCACCGAAATTGCATCCCATGGCGTAGAGAATTTTTGAGAGGCCAACGGCTGCGGAGACATCGGTGAACGTGCCGTCGCGGTTGTTGTGATAGAGCCGCGCCTTTTCGCCCGTGTGCGGCATGCCGAGGTAGTCGGCCGCCACATCTCCCACATTGTTCATGACATACCCAGTGACCATAAGGTCCTGCCAGCCGTCATTGTCGTAATCCCAGAACCATGTGCCAAAGCTGTGACCCGATTCCGCGACGCCTGCATCCCTTGTGACATCAGTAAATTTCCATTTCGACTTTGCGGAGCCGTCCTTCTCCCAGGGCCCGTCATTGCGAAAAAGGAAGTTCATCCCATTGCGGTTGGAGAGATAGAGATCCGGCCTGCCGTCGTTGTTGAAGTCGCCGCTCGTGACTCCCTTGATGAAGTGGATCACAGCAACGCCGGCTTCATTGGCGCATTCGGTGAACGTGCCGTCGCCATTGTTTCGATAGAGTTCACACGGGTTCGCATCTCCCGCGAGGGATTCATTGCCTATAAACACGTCCAGCCAGCCATCGCCGTTGAAGTCAAACCACGTGGCGGTCTGAGTGGGATGAAAACTGAGAATGTGCGCTTCCTCGGTCACGTCGGTGAAGGTGCCGTTGCCGTTGTTGCGAAGCAGTGAATTCGGATGATGCCCGCGCACGCCCAGCCATGCCCCGCGCGGAGTGAAGACGTCAGGAGACCCGTCATTGTTATAGTCGGTCTGCATCATGTTGAGCACCCCTGAAAGACCAGTCAGTCCCGCCTCATCGCTGCGTTCAACGAAGGTCCCGTCGCCATTATTATGGAAGAACCGCATGGGGCCTTTTAAGCTCCACTCGGAAATCAGCAGGTCGATGTTGCCGTCACCGTCAAAGTCCTCAGCGATACTGCCGCCCGCGAGTCCCGGGACATCAAGGTGAGCCTCGGCAGCGACGTTGGGAAAACGCTTGATATCATACTTCGACTCGAAAGCCTCCGGAGGGATCAGCCATAGTTTATCCACTTTGTCAGGGTATTCCCCCAGCGTCATGTGAGCGATGTTCAACAGCCACCGCGCCTCGAGGTTGGCTGGATCCTGGCGCAACATCCCGGTCAATACTTCGATCGCTCCGTGCGAACCGCGCGGCAGCCGGTGAACGCCTCCACCTTTGATAGGAAACAAACAGGAGTCGCCGTTGTGATTGGCAAGGCAGTTTTCCTGCTCCCCGATGCGAAGATAGCAAAGGGCGCGCTGGAGGAGGAATCTGGACTGCAATACTGGCTCAAATTTAAGCCGCATCTCAGCGGCTTTCTTGAGGAATACATCGAACGTTTGCAAAGCCTCTTCACTTCTCCCGGAACGGAGCAGTTCTCCCGAAAAATTGGATTCCAGAATCAGTTTCTTTTGAGGATTGGGCTCCGCCTCGATTTCCCTGCTGTAATAATCCACCAGCAACTCGCTGAGAAAGGCGCCGCTCCCGCTGGGATTCCGGAGTGCTTTTTTGTATTCATCCGCCATCCGTTCGACCATCCGCACCGTGCTGGCGGGCTGGACGGCCTTCACTTTTACTGCTTGCGGGACAAAACTCGAATGGCAGTTAGGGCAATCCGGCGAAAGAGGCTCCGGTGCACTGGGAGTGCCCACGGCTGCAGCAGTTTTGGACGGCTCCGACGCGATGGCCTCGGCGGGCCAAAAGCGCCACGTTAGGAGCAGCGCGCCGGACACTGCCGAAAACACACAAACGGCAAGCAAGGCGCGACCCCGTTTTGCGAATTTGTGTTTCATGCAGGCGATCATAGGCGAACTTTCAATTTCACCCTCTCCGCATTGATAGAGCCCGATAATGCTTTGCTAAGCGGCGTCCAACGATGGACGAACGCCCAAAATCCAGGCGGGCACTATGATAAGCCAGGAAACCGGCACTCGTTTCCGGCTCGTTAGGCGACGCCCGTGTCAGGCCTGATGTGTTTTACGCTACAAACACTTCAAAGCAACGCACTTCAGATATTCGGCTTCGCGGAAGGTCACCGCATGATCCGGTGCATGACTGCTCGTCCAAAGCGTTTTTGTCGTCCACGGCAGCGCGGCGCGGTTCACAGCGCTGAAAAACTCATCCGGTGTCACGTGTGCGGAACACGAAGCCGCCACCAGCACGCCCCCGCGGCGCACCCGTCGCAGTGCCGATGCCGCAAGACGTTCGTAAGCTGCAATGGCGCCGACGCGCTCTTTTTCGCGCTTCGCCAAAGACGGCGGGTCCGCCACGACCACGTCAAATTGCGGCCGCGGTCCTTCCGTCAGCCATGCAAAGGCATCCGCCCGCACAGCTTCCCTAACGCAAGAGGACACCGTACGAATGTGCCTGTTCAGCGCAAAATTCCGGTCCCCCGCGGCGAGCGCGTGCTGGCTGATGTCGATGTCGGTAACTCTCTTAGCCCCGCCCCGCGCCGCGTAGAGAGAAAAGCCGCCTGAAAAGCTGAAGAGATTCAGCACATCCGCGCCGATCGCCAGTTGGCCCACGCGTTTCCTGTTGTCCCGCTGGTCGAGGAAAAACCCGGTCTTCTGGCCATGAAACACCTCTGCCTCAAACTTCAAACCATTCTCCAAAAAAACCACCGTCTCCCCGGCACTGCCGTGGATGAGTCCCTCTTCGATTTGAAAATCGCGCCGGGCGGTTTCCTGGATGTTCCGGCTGAGCCGCAGCACCATGGCCGCCGGAGAAAGCGCTGCGAGGATCAGATCGCGCACCTCGGCCAGCCGCGGAAGCCACACGCCGGAGTAAAGTTTCAAAACCAGCGTTTCCGCATACCGGTCCAGCACCAGCCCCGGCCAGCCATCGCTCTCGCCGTTGATCAGCCGGAATCCGTTAGTCTCAGGTCCGAACATTCCCTCCCGCCTTGCCAGCGCCTGTACCAGTCGTTCCCGCCACCAGGCCTCATCGATGGCCGCCGGCTTCCCGGCTTGAAGAACGCGCACCCGCAGCGGGGATTCAGGATCATAAAATCCCACGGCAAGGAATCTGTCACTGCGATCATAAATCACCGCGATTTCACCTGCCTTGCCTTCGCGGTTCAGTTCCCTGACACTGTCTGAAAACACCCACGGATGGCCCGCCCGCACCGCCTTTTCTCCCGCCGGAGAGAGGCGCAGTCGAAGCCTAGAAACCTGGGGTGCAGACATGAGATCAGGAAAAAAACGCCGGGCAAGGTTGCGCGGATGGAGGGGATCACTGGAGCTTCTTCACCGCTTTGCGAGAGAACTTTTTCCTTCGCTGCTCTCCTGCCACTTTCTGCTTGCCCGCGCCCGCCCTTCCGCCACCGTGCCCCGCACCCGGATACGGAGAGGTGGTCGAGTGGTTTATGGCAGCGGTCTTGAAAACCGCCGTAGGGAAACCTACCGTGGGTTCGAATCCCACCCTCTCCGCCACTCTTAAACCGGCAGTACGAAGCACCGGCGTTTGGCAGGAGTCTGTTCGTGAAAGCGTGAGGGAGATCGACGCGGTGTCGCGCTGGGTGATTCATGTTAGTGTTTTCAGTCTCCCAAGGGGTTGCAGCGATACTTCCGCCTCAACCATCTCCCGCGAACCGGCACGGGTAAGCGTATGGAATGAGGCTGCCTCGAAACGTATGGCATTTACCGTGAAACCTATGCCGTTCCGCCTTTTCGTCCCGGTGCTTCAGGCGACGCTGGCTCTTGTCTCCCATGCCGGCAATTATGCGATGAGACTTCACCTTTCACGCCGCTGCCGTGCTGCGGCGCTCAGGGCGCTTTCGCTCCCATTGCACGCGGCTCCGGAGCAGGTCGCGGATCCGAAGGCGCTGCCGAAATTTCCTCCGGTGGCTGCCGCCGATGCGCTGAATACCTTCCAACTCAAAAAGGGATTTCGCCTTGAATTGGTGGCGGCGGAACCGCTGGTCACCGAGCCGATCGCAATCGCATTCGATGAAGATGGACGCCTTTTTGTTGTGGAGATGAATGACTATCCGGACGGCGGTAAGCAGCATACCGGACAGGTGAAACGCCTGGTGGATACGGACGGAGACGGCCGTTTCGACAAGGCCACCGTTTTTGCGGGCGGCCTCCACTGGCCCTCTGCGGTCCATTGTTATGGCGGCGGCGTTTTTGTGGGAGCGGTTAGCGATTTGCTTTTTTGCAAAGACACGAACAATGACGGCGCATCGGATCAAAGTGAGGTCGTCCTCACCGGGTGGGGAAGCAATGCCGGCACGCTCGATCCCGAGGGCGTCTTCGGCAGTCTGGCGTGGGGTCTCGACAACCGGATTCACGGCATCACGAACCGTTATTCCGGAGTTATCACGAGCCCCCGGAATCCCGGTGCTAAGCCCGTCACGCTCGGCGGAAATTTTGCGTTCGATCCGCGGACCCTAACGCTCGTGCCGGAGGGAAGCGAAGGGCAGTACGGCATGGGATTCAACGACGATGGCCGGCAGTTTCTTTGCCGCCAGCACCGGCATCTCATGACGCACCTTTTCGATCGGCGCTACGCCGACCGGAATCCGCATTACACGATGCCCGACCCTACCGTGGACATTGCCGTGGACGGACCGAAGGCCGCACTCTTTCGCATCAGTCCGGAGGAACCGTGGCGCGTCATGCGCACCAGGTGGCGCGTCGAGGGACTGGAGTTGGGTATCGAAGCCGGAGGGCGCGCGTCGGGCTACTTTTCAGCGGCCTGCGGCCTGACGATTTATCGCGGCAACGCATGGCCGCGCGAATACGTGGGCGACGCGTTCGTCGCGGACCCCGCGGAAAACGTGGTGCATCGCAAAAAGGTGACGCACACGGGACCTGCGGCCAGCGCCGAACGGCCCGCCGATGAACAGAAGGTCGAGTTCCTCGCGTCAAAAGACACATGGTTCCGCCCGGTATTCATGGCCAACGCGCCGGACGGCACCCTCTACGTCTGCGACATGTACCGCCAGATCATCGAGGCGCTGGGCATTCCTGACGAAATCGTCAAGCATCTCGATCTTACGGCCGGCCGCGACAGGGGACGCATCTACCGTATCGTGCCTGACGGATTCAAGCAGCCGCCGCTTCCGCGCCTGTCGCGAGCCTCGCTTGAGGAACTGGTAGCCACACTGGAACATCCTAACGGATGGCATCGCGACACGGCGGCGAGGCTCCTCTACGAGCGCAATGATCGCACCGCGGTGCCAGGGCTCGTGGCGCTGCTGACAAAATCGCAATCGTCCGTCGGTCGCCTCCATGCTTTATATGCGCTCAAAGGCATGGGAGCGCTGGAGGAGCCGCTGCTGTTGCAGGCCCTCTCTGATACCGACGGCGTCGTTCGCGAGCATGCCGTCCTTCTGTCGGAAGGCTTTCTCCGGAACGGCGTTCCCTCTCCCGAATTGTGGAGGAAGCTGGCGGCCTGCACCACGGATCAGGTCATCGGCGTTCGCTATCAACTGGCTTTCACGTTAGGCGAAATCCGGCATGCAGAACGCCTCGGCGCACTGGTTCAGATCGCCCGGTGCGATGCGAATGAGCGAATGGTGCGGGCGGCGGTGATGTCTTCGGTGGCTGATGGCGCTGAAGAATTGTTCGCATTGCTCGCCGGGGAATCAGGCTCCGCCGGCGGCGCGGCCATGTTGCGTGAACTGGCGGGAATAATTGGAGCCGCCAATCAGCCGGCCGGCTTGGAGCGCGTCCGCGGGGCGCTGAATGCGGCGCGCGAGCCTGTCGTCGCTTTTTCCCTGGCCCGCGGGCTTGGCGAAGGACTCCGGCGCGCCGGCAGTTCGTTCGAGAAAGCCGGCGTTGATCTAACGTCACTGGTCGAACGCGCCACCGTCCTCGCGGCAGACATGAATGCGAATGAATCGGTTAGGCTGGAAGCCATCTCGCTCATGGCCTTTGGGCGAAGAGATGAGAGCGCGAAGACTCTTTTTACCTTGCTGAATGCGCAGCAGCCGCAGGCGGTGCAACTCGCCGCGCTGTCGTCGCTCGATCGCCTGTCGCCCGGCGGGCTTGCTTCTACGCTCGTCAATCGCTGGTCATCCTTCACGCCGGCTATCCGTGACAGAGCCGTGGACGCGCTGATCAAACGCCCGGAGCGCACCGGTGAATTGCTCACCGCCATGGAGGCCGGCATCATCCAGCGCCGCGACTTGTCCCTGATGCAATCCGTGGCCCTGCGGCAGCATACGGATGCAAAGATCCAGGAGCGTGCCGTCAAGCTGATTGGTGCCGCGGCAAACGCCAGGCGCGACGAAGTCGTCCGGCGTTTTCTCCCTGCGCTTGAGTTGCGTGGCGACCGCCCGCGCGGCAAGGCGGTGTTCCAGCAACGCTGTCAAACCTGCCATCGATTTGGCCCCGAAGGATTCGCCGTCGGCCCGGATTTGGCCGGTGCCCGCAGCGGCGGGAGGGAAAAGTTCCTGGTCAATATCCTCGACCCCAACCGTGAAGTCCCGCCGAACTACTTTGGTTATACCGTCAGCACCAAAGAGGGAGAGACCAGCGCCGGCCTGATCGTGAATGAATCCGCAGGCAGCATTACCATTCGCCAGCCGCTGGGCATCGAGGTCGTCATCCAGCGGTCCCAAATCGCGACGATGCAGGCTCAGAAAATTTCCCTTATGCCGGAAGGACTCGAGGAAGGCATGACAAATCAGGACATGGCCGA
>DASZQB010000136.1:0-138623 GCA_035550135.1 Verrucomicrobiales bacterium
CCCACCCAACCCGCGAACTGTGCATCGAACGTTGCCTTGAACCCATGAACGAACCCATTAACCACTAACCAACCTCACGGCATGTGTAAACGATGTCCTGAACCTGAAGTGTAAACGATGTCCTGACTGCGCCCGTCATTCGGAATTCCTTCGGATTTCGGATTTCGGATTTCTTCATTCAATGTGCTCAATACACATCGCGCTGATACCGCCGCTCCGCCTGCAGCCGCTTCACATAAGCCGCCGCCTCGTCCGGTGTCTTTCCTCCCGCAGTCTCGATGATCCGGTGCAGCGCCGCATCCACATCCTTCGCCATGCGCGTCGCATCTCCGCACACGCAAATGCAAGCCCCGGCATTGAGCCACGCCCAGAATTCATCCGCCGCCGCCATCATGCGGTGCTGCACATATACCTTCTCCGTCGAGTCCCGCGACCACGCGAGATCGAGCCGCGTCAGCAGCCCGCTCGCATAAAACGCCTCGATCTCCTCCCGGTAAAGATAGTCCGTCGCCGCATGCTGATCCCCGAAGAATAACCAGTTCCGCCCCTTCGCGCCAGTCGCCGCACGCTCATGCAAAAATCCGCGAAACGGCGCAATGCCCGTCCCCGGCCCTATCATGATCAGCGGCACATCCCCCGCCGGCGGACGGAAGTTCGTATTCTCATGAACAAACACCCTCGCCCGCTCCCCCGCCGGCAGCCGGTCCGCCAAAAACGTCGAACACAGCCCCTGCCTCGCCCGCCCGTGAAACTCATACCGCACCGCAGACACCGTCAGATGCACGCTCCCCGCATGAGCCGCCGGACTGGAACTGATGGAATACAGCCGCGGGCTGAGATTCCGCAGCAGCCCTGTAAACGCCGCCGCCTCCCATTTCATGTCCGGGACGAGACGCAGCAAATCGATCACATCCCGCCCGTCGCACCACGAGGCCGAAATCGTTTCCACCGCGCTTCCCGCCGTCACTTCCATCAGCAGCGACTGCGGAATGCGCGTGATCTCGAAGTGCCGAAGCAGAGCCTCACGCAGCGTCACCGCTTGCTTCCTGCGCCCCGTTACCATCGCATCTCCATCCAGTTTCGTGAGGTCCAGGATCTCCTGCACCATCGCCGGATCATTCTCCGGCCACACGCCCAGCGCATCCCCGCACTCATAGCTCAGCCCGGAGCCCTCCAGCGAAAACTCAAAATGCCGCACATCCTTCGCCGATTCCCCGCTGCTGAGCGGAAAGTTAGTCATGAAAGGCGCCTCAAACGGATGATCGCGGTCGCAGGCCGGCGTTTCCTCGTCCGGAAGCGCAGGAACCGGAGTGGACGTTCCCAGTGCCGCAAACGCCTCCGCGGTCCACGCCTCGAAATGCTCCGCCCATTCCACATCGCAGTCGCGCCGCGGCGCTACACGCAGCGCCCCCAGTTCCGCAAACCGCGAATCGAGCAGCCGCCCAAACTCACAGAATTTGGAGTAAGACGAGTCACCCAGCGCGAGCACGCTGAAGCGCGTCTTCTCCATGCGCGGCGCGCCATTGCTCAGAGCCGCCCAGAAATCGCGCGCGCGGTCCGGCGGCTCGCCGTCACCGTAAGTGCTGGCAATGACGAGAAGATTGTCAGCGCCCGCAAGATCCGCGGGCTTCGTCTCGCCCATGTCGCGAATGGTTGCCTTAAATCCGCGCTGCGCCGCCAGCTTTGCCAGCTTCTTAGCCGCCTTCTCCGCCCCGCCAGTCTGCGAGCCGAAGAGGACAGTCAGAGTCATTATGGGGGCAGCCTGCGACGAAGCATTCACGGGCGTCCACGAAAACAAACCGGCAAGAAATCCATTGAGATAAGCGCGCTGCTCTTCGCTGAAGGGCGCGCTTTCCGGCATGACGGGAACGAAGGCTGCGGGGGCGTTCATGATGCAAACAAATTCAAAAGTTCTTCGGTGGTATGACGACGGGTAAATGCGCAGAACGACTCGTTAGGGAGACGGACCTGCTGCCACTTTCGCAGAATTTCCTCCAACACCTGCGGCACTTCCGCGGCGGCCACTCCGTTCCGCACCGGCCTCGCAATGCCGGATTCCGTTCCTGTTCCGCCTCCGGCCACGATGTGATAACCATCCACGCTCACGCCGTCCCGGTCCACCTTCACCGCCTGCAACCCAAGGTCTCCCACATAGTGCTGCGCGCAGGAGTGCGGACATCCGGTGAAATGAATATTGACCGGCTGATCCAGTTGCAGCCGCTCCTCCAGCCATTGCCCGGTGCGAATGGCATCGCCCTTGGTATCCGCCGCCGCATACTTGCAGCCGCGGCTGCCCGTACAGGCCACCAGTCCGCCCATCACTTGACTGCTTCGCCAGTGAAGTCCTGCCGCCTCGATTCCCTTTTGGAGCGCGGTGACCTCCGCGTCCGGCACATCCGGAATGATCAGATTCTGCCAGGGCGTGAGGCGCAGCGTGCCGGAGCCATGACGCTCAGCGAGCGTGGCGATCGCGCGCATCTGCGCGGATGTCAGCAGACCCACCGGCACGACAACGCCCAGCCAATTCATCTCCGGCTGCCGTTGAACCCGCAGGCCGAGGTGCGCATGCTTCACCGCGGCCGGACGCGGCGCACAATGTTCGACACCAGCAATAACAAGGGGAAACGCGAGCTTCGCCTGGGTCTCCGCCAAAAACTTCTCCGTGCCCCATTTGTCGATGAGATACTTGAGCCGCGCCTTCTTCCGGTCCGTGCGGTCACCGTGTTCCGAAAAGACACGCAGCATGGCTGCCGTCAGCGCCACGCTATCCTCAGGCCTCACCAGCAGGCCGCAGTCCGAGGCGAGTTGCCGGTGGCCGGTGATGCCCGCCAGTTCCACCCTGAAATAGACACCGCGGGGAACCGTCACCGCGCTGCCGTCCTGAAGCTTCACACCCTGACATTCCGCAGGAACACTCACCGCCATGAAGCCGATGTCGTTAGTGTCCGCCACGGTGTCGATGATGCCGCCGCCTTCAAACGACACGTTGAACTTCCGCGGCAGATCGAAGAGATCACGCGAATTCAGAATCAAATGATGCAGCGCGTGCGCGAAGGGTCGCGTGTCCAGCAGTTCCTGCGGATCGATGCCAGCCGTGGGACTGGCCGTAATGTTGCGCACATTGTCCACGCCCGATCCTCGCGACGTCAGCCCCAGCGAAGACAGGCGCATCAGGACATCCAGCGCATCGCGCGGCTGAATCTGACGAAGCTGAATATTCGAGCGCGTCGTGATGGCGGACGTCCCGTCCGCAAACTGGTCCGTCATCTCCGCCAGCCCGCGGAGTTGCACCGCCGTCAGTTCACCCGCGGGAATCCGGCAGCGAAGCATGAGACTTTGCTGCACCGGAGAAACATTGAAGAGGCCGAAGAAGCGAAACCTAAACGTGTGCTCGTCGTCCGGCATTTTCCCTTCTTTGGCATGAGCGACAAGACGCTCCCAGCCATCGAGACCATGCTCGGTGTATTTCCACACCTCCTGACGGCACAGTTCGGAAACGGGTGTGCCATGAAACGATGGCTCGTCTTTTTCTTCGGCGAGATTCGCGCCGCCGCCGGGTTCGGATGTGTAGAGACCGCCGCTAAGGCCGACAAACGGAGCCGTCTGCCGTGCAGCAAGACCGGCAAGAATGCCGGACAAATACTCCTTCTGAACAGGATTGAACCCCGCTGTGTTTGGCATTGCGGGCGGCGGTTTTGTCAGGGTGGCATTCATGGTGCTGCGGAGGGATGCGCGGTCAGCCGCACCGCACAGTGTTTGTACGAGGGCTGGTGCGAATGGGGGTCGAAGGAGGGAAATGTCAGGACATTCACCGCCGGATGGTGCATGGGCAAAAAGACCGCTCCCTCCGGCACCGCAGAGGTCACGAGCGCCCGTGCCCGCACGCTTCCGCGCCGGGACGAAACCGTAACCCACATGCCGGTCGTTAGGCCGAGCGGCTCCGCATCATCCGGATGAACCTCCACAATCAATTCCGACGGATGCATCCGTTGAAGGATGGCGCTCTTCCCCGTCCTCGTTTCGGTGTGCCACTGTGCGCTCGTGCCCCGTCCGGTCAGGAGGACCACCGGGTGGCTTTCGTCCACTGGCTCCGCGGGTTCACGGGGTTCGTCGCAAACGAAACGGGCCCGTCCGTCCGCAGTGAAAAATTGACCGTCTTCAAAAAGCCGGCGGTGATTGGAAACACGCGGTGTGGACATGACATCGCTGGAAGTAGCGATTTCCATGCCGGGCGAAGGCAAAGGCCACTGTATGCCTCCATTCTCTTCCAGCATGTCATAGCCGTCGATCCCCGTGATGTCGCACGGCTGCCCGCACGTCAGCTCCTGCAGCATTCCGAACACCGCCTCCGGCGACGTCCACCGCCCAAACAAATGGTGGCAGCCTGCGTAATGAGCAATGAGTCGCAAAATCCTGAAATCACTCAAGGCCTCCCCGGGCGCGCGGCTCACCGCCCGCGTAACCCCGATGCGCCGCTCGCTGTTGATAAACGTCCCGTCCTTCTCTCCCCACCCTGCCGCCGGGAGCACCAGATGCGATTTGCGCGCCGTCTCCGTGGTGTGATACATGTCCTGAACCACGAGAAAGTCCAGCTTCGCCAAAGCGTCAGGAATTGTTCCGTTCCCTATCCACGAATGCGCCGTGTTCGTCGCCACGATCCAGAGTCCTTTGATTTCTCCCGCCGCCACACGCTCCATGATCTGATGATAGGGCAGCGAGTTGCGCAATGGAATCCGCTTCCAATCGATTCCCAGCACACGCGCCACCTTTTTCCGGTGCGCTTCATTGGTGAAGTCATGGCCGCCGAGGAGATTCGTCGTATTGCTGAACAGGCGCGATCCCATCGCATTGCACTGCCCGGTGATGCTGTTGGCCCCGGTTCCCGGGCGTCCCATGTTACCCGTCATCAACGCGAGCGCGATGATCGCCTGTGCTGTCCGCGTACTCTCGTGGCCCTGATTGATTCCCATCGTCCACCAGAAACTCACGGCCTTTCCCTCATGAATGGTGCGCGCCAGCCCGCGGATGACGGAGGCTTCAAGACCACAGATCGTTGCGGCCCGCTCGGGCGTCCACTCCGCAACATGAGCGGCGAACTCCCGATAGCCCTTCGTGTGTGCGTCAATGTAACGCTGATCGACCCACCCATTCGCGATGAGGTCATTGGCGACCGCGTAGAAAAAGATGAGATCACTCTTCGGCTTCAAGGCGAGGTGCTCATGCGCGGCGACTGCAGTCTCCGTGCGGCGCGGGTCAATGACGATAATCTTTGCATTCTGTCGATTCCTCAGCACGCGCTGCCACAGAATCGGATGGGCGATGCAGAGGTTGGAGCCGATCAGGAGGATGACATCGCTCTCTTCAAAGTCCTCATAGGTATAAGGAGGTGCATCGAAGCCGAAGCATTCTTTATAGGCAGCGACCGCCGTGGCCATGCACTGGCGCGTATTGCCGTCGCCGTGAATGAAACCGAGACCGAACTTCGCCAGAGCCCCAAGAAACGCCAGTTCTTCGTTAGGCATCT
The DNA here is from genome assembly GCA_035550135.1 of Verrucomicrobiales bacterium. Taxonomy (GTDB): domain Bacteria; phylum Verrucomicrobiota; class Verrucomicrobiia; order Verrucomicrobiales; family V1-33; genus V1-33. The sequence continues at coordinate 5,525 of DASZQB010000136.1, forward strand.
GCCCGGTCCCTATCCACGCGACGCTGTCCGGTCCGTACCTATCCATGATGGCACGGATCTTCAGGACAAAAGTTTGCAGGGCGGTGTCCCAATCACACGGTTCCAGCCTGCCGGATACCGGGTCACGCAGCAGGGGCACCGTGGCGCGGTCGGGAGCGGACAGAGGCGTGAGCGCCTCCCATCCTTTCGGACAGGCCATGCCTTGATTCACGGGATAAGCAGGATCGGCAGACAGATTGACGGCCGCGTTGTCGCGCAGGTGGATCTTGAGGCCGCAGCCGGTGGAACAGAAACCACACACCGAGGAGCGCACACTGTCCGGATTCAGCCGGTCCGGCACGTTTCCGAGACCGAACTGACCAGGACTTTGGACGAGGTCGCGTGTGAGCGGACCATCGAATTCCCGGAACTGGAGGAAGGAAGTGCGCGCGCTCATGAGTGGTGGCGCGCCGTCCAGCCAGGCATGTGCCATGGCATGGCCGCACGGAAAAAGAGAAGCCGTTCGAGGATTTCACCGGCCAGCAGAAGCGCGGCGGCAGTGAGTGTGAACGCGGCGGAAGATCCGCCGGCCGGCAGCGAAAATGCCGGGAGAAAGAGGCCCCCGGTCAAAAGGAAAAGAAACCGAAGTCTGTATGGAATGCCCAGCGTGGAGTTAAGGACCATCACGCCATTGGCGAGCAATGGATTTTCACTAACAACAGCGAGGCGATGCCAGTGCGATTCCGCGGCGAGTTTGGCCGTCACGGCGATGACAAGAGCAATCAAAGCAGGCGTTTCAGGCCTGACGCACCATGCAGCGGCCGCGCCTCCCAGCAGAGCCGTCAATGCAAAGCGGAGCAGCGAGCGCCCTCCAACCCAGGAGGGACGCTGCGTCACATGATAGACCATTCCCGAACAGAAGATTCCCGCAATCCCGGCTGCCAGCGACAGGCTCGCTATGGCACCCGCCAGCGGCAGTTTCATTCCCAGCCATGCAGCGGCGGCAAGAATCAGCAGCGGAGGCACATGCAATCCGAAGGTAATGATCTCGCGGCTCAGCCAGGACTTTCGCCATCCCATCCATGCGCGCCATGCTTTGAGAGGCCTGCCCAGATGGAGGATTGCCGCGGCATTTCCAGCGCCGGCCAGCGCGGCGGCGGCATAAAGCGCCCTCGAATCCGGGAGGATGAGATAAGTGGCGAGAGCCCCGGCACCCGCCTGGGAGAAGACCAGCATAAGCACCAGCGGCCAGTGAGCAGGCTGGAGTTCCGTGCTCCGATCCTGCTCGGGAATGAGCGTGGGCGCGACCGGTTCTCGACTGACATAACGAGTGGACGGCACGGTGATGCGCGACGGCGGCGCGCCGGGCAGCAGCGAAACATCTGCGTTGCGGGCCGCGGCGAGGGCATCCGCCTTTTCGACCAGCACAATACGGATGGCGCCGCTGGGACAGGCCTGCACACAGGCGGGCGCTTCTCCCTCATCCAGCCGCTGGCGGCACATGTCGCACTTCCTGACAATTCCGCGCGAAGGCAAATACTGCGGCACGCCATACGAGCAGGTCATGGTGCAGTAGTTGCAGCCGATGCATTGATCATCCAAATGCCGGACAATGCCCGTGTTTTCATCCTTTTCGTAGGCGAGCACCGGACAGCCGTTGGCGCATCCCGGATCGACGCAATGATGACAGGCGGTGGTTACCGTTTGCCGGTGCGAGTGCCGGCGGTTTTCGCTAACAAGAAGTCCGGCGCTGCGCCACGTTTCATGTTCCTCCAGCCCATTGAGGGCATGACACGCCGCCACACACGCTTTACAGCCTGTGCAGGCATCCAAATTGACCTCGAAGGCGTACTGCTGGCCGGGCGCAGGCACCGAGGCCGGCAGCAATGCAGAATAGCGGGCGCCAGGGCCGGGCGCTGTGCGATCATGCCACGCAGAAAACCGCTCCACCGCCGGGAGCCGCCTTTGCTCGTCCAGCAACTCGTCCAGCATGGTGCGCAGCGGCGGACCGCTGTGAGGCTGGCTAAGTTGTGGAAGGAGTGGAGGCAGGCTCATCGGCGGGGGGCGGGAGCACCGCTGAACAAAGTTAGAAATCGATTGCCGCGCTGGTATAGACAAAATCCGCATCATCCGACGGCCCGGTGGCCTCGGCATAGTCTCCGGCGAAGAAGTGACTGTATCCGGCTTGGACCGTGAGCCATTTTTTCGGCTTCCAAATCGCCGTAAAATCAATCTCAGCGCCCACATAGCTGTCTGCACTGCTGTTGATCGGCCGCACCATGGTCACGCCATTGGCGCGATACCATGCGTCACCCGTGTCCGCGAGCCAGAAGAGGTGACCGTCGGCGCGAAGCGTTAGGTCCTTCGTTGGCGCAACACTGAATGAGATCGCCGGATTGTGAATGTTCTGCCACGAAAAGAAATCCATGTAGCCGTAGAATTTGTGGTTCGTGGGAAACAGATTTTGAAAAGTCTCCGTGTCTCCATCCGTCGCGTTCTCATCCCCCGTGCCGTGGTTGTATTCGGCAAAGACGCGGGGCTTCCACGGATGCTGCAGCCAGACGTAACCGATGCCTGCGTGGATGGCCCATGCAGAAAGGTCGCGGTCTTTAACTTCTCCCGTTTGGACCACCGCCTCCATTTCGTAGTCCCAGCCGCCGGTCTTCTTCACGTCCGCTTTGACGCGGGCGCCGAAAGACAGGAAATCCGTATCGCCGGCGTTCTCTTCATGCAGTTGAAGAACGTAGAGGTCCGTTGTTTGCGGACCCCACAGCGTCGTGGAGAAATACACACCGCTGAAAGTTTGATCGCGCGTATCGCTGTCACTCAGCCAGTCCGACTCGTTGAACTTTTCGTCACGAAAGGTCACCACCGAACTCGCGAAGGCGTCCACCCACCAACCTTTGCCTTCATAGCGGAGTTTGATCACGTCAAAGGTGCGCCCCTGATTGGCCCAATCCAGCGGTCCAATGACGCGCTCGTCCCCGTAAAGCATCACCTGACGGCCCGCCGTCAGGCTAAACGCCTTGGGGTCACCCAGTCGAATGTAACCCTGGCGGAGATCGAATTGATCGTCTCCCTCCGCTCCCATCGTGCCGATGATATCCGGTCTGTCTGAATCGTATTCCCGTGTGTCCTGCCCCTGAACATAAAGCGAAAACCACGGCAACGGAGTCCACTTCATGCCGATGCGGAAGCGCTGCAGCAGCCATGAGTCGTCTGTCAGGGAATCGATGCTGTTGTCGAAGTCGAAGTTATTTTCCCGGTATTCGAAGCGCATCCGTTCGTGGACATCGAAGACGAGTTTTCCCCCGTAGAAGGAAAGGGGACTGTCAGCCGGCGGCGGTGTGGCCGGAACCGGAGGCGCACTTCCCGCGAGGAGCGGGGAAGCGCAGGAGGCAGCAGCAATGGAAAGAATTCGAATCGTTGAGTTACAGATCATATATTATGTTAGTGCGAACGAAGGCCTGTCAGGCCGGAGCGGGAAGCGAGGCGGCGGGCAGGCCGCTGCTGTTTTCGGATGCCGGCTGCGGAGCATCGTCGAAAGGAATAAAACCGGGCTCCCTGCTGGGACGAATGTGGGAGCGCTCGTTGAGAAAAGTAAGGAGATGGCGGCGGCATTCCGCATACTGCGGGTCCTCCATGAGCTGGGCTCGCACGCGGGGCCGGGCGAAGGGAATGCGAAGAATGTCACCCACTTCAGCCTCAGGACCGTCTGTCATCATCACCACGCGATCGGAAAGGAACACGGCCTCATCCACATCATGGGTCACCATGAGCGTGGTAATCCGAAAGCGCCGCCAGAGATCGAGCAACACCTGCTGCAATTCACGCTTTGTCAGGGCGTCCAGCATTCCGAATGGTTCGTCGAGCAGCAGCATTTTCGGCTGAAGAGCGAATGCGCGCGCAATGCCCACCCGCTGGCGCATGCCCTGCGAGAGTTCACCCGGACGCTTGTTTAGAGCCGCGCCTAGTCCCACAACACTGAGGTAATACTCCGCCAGTTGCCTGCGCTCAGCGCGGCTCGCGGTGAAGTAAACCTGGTTCACGCCCAGCATCACATTTTCGAGTGCCGTGAGCCATGGCAGAAGACAAGGCGACTGAAAGACAACCCCGCGGTCAGGTCCTGCCTCCACAGTTTCCCGGCTGCCAAGAATCATGGCGCCCGAAGTCACATCCGTAAGACCGGCGACCATGCTGAGCACGGTGGACTTTCCGCATCCGGAGTGACCGATGAGCGTCACAAACTCGCCGCGCGCGATGCGAAGATTGAAATCCTTCACGATGACGGACGTGCCGCGTGCCGAGGCGTAGCTTTTGCTGAGGCTGTACAGCTCCAGCATGGGGGGAACAGGATGACTCATAGGGCGGCTTCCACAGTTTCAGGATGCAAATCCGAGCGGCGGCGCGGACCGCGGCGAATGAGAAAAGGCAGCGCGTTCCGCGTCATCACGTCTTCCGGAAGAATGTCCGGCAGCGTTACTTTGCAGGATGACGTTTGGGTGATGCGGTTCTTTGCGGACTCAAGCTGGCCGATAATGTCCGCACGGAAGGCCTTAAACGCAGGCTCGTCTGAGATCGTCCGCCTGTCCCGCGGGCGGGCGAGATCGATCGTGAGCTCCCGTCCCAGCGTGGCGGCCTCACCGGGCAGAAGCGGGATGACCCGATCCGCCATGAGAATGGCCTCATCCGGATCGTTCGTGATCCAGATCACTGTCGTGCGAGTGCGCAGCCAGATGTCGCTGATTTCATCCTGCAACTGCGCCCGCGTGAGTGCATCAAGCGCACTCAAAGGCTCATCCAACAGCAGGACGCGCGGATTCATCGCCAGCGCACGGGCGACCGCCACCCGCTGACGCATTCCGCCTGACAATTCCCGCGGCAGCTTGTTTGCCGCCGGTGTCAGTTTTACCATCGCGATGTATTTCTCCGTATGCTCCTTTCGCTTTTCCGTCGTCCACTGCGGATAGACCTGATCCACCGAGAGCCGGATGTTTTCTGAAACGTTCATCCAGGGCAGCAGCGAGTAATTCTGAAACACGATGCCTCTTTCATGAGACGGACCCGCCACGGGCACACCTTCCATCTTTACCGAACCGGCATCGGGCTTCAGCAAGCCGGAGAGCAGGGAGATCAGCGTGGTTTTGCCGGTTCCCGAATAACCGATAAGTGAAACGAAGTCTCCTTCGTTGACCGTGAGGCTGACATCGCGCAGGACGGGATGGCTGCCGTAGCCGCGACTGACGCCGTTGATTTCAAGCAGGCTCATACGTTAAGCAGTGCGCATGCGGTTCTCCGCAGCAGTCATAAACCGGTCAATGATCAACCCAACGACCCCGATGATGAGAATGCACAGGATGATATGCGCGTTGCGTCCGGCGTTGTACTGCTGAAAGAGAAACCCTCCAACGCCTGGTCGGCCCGTCAGCATTTCCACCGCCACGATCACGAGCCACGCCATGCCCAGAGAGAGGCGGAACCCGGTGAACATGTTCGGCAAAGTTGCGGGAATGAGGACTTTCCAGAGAGTCTTGAGTTTTGAAAGGCGCAGCACTTTGGCCACATTCAGATAATCCTGCGGCACTGCCCGCACACCCACGGCTGTGTTGATGACCGTGGGCCACATGGCACAGACGGCGATGGTGAAAAGCGCCGCAGCGTCCGACGGCCCGAAGAACACCTTGCCGTCGCCATCGAGCATCTTGATGGAGCTGAAGAGCACCAATCCCAGCGGATACCACGCCAGCGGCGAGACAGGTCGAAGCACCTGCACGATGGGATCGAGCATTTGTGTCAGGCGTTTGGACAGGCCGAGCGCAAATCCCAGCGGCGTACCAATCGCGAGCGCTATTAGATATCCTTTAAGTACAAGACCGAGAGAGAGCAGCGTAAAGGCCAGCACACCCTGGTCGAGTTCACCGCGCTTCTCCATGGGTTTCACCACGTAAGGCTTGCTGGCTTCCCATGTTTCCGCGGGAGAGGGCAGATCGGGTGAAACACCTTCCCGCTTGGTGATGGATACCGGGTCGCCGAAGTCATCCACGCCTTGAGTCGTTATCGATCTCCCGGAGATCATCGCCCAGATTCCGATGATCGCGAGAACGCCCAGCAGCGGAAGCACCAGGGATTCCCAGCGAATATTGCGCAATTTGGTCATAACGGTTAGCCTTTGATGCTGTTCACCGCGAAAGAAGTCGCGTATTTGTCCGGGTCGGAGTTGGGATCGAACACGCCGCCGTCGAAAAACCTCTCCGGCTTCAGGTCCGCCCCGCCGTGCTTGAATCCGATCTCCTTCATGGCCTCTTCGTAAATGTCAGTGCGCATCACCTGTCTGGTGACAGCAGAGTATTCGGGCGCGCCGTCCGTGAAGCCCCAGCGGCGCAATTGCGTGAGCCACCAGGTGCCGAACTTGGCCTGCGGATAGTTGCAGTTGCGGTCACTGAAGACCATGTAGCCCGGGTCTTTGAGTTTCCGCCCGTCTCCAAAGAGATACTTGCCCTGGAGGCGCCCGAGAATCGTTTCCGGCGGACAGTTGATATAATTGACGCCGCTGACGATTTTTGCGCCCTCTGCACGGTTGTCCATTTTGTCCAGCCAGACACTGGCCTCGTGGAGCGCCTTAAGCACGGCTTTGACCGTCTTCGGATTCTTTGAGGCAAACTCCTCGGTAAACGCGCAGACTTTTTCAGGATGGTCCTTCCAAATGCCCTGAGTGGTGATGGCGGTGAAGCCGATCTCCTCAGCAATGGCGCGCGCATTCCATGGCTCACCTACGCAAAAGCCATCCATCTTGCCGACCTTCATATTGGCGACCATTTGTGCCGGTGGAATGGTAATAAGGTTGATGTCTGCATTGGCACCGGCGGCATCGCCGGGATGCACGCCTCCCGCTGCCAGCCAATAACGAATCCACATAGCGTGTGTGCCTGGAGGAAAAGTCATGGCAAACGTCATGGGTGTGCCGGCGGCCTTCGCGGCGTCGGCGAGAGGCTTGAGTTTCTTCGGATCGCCGGCCACTTTGCCTGCAAGTTCCTTCTTCAGGGTGATCGCCTGACCATTCCGGTTAATGATCCATGGGACAATGAGCGGCTTCTTCGGCACACCTCCAAGTCCCATGGTGCTGGCGATGGGCATGCCGAGCAGCATATGAGTCGCCTGTATGTCGCCCGTGGAAAGCGAATCACGGATGGCGGCCCAACTCGCGCCTTTGGACACGGTGGAGTTGATACCGAATTTTTTAAAGAGTCCTTTTTCGTGGGCGATCACTATGGAGGAGCAATCTGTCAGGGCGATGATGCCTAATTTAATATCGGTGGTCTCCGGACCGTCGCTCGCCCATGCAGAGCCGCGCCATCCGAGAGGCAGGCCTGCAGCGAGGGTGGCCAGGGCCGAGCGGCGCAGGAAGCGACGGCGGGAGGAGGGATTCAAATTTGTGGTCATGATAGAGTGGAGGTGGTGAGTGAGACTGAAGGGTTGATGGCGGCGAGCCACGCTAGCGCGGTGGAATGACGCGAGAAGAACAGCCTCCCGGGATATCGGGCGCGCAGCAATTTTTGGCAGCACAGAGCGGCAAGCAGCCACGCCGCCTTGTCAGGCGACGGTTCGTCGGGGGGGCGGAACGGAGCATTTCTGCCGAATGCTTAGCCGCCTGCGTGCCAACCGGGGGTGCGAGGCACTGAACCGGCTTGCAACGTTTTCAATCAAACTGTGAATGGAATTCACAATTCCAAAGAAAACCGGCAAGCGCCGAAAGCCCAGCCCGCCGAACGAGGAGAGCGGTTTCTACCATTGCCACACCAGCCCGCGGGCAGTTTCGCCTCCGCTGCCCGCGATTCCGAGCCTGACTTGCCGGTTTACGCCAGCACCTGCTTGATCACTTTCATGGGTTCGACGCCGGTGAGCCGCTGGTCGAGGCCCTGGAACTTAAAGGTGAAGCGTTCGTGATCGATGCCAAGACAGTGCAGGACCGTGGCATTGATCTCGTTGATATGAACGGGATCAACGACCGGGTTGTAGGAGTATTCGTCGGTTTCACCCAGCGTGACGCCGCCCTTGATACCGCCGCCGGCCATCCACATGCAGAAGTTCCGCGGATGGTGATCACGTCCGTAAGTCTTTTCGTTAAGAGTGCCCTGAGAATAAACGGTGCGGCCGAATTCACCGCCCCAAATTACGAGGACATCGTTAAGCATTCCTCGTTGTTTCAAGTCCTGCACGAGAGCGGCGCAGGCCTGATCCGTGTCGCGGCACTGCGCTCCAAGCTCGCCTGGAAGATTTCCGTGCGAATCCCAGCCGCGGTGCAGGATTTGAACCATGCGCACCCCGCGCTCCACGAGGCGCCGCGCCAGCAGGGCACTGCCGGCGAATGATCCGGGTTTCTTCACTTCCGGACCATACATGTCCAGGGTGGTTTGAGACTCTTTGGAAAGATCAGTTAATTCAGGAACACTGGCCTGAAGACGATAGGCCATCTCATACTGGGAAATGCGCGTCTGAATATCCGGATCACCCATCTTCTGAAAGCCCATGGAATTGAGCTTGCCGAGCGTATCGAGCATGGCGCGGCGATCTGTGCGGTCCACGCCGGGCGGATTCTCCAAATAGAGCACGGGATCGGCCCCGGCGCGCAGCACCACCCCGCTGTATTTGCCCGGCAGAAAACCAGGACCCCACATGCGGCTGTAGAGCGCCTGTCCATTGGAGCCGTCGGGAAATTTCGGCACCAGTGCGACGAAGGATGGCAAATCGCTGGTTTCCGCACCAAGACCGTAAGAAACCCACGAGCCAATGCTGGGCTTGCCGGGCACTTCGCTGCCGGTCATGACGAACGTGCAGGCGGGATCGTGATTGATGGCGTTCGTGTGGACCGTCTTGATGAGCGCAATGTCGTCCACGATCTTTGCAGTGTGCGGCAGCAGTTCACTTACCCAGCGCCCGCTCTGCCCGTGCTGCGTGAATTTAAACTTGGACGGCGCCACCGGAAACCGCCCCTGCCCGCTGGTCATGGTGGTGATGCGTTCACCCAAAAAGGATTTCGGCAGGTCTTTGTTGAACTGCTCTTTCAATGCCGGCTTGTAGTCCCAAAGGTCAAGCTGGGACGGCCCGCCATTCATGTGCAGGTAGATCACCGCTTTGGCCTTCGGCGCAAAATGCGGAAGGCCTGGAAGGGCCGGATGCACCTGAGATGCCGCACGGCTGAAGGAATTTCCCAGAAGATATGTCAGGGCGAGCCCCCCCATTCGCAGGCCGGCCTGGCCGAAAAACTGACGGCGTGTCTGAAGGACTTGATGTTCGAAGAGCGGATGCATAGGAAAAAGGAAAAAAATTACTTGTGAGAGTATGGCATGCATGCCATACTCATTCCATGAAGATGACAATGCACATAGATGACGACCTCTTGGAAAGGGTCATCAATGCCACCGGTGCCGCCAGCAAGACGGAAGCCGTGAGCATTGCCCTCAAGGAAATGGACAGGAAGGCGAGGCTGAGGGAATACACCAGAAAAGGTCTCGGACTCTCCAGGGCTGAGCTCATGGAAGCCATTGATCCTGCGTATGATCTCATGGCACTCAGGGTCGCGGAGGATAATGTTCCCTATAGCGGAGCCGCGGCCGCCGCCCGCAAGGCCGTGGATTACCGCAAGGTGATTTCCAAAAAGCGCAAGCGTTAACCCCAACGCGCAGTCGTGATCATCATCGACTCCTGCGTTTATATCACGCTCCTGCGTCAGGGTATCGACCCGGCACAGGAGTTTTCGCTTTTGGCGGAAGAAGACGACATTGCGACCTGCGGTGTCGTTCGCTGTGAGATCATTCGCGGGGCAAAATCGCCCAAAGCCCGCAAGGCGCTCAGCGGATTTCTCGACTGCCTGCTCTACGTTCCTGCATTGAACAACGTGTGGGAACTGGCGGAAGGCATTCTCTGGTCCTGCGACCGCGCGGGACATATCATTCCACTGACGGATGCGTTGATTGCGGCGTGCGCGCTGAAAGCGGATGCGGCGGTGCTTACGTACGACAAGCACTTCGGTTTCATCCCCGGCCTGACCGTAGTGAAGGACTATCCGGGGCAGTCGTAAGAATTTCATCTTAGTTGCGGACGATCGCTTCGTCCATGTTAAGAATAAGATTGGCGACCAAAGCCCATGCCGCGAGTTCGGCTTCATCGATACCCGAGGGAGGCTTTGTTTCTCCGAAACTAATCGCCTTTTTCGCCTCGGCCGGTGTGGCTTTGTATTTAGCGAGGGATTTGTTATAAAACTCCAGGACTGCGGCTGTTTCCGGGGCGGAGGGCCGGCGGGAAAGCGCAGTGCGGAACGCGAACGTCACGCGCTCCGGCGGTGATGAGGCACCCCCAATGATACGTGAGGCGAAGACCCGGGCGGCTTCAAAGTGCTGCACGTCATTCATCAATTGCAGTGCCTGCAGCGGTGTATTGCTGCGTTCGCGCCGCGTGCAGGACTGCTCGCGGTTGGGCGCATCGAAGTTGGCCATGAAGGGCGCGGGCGCCGTGCGTTTATAGAACACATACAGGCTCCGGCGATAGAGCGCCGGGCCGGTGTCCTGTTTATAAAAACGCGTATTCGAGCCGGCAAACCCGACCGGCTCCCAAATGTTAGGCGGTTGATAGGTATTCACGCCCCTGCCGCCCATCTCCAGATTGATCAATCCGCTGACGAAGAGCGCCTGGTCGCGCAGTTGCTCGGCATCCAGACGAAAGCGCGGGCCGCGGCTCAGCCAGACGTTTGAGGGATCGTGCTGCCAGTTTTCAGGAGCGGCACCGCTCTGCTGCCGGAAGGCCGCGCTCGTAAGCATGAGACGCATGAGCTTCTTCACGTCCCATTTGTTCTCCTGGAACCAAACCGCAAGCCAGTCGAGCAATTCCGGATGGCTGGGCAACGCGCCTTGCGTTCCAAAGTCGTCGCTGGTCGTGACGAGGCCCGCGCCAAACACCTGCTGCCAGAAGCGGTTCACAGTCACGCGCGGCGTAAGCGGATTCTCAGACGCGACGAGCCATTTCGCAAGATCCAGCCGTGTCGCGCGGCCTTCGTGCTTCATCGGCGGCAGCACAGCCAGCGTGCCCGGCTCCACTTTCTCACCGGGTTTGTCGTATTGTCCGCGCATCATCACAAAGCTGTCCCGCGGCGCAGGCATGTCCCGCCAGACAAAGGTGGAAGGCACGCTCGCATCGTAATCATCCCGTTGCTTCTTTGCCGCGGCGAGTGCGTCGTTCAAATCCTTGAATTGCGGCTGCGTGGAGACGCATACGTTTTGCACATAATAATCCCGCAGGCGTTTCACTTCCTCCGGTGTGCGCGGTTTGTCAGGACCTTCCTTCAGCCAGCCCCTCAGGTCCCGGGGAATTTCTTTTACATCCTTGCCCTTTTGCGCCGCGCGCCATGCGGCGAATGACAGCGCAGGATCTGTCGCGGGATTTGTGTCGCCGGAAATTCCCAGCTTATCAAAATATGCGGTGCCGCCGTGCACGGTAAACGCATAGCCCTTTACCTTCATGCCCGTGGTCAGTCCCACCTTTGCCGCCTCCACTTCCAACTGTGTCCACTGGCCGGCAGGCGGCAGGACTCCGGCCTTGTACCGGGACACTGAATTCTCTGCGCCCCACGCGATGAGGTCGCTTCCCCAGATGGCGCGGTGTTCCCAGTCACCGTCGTTAAACTGAAGCATCACTTCCTCCGGCGGGTCTGAAGGATCCAGGTAAACGGACACAAATAACTTTCCATTTTGCGGCACCTCGAATGGCGCGGCGCCTGATGCGTAGGAGTCCTGCGCCATTTCAGGTCCCCCGCGTTTTAGCGCCTTTTTGCCACTCGCTACCGGTTTGTCCACCAGTGTTGTTCCGTGCCCTGAGGCAACCACCTGGGCACCTGCCGGAAACGAATCTTCAAACCATACCTGCTCAGTTCTTGTGCCGACTGGCTTTGGGTTTTGCTCCGCAGGATCCTGATAAGCCAGGACCGCCGCCTTCTCCTCCATCTGTTTCTTCAATGCAACCAATCGGTCATCGAAGGTCTTGATCTTTGCGTCATAACCCGCCGGCTTCACCTTTGCCACCGGCTGAGTCAGCAGCGCATTGCCATCCATGGCGGGATCGGCGCTGGAATTGAAAAACGCATACAGCGAATAGAATTCCTTTGTGGAAATCGGATCATACTTGTGATCATGGCAGACGGCGCAGCCCGCCGTGAGGCCCAGCCATGCCTGTGCGGTGGTGCTGGCCCGGTCCACGGCATAACGATAACGATACTCTGCATCGATGCTGCCACCCTCGCCCGAGGTCACATTACACCGGTTGAATCCCGTCGCCACGATCTGCGCCTGCGTGGCGTTAGGAACCAAATCGCCCGCGAGCTGGTCGATGGTAAATGCATCGAACCCCAGGTTGCGATTGAACGCATTCACCACCCAGTCGCGATAAGCCCACATCTGGCGCTCGTTGTCGAGGTGCATGCCATGCGTGTCTGCATAACGCGCCACATCCAGCCAGTGCCGCGCCATCTCCTCACCGTAATACGGCGAAGCAAGATACCGGTCCACCATGCGCTCATACGCTCCATCCGATTTGTCATTCACAAACATGTCCGCCTCCGCCACCGCCGGCGGCAGGCCTGTTAGAGTTATACTGACGCGCCTCACCAGTGTTTCGCGGTCCGCCTCGGGAGAAAGCGCCAGACCGTCCTTCTTAAGGCGCGCTGACAAAAATCGGTCAATTTCCCCCGCCCCGCCGTCCGGCACCATCGGTTTTGCGATTGGCTCGAATGCCCAGTGCTTTTGATAGGGCGCGCCCTGCTCTATCCATTTCCGCAGCGTCTCCTTTTCCTGCGGGGTCAGGTTTTTCTTCGACTCCGGCGGCGGCATCACATCGTTCTCGTCTGTTGTGATAATGCGCCGCCATGCCTCGCTTTCCTCCGGTTTTCCCGGCACGATGGCGCTTTTCCCGTCCTTGTCCTTCGCGAAGGCACCGTCCGGCACATCGAGGCGCAGCTTTGCCTCCCGTTTCTTTGCATCCATCCCGTGACAGGCGAAGCACTTGTCTGACAGAATGGGACGGATGTCGCGATTAAAGGACAGCCCCTCCGCCCCGGCGGTCAGGACTGAGGAAACGGAAACGAGGGCAGCGGGAAGCAGGCAGCGCATGGAGGACTGGATACGGGAACTACGCCCGCGGGTATAGTAAGAACGAAGCCACTTCACATCTTTTCCACCCTTTTCCCCGGCAAAACCGAAGGAGGGGTCAGAAATCTGTGTGCTCCGCCCCTGCCAGCCTTCTTAATTCAAACACTTTCCATTTTCCATTATCCATTTACTTGCCTCCCACCGGGCCAGCGCTATCACTGCCACACTCCCCGCAAAAACCACCCTTTTCACCCACAATGAGCAGCAGCAGAAAAATTCGGTATGGCATGGTTGGCGGCGGACGCGGAGCCTTTATTGGAGCAGTTCACCGCATCGCAGCCGCCATTGACCAGCAAATCGAACTCGTCTGCGGCGCGTTCTCATCCGATCCGGAAAAGTCCAGGGCTTCCGGTGCCGATCTTTTCCTTCCCCCGGACCGCTGTTACGGGACGTTTGAGGAGATGATCAAAGGGGAGAAGGCGCTGCCGGAGGACCAGCGCATGGACTTCATTTCCATCGTGACGCCTAACCACATGCATTTCCCTCCGGCGAAGATGGCGCTGGAAAACGGCTTCCACGTCCTCAGCGACAAGCCCGCCACCTTCAACCTCGCGGAAGCGAAAAAGCTCGCCGAACTCGTCAAGAAGACCGGCAAACTCTACGGCCTAACACACAACTACACCGGCTATCCGCTTGTGAAACAGGCACGCGAAATGGTCGCCGCCGGAGTGTTTGGAAAAATTCGCAAAGTCGTTGCCGAGTATCCGCAGGGCTGGCTCGCGACACGCATCGAAGAGAGCGGGCAAAAGCAGGCCGCATGGCGCACCGATCCCAAACGCAGCGGCGCAGCCGGCTGCGTGGGCGACATCGGCACTCACGCCGAAAACCTCGCGGAGTACATCACCGGCCTCAAGATTTCCGAACTCGCCGCCGACCTCACCACTTTCGTCAAAGGCCGCAAGCTCGACGACGACGCTAACATCCTCCTCCGCTTCAAGGGCGGCGCGAAGGGCGTGCTTCACTGCTCCCAGATTTCCGTGGGCGAAGAGAACAACCTTAACATCCGTGTCTATGGCGAGAAAGGCGGCCTCGAGTGGCACCAGAAGGAGCCTAACACGATGCTCCTCAAATGGCCGGACCGTCCCTTGGAAGTCTATCGTACCGCCAACGGTTATCTTGGCAAAGCCGCCTCCGCTGCCGGTCGTACCCCGCCCGCGCACCCCGAAGGTTACCTCGAAGCCTTCGCGAACATCTACAAAAACTTCGCCAACCACATCCGCGCGAGGATCGATGGAAAGAAACTGCCGAAGGATGACCTCGCGCTGGATTATCCCACCATCGAAGACGGTGTCCGGGGCATGGCCTTCATCGAAGCTGTAGTCGCCTCCTCGAAGGCGAATGCAAAGTGGACGAAGCTCGAAGGGTAACCTGAATCCGAAGCGCGGCCTCCCGCCGTCTTTACACCCTCCTGCCGATCCCTTGACTATTTTTTGGGTGCCGGCAAATCCGAGACATCGCCGAGATCGAAGATTTTCAGCTCTTCGGGCATGTCGTCTTTTTCCGGAGACGGCTTGGGTTTCTCCGTCTTCGGTTTGGACTTCGGCTTCGAATGGTCCGCTGCGGGCTTTACGGGCTCGTTCAGGGGGGCGGTGAGAGCGGCGAGGAGAGGCTTTTGCTTTTCCTTGTCCTCTTTGAGGGCGTCTTTTTCTTCGCTGTTTTCCGGCCATTCGCACTTGGGAACGGTGGGACTCTTCCATTCAGCGACTTCGACGCCGTGGCGGTAAAACTTCACCCAAACACCGCGCAGACGATCGCGCTCGGCAACGCCGTAGAAGTTGTTGGCGGCCTTCATCTTATGCATCGCGTGGACGCGCGTCGTGAGTTTGAAGGTGCCGTTATAGGGCAGGGATGGCAGCTCCACGTTGCCGGATTTGAACATAAGTTTGCGCGCAGGCATCACGGAGGCCCAGCCGCCGGTGCTGACCTCCACACAATCGAGCAGAAACACGCGATAGCAGGCGCGCACGCCTTCAATGGGGTTTGCGCAGCGATTGGAAAGATTTACTTCGTAGCAGCGCTGGGTTTCGTCGGCAGTGCCGTAGGCGGCGGGTCCCGATGCGCGACCGGTACCGGGCACCTTGTCGAGCTGCTTTTCGGTTTCCTTGGCGTCGAACCGGTAGTCGAGCGCGGTGGGTTCTGCAGCCATCCAGCGGCAAATGTAGGTGACATCGTCGCGGCTGAAACCTTTCAGCGGCACGGAGGATTCCTTGCCTGCTTCATCGCGGATCACCACATTCGGACCGCGGGCCTTCACGAGTTCCGCCTTGATGGCCGTGCCTTTGGCGCTGTGAAATTCACGCATTTCCCCCCGTAGAGGGCCAGCAAATGACAGGAGAACGGTGGATGCGAAGACGAAGGGGAACGTTTTCATGGATCGGGTGGCGTTTTGGAAAGACTGGAAGTGTTAAAGCACGTTTAGAACATTTCCCGCGCTAAGATGTAAATTTTACGTAAAGAGAATTTGCTGGCAACGCCATCGGCCGGGCTAACGGCCCCTCCGGAATTACATCACCCCCGCCTCCCGCAGTGCCTTCATCGCTGCGCCGGACCAGTCTCTGTTAGCGGCGGGATTTGCCGGGCTGGGGTGGGGAATGCGGGTGACTTTTGCCGGGCCGGCTCCGGCAACGGCACGGAGGCGTTCCTCTGCAAAGCCGCCCACGCCAACCAGCCACTCCGGCTGCAGAGTGCCGATGACCCTGGCAAGGTGGGCATCGCAGGCAGCATGAACGGGCGCCATGGCGGCGGGCGGAAGTTTGTCAGGCGTAAGATTGGCGCCGGATTCACTCATCCACACGAGCGGACAGTAATTCACGACATAGTGCTCACGGAAAAAATCCTCTGCGGCGCCGAAGGTATCGCGCGCCCAGCCCCAGAGACGGCGACCGCTGACTTCGGAGCGCTTGCAGGCAAAGCCCTCGACCGGACGTTTGGGGTGTTCGCGTGCGGGGCGGTCCACAGGTACGGAAATGCCCATCCAGTCGCGCACGGCGGGGATTTCACCAAAGGGCACGCCGGTCTGCGCCATGCCAAACGGACCGGGATTCATGCCGAGGAAGAGAACGCGTTTTTTGCTGCCGCCGAATTTCTCCGCAAACGCTGAATGTGCGCGCCATGCGTAGTCGAGGGGGTTGTACACATGCGTCACCGGTGCGTCAAAGGTGAGAGGGCGCAGAGCAGTGCGGAGTGCGTCCGCTGCGGCGAGGAGTGAGTCGGAGAGGGAGGCCATTGCGTCCATGAGGGGCGTGCCTGGGGGTAATTGCAACCGCCTGCGCCGGCTACAATCTTCGCCGTATTTGATAAGTGACGGCGGCGTTCCCCGGCTTTACAGGCGTCTCAAGTCCGGCCTACCATTCCGGAATATTCCAACCCTGACGCCTCCTATGAGCACAGCCCTCATTATCTTTGCCGAAGCCTCCGCGGTGCAAGTCATTCTTATCCTCGTCATCGTTACTATTCTCGTCTTCGCGCTGCTGGGGCTGAAGATCGTAAGGCACTCCGAAACCATCGTCATCGAACGGCTGGGCCGTTATCACCGCACGCTCGCCAGCGGCATCAATATCATCTGGCCCATCATCGACCGCGCCCGTGCCATCCATTGGCGCTATACGGAAAGCGGCCCTAACGGACGCGTCATTTTCGTTACCCGCAGCAGCGCCCGCATCGATTTGCGGGAGACGGTTTATGATTTCCCGCGCCAGAATGTGATCACCAAGGATAACGTGCAGATCCTCATCAACGCGCTCGTCTATTTCCAGATCACGGATCCGATGAAATCCGTGTACGAGATCAGCAATCTGCCGGACGCGATTGAAAAGCTTACCCAAACGACGCTGCGGAATGTCATCGGCGAACTCGATTTCGACCAGTGTTTGGTGAGCCGCGACACGGTGAACAAAAAGCTCGGTCTCATCCTCGACGACGCAACCCACAAGTGGGGCGTAAAAGTGAACCGTGTGGAGCTTCAGGACATTACGCCGCCCGCCGACGTGCAGCAGGCGATGGAAAAACAAATGCGCGCGGAACGCGACCGTCGCGCCCAGATTCTCGCAGCGGAGGGTTCCAAAGGGGCGGCCGTGCTGGAAGCCGAGGGTATCCGTCAGGCCGCCATCACCACGGCGGAGGGCGCCAAGCAGTCCGCCATTCTCCGCGCCGAGGGTGACGCTCAGGCGATGGAACGGATCGCGCAAGCTCAGGCCGAGGCAATCCGCAGGGTGCGCGAAGGCCTTTCCGGCACCGATACGGACGCCGCCGCCTACCTCATCGCGGCCCGTTACATGGACACCCTCAAAGAGATGACCAGCGGCAAGGACAACAAGGTGGTCTATGTTCCTTACGAGGCCACCGGTGTTCTTGGGGCGCTGGGGAGCATTAAAAATCTCTTCGAAAATAATGGGGTACCACCCACGACAAAGCCACCTCAGGCTTGACCGGACGCAGAGTCTGAATTATAGAAATTATAATCCCTATGTCCCTACCTGAGTCCGGCTTCTTTGCATTTTTGAGAACGCCGAATTTTTCGCGGAGCATCTGCGTGATTTCCCGGCAAGATTTTTGCATTCCGTGCGGAAATGGCCCTTGTAAAAACCATGGATGATTGCATCTATCCAACTCTTTAGGTTTCTTAACTAATTTTGCCCGTCATGCTTCGCGTCCTTGTTGGAATCACCCTCTGCGTCGGCCTCGTGGTCGCGTTCCTTCTTTCGACCTCCAATGCCGACCCGCTGGCTCTCGGAGCCAACGCGCCGGTGGTGAAAGCGGTGGATGAAGAGGGTAAGGAGGTGAACCTTGAGGAAACGTTTAAGAAAGGCATCACGCTCGTCTATTTTTATCCGAAAGCCGATACCCCGGGCTGTACCAAGGAAGCCTGCGCTATTCGCGATAAGTGGGAGGACGTCCAGAAACTCGGCGTCAAGGTGATCGGCGTCAGCATGGACAAGCCGGAAGCGCAGAAGGCCTTCAAGGAGAAGTTTAAGCTCCCCTTCACCCTGCTGGCCGACTCCGACGGCGCAGTGGTGAAGGCCTTTGGCGTCTCGACCATTCGCATGGGCTACGCTTCACGTCAGTCCTTCCTCATCAAGGACGGGAAGATCGTATGGTTTGACCCAAAGGTTGATCCGGCCACGCATCTCGACAACGTCATGAAGGAAGTGGCGGCCCTCCAAAAGACCGGTGAGGCGAAGAAAGACGCCTCGAAATAAGAGGTCGAAAAAAGTTTTGAATAGAGGAGAGGGACCTTGCGTCCGACGGTGGTAAGATCTTACCATCTGCTCAGCAGTTCCCCATGAAATCGCGCTTCCTCTCCGCCATGGCGGCTTCGGCCGGCATCGTTCTCACGTCGTGTGACAAACCGGGGGAGGGGCCTCCCTCTGCCCCGCCCAAATCGCCGCAACCTGCAGCGGCGGCCGCGAATGAACCTGCAGCCTCCGCTGATCCGGATGAACCGACGGAGGCGGAAAAAAATCTGGCCGCGCAAGTCCAGGAACTGGAGGCGCGGGAGCTTGCCCTGCAGCAGCAGTTGGAGGATCAACGTCTGGCCGCGGCGGAGGCGGAAATCGCCAAAGAAAGGGAACTGCTTGAAAAAGAACGCGAGGCGTGGGCGCTGGAATCACAATTGGCGGAAGCCGAAGCGGCTGCAGTCCCTGTCGCAGCGAATGACGAGGCGGATTACTCAGGACCTGGCCTCGCAGGCACTGGCGACTACCAGACTTTCTACGACGACCTCGCGCCCCTCGGCTCGTGGTACGACGCTCCGGACTACGGTTATGTCTGGCAGCCGGCAGTGGCCATTTCTGACGTGACGTGGCGTCCTTACACCCGCGGCCGCTGGGCCTGTGCGGACCGGGGCTGGACGTGGTGTTCAGACGAGCCATTTGGCTGGGCGTGCTATCACTATGGCCGCTGGGCGCAAATGAGAGGCCGTGGCTGGTGCTGGGTGCCGGGAGATCAGTGGGCGCCCGCATGGGTGTCGTGGCGAAAAACGGACAAATACATCGGCTGGTGTCCTCTCCCGCCGGAAACCGTGTACGACTACGACATCACCTACGGTTCCTCCATTGACCGCGACTGCGGCATCTATCCGGGCGGTTATGTGTTTATGCCCGTCAGACATTTTGATCAGCCGGTCTTTTCCCACTGCGAAGTGCCGTCGGTGTGCTTGTCCATTTACCACACCAGCATCAACATCACGAATTTGGTGATCCACCGGCATCGTGTGGATTGCGGCGGGCCGAGCCGTGAATGGATTTCGGAATGCGTAAAACGCCCGGTTCCCCGCTACACCCTCGCGTGGGATTCGCGCCGCACAGGCCACGGACGTGCCCCGCTCTTTGAAAAAGACCGGCTGAATTGTTTCGCCCCCAAAGTCTATGCGCCGTGGAATACCACCCTTCGTCCCGCGCGCACAAAGGCCAGCCTGGCCGGAGCGGAGGTGGAACGCGGAGAAAACGGATTGCCGCCCAAATTGGTTAGTCATTATCAACTGGAGAAACTGAAACGCGGCAAAGAGGCCGAAAATCTGAAAGGCGCGGGAAAGAAAATCGTGGAGCACCAAAACCGTCTGGCCTCGCTGCAAAAGACCCGCGAGGAAATTCGTCAGGAACGGCAGGAGCGCGAGGCCGCGAGACCTAACAGTGAATCACCAGTCGCTGGTAAAACCTTCCCGGAGCGCGGTAAAACTTTCCCGGGACGCACCGGCAGGCAGAGTGGTGGAGACGTATCTCCGCCCGCGGTGATTGCCGGAAATCCGTCAGGAAATAGTACCGGCCCTGGCACAGCGCGCAGAGATTCCCGCCGTCCTCAGCCGGAAGTTTCGCAGCCAGGCGCGCAGAATGATCAGGCCGCAAACAACGCTGCCGCGAGCGCTGAGCAGCAGCGCCTCGCTGAAGCCCGCGAACAATTAAACTCCCGGCGGGAACAGTTGGCAAAACTCCGCGCGGAACGCGAAGCGGCTGCCATCGCCCGCCCGCAAAGGCCCGCCGTCGTTACTGGCCGCCAGAACAGGGAGCAGATCGCGGACACAACCAATTCCAGCCGGGACGAAGCCACACGCCGGGATCGGGATCGCAAATCTCAAGTCGATGCCGCTCGCGAGCAGCTTGCGAGACAGCGCGCCGCGCAGGAGGAGGAGCGCCGCAAAAACGAAGCGGTATCCCGCGACCTGGCAAAGCAGAACGCCGAGCGCGCCGCAACCGAGGCGAAGACTCGCGAACAACAGGACGAGCAAAACCGGCATACGAGAGAGAATCTCGCCCGTCAGCGCGCCGAGGTGGAGCAACAGCGCCGCAATGCGGAGGCTGTTTCCCGTGAAGCGGACCGTCAGGCCAATGAGCGGCGCGCGGCACTGGAGGAACAACAGCACCGCCGGCAGGAGGCGAATGAACAATCAAAGGCGCAAATCGCGCAGCAGCGTGCGGAGTTGGAGCAGCAACGGCGTGCAGCCGACGCTGCCGCCCAGGAAGCCGCAAAGCAAAACGCCGAGCGCGCGGCGATGGCGGAAAGACGGCGTCAGCAGGAAGCCGCCAATGAAGCCGCCAGGGCACAAATTGCCCAGCAGCGCGCTGCCATGGAACAGCAGCGGCAGGCGGAACAGCAGGCCCGTGCCGAGCGGCAGGCCCGCGAACAGGCAGAAGCTCAACGACAGGAAGCAATCCAGCGGCAAGCCCAGGAACAGGCCGCTCGCCAGCGCGAGGCAATGGAGCAACAACGCCGCCAGGCGGAGGAGCAAAACCGCCATGAGGCAATGCGGCGGCACGCCGAAGAACAGCAGGCCCGCCGACAGGCAGAGGAGGCCAGTCGCCGCCAGGCGGAGGAAAGCCGCAGACAGGCGGCTGAGGAACAGAACCGCCGGCAGGCAGAAGAGTCCCGGCGTGCGCGGGAATCATCGGAGCGCGAAAGTCGCAGACCGGGCCGGTAAAGAGGATCACACTCGCATACCGCCAACCCTCGTTGCCCTCAGCACCAACTCCATTTCTGTTCGCAGGGATGGCGGCGTGCATAATGCAATTTTGTGACGTCAAGTGATGCGGGGGGAAAATGGCGGATTGCCGCGCCTTTTCGGGCGAGCAGGCAAATTGCCTACAGTTAATGTGAGGCATGGCTCTTGCATCCGTGCAGGACGCAAGCAATCCGGCAACCTTTTCAATCTTTCCCTAACTTTTTCCATCCGCCGCATGAGGACGAAGCGATTGAGCCAACGAAGAGAACCGACGCCCTCCCTTCCCAAAACGCCGACCGGCATTGGGGGACTGGACGAAATCACTGAAGGCGGAATCCCCAAAGGACGCCCCACTCTCGTCTGCGGTGGCACAGGTTGCGGAAAAACGCTTCTCTCGATGGAGTTTCTCGTCCGCGGGGCGGTAGAATATGGCGAGCCTGGGGTTTTTATGGCCTTCGAGGAAACAGCAGAGGAACTCACGCAAAACGTCCGGTCTCTGGGATTCGATCTCGATCAATTGATTCGCCGGAAAAAGCTCGCCGTGGATTTTGTCAGGGTCGAACGCAGCGAAATCGATGAAACAGGAGAGTATGATCTTGAAGGTCTTTTTGTCAGGCTGGGGCACGCTATCAGTAAAATCGGCGCAAAACGGGTGGTGCTCGACACCATCGAATCGCTGTTCAGCGGCTTGTCGGACACCGCGATTCTGCGTGCGGAACTGCGCCGCCTGTTTCGCTGGCTGAAGGACAAAGGGGTAACCGCCATCGTCACCGGGGAGCGCGGGGAAGCACAACTCACACGCCAGGGAATGGAGGAATACGTCTCGGATTGCGTCATTCTGCTCGACAACCGGGTGGTGGATCAGGTTACCACGCGGCATCTCCGCATCGTAAAGTACCGCGGCACCACCCATGGCACTAACGAATATCCGTTTCTGATCGACGAGGACGGTATTAGCGTGCTCCCCATTACGTCTCTCGGCCTCAACCACGAAGCTCACAACGAGCATGTGCCTTCCGGGATTCCCAGGCTGGATACCATGCTGGGCGGCAAGGGATATTATCGCGCCAGCAGTGTCCTTGTTACGGGCACGGCCGGGACGGGAAAGACGAGCGTGGCTGCTCACTTCGCGCGGGCCGCCTGTGAACGCGGTGAAAAGTGCCTCTACTTTTCCTTTGAGGAATCACCCGCCCAGCTCAAGCGGAACATGCGTTCCATCGGCGTGGACCTGGAGCCGTGGGAGCGCAAGGGCCTGCTGCGCTTCCACTCCATGCGTTCGACTCTTCATGGTTTGGAAACCCACCTGGTGAAATTTCATCACCTCATCCGGGAGTATGAACCCCGTACGCTCGTTTTCGATCCTATCGACAATCTCCTGCACGCCGGAAGCAAACAGGACGCCACATCCATGGTGATCCGCTTGATCGACTTTTTGAAGCTGCAGGGCATCACCGCTTTGATGACCAACCTCACCTCCGGCGGCCTAAGCAAAGAGGAAACCGGCATGGACATTTCCTCACTGATCGACACATGGTTATTCCTCCGGGACATCGAAACGGATGGCGAGCGCAACCGCGTGATCTACATCCTCAAGTCCCGCGGCATGGCTCACTCGAATCAAATCCGGGAATTTCTGATATCAGACAAAGGAATCGATTTGCAGGACGTTTATCTTGGCGCCGGCGGTGTGCTTACCGGCTCAGCCCGGCAATCTCAGGAGGCCCGGGAAAAAGCCGCGCGTTTGGTGCGCGGGCAGGAACTCGAAATCAAACGGCGCGCGGCCGCACGCCGGAGGGAGGCGCTGGAGGCAAACATCGCGGCCATGCGAAAGAACTTTGAAGCTGAGGAGGAGGAGGATCAGCAACTGATGCAGGACGAGTTGATCCGCGAAGAAAATCAACAGCGGGACCGCGAGCACCTGGCGGCAAAACGCAAGGCTGACGCGACAGGAAGGGAACCGGCCCCGGCGAAAATGGGAAGAAGATCAAAATGAAAACGCCCGAACGAAAACAGTCCGAAAATGAAATGCAGAGCGTTTCCGGCGCTGACGTCTGGAAATTGCGCCTGTATGTCGCCGGTCAGACGCCCAAATCCCTCACCGCCTTCGCCAATCTGAAAAAGATCTGCGAAGAGCACCTCGCGGGCCGCTACATCATCGAAGTGATCGACCTTGTGCAGCAGCCGCAACTGGCGGCGGGGGATCAAATCGTCGCGATCCCAACTTTGGTACGGAAATTGCCAGAGCCCTTGCGGCGCATCGTGGGAGATCTCTCAAACACGGAGCGCACTCTCGTTGGCCTTCAACTAAAACCCGCCGGCAAGGATTAACAATAAAGATGAAGTCCCCATCCGGCAGCGCTGAGGCATTCGAACAATCACTGGCACGGCAGCCGGAAAACGAGCGGTACGTTCTTCGCCTCTATGTGACGGGGATGACTCACCGCTCCATGGAGGCATTTGCGAATATCAAGGCGATCTGCGAGGAACACCTTCAGGGGCGGTATGATTTGGAAGTGATCGACATCTACCAGCGTCCCCGGCTGGCGCGGGACGAACAAATCGTCGCGGTGCCGACCCTTGTCAAAAAACTGCCCGTCCCTTTGCGAAGACTGATAGGAAACCTTTCAGATAAAGAGCGCGTTCTTATGGGCCTGGACCTGCGCCGCAAGCCGGACACCGATCAATCCTGACTCCAATGTCCCAGGAATTCCCTGCCAGCGCTGTTGAAGATTTCCCCGCCCCGGCGCCGGAAGCGCTTTTGTCGGAGAACGTGGAACTGCGCCGGCGTCTGGAGGAAGCCGAGGAGACTCTGCAAGCCATCCGCACAGGGGAGGTGGACGCTCTGGTGGTGGAAGAGTCAGGCAGCCACCGCATCTATACCCTCGAAGGGGCCGACCGTCCTTATCGTTTGTTTGTTGAAGAGATGCAGCAGGGAGCAGCGACTCTGCACACAGACGGCACGATTGCGTGGTGCAACCGTCAACTGGCGGAACTTCTGAAAATACCTGCGGAAAAACTGCTCGGGCGGGCTTTGCGTGAGTTCGTCGCACCGGAAAGCCGGGCCGTTTATGATAACCTGCTCCGGCAGGGGCAAAGCCGGTGCGGAAGGCAGGAAGCCAGTCTGCGCCGCGCGGATGGCGCACTGGTCCCGGCGTTCCTCACCTTTAATGCGCTTCCCCTTGATTCGGGCGCAGCCGTTGGCGCTCTCATTACCGACCTCACATCGCAGAGACATCACGAACAATTGACAGAAGCCCATACCGCGCTGCGCGAGAGCGAAAGAAAGCTGGCCCTCGTAACCGACAGGGTGCCGGTGCTCATCGCCCACTGTGACACCGCGGGCCGCTATAAGTATGTCAACGAACGGTATGCCTCCCGCTTCGGACTCGCGCCGCGGGATTGCGTCGGAAAGCACATTACCGAAGTTGTGGGAGTCGGGGTATTCGAGCTTTGCAGGAATTACGTGGAGAGAGTTCTGACTGGCGAGCCTGTGGAGTTTGAAGTCGAACTGCCCTACGACGGCATCGGTACGCGGGTGATGCATGCCTCGTACGCTCCGGAGTTTGGAGAAGACGGAAGTGTGACAGGGTTTGTGGCCGCCATTTCAGATGTCAGCGAGCGCAAACTGGCGGAGGATGCTCTGCGTGCCAGCGAAGCGCGGGCAAGGGAGCTGTATCATGCTGCGGAGGCCGCGCGCGCGGCGGAAGAGGCGGCGAAACTGCGCGCCGAAGCAGCAACCCGCGCGAAAGATGATTTCCTCGCCGCCCTCTCGCATGAGCTGAGGACGCCGCTCAGCCCTGCGCTTCTCCTCACCACGGACCTTCTCGGCCGTCCGGAATTGTCTGCGGAGATGCGCCGGGACATCGAAGCCGTTTCCCGCGGCATTTCTCTTCAGGTCAGCCTGGTGGATGATTTGCTGGACCTCACCTGCATCACCGGCGGAAAACTCCGTTTGGATTTGAAGTCCGTGGATGCACACCGGTCGCTGCGGCAGGCATTTGATCTGGTGGCGCCGGAAGTCACGGCGCGCGGAATCGAACTGAAGTTTGACCTCTCGGCTCTGCATTCCTACATCTTCGCCGATGCAGTGCGCATGCAGCAGGTCTTCTGGAATCTTCTCAAGAACGCCGTGAAGTTCACTCCCGCAAACGGAACGGTTAGTGTCCGTACATTCCATCCTTCCGGCTCCCGGGATGTGCTGATCGTTGAAGTGTCGGACACCGGCATCGGGATTGCGCCGGACATGCTGGAAAAGATCTTTGATACATTCTCTCAGGAACAGCACGACGGCGTGCACCGGTTCGGCGGACTGGGTCTTGGCCTCGCCATTACCCGCAAACTGGTGGAACTCCAAAACGGATCGATTCGCGCCTCCAGCCCGGGCAGGGGCAACGGAGCGACCTTCCGCATCGAGCTTCCCGTGTGCGATCCTCCAGAGGAAAGCAATCGATCGACTCCAGCAGAAACTGCTGCCGCCCCTGCCGCGTCCCGGCGCATCCTGCTCGTGGAAGATCACGAGATGACCCGCCTGACACTCACCCGCTTACTGGAGCGCCGCGGCCACACGGTGTTTCCGGCGCGCACTGCCGCCGAGGCCCGCGCCCTCGCAGGGGTGAGTGACTGTGATCTGGTCATCTCAGATCTCGGGCTTCCGGACAGTGATGGTCACACCTTTATGGCAGGCCTGCGGGACACATACGGGCTGCCTGGATTGGCCCTGAGCGGCTATGGAGCCGATGCAGACATCAAGCGCAGTCAGGCGAGCGGGTTTTTTATGCACCTGACAAAACCGGTGCATATTCGAGCCCTCGAATCCGCCATCGCAGCCGCTCCGTTCAAAAGCAACAGCGGCGAAAAAACCTAACTTAGAGTGGCCACGCTCTCCGGCGACAGCAGCAGCGGTCGAAGCCTCGCATTTTCAGGGCGGGAAAGATTGGGATCTGCGGAGATAGTGCCGGCGGCGAGACGGCGGGCGGTGCGAACGAGTTTCGCGTCGTGGACGAGGTCGCCAAGGCGCAGGCCTGGCAGTCCGCTTTGAGCGGTGCCCAGGAGATCGCCGGGGCCTCGCAGGCGCAAGTCGGCTTCGGCGACGTCAAAGCCGTCCGCAGTCTTCTCGAGTGTGCGTAAGCGGGCGATCACCTCGGGGTCCTTGCCGCCCGCTACCAGCAGGCAGTAACTTTTGTGAACCCCGCGGCCCACACGCCCGCGCAATTGATGCAGTTGAGCGAGGCCGAATCTGCCGGCATCAAATACAATCATCACGGTGGCGTTAGGGACATCGACACCCACCTCGATAACGCTGGTGGCGCACAGTGCCCGGATTTCGCCGCAGCGAAAGCGCTCCATCACCCTTTCCTTTTCAGCCGCATTCACGCGGCCATGGAGCAGCGCCAGTTCATGCCCGGGAAGGCGGTTCTTCCACTTCTCAAACTCCTCCGTGGCCGCACGCACAGTCAGCGCTTCGCTCTCCTCCACGAGAGGAAAAACGAGGTAAGCCTGGCGTCCTGCGGAAAACTGTTCCCTCAAGAACGCAGCCACCTGCGCCGTGTCGGGCTCCGGGGAGACCGCGGTCACGATCGGCTGGCGTCCCGCAGGCAGTTCATCGAGGATCGATACGTCCAGATCGCCGTACACGGTCATGGTTAAAGTGCGTGGAATGGGCGTGGCGGTCATGACGAGCACGTCCGGCGCGCTTCCCTTGCGGACCAGCTTCGCCCGCTGCTCAACTCCGAACTTGTGCTGTTCGTCGATGACGACAAGCCCGGGATTCGTTAGGGAATCATCTTCGCTGAGCAGCGCATGAGTGCCGAGGAGGATCTGCGGCAGTTCCTCCGCTCCGGCAAACAGCGGCAAAAAACCGTCTTCCCTGCGGGCTCCGGTCCGCAACGCGATGCGCAATTTCAGCGGCTCCAGCCAGCGGCTGAAATTCAGATAGTGCTGTTCCGCAAGAATTTGAGTCGGTGCCATCAGTACAGCCTGACAGCCACTCTCCACCGCGAGAAGAATAGCCGCTAATGCCACACACGTTTTCCCGCTGCCAACGTCGCCCTGGAGCATCCGGTTCATCGGGCGGGATGCCGCAAGGTCTTTCCGGATTTCCGCGATGGCCCGTTCCTGCGCGCCGGTGAGGGTGAAGGACAGCGCAGCGCGCCACTGTTGCAATAACTCTCCAGGCCCGCAATGCGCGGCTCCGCGGAGAGCATGCCACTCCTGACGGCGGCGCAGGACGTTGAGTTGCAGTGCGAAGAATTCCTCAAGGGCAAGATAACGCCGCGCAGCCTCCATTTGTTCGAAGGAGGCGGGAAAGTGAATGTGCCTCACCGCGAGAGCCCTGTTCATTCCCGCAAAATCCCCGCTTTCCGAGGGAGCGGGAAGGACGTCCGGCAGTGCGTCATCCCTGATATTTTCCAGCAAGAGGAACACTGCCCGGCGCAGCACCTTTTGCGGTACCCCTTCACGCCCATGATACACCGGCGCAATACGCTGCATGTGAATGCGCGCCTCCTCCGGATCATCTGTTAGAATTTCATACTCGGGATGGTCGATCAGAAGCCGTCCATTCTTCGCCCGCTTCACTTTACCATACGCGACGATCTCCTGCCCGGCCGCGAACGATTTGTAAATAAAGGGCATGTTGAACCATCGAAGCACGACAGGACCCGTCAGCGCTGGGTTCTCCATGCTTTCAATTGTCACTTCGACGAAGGCCTTGCGATAGCCAATCCGTTTCAACTGTGCGTCAGCAACCGTCCCGTGAAGGCACATTGGTTCTGCGGATGCGTCATCCGGCCATGCGGTGAACGAGCGCCGGTCCTCATACCTGAACGGATAGTGACTGAGCAGCGCCCCAGCGCTGCTGAGTCCGCCCGACGCCAGCGCTTTCAACATGCGCGCATCGAGAAACGGCAGCGTCTCCAGCCTGGTCGCGGGCGTTATTTCCATGCTGTCACGCAACGGGCCGGCTCTGCATCATGCAAGCGGGCTGTCCGCCGCGCCATTGCGGACGGCACCGCTCCGGCTATCCTTTCTCATGCACATGAAGCAGCTTTTTCTTTCTGTCCTCGGCCTCTCTTTTGGTCAGGAAGCATTTTGTCAGACTGCGGAACCACCGGCACCAAATGCTGCGCTGCTGGCACTGGAAAAGCAGGTACTGTATCATCCGCGAAAGTATGACCCTGCGGTGATGAAAAAATTCACGGACCGGGGCGGGAAGAGACTCGACTACCAAACGGCTCAGGGAGCGCAATCCGCATGGCTCATTCCCGCGGCGAAGAATGACGTTTCCGGAAAGCTCTGGCTGATCTGCGGCGGCAACGGCACTCTCGCCATGGAAATGGAAGCTCTGTGCCGGGGCCTTCCATTCCCCAACGACACGTTTCTCCTGGTGGACTATCCTGGCTACGGCGAGTGCAAAGGCGAGCCCAGTCCGGTCAGCATCCGGGAGAATCTGAAGAGCGCTGTGCTTCTCGCTGCGAAACATTTGAGCATCGAGCCCGCGCAAATTCCCCAGAGGGTCTGCACCTTCGGCCACTCCCTTGGTTGCGCGGCGGCTCTGCTGGCAGTGGATGAGTTCAAGCTGCAGGCCGCTGTGCTGTGCGCCCCTTTCACGAGCACGATGGAAATGGCCCGTGACAAGTTCAACCTGCCGCTCGACTTCCCGCTTCAGCACAAATTCGACAACCGCACCGGCATGAACGTCCTGAGCAAAAACGGCGGCCATGCATGGATCTTCCATGGCGATGCGGACAATGTCATCCCGGTCGCCATGAGCCAAACTCTTGCGAAAGAATTCAAGGACATAGTGAATCTCACGATCGTCCCGTCAGGACGCCACGCCGATATCCTCCGGATTGCGGCCACCGGACTGGTGCAGGCGATGACCGATGCCCGCAAAATAATCCCGCCGCAGAAACGCTAGGGATTTTTCTTCGCTTCCGCCCCCGGGGCAGCCGCCGCCGGTTTTTCGTCAGCCTTCGCAGGAGGCGGAGCGGTCTTCAGGCGGTCGTATTCTTTTTTCCCCTGTTCGATCTGTTCTTTGGTCATTTTCTTTTCCAGCGCCTCACGCATTTTCTTTCCGCCTTCGTAGTCGCCGGTGGCGAGAGCCAGAGCATAGGCACGGATGAGATCGGGTCGGCCGTCGAGGCCTTTTTCGTAATACCCGGCCAGCTTGAGCTGAGCCTCCACCATGCCGAGCTCGGCGGCGCGGGTGAGAATGGACTTCGCCGTTTTCGGGTCCGGCGGCAAACCGCCCTCTCCGGTGATAAGCATATCCGATACGGTGAGGGCGGACTCTGCGTCCCCGCTGAGCGTCGCCCGCGTGAACCATGACTGTGCGACGATGGTATCCTTGTTCACATCCCTGCCGCTGCGGTACCGCTTGCCCATTTCCCGCTGAGCCAAAGGCAATCCGTTGAGCGCCGCTTTTACGCTCCACTTGACGGCATCCTGCGGGCTGGCGGTGACGCCACGGCCTTTGTCATAAAGGACGCTGATGGCATACATGGCGCCCGCGCCGCCTTTCTCCGCGGCCTTGAGGTACCATTCCATCGCTTTCTTTTCGTCCTGGGCTACTCCTGTGCCCTCGGCATAAAGGTCGCCCAGTCGCGTGCTGCCGGCGGGGTCGCCCGCCTCTGCAGCCTTCTGATACCATGTCACGGCTTCCGCCGCGCTGCGTTCGACGCCACTGCCGGTTTCATACATTTGCCCAAGCGCCCGCATGGCATCCAGAGACCCTTTCTCCGCCGCCCGGTGAAACCATTCCACAGCTTTGGGACCGTTCTTTTCCACTCCAAGGCCATTGAGATACATCAGTCCCAGCCGAAGCATTGATTTGATAAAATCCCGCTTGGCGGCGCTTTCGTACATTTCCACCGCCTTCACTGCATTCTTTTCCGTTCCCTGCCCTGCTTCGTACATTTGCCCCAGGGTATCGTAGCCTTCCGGTTCGCCCGCTCCGGCGGCTTTCTCCAGCCACTTCTTCGCTTCCGCGGGATTTTTTTCAATTCCGGCACCGGTGATAGCCATGGTGCCGAGAGCAAGCATCGCCCGCGCAGAACCCGCATCCGCTGCTTTTCGAATCCATTCAATTCCCTCTGCTGCGCGCCCCTGGGTGCCCAGCAAAAGCATCGCAAGGTTGAACTGTGCGGAGGGATGTCCCTGCTGTGAGGCTTTTCGATACCAGTTCTCCGCCATCGCGGGGGAAGCTTCCACGGACCGGCCCTCTTCATAAAGACGGCCCATCGCGAACTGTGCGTCCTTGTCACCCCTTGCGGCTTCCGCCTTGAACATGCGCACCGCCTCCGCGAATTCGCCCCGCTTGTAAGCTTCGTGGGCGGCCTTGGTATCTCCTCTGATGCCGGTATCACCATCCGGAAAAATAAGATATGCGGCCGATACCGGCATCGTCAGCGTGATCAGAGCGGCAAGTGGAGGGAGGAGAAATTTCATCGTGATTGCAGAAAGGAGGGGGCGATTCGAACCAAAATCGTAGCAGGTGCCTCCGGAAAAGGAAAGGCCCGTTTGAATGCCCATCTTTCGCCCGCCGCAGGCGGTTGCCACCAGAGGTTGCCACCAGATGTTATTCCCTTTCAGCAATCGCTGTAAGACTTCGCCCGGGCACTCAGCGCTTGCTGGCAATGAGGGGCAGATCCGCGTGCCTGGCTGCGCGGGTCTGCTCGCGGTACGTAACGGCGTCGATCCACGCATCGGAACCGAGCGGTTTGATCTCCTCCGTCCCCGTGAAACGATTTTCCCTCATGGGGTTGCCGGCGCGATCCTCTCCAAGCGGACTATAAACGGTAGGCCAGATGCCCGCAGCGAACGCGATAAAGGCAGGAATCGTCAGCAGACGGGTCTTCTTTAAGTTGGCGTTCATAAGAGAGGTTAAGTGAGAGTTGAGGCAGCAGTGAGACGGGCGTTTCGTCGTTTTATTCGACGGAATTACAGTCACATCGCTGTGGCGACAGCCTTATGCAGAAGCTGTTCCACGCGCTTGCCTCTCACGGGACATTTAACCTCGGCCTCTTACGGACCGATGGCGATCCTGCCAAAGACCGCCTTGCGGGGAGCATCCGGATAGACCGTGGCGGTGATGAATTCGACGCCGCCGGTGATCTGACTGGTATAGCCGACATTGGCTCGGGACCACGCGCCGAGACCCTCCGACCATTCCACATGGATGAATTCCATCGGCATGTCCGGTGAACGCGGAAATGTTAGAGCAATGCCGGAGCCGGACTTAGCCACGGTGACTGGAGTAAGGCCGAAGGATTGCGGCGCAGTGCCAAAGAGCATTTCGAGAAGGTTCGCGGCGCTGTCGGCATCCGGGTTGGCCAGCGGCCCCCAGACGGTGGCTTCGAGCCCGGGAACGGCGAGCGTAGCCGCAGGGAACTTTGTGACACTCCATGCATCGTAGGCGCGCCGCAGAGAGCGGGCGGGATCGAGTTTCACATCGATGGTGAATTCGTTGGAGAGAACCGCGGTGCCGAGCGGATTGGAAGCGCGGACGACCACTTTATAGGCAGCGTTATTAGCCGGGACGGGTGTACCGCCAAAAGTGGCGGTGGCGGGATTGAAGGAAAGCCATCCGGCAGCGGGCAGCGGAGCGCCGCTGGAGAGTGACGCCTGAAACGTGAGACTGTCATAGATGGGATCGCCGAAAGCTCCCGCTGGTATGGCGAAGGTGAAGGGTTGATTTTCGACCGCCAACTGATCGGCGATGAAAATGGCCTGCCGGGGCCCGAGGTCATACTGGAATTGATACACACGGGCGCTGCCCGCACCGTTGTCGGCAATGGAGCCGATGGCCCCAATGAAGCCGTCGAGCGCGACGCCGGAGCCAAACCCGTCGGCGCTGTCCGCTGCACCCGGGCTGAAGCGATCGATGGGTCCCCAGCCTCCCGGTCCGCCCTGATCACGGCGGTAGAGATCTGCGAAGCCCGGACGGGTGCCGGCGGGGTTCTTTGGAGCGCCAACAAGAATGAGATTGCCGGCGATGGCGACGCTGTCGCCAAAGGCCTCGACGGCAGCGGCGTCGCCGGAAGCGAGCTTCGTCACAAGTCCCCACTGGCCATCCCCGCCGAGATTCCGCTCATAAATGAAGGCCGCTCCGGCGTCATCCCGCCTCGTGCCGCCGACGACCGGATCAAAACCCAAAGCGCCAACAACGATGGTGTCACCATCGATGTCGACATCTGAACCAAAGCGGTCGTTAGCCCGGGCTTCGGGATCGGCGAAGGCCTCCAGCTTGCGGGTTTGGGTCCAGATCCCGCCCGGAGCCGGACGGGTAAAGACGTAGGCGGCACCCATGATGCGCCCTGCATCGCTTTGCGTGCGGTCCACCTCATGGGCGCCGACCACTATGGTATTGCCACTGATGGCAACGGAATTGCCGAAGCTGTCACCGTTGGAGCCATCGTCGGAGAACAGGGTTTGCCCGAGCCCCCAGTTGTCAGGACCTCCATTGTTTTGTTCGAACACCTGCACACGGCCCACGTCGGTGTCACCGCCGCGATTGGAATGCGGAGAGGTAACGATGACAGTGGAACCCTGAACGGCGACGCCGGTTCCAAACTGGTCGCCGCCATTGCCATTGGTAGTGGGAGGAAGCAGCTTTTTCAGGAGCGTCCATGCATTGGGATCAGCCGGGTCCCGCCGGTAGATATAGGCGGCACCTGACAAATTCGGGAAGCCGGCGGGATCAGCGTGCGGTGCGCCAACAACGATGATATCCCCATCGATGGCGACCGTTTCTCCGAACCTCTCCGTCGCCTTCAAGTCGGGAGGGACAAGCACGGCAACCTGCCCCCATGGAGCCCCAAGACCCGCGTTGCGCTCGTAAACATTCACCTGTCCGGCGTCGGAAAGAGGACTATCACGGCGCGGTGAACCGACGACGAGGGTATTTCCACTGAGGGCGACGTCCCATCCGAAATCAGCGGAGGGCTGACTGGCATCAGCACCGCCGGAGGTCAACGGAAGGACGCGATCCACTTCACCGTGCAGGACGATTATCGTAGTAGCCGCATCCACCACCGGCGCGCTGGCACCATCGTCCACCGTAATCGTAAAGGTGGAAGTCTCAGGCTGAGAAGGCGTGACACGCCCGCCCGGCGTGGGCTGGAAGAGCATGGCACGCAAGGCGGTGGCGGCGGCGGACGCGGTACCGGAAAAAGTGTAAATGCCGCTGCCTGCGGGTGTTTGCACGAAACCGCCGGTATTTGTCAGGATGCCTTTGGCGGCAGTGTCGATCTTGACGGTAACGGCAAGCGTTTGAAGCGTCAGGTTGTCAGGATCGGTGATGTTCACCCCCACGAAGGGACGAAGAGTGGAGCGCTGATAAAGCTTCTGACCGGCGAGAGTGCCCGTCAGCACCGGACGGTCGTTCACGGGGGTGACAATGGCGCGAATGCCGCTGACGGCGACAGGCGAGGTGACAAAGCCGTCGTTGAGCGTGACACCAAAGACGGTGTCCTCTGTCTGGCCAACAGGGATGCGGTTTTCCGCCGGGGTGAAGCGCAGACCGCGGAGAGCGGCAGTGGCTTCGGCGGCTGCCCCGACAAATTGAGCAACGCCCGGGGAAATGGTGGTGAAACCGCCGCTGAGGATACCGCGGTCAGCAGGATAGGTGATGGTGACGGTCACTTTCTGTGCGCCCTGATTGTCCACTTCAAGAATCGTGGCATTGGCGAATGGGCTCACCGCCGTGCGATCGTTGGTGGCAGTGACCTGCGGGTTTACAAAGACCGGGGGATCGTTGACACCGGTAACCGTAATGGTGAGTGGCGCGGAACTGCGGTCGGACCCTGACAACTCCACGCTAACAGTGACGCGGCCCGGGAAGAGAGTGCCGCTGTCGTCCTTGACCCAATAGGTAAAGGATTCCACTCCGGCGAATCCAGGGAAGGGATGATAAGAAATGCTGTCTCCGGAAACCGTGGCCGTGCCGCCGTGATCCGGCGTCATGGGCGCAGCGGACAGGGTGAAACCGGTGAGGTCAGGGAGGTTTTCCCGGTCCGGGAATCCGGCGGGAAAGACACCGTCGTTGGCGAGCACGTCGAGCGGCGTGAAGCCGCTCCCTGACAGAACCGTAAACGTGTCGTCTGAGATCCTGACATCTCCCGCCTTTACGGTAACCGTGCCATTGCCGGTGCCGCCCAGCCCATCGGAAACGGTGTAGGTAAAGGTTTCGGTGCCAACGAATCCGGCAGCCGGCGTGTAGGTGATGGCCGGACCGGAGACAACGGCGACGCCGCCGTGATTCGGCGTGGAGATGGCGGTGATGGTCCAATCCGCCGCCGAAGCGGGACGAATGTCATCATTCGCCAGCACGGCGAGGATGATGTTTTGACTGTCGGCGAGTACCGTGAAGGCGTCGTCATTCGTTTCCATTTCACGCGCGCCGGCGCGGTCGAGGACCTCCACGCGCACAGTGCCTTCGGCACGGCGCACGGTTCCATCCGAGATTTCGTAGGTGAACGACTCCGTGTAGGGATAGACGGAGTTGGCGGGATTCGGCGTGTAGAGAAGGCCGCCGCCGTCATCGGTGATAACGACCGCCCCCTGCTGGCCGGGGGCGTTTTGAATGATACCGACTCCGGTGATGGTCAACTGCTGGCCGCCGGGAGGCAGGACGCGGTCGTTGGAAAGCACATCGAGACGAATGGAGGAGATGCCTTTATAGACGCTGAAAGAATCGTCGCCGGCGAAGATGGCACCGCTGCTCACCTTCACGACAACCTGGGCAGTGTTCGTATTGTCGCCGTCACTGACGACGTAGGTGAATTTCTCTTCCCCGGTGAATCCGTTCACCGGCGTATAAAGGATGCGGTCATTCGCGGCATTGATCACGACTGTGCCGCCGTGGTCCGGGGCATTGCTGCCGGTGCCGATGCTGACGATGGCCTTCTGCTGACCGTTGTCAGGGATGACAGCATCATTGAGAAGAACGTCCAGCGCAGTGGAGACACTGTCCGCCTGGACGGCGAAAAAGTCCGAGTTGGCGCGCAGCCCCGGTCCGGAGACGAAGAGCGTGACGCTGCCATCGGCCTCGCGGCCAGTGCCGTCTTCGACACGATAGGTAAATGTCTTTTCGCCGGACTGGCCAACGTTGGGAGTGAAGGAGAGGGTTTGGCGATCGGCGCTGACCGCCATGGCACCGAGCGGATCGGCAAGCGGCGCAACACTCTTGATGCTGATGGCACCGGCGGAGCCGAGAACACGGTCATTGGCAAGGACATCAAGCGTGTTGGGCGTGGCCGAAGCGGACGAAACGGTGAAGAAGTCATTGGCCGTGGTGAGCCCGCCCACCGTTACGCTGACGGAATTGGTCCCGGTCCCGCCGAGACCGTCGCTGGCGGTGTAAGTAAAGCGATCGGTGCCCACGAAGTCCGGATTCGGGGAGTAGTTGAGACGTTTTCCGTCGGGTGTGATCTGCACAGTGCCGTGGGACTGGGTGCCCGGCACCGGAGTGCCGGCCGCGATGATGGTAAGGGAGAGGCCAGAGCCGGGCAGAATGTTGTCGTTAGCGAGAACTTCGAGAAGATTGTTATTACTGCCGCTCTGCACACTGACTGCGTCCGCGCGGAGATTGAGCGTCCCCTCGCGATCAATGACCTGAATCGTAACGGTGGCGGTGGCAGCAGCCGTGCCGCCGGCTGAAATTCGATAAACAAAGGTTTCAGTATAGGGATAAACGGGAGCGGAAGCCGCCGGGGTATAGCGAATACCGGAGCCTTCGATCACAGCAGTGCCTCCCGCGGAGGGCGCAGTGGCAATGCCGGTGATAGCGAGGACCGCCCCGGTGGCGGGAACGATGTCGTCATTCGCAAGCACCTGGAGCAGCGGGGACTGACCTTTCGCGACGCTGAACGCGTCGGCGTTGGCCTGGAGATTGCCATTCAATTGTTCGACCGTGGCGCGTACGGTGACGAGCGCGGAGTCCACATTGCCGTTCGCGTCCATCACCGTATAGGTAAAGAACTCGTCGCCCACGAAACTCGTTTCGGGACTGTAAACGATGGTGTTGTTTGAGCCGATGGCGGCGGTGCCCCGCTGGCTGGGAGTGCCGACGGAAACAACAGTGAGACCGCCGGTAAGTCCTGACAAATTCACGTCATTGGCGGAGACGGGAAGGATGACATCGCTGCTGTCCGCAGCGACACGGAAGGAGTCATCGTTGGCGAAGATAAGGCTGCCGTCGAAGACGGTGTAAATAAAAGTGTCGGCATAGGTTTGACCCTGAGCGAGACCGTCGAGGGTGAAGGCCGGGCCGCCGGGAGTGAACACCGAACCGCGGGGATCATACGTCAAGGCGCTCCGGAGGCTGGACCACGAGGCGGCGCCCGCCGGGGCGGCTCCGGCGGAGGAGAGCACGGGAATCGAGAAGGCATTGGCATCGATGCGCGTGACGGGGAACTGACCATTTAAAGCGGCTGCCTGCGAGCCGGTGATCACAACCTCCTCGCCCGTCTGCAGCCCATGAGCGGGCGCATTCACCTGCGTCAGGCCGGGACTGCCCGTGATGGCCTGGAAGGACGTGATGGATCCCTCCGCAGGGGTGACCGTGGTATTCACACTTGTGCCGAATACAGTGGTTCCGGCATTGGCGACGGGGATGATCACCTTGCGATTGTCAGGAAGGCGGGTGTCCTGGTCGGGCTCCCGGTCGTTGAGGAGGACACCAGGCGCGGCCAGCGTTAAAAGCTGGTCTTCGGGAATCGTTGAGTGGTCAGGAAGTGCCGTTGGTTTGTCATTCCGTCCGGACACTTCTACTGCGACGATGGAGGGCACACTGGCGGTGCCGTCGTTGACGGTAACGACAAAAGTATCGATGATTTTTTCCTCGCGGGCGAGGGCGTTAAGCCGTGTCGATGCCGCCGGGTTATAAATGAGTGACAGGCCGCCGGAAGCCAACTGAATCGACGCCCCCTCGCGGCTGACATTTTGCCCGGCCCCGAGAGAAATGGTAAGTGTATCGAGGTGATCGACGTCAGAGTCATTCGAGAGGAGACTCGAGGTGGCGATCGTAAGCGCGGTGTCCTCGTCCGTGCGGAGGACATCTGTCAAAACAAATGTGGCCGGAGGATCACCTGCGGTGAGGGTGACCGTTCCGGAGCCGCCGGATGAAGGCACGGAATACTGAACTTTTGCGGCTGCAAGAACGTCACGCAGCGTCATACCGCCGGTGGCAAGAGAGGACAGGTTGCCGGTGGAGAGCGGGTCTGCCTGGGGAACGGGCGTGTCGTTGACGCCCGTGACATTTATTGTGACTTTGGCGAAGGCGTTTGCGCCATGGCTGTCCTCCACAACGTAATAGAAAGAATCGACACCGGGCTCGTTTTTGGAGAGACTGTTGAGCGCGGTGGAGGTGCGGGGATTGTAAATAATGTTCGTCTCAAGACGGCTGGTGCGTATCTCAAGAGAGACGGCCGCACCCATCGCGCTGGTGGTTTGCAAACGTCCTTCGGACGTAAGCACGCCAAAGAGGCCGCGCTGCTGATGGTCCTCGACGAAGGCGATGGGAATGGTGAAGGTATCGGCATCGACCACGGTAACGATGTGATAGCCGTTGTAGCTGGCGTGCCCGCCGTAGCCGGAGACAAGAACGCTGGCACCACTGGAGAGGCCGTGAGAGGGGGCTTTGACGGTCACGGGAGACTGGCCTGCCGTGCCCAGGTATTGCGCGACTGCTTTTGCCTGACCAACGCCCACGATACGGAGCTTCTTAAAGGTATTGTCATCATCATCGGGATCCGTGTCATTTGCGAGCAGGCTGGTGGAGGCAAACGCGCGCGGGAGAGGATAGGACGGATCGGTGTCGAATACGGGGGCGGACGCAATGAGGTCCGGATCGCCCATGATGCGGAGGATGGTTTCCTCATTTGTGGTTAGGGTATCAGGCGCCGGCGCTGGGGCGTCATTGCGGCCCATGACAGTGATGACGGCCTGATTCTCCGATCGTTTCGTGGTAAGCCGGGTGCCAACGGTCGTCCATGCGCCTTTGGTTGCCGGATCGTCCGTAAACGAAACCGGAATGGTAAAGGTGTCGGCGCTGATGCGCGTGATGGAGAAGGTGCCGTTGTAGGCGGCGGTGCTGGAGCCGGAAATCGTGATTTGCTCGCCATTGGTCAGGCGGTGTGCCGGGGAGGTGACGACAGTGGCCGGCCCGCTGGCGCCATAGGCGTTGACCGGTCCGGAGCCGACGTCCACGATGGTATAGAAGAAATTGTCCACTGCCGAAACGCCGACCGGCAGGTGGTTCATGGAAATGCGCGGATCGTACCACAAGGCAGTGCCGCGCAAAGGTGCCGTGCCGGGGGCAAGACTAACAATCGAGGCCAGCGCAGAGGAGGCAGTGGCATCATTGCCAACCGGATCATTGCCGACAGCAGCACTGCGCGTGGTGCTGACGTCCACCATGACCAGTTTGTCGAGGCCGTCCGAATCGCTGTCGTTCGTCAGCACATTCAGGGAGGTTAGATCGTCCTCGTTAACAGTAAAGGTGTCCGCGGCCGCAAAGGGGAAGGCATTGTCCAGTCCGAAGGGAGTGCCGCCCGTATCCGCGCCAGGAGAGGTGGCCGCACCGCCGTGCGCCAGATCCGGACCGAGAGGCGGAGCCTGACCGGCGGAATTCGGAACATAGGCGGTGCCGCGGAATTGAGGGGCAAGGCTCAGGGAATTGTTGGGAAAGCTGAGATTGAGGACCGGATTCGAGGGATTCGCGAAGACATTGACGAGACCGGCTTTGGCGACGGAGATACCGTTGGGACCTTTGGTGCGAAGTTCAAATGTGCTGCGCTGGTGGTCCGTGGCGGAAGCCTCCCAAAACGGCTGTCCGGAAACGATGACCGGCGTGTTTGCGTTAGCGGGCGCAAAGGCGCCCTCGGCAACAATGATACCGAAACCAGGCTGTACGGGAACGGTGTTGGCAGCGAAAGTATGGCGGAGTTTCCCGTCCACCCACAACTCGCATTCAGAAAGATTCACAGGGCCCGAATCGCGGGGAATGAAGAACTCGACGAATGCGAAGCCTCCGGGTGCGGGGTCGGTCTGGACTTCATTGATGATGACGCGCTCACGGGCGGAGAATTCCACGGCACCCGAATCCGGTTTGTTGTCACGAATGACGCCGCGTCCGTCGGTGCCTTCAGCAGCGGTCGCGATGATCGTGCCAATGGCAGGGCTGAGCGGACTGAGGCCATAAGACTCAGTGGCTCCAATGCCCGTACCGAGCGGCAGCAACAGCGGGTCGGTGGAAACTTTATCCGTGGCGTGATTGAGCAGAACGACGGACTGCGGCTGCCCCCCTTGAATGAGCGTGGTGCGGGCAGCATCGTTGGAAATATTGCGGCCCAGTGTCAGGATTTGGCCGCCTCCGGCGACCTGGAGATTCCGCTGAGCGGCGTCAGCGAAGATGGTGCCTCTGGCCGTGACGCGGGTATTAAAG
The DNA here is from genome assembly GCA_035550135.1 of Verrucomicrobiales bacterium. GTDB lineage: Bacteria > Verrucomicrobiota > Verrucomicrobiia > Verrucomicrobiales > V1-33 > V1-33. Next base: position 45,075 of record DASZQB010000136.1, read on the forward strand.
ACATTCGAGTGAATGGAGGTGCCTTTTTGGGCGGCATCCTCATTCTCAGAGAATGTGCACTGGTTGACTGCGACGGCAAAAATGGCCTGCGGATTGAAGTTCTCTGCATAAATGGCCCCTCCGCCGAAACCGGTGGCAGAACGCTGGCGGTTGCCGGAGAAGGTAGTGGCAGTGAAGGAACAGGCCGCGCTGGTATATAGAGAAATCGCACCGCCGCCGAGGCCGAAGGAGGGATCGGTGGCATTGTTTTTGACAAGACAGTGATCAAGGAAGAGCGAGCCCTCCTCCACGTCAATTGCACCGCCCCATTGACTCGCGCGACTGTCTGTGACCGCGCAATAACTCAGCGTGAGACTTCCCGCGGCATTGCCGGGATTCGCGGGATCGCGGCCCACGTGCACCGCGCCTCCGGTGGACGCAAAGCCCTGCGAAAGTGTCAGGCCCTCCATGGCGACGGAAGCTTCGATGGCGAACAGTTGCATCTCACCCTGCCCGTTGCCATCGCGATCACCACTGATTGTCAGAAGGTCTGCACCAGGGCCTTTGAGGCGCAGATGCCTTTTAAGAACCAGCGGACCGAGAGTTGGATCAAGGCGGAGGATGGCGGGATAATCAGCGAAGGCGAACGTGATGACGTCATTGTCCCTGGCGTTTTCGATCGCATGACGCAGAGAGCCGGCGCGCTTTCGGGAATCATCCTCGCGCAAAGTCACCAGAAAATTGCGGGCGATGTTTTGCAGGACGATGCTCAGCGTTCTCGTGGAGCGGTTTTGAAGTGCATCTGTCACTTCGATAGTGAATGTCGTGAAGCCCGGTTGATTGGGGGGGAAGGAGAATGAAGGATTCACGATGAATTCGAGTCCGGCGATGGCGGTGGTGGCAGCGGAGTCGAGGCCATCAAAGCGGTAGATGCCCGATCCTGCGGGCTGTTCAGCAAAACCGGCGCCCGTGAGGACTCCCTTCGCGGGATTGTCGAGTCTGACCAGAACCGTAACTTGAGGTGAAACATCGTCATCCGAGACAGATATGCCCGCGAGTGGTTTGACGGGCGGAGATTGAGAAACTGCCTTCGGCTGGTTTGCCGCATCCGGCACGCCCGCTATGACGGGCGCACCGTTGACGGAAAGGGTGGCGATCCTCGTCTGATTGTTAGTCTTGCTCAGGGCTCCGTCAGAGACGCTCAAGGTCAGCGTCGTTGTTTCCGTTTGGCCGACGGCAACGCGGTTTGGCGTGGGTTTAAACTGAAGTGCGTGCAGCAGTTGCGTTACCTGCGCCGCGGTGCCGGTCACCGGCGGGGAGAGGATGCTGCCCTTTGCAGGATCGTCGAGATTAACACTAACTGTCAGGGTTTGACCGGCGTCCGGATCGATAATCGTGACACTTTGAAACGGCAGAACCGCGGGAGTGGCCGGGTTGTCGTCGGTGCGGATCAGTTCCGTGTTGATGCCCGCGATATCCGGCGGATCGTTAAGGCCGGTGATGGTAAGATTGGCGGTGGCGGCCGCACTGGTCTTGTCACCGCGCGGATGGTGGGCCACCGCGGTGCACGAGAATGTGGCGATAGCCGAGCCCGCAACGGAGTTTGGCCGGTAGCGGACGCTTTGCATTGCGAGAATGACCTGCTGCGCGGTGCCATTGAGCCCGCCAGGGGGCAGGGTGATGGTGCCAAAACCGGCGGAGGTTTCCGTAAGCGTGAGCGAGAAGGTTTCAACGGTATCATCCAGCAAATCCGGATCGCTGACGGTGACCCGGAATGGCGTGACCTCCTGGCTGTCGCTGATCGCGGACGGCACCAGGGTGAGGCCAACAACCGGAGCATCATCCACGGAGGTGACGGTGACATTGCCGTTGAGTTGAGCCGCAGGAGGATTGGAGGGATCGTCCGTAACGCGCAGTCTCACGGTAAACCCGCTGGTCGAGCCCACCGCCACCCGGTTGGGCGTGGGAATGAAGCGAGCCGTCCGGAGTTGGGTGGTGAGTGCAGAGGGCGAAGCCCCGGGATAAGTATAAATAATGTCATTCCCGGACGTGGACTTTGTGGAGCCGGGAAAGCTGAACGTACCGAGATCCTCGGCGGTGTTTGGAATCGTAACGGTGGCGTCAACGGTGAAGGAACCCGCCACACCCGCGTTAGGCTGGCCGGCATCCGCATCCGTAACGGTAACCGGATTGGCAGTCAGGTTGAACAGAGAGGTTTCCGGGGCCGCCTCCGTCATACTGTCGCTGATAGCCGAACTGATGGCACCGGAAATTTGAGGCGAATCCGGCTGGGGTGTCAGCGTGATGGTGAAAGTCTGCGAAGGCGACTGGTCAGTGCCGCTATTTGCAGTGCCTCCGTTATCCTTGAGGAAAATAGTGGCCGTGACTGACCCATTTTGATTGGGCGCTGCGGTGAAGGTCAGGCGTCCGCTCGCATCCACCTGCGGGGGGGTGGAAAACAACGTGGTGGCAGGCGTCGTGACGGTGAATGTCAGGCTCTGGTTCTCGCTGGGTCCTTCACTGATGGCCGTGGCCCAACCGGCGTCACTGAAGGCGCCGGAGTCCTCATTCTGCGTGATATTGGCGCCTTTGGTAAATGAAGGGGCGTCGTTCACCGGAGTGACCGGAATCGGCACTGCTATCGCGGTAGTGGACGCATTGGAGCCGTCATATGCTTTGACAGTAAAGGCATTGATCTGGCCGTTTTGGTTGCCCGGCGGTGTCCACTCGAGTGTTTCACCGGGTCCAAGAGTCGTATTTCCGGGATTCACGTTAGCGCCGCCTTTTCGCAGCGTGCCGCTGGAAACGGCCTCCACCCGAAAACGGATGGTCGTTCCCGGGTCGGCGTCGGCTTCGTTCGCGGCGTTTGCCAGCTCGTTGTAATCAATGACCTTTTGCGTGTCCTCCAGAGTGGCCCCGAGAGGGTTTATCTGGGTGAGTGTGGGATCAGCGGCGAGGGCACCTGCGGCGAAACAAAGCAGCAGACCTGCAATGAGCGAAGGCAGGCGGCGGGCGGTGCGGGACTGATACAGGCTGGTGTTCGGTTCCATGTTGTCAGGAAAGCAAAGGTAGGCGGCTGCCTGACCGGCGGGACGGACAGGACACTAAAAATTGGTCAGGGCGTTTGCGGCGGAGGTGTCATCCCAGGAAGGGACGGCGGAGGATTGGAGGCGGTGGAGGGCGCGGGAGGGCGGACCGGCACGGAAACTCCGGCGAGGGCTTCCTGACGGATCTCGGCACCTGTCAGGGCGCGCGTTTCTTTGAGGAAAGCCTGCTCGATCTCCAACCGCTTTTTGGCGAGAATGTCGCGGCGGATGGCAGACTTCGCGCTCTCGAACGAAGTGGAGGCTCCATCCCGGCGGTCGGTCTTCATGATCGCATAGAAGCTGCCGTCGGATTCGATGATGCCGCTGGTGGCGCCCTTTTCGAGGGCGTAGCCGGCTTCGAGCACGGGCTTTGGCCAATGATAGGAAAAATTGCCTTCGTCCAGCCATCCGATGTCGCCTCCGCGGTAACGGCTGACCTGATCATCAGAAACTTCAGCGGCGACCTGACCAAATCCTCCCGCGGCGGCTCCGCGTCCTCCTTCCGCCGGCGTGGCCGCCGCCTTCTTCAGGGCGTCCTCCATGCGGGCGCGCAGTTCGGTGCGTTTGGACTCGCTCATTTTGGCATCGCCTTTTATTTGGATTAGAGCGAGGCGCACTTTCGCCGGGCGTGAATGAGAGGCGGTGTCCGCATCGTAGGCTCTGCGGAGTTCGTCGTCGCTTACGGCCACATCGCGGAGTTTTGTTTCCAGTTCCGCGGCGCGGAGTTTTGCGATCAGGATGTTCTCCATGCTGCGCTTTGTCTCGGCGTCCGCATCGAGTCCCGCTTTTTTGGCGCGGCTGACAGCGGCGAGGCGCTCCAGCATTTCCTCCAGCAGGACAGCTTTGTCAGGAATAGAGATGTTCTTGGCGATGCGGCGCTCGACCTCGCGATTGAAGTCGTCTACCGTGATCACGCCGTCGCCCGCTTTGGCGAGAATTACCGGCTCTGACGCAGAAGCCGCGGGTTTGCTGCACGAGACCAATGAGGCAGCGAGCAGGGAAAATCCCAGCAGAGCGATGGATGCTTCAAGCTTCATGGTTGAGTCCTGAGAACGCGCACGCGGAGGAAACGCACGGCACTCTGATTGGCGGGCTGCACGACACGAAAAAGAGCTTTGGTCGGATCGGCGGCGGGCTCCAGCATGGAGATATCCTCCACCTCAGGACCTGAAGTGCGCCAGGTGAGCATGTCATCCGACGCCTCGACGCGATATTCCAAATCCTCCGCTGCCGGAGTACGCTGGAAGCGGATGGCAAGGTGACCATTTCTCATTTCCGGCCGGGGCAGCAGAGAGGCAGCATCCGCGCGCGGGTTGGCCGGGTTCAGACCAAAGCCATAACGCAGAAGATTCGGGATACCGGTATTTCCAGGATCGCTCAGCGCGAAGGATTGAGGCGACTGTGTGTTGCCTGGAAAGTGAGTCTGCTGCCAATTCGAAAGATGAACGACGTCCGGCACGATGGTCACCGAGGCCATGGCCGGCGCGCCAGCGCGGTAAGCGGCGTCCGGCCTCACCGAAAGGACGACAGACTCGGCGTTGTTTTGGAGAATCGCGCCAGGGCGCGGCATGATTTGGACAACCGCAGATGTCTGGAAGGCAGCGAGAGAAACGAAATTGTCGATGCGGTTATAGTCCGCGCCGTTGGTGGCGTTGCCTCCGATATTGAATCTCACCAGCACGCTGCGATCGGTAGCACCTGTGCGGCTAATGACGAACGCAGCGGGGACCGGGCCGCTGACCGTGGCCAGCGGATTGATAGCCTCCACGAAGATCTCCGGTTTCATGTCCTCGATGGTGACTTGTGCCGCAGCGATGGAACCGGTTTCGTATCCCGCGCCGGGCTGAATGGATAGCTGCACCACTTCATCCGCTTCGGTAACAGCATCCTGATAAGGCCGAATGCTGACAGTGACGTTTGGACTGCCGGCGGGAATCACGGCGGCCGGCTGAACCATTTCGTAGTCCGTTCCATTGGTGGCGGGCCCCGAAAGCTGGAAGGAAACGGAGAGCGGATCGATGACAGATCCGGAGCGGCTGATGGTAAACTCGCCCCACGGCGGACCATTTTCCGCGGTGCGGGAAACAGATGCGAGGACCGTGACCTGCGGCGGCAGGCCGATGGTGCCGGTGAGGATGTTTTGAGAGTCGTAAAGAGTGCGCAGGTCCGCCTGAGTAAGCGGCGAGTCTTTCAGGCGCAGGACCATGTCGGTGTAGCCGGAGGCATTGCCGTCCGCATCGATGCCGAGGAGGGCATCGGTGCCGCTGCGGGTGATCCTGACATAATCGCCGAGGAGACGGGACGTGCCATTGAGGACCGCCGTGAGATCGATGGAATCGCCCTCCGCAGGCCGGAAATCGACGATGGTGTCGTTTCCTTCACTGACCGCTGTGTAGATGAAACGATCCGCGCCGCCCGCACCGGCAAGTTCATCATCACCTCCACCGCCGCAGAGTGTATCATTTACCATGCTGCCAGTAAGCGTGTCCCCGCGGGCGCCGCCCAGGAGGAAGTGCGGCCGGTCTTCACCGTAGCTGGGGACGTACGCCGAGGTGTAGGATGACGGAGTCAGCCCACCGCTCGGCGCTGCTGCGCGATGATTTCCGGACAAGGCAGCAAAGTCGGCGATAATGCTGTTATCCTGGGTGGCACTCGTGAACGCAGAGAGACGGAGACTTTCAGAAGAGTTTGCGGGCTGGTGGTCCGGCGCAGGATCATAAAGGAGAATCTGCACGGTCCCGGTGGACGCCTGATGCGCGGGATTCTCATCTGCAACCTTGACTTGAAAAGTGGCAGGAACGGCAGCGGCGGCATGCACATATACGAGACGGCCGCGGAGGACGTCATCCTGCGTAAACGTGTTGCCGCCTGAAAGGATGCGATCCGGACTTGAAGGGGACGCCGTCGTATTGCGCAGGAGCAGTTTGCCGGAGGACGGCGGTATTGTCAGGGTGTAAGTCAGTTGCGCAGGCGTGCTGTCCGAGTCCACCGACTCCAGCAGGGCGACTGAAGTGCTGCGGGCGTAGGCGACAAGTTCCTTCGTCAGGAGTTCCGGTGAACGGTTGTCCCGCTTCGGGTCGGTACCGGCAAGATATTCGGCGAGATTGGAGCGGCCATCGCCGTCGGCATCAAGAGCCGCGTCGGAGGCGAGTTGTTTGTTCAGATCGTGCTCGTCCTCCCACCAGTCCGGCAGGCCGTCGCTGTCGGTATCGGCGGAGGGAATGTTCACCTCAAGATCGAGGCGGAACGTCATCGCGCGGGAGAGCTGCTGGACTTCAAATGTCGATTCCGCCGGTGCCATGATCGTGGCGGGATGGCCATCCACACTGATCTGCAAATGTGTCTGTTTTGAAGGAGTGGATCCGAGCGCCACCGCCGAAGGCGCAGCCGTGAGACCAAACGACAAGGCTTCATGGGGAACACGCAGGGAGTACGAGAATGCGCCGTCCTTCAGCGGGAACAGAGGAGCAGTCAGAGGCAGGACTGTATTGTCCGCCTTTCGCAGCGACCACGCAAGATTGCCCTCCGTTATGATGCGGTCCACCGGCCCGCTGCGGTCGATGATCCGTCCGTAGAAAACGGTTTCCGGTTCCGGAACCGTTGCGGCCTGAGTGATCGCCGGCACGAGCGTGAAGATAAGAATTTTCGCCTTCATGAGTGAAGAAAGGAAAGGGTGTTGGGATTCATCTGTGAAATGCTAGCCGCCACTGAGGCCGTAAGTTTCAAAGACGAGTTTGATGTCACTGATCTGGTCGATGAAGCGGGCGAGACCCTCTTCAGGATCGGCATTGAAGGTCTGGCCAGGGATGATCAGGACCCACTGCGTATTCCACACGGAGCGGCCAATGAGGCGGCTGTCGGTGATCAGTTCATCAAAGTCGATCTCATCCTCGCCATTGTGATAGGCCCGGAAACTGGAGAAGCGCCGGACCTCGCCCATGGGACCGTTGAGCGTGTCGAGAATGGGAATGTACCGGCTGCTGTCGATACTTGCGTTCAGGCTCGGCAGCGGCACAGGAATGGCCTGGTCTAGCACGTTCCAGATGCGCACTTTGTCAGGAGTGCCGCTGTGAGGCACCCGCATGATATCCGCGCCGCCAGGAACCAGATAGACGCGGGGAGCGGTGGAGAGATCGCTGATAACGTCATCCGTCAGATAATCGGAGAACCAGACCCCGATACCGACGATCTTGGTCGTGTAGTTGGTGGGGTCGAAGGCGTGGTCACCGCCGCTGAGCGGTTTGCCGAAAAAGTTTTTGCCCGCGGTGATTTCGCTTCCAAAACGGAAGACAAGTCCCGGCTGCGGCACATGTTTTCCTGCGGCGTCGGAAGGCGCGGCAAAGGGCCGGCAATAATAACGAAACTCCGGCACGTCCCACAGGTCCGGCACTCTGGCGTTATTGAGTTCCGCTTTCCACACCGAATCGGAATCCATGCCAGGCGCCGGGAACTCTCCGGCGGGTACCCCTGCTGAGGGCTGGAGACTGCCCTTCGGAAGAATACGGAAGAGCTCCGTGCGCAACGACATCTTGCCGGTTTCGCGCTGCGGCGTGTTAAGCCCAAGCTGTCCGCGCTGCGATTCATAGTTCGCTTTCATCCACGCGAGCGCCTGTGAAAGACCGCCTGCTCCCTGTCGCGGCGTTTCGTCGAAATTCCCGATCGTCCGGGCGCGCATGATCTCACTGAAGACCGCCATCGGTGAGCCTGGATCGCTGGAGTCGTAGTTGGTTTCGTAGTCGTAGGCTTTGGCTGCGAGATAGGCATACCGGGCGGAAAGATCGAAAGCGCTCCGATAAGTCTGCAGCGCCTGATTGCGGGCGACACGGAACGTCATGTCCTGATAGCGGTTCCGCTGCGTTTGGGCGGCGACACGCTTATTAAAGGCCGCCCGTTCGTCGATGAGGCGAATGCCTTCGTCCAGCTTGGAGCGGTACTGATCCGAGAGATCACGCAGGGCCTGAATTTCCTTGAAGATCTGAATGCGTCGAATCGGCTCATCCCCGATCTTGTCCTCCAGCTCCTTCAGCCATTCCTTGATCTGAAGGTCACGCTCCTCGCGCTGCTGAAAGAGGGTGAGTTCATTTTCAACGATACTCAGACCGATTTCCGAAACCAGTTCTGCGACGCGGAGACCCACCTGCGTGGCATTGATACCGGCGGACACTGCGACGCTGGTCACCCGGAAACCGCCGCGCAGCGGCGCCATGGCGTCGCCCGGCGAGACCGCCAAACCTCCGGTGGGAAGGACGAGAGGCACCATATCACTCCCCGCCTCAAGAGTCGTTTCCACCGTGTCCTGCGTGGCTTCGAAAATCTCGTAACCGGTCTTGAGGCCCTTAATGGTATTCTGAATCGCCAGCTTGATGCGTGTGAAGGCTTCCTCCTTAACCTGAATGCGTCCGGTCGTGGTAAGCCTTGCATTCATCAGGCGGATGATGCGGACAATCTCTCCTGACAAACTGTCCCACGCGCCAACGGCCTCGGCGATCGCAGCCTCCTGCACGAGCATCTGGCTGATGAGGGATTGCAGTTCCCCGGCTGCCTTCCGCTCGCCCCAGGACGCCGGTGCCTGGAAGGTATAACCCGCCGCCGTGACCGGGAGCTGGTTGATGTAATTGGTCATCTCGATTTTAGGCTTATCGAGATCGGTGTAGTTGACCGCAAAAAGGCCGAGCTTGGTATTCGAGCTGTTGAAGAAGTTGGACGTGGAGGAGAATGTGCTTGTGAAAAGCGCCCGCACACTGCTGCTCACGTCCTTCAGTTCATTTTCGAACGTTCCCGTTCCACCGCCGCTGCCGGACCCTTCGGAACTCCCTGAAATGGGGAAGGCATCGAACAGATCCCCGCCGTTCAACAGTCCGTTGCTTTGGAATCTTGCCCAGGACGTCGTGGGACCGGGAACGGTGTCTTTGTTTATCTGGCGCACCGGCACATACATGAAGAGAGCGAGGTCCGGCCCCTCGTATCCTGCCGGATAGAGTTGTCCCGGCCCGATGACTCCGTCGTAAGGCTTGCCGAAAATCTGGATCAATTGATTCCGGTAGGACAGGTCCTCCTGGAAGGTGGCATTGCGGAACTCGAGTTCATTGTTGGCCACCTGACGCAGCATGTTGCGCGGTTCATTGGCGTTGTCCCAAATGGCTTTGGTATTCTCCATCATCTTGAGCGCGCGCTCGTAAATCTGGTCAAAGTGCAGAAGTCCCTGAACCGCCCGCGTGCCGATCTGCGCAGTCGAACCGACTTCAAGGAAAGTGGGATCGATGTCGAACACGAGAGCATTGCGTGAAAGGCCCAGCGGATTCTGACCGCGATTCGACCGGTCCATGGTGCTCTGAATGGCGGACAGATTGGCGGAAATGACAGGAATGTCCGCGTTGTTCTCGCGGTCCACTTTACGCACCCCCTCCAGGGTCGTGTTGGGATGTTCGCTGGGGAGAAGCGCATTGGCGACCACCCAGTCAAAATAAGCCCCCTGCCCGGCGCGGCGGGACCATTCATCCACGCCCCATGCACGATCCGGATTGGTATCGGTGTAACCCTGCCACTGGGCCTCAGGATCTTCGACGTATTTGTCGCGATAGGTGAGGTTGACGATCTCAGCACCGGCCTTCGCCTTGGCGGCGGCGGTGGCCGCAAATTTCCGCTCATCAAGGAAGTCCACGGTAATAACGATGTCCTGCAGGTTGTAGGATTCCGATCGCGACACCCAATTGAAGAACGGATGCCGCAGCAGGTTGTACTGATGGCGAAGGGCCGTGAGGTAATGTCCCCAGGCGTCGCCGTGACCCTGCGGGAAAAGAATCATGGCATCGTCTTCGTCAATGAACCCGTCCTGGTTTACGTCGCTGATGTTATAATTCATCGCGTAGGCGGCCTCGCCTTCGCCCTTCGTGAAGTTCCAGAAGAGGCGGTTGTAAACCGGCCTCGCGAAAAAGTCATCGACGCCGCGGAGCAGCGCCAGTTCTTCTCCGATGAGATCAGGCTGCTGATTCTGAAACGTGAAGGTCGCGGGAGCAAGGCTGCCATAATCGACACTGTCGCTGCCAAATCCGATCGTGGGGTCGAGCGAATCCGTGTAGGCCTCGTTGCCGAGGAGTGTGTAGAAGTCCGCGAGGCGCGTGGAAGCCAGCTCCAGCGCATTGGAAATGGCAGGCGTGGAAACCGGACGGGAGAGGTCGATACTCAGATCGCGTCCCCGTTTGAGGATCGTCTCGTAGAGTTCGATCAGACCAACGTTCTCAATGACATCCTTGTCAGGATTCAGCGCGACCGGCCCTTCGAATCGCGCCCCAAACTGCGCGATCATGCTGGAAATGGTGGCGGGATTTTCGCCCTCGAAGTCGCGAATGCGGGCCTCGTAGGGATTCACGCCGTCGAGGACGCGTTTGATCCAGCCCTGCGCCAGTTGCGCGCGGTAATCCTTAACCCCGTCAAGATCGAAGTCATGAAATGGATCGGAATTGCCGGCACCCGCCCAATCGTACTTTTTGGTTCCCGAAGGCTGGGTGGAATTCGGAGCCCAGTTGCTGCCGCTGGCGGCATCATTCTTGTGGCGGTAGCGGACGAACCACCACGTGTCTGCCAGCAGCGTTTCCGGGGCGTTGGGGTTTCCTTTGAGAATGATCTCGTTGCGGCCAAGACCCTGCTTCCCGGTGGGATCGGGAAAGAGTTTCCACGGGTTGGGAGTGCTCGCGGGAATGAGATCCGGGGGCGGGACATTGAGGCTGCCGTCATCCGGTCGATACCACCACTCAAACACAAGGTCCTTCGTGTTCGCGCCAAAATCCCCCGTCGAGCGCAGGATCATATTCTCGTCGAAGACATTGTCCGACAGGACAGTCTTAATCGAACCGCGATACCGTTTAGTGCGGTCCACTTTGATGACGTGGGGCGTAATGGGCGAGCCGCCAAGGCTCGGATCGTTGTTCTCCACCACCGTGATCCAGGACTCCGCAGGATAGCTCGAATTGTCAGGAAGTTTGCCGGACGGATCGAGAAATGCGCCGTTGGGAACAATCGCAAGGCCAGGGCCGAAGGAGCGGGCGGGAAGGCCGTCTTCATTCAAGCCCACGAGGTAAGCATCAGTGGCGGCGCCGGTGATGCCACTCGGATTGATCGACACCGCGTAAAGATCCTCCACCGCAGCATCCCACTGCATCTTCAGATTGGAGGTCACGAGCGCCTTTAGCAGCACTACATCATCAGCCGTGAGAATGTTAGGTTCGAGAACATACACCGCCGGCGGCGCTGCAGTGAGGGTGTTGTCCCCGATGCCCTTGTCATTCACGAATCCATAAATCTCGAGCCTCTGCGCAATGGGGTCATAGCGAAAACGTTTCTGGAGCGAAGCCGGCAGGTCGTTGAACACGTATTTGCCCTGCTGCAGCCGCGTCTTTCCTCCCGACGGCTGAAGTTCAGACGAGAAGTCCGTGATCGGCAGGTTGAAGGTGCGAACGTCCAGCGCCTGGACCGCGCGCGCCGTCCAACTGGTGGACCACAGGGCTGATTGGGATTCCGAATTGAGTGAATCGAATACCACCTCCGCGGACGCAAACGCCAGCACCTGGGGAAGTCCCGGGGTCTCCACCGTCTCCACGACTCCGCCGGGCTTTACAATCTGACGGGTGGGGTTGTCCGCCCGGTTTTCGCCGCCGGAGAATGTCGCGGTTTCACCGGCCTTGAGGACGGGCGGATTCACCGGCCAGTCCGAATGATAGAGAATCTTCGCTGGAATTTGATCGTTCACCGAAGCCGATCCGCTGCCCGCCTTAACATCTTTAGGCAAAAACGCGACGCTGTCTCCCGTTTGCGGCACTCGCTCAGTTCCATCACTGTTGTAAACAGGCGTATTCAGAGCCCCGCTGACGACAATCTTGACCGGCGGAACCTTCACATTCGGAGGCCACCAGAAATCAGGTGCGAGAGGATAATAGAAGGAGGTTGTGAACCACGCATTCGCGCCCCCGGAAACCGCCCAGCTCGATCCCTTGTGATCCTCCCAGTAGGTCAACTGCCGGGCGGGATCCCCCACGGGTTTAGCCACCAGCAGATTGTTTCCGAAAGTCTCAGGCGAAGGCGAAGCACCGATCGCGACGCCCAGCGGATAAAAAGGAATGACGGGCTCCCCCGCGATCATATTGACGTGCCCTTGCTTGTTCAAATCCGTGGGGGAAAGCGCCGTGGTTCCGAGGGCTGCAAAAGTGTAGTTCAGACTGGCGTCCTCCTTTTCGACCGCGTAGATCTTCATTTTAAAGTCCTGGCTCGCCACATCGAAGAACTGCACGAGAACGAACGGCTGTGATGTATAGTCCGGACCGGTTCTGATATTGAGGTCGTTCGCCCGGAGCGCATAAATGGCTGGCGGCCTTGGGGAAACGTCTGCAAAGCGCAGCGATGGCGCCACCAGCGCGTGCTCTTCGTTCGGATTGTAGCCCGGCTGGTTTTTGTTCGGCTGCTGATAGATCTGCACGGCCTGAAGGCGGCTGGGATCGTAAGTGGTCGCGTCATTTGGAAAATCCGGCGCAGAAGCCGGAGCCACCACCTGCTCTGTGTTGAGCCGGTTCTTGCTTTCACTTCCCCACTGGCTGGCAATCACGATGCGATCCACAGTGGCAGCCGAGGGCCACGAAGGCTCGTAAACTTTCGCCGTAAGCGGCCAGAGGATGGTGTCATTCAGCGCAGGGTCGTCGTACCACACCACTCTGATTTTCTCATCGGCGGCGGCGTTCGGGAAATCATTGACCGGGAAAATGGGCCCCGGGAGTTTGCTGCGGTCCACTACCGTGAGAACACTGGGGTTCGCGAGCAGCAGATCCATGTTGTACACGTCCCTGACCGCCAGGCCTGACAATTTGTTGCTGTCGTAGATGAACGGGTTGTAGCGTGCTTTGAGCTTGGGATCGTGGACGTAGCCCGTTCCCAGCTTCGCCTTGTCTGCGGCAGGATCGAGAATGCGGCTGCCGACCGTGACGGCGGTCGGCGTGGGTGGAAAATCGTCGAGACTTCTGGTGTCCACCACACGCACCCGGAGGAACTCCCGCGGCTGGCCCCGGCCATCACGCTGGATTTCCGAAAACAGCAGGACGGTAAATCCTTTTCTTGTGGCGGTGAAAAGATTGCCGCCATCCACCACACCTTCGGCACTCGTGAACTTGCGCTGGCGGAAGGTAAAGTTGTCCGCGGGATCGGGGTCGATTGCGACCGGCGGTGTCCCCGCCACGTGCGGATAATGACCGTGAATATTACGGCTCTGATCGAAAGGCATCTCCACCGTCACGATGATATCCACGGAGGAAGCTCCGGGGTCCGTCCCCGGTTTCCACGGCACGGTGAAGCGTCCAGGCAGCAGCGGATACAACCGGCCGGCCACCGGGTCCCACTGCGCCATGTCATCAGGTCCGGGAGGATTTGGCGAAGCCTGAGTCACGGAAGCGTCCGGCTGGATGGTTTGCGGATCGATGGTCTCCGGCTGCCTCGTGAAAACAGAGGCGAGGCCATCGTCTTTTTCGAAAACAAATTCTCCGATCTTCACCGTCACCTGGATGGCACCCGTACCGTAACGCCACATGACCCGGGCAGGCCGGTTCAATTGAAAAATCTCCACCCCGCGCGTGTTGTTGGATGGATCGAGCGGCAGCCAGACCGCTCCTCCGCCCGGATCAGATGTGCCGGGGAGCAAGGCTCCACTCACAGCGCTGATTTGACCGGTGGAAGGAAAATAAAAACCGTCGCCGTTGAGCCAACCCTTCAAAGCTGCACCGCCCGCACCAGGCGCCTGAGCGTCAGAAACAACCTTCAGGTGCACCCCGGGATCGAACCAGAAAACTCCTTCCTGAGAACCCGCCGGCTGCTCTCCGGAAGGGAGCACCTGGGTAATCTTTGGCAACCCTTTGCGGCTGACATCGTCCACGTTCACCTTCACTCCGTACTGAATCTGCCACTTGTAGGTAATGCCGGCGGGACCCCACATGTTGAAGGAATCGACCTGTTGACGCTGCGCGACTTGACTGAAAGCAAATTCCTGGACGTACGTGGTCTCCCTCCACGATCCTTTAGCTGCCGGATTGGATGCGAAAGGAATAGGAATGGTGAAGGTGTTCGCGTCCACCTTTGTGATGGTGAACGCAGCGTTGTAGGCGGGCACGCCGGCGTTCGTAATGAGAATGGTCGCCTTGTCCTTCAGACCGTGGCTGTTGGATGTGATAGTGGTCGGCGAGACCCCCGCGACGCCGCTGTAGCTGCCGATGCTTCCCGCCCTCGCCGCACGAATGTCCACGAGCCGCAACATGTCCCCCTTCACGCCGGGATTGCCCGTCGTGTTGCTCCAAATCAGCGGGATGGTGAATGAATTGAGATCGACGACCGTGACGACGTGATCCTTGTTGTAGGCGGTGTTGCCTGAATCCGTAATGCGCACTCGCATGCCGGTGGTCAGTCCGTGTCCGGTGACATTCACTTTTACTTGTCCCCCGGAATTGGAAAAGCTGCCGATGGCCTTCTTTTCACCGTAGATGTCCTCCAGTTCACCGCCGTCGGTGCGGCTCAGTCGCTCCGAATCATTGACCGGCGACGTATTCCGGTTGGCGGGTCCATAAGCCACGAAAGATTTGGGAACGTACCGGATATCGAGGCCCGGCTGGGCCGTTTGTTCGAGGACGGCACCGTCGATCTGGGCGATCATTGGATCACCGCGTTTGATCCAATGTTTCTGCGCCGCGGGTGAGGGGTTGCCGGCGGCCTGCGAAACCAGCGGTCCCGCCAGTGGCTGACCGCCCACCATTTCACTGCTTTGAGTGTTGGCAAAGTCGCTGCGAACGGTCAGCGCATAGTCATGCTGCCACTTCACCTCTACCTGCGTATCCTCAGTCAACTCAAACCGGTAGAGCGTGGGATCACCCGTCTGAGGGACATTGTTCACCGAAATCCCCAGCGCCGTGAATCTCTCCTCCGCATCATTCTCAATCAGCACGGGTTGATTCTCCACACTGCTGGTAATGTCCGTGCCGTTGATGTCTTTATACACCTGGCGCGGTGCACTGATCTCCACCTGCGACCCGATGGGAATCGCCAGTTGCACTTCCTCGCCCACCCTGGATTTCAGGATCGTGCCGTCGCTCTTCACCAGCACGGATCTCACATAGTCCGTTCCGTTCGTTTCGGCGATCGACTTCACGGTCAGGACGCGCAGCGGTCCCTTAAAGATGTAATTCGGCCCGGGAGCGTTCGGAAGCGTGAAGACTACGCTGCTGGCTCCGCTGAAAACGGTTAGGGTCGCGTTCGCAATGGCGTCGCCGTTATTGAAAAAGACGGACGCGAAGTCTTCGGTGGTGTCGAGGCCCACGTCATCGTCCACGTCCACGTCAAAACTCATGCTCTCTCCTGGACCAAAGCCTGAGAGATCCACCCGCGTGAAGTCATTTCTAAGCACCGGCCCACTGACACCGACGGGGAAAATCACGGTGCCGGAACCTCCGGGCGGCGCCACCACGGCATTGGTGGTTCCATCGAAATGTTTCGCCGTGTTGCCAATCGTCAAAACCAGCCTGGTGATTTCCAGCACCGGAGAGTTGTTAGTGACCTTGATCGTCGGCGTGTTGTGATCGCCCGTGATCTCCACCGTAAAGGCGATGTCTGTGTCGGCGGCGCCGGCCGGCACAGTCTGGGCCGCAAAGATACCCGCGGCGAGAGCCAGCAATCCTGTTTTCAAAAGTCGGTTCATGACAGTAATGGTTTCGGCGATCAACGGGCGTTGAGTGCGTCGATGAGACTGATGCGATGAAGGGTGAAGGTGCCCAGAACCTTGAGACCGGTGTCCTTTGCGGGTCCCAGCGGCTTGTGCAGTCCGAAGATTTCCTCGGCGTAGGTGCCGGTAATGGTGCTGACGCCGAAACCGGATTCCGCGGGGGTGTCACCGGATGCTCCGTCAAAGCCCAGCGTCAAAACGCGGGTGATATCGAAGCCTGTCGTGTGATCCGGATGCCTCCGGTGCCGGAAGGGATTTGTTGGGTGATTCGCCGGAAGAATGACGGTGCCGGTGAGGCCCGTCTGCCCCGGCCCAAAGTTGCCGGTCAGCGGGAGTTCCGTCCGCACCGCGCGCGCAGCGGAGGCATAAACGGCGGGAATGGCGCCGATCGCCCGCTCCTTTGCCTTATTGGCAACCGATGCAGCGGTGCTCAACACATTGCTCTTCTCCGTGACGGCGCCCGATGCAGCTGCGGCCGCCACCAGCGGCGCGATTTCCTTGAAGTCAATGAAACGGGAATCCGAAGCCCGGATAAACGCCGTGTAGTCCAGAGTCGGTGTGACGGCGGAATTAGTGTTTCTTGAAACGAGTTCGGCGAGGGCGAGGCGGCCCGCGGTTTCCGCAGCGATTTGAATTTCACCTTTTCCGGTGGCTTCGGAAGCGGCGGCGGCATTTTCGATGGCAGCGAGAACGGTGTCGATGGCATCCGTTCCGCGCGTGTCGTCATAAGCGGTGACTTTGATGCGCAATGCCTCCGCCCGGGCGTCGTTGACTTTCGCGTTGCCGGCGGAGGCCGTGCGGATGGGGGCGAGGAGTCGCCAGGATCCGGTAAACGCCGGCGCCCAGGAACCTTTCCCCGCGGGATTGCCGTCCACAGCTGAGAAGGGCACCGGAATGGTAAAGGAATCGGCATCGACGACGTTGACCGTGTGATCACCGTTATAGGCATCCTTCCCGGAGCCGGAAATCGTGATGGTGTCTCCGGTGCCGAGACCGTGCGCCGCACTAGCAACTGTTGTCGGCTTCTCCGCCGGCGGCTGCCACGCTGCAATGTCGTTTTTGACGGACCAGGTTCCTTTAACAATGGGATTTCCACCGAAGGCCACCGGGATTGTGAAGGAATTGGCGTCGATTCGCGTGACGGTTCTCAGGCCGTTGTACACAGCCGCTCCGGCTCCCGCGATTTCGATCTGTTCTCCATTGTTGAGACCGTGATTGGGAGAGGTAATCTTCACGCCGCTGCCGCCGGCGGGCGCCGCAGCAAAGTCAGTGATGGCGCCGCTGCGTGTGGACCATTTGCCGCGGGTGGCGGGATCGTCCACGAACGTTACCGGAATGGAGAAGGAGGTGTCATCGATGCGCGTCGCGAAGAAAACTCCGTTGTAACCCGCGGTGGCCGATCCGGAAACAGTGACGCGGTCACCGGTTTGCACACCGTGCCCCGGCGACACGATGGCAGCGGGCGCGAGAATGGGCGTATCCTGATAGGCGGTAATGGCCTTGCCGCTAACAAATAAGGGGCCAGGGAGAGAGAAGAGGTCGGCATTGATACGGGTGACGGAATGGACGCCGTTATAAGCCGCCACTGAAGCACCGCTTAGCATAATCACATTCCCCGTGGAAAGCTGATGGCCTGCGGAGGTTACGATCACGGGAGCCGTGCCATCGGTGCCGGTGAAGGTGGTGGCCGGCTTGCGGGGAGTGGCTGCCGCGGCGGTCGCGGCAGTTTCCGCCGCGGCGGAAATCATATCTCCAAAAAGCGCACCGGAAATGAACCGCTGATAGTTGTTATCGACATCCGCATAAGCCGCAGCAGCGTTCTGCGCCGCCTTATTCTTCTGACCAGCCGTCGCGCCTGCGGGCAGAGCTGCCAGGGCTGTCTGCACAGCGGCGATCATGGCGGTTCCACGCGAGTCGCTGTAAAACGATCCGGATTGCAAAGCAGTGGCCGCTGTTTGCGCGGTGGCGGCGGACCCCCCATTGGCAAGAGCTGTCACTGCACCGGTATTGAACGAATCGCGCAGGAACGCGGCGAAACGCTCTGCCGCATCCGCTTTCGCTATGACATCGGCCGCGGCGGCAAGCGCTGCCGCTTTCGCTGCGTCTTCGTTTCCGCCTGCATTCACAGAGGCGGCGGCGGCTGTCACTGCGGCGTTCACCACGGCATCCACGGCGGCGGTTGCCTTGCTGTCTCCGAAATCAAAGACCACGCTCGCGATGCGTTGCGCCGGTTGAGGCGGAAAACTGCCGTAGAGCCGCTCATCCGTCACCAGCGCGGCATCATTCTCGGACTTCAGCGCGCCGGCTTTGCGATTGAGGATCGCCACTTGTTTGAGAAGGCTCACCTGCCCCGCTCCATTGACGTGGAGAATGAGCCGCAGATTCGCAGCATCGAACGTTTTCGTCGGCACTGCTGGATTGGGAGCGCGCGGTATGTTGGCGGCATCCAAAGGCACCGTAACTTCATTGACGGCTCCCAGTTTCACTTCGCCGACCCACAGGCCGCGATAAGGGTTCGTCTGGCCCTGGAGAGTGCCTGGCAGGAGCATTCCGGCGGAAATCAAAGCCGCGGGCAAAAAAGTGCGCATAGTCGTGGAAAGTTGAGACCGTTAGGGCGGCCCGGTCCGGTTACTGTTTCTGAAGGTCTTTGCGCATGGCGAGCACCGGAACCCACAGTTCTGTTCCCATATCCGTGCTGATCTTGAGCAACGAGCATTGCTGCCATGAAGACATCTCTCTGCGCCGCGCTTCGAACGGAATGGCGAGGGCCGCCGACGCCTCCATGGCAGGCATGGGCTGGGTCCAGTTTGACGCCGGTTTCTCCGCGGCCGCTGACTTCACGGCCTCTTCGGAATCCCCGAGGATGCGCACGCGAATGGAAAGCGGCACCGGTTTTTGATCCACGGTGATATGCTCCATCAAAGGTGTGACGGGATGATCCGTTTGATTGCGAAGAATCAGTGAGCCTGCGGAATCGAGAACCAAAATGCCATCGCGCGGTGCTGTCTCAACCGTGAGCGGCCCCTGATAGTCCGACGGGCCGTCACAGTAAATCCAAAACGCTTCGCCGGATTTCATGGCTTCCGCGGATGGATTGATGACCTTTCGCCAAACGCCGTCTGTGAGACGGTACACCGGCTTCCCCTGATGCGCCTTCGAAGGTGAAAAGAACTCAGCGAACGTCGGCGTTCCCTGGGAGCGCATGGAAAATCCTGTCAGGTTATAGGAGTTCGGCTGCCATTTGACCTTCGGCATCGCCACCAGACCCTCCACGCGCCATTCGAATGCGGCGGTCGTATGAATGAGGTAAGCCTGCTGACCGTAGATGGCATTCAGCGTCTTGAGAAATGCGTCAGGACGATCCGCCGCGTACCAAACACCCCAGCCAAGCCCTTTGAAGAGCTGGGTGCCGGGATTCGTTACGAACTGTGTGGGCGCCTCATGCGGAAAATAAGCGGCGGCAATATCCACAGGATGCCCTGCAAACACTTTGGCGGGCGCGGTGTCGAGCGGCTCCACCTCAAGAAATACGGCATTCCAGCCCGCGGCGAGACTGATCACCTGCGTGCGCTTCATGGCGGAACGCTCTTCCGCAGCGTCCAGCGGCACCGTTTGACTAATTGTCAGGAAAAAGAGGACTGCCTGAAGAAAACAGGATCGAAAAAAAGTCCTTCGGCCCCCGGTAAACAAATCACAGGACAAAGCTCTCATAGGCGTAGTGGTCGGGTTTTTCGGTCGGCGAAACGCAGAGGGAGGTCAAATCACAGAGGCACCGCGCACCTCCAGTGCGCACGCTTTCGAATCTGCAGCGAATGGTCGAAGGAAGTCGCGAAATTTCAGCACTTTCCCTCCCAACAGGCAAAACAAAAATTCGACGCGCCGGACAGTCCCGGCAAATTGGGCAATGCGGCATGGCCGCTTAGTGAAGGACGCTAACAAATTGGTTGGCCGCTTCTCTCTGCACGTCATTCTATCCGCTGTAACTGGGTCACAACATCGCGCAAGTACGGAACGAAAAAATTCCGCGGATGGAACGCAAAAATTCCATTCACATCCGTCGCACAGCCGAAAAAAGCCTGTATCAGAATTGTAACCCTAGCATTTTTCGCTCATTTTCCGTTTGGCGCGGAGGGCTGCGGATCCTGATACCGCCTAACCATTTCACGGTTCCAGTCGAGACTCAGTTTCTCCCATTTGGTAAATTGTGCAGGAGTGAGAATCGAAGTTAGGGATTCGAGCCGTGATTGATGGTTTTGGTTCTTATGCGCGACGATGGCATCAACAGTTTTCAAAACCGTTAGGTCCTCGGTGGAATACTCTGACCAGATGCCATGAAGTTTGGCATAGACCTGGTCTTTTTGTTCAGCGGTCAGTTCGAGCGGATCAGCGAGGAAGCTCAACTCCGAGCCGCTCCAGCCTTCGGTATAGTTCGTGCGGCGCTCCTGTTCCCACTTGGCATACGCCTGCTTTTGATCCGGCGTGAGGATGGACTGCAACTGCGGCGGAATGTCAGGATGGAATCCGTATTCGATGGCGAAGAAGGCGGGATCGTACGGCTCACGAAGCCGGCGCTTCTCAGCGTATGACTGACGAAGCTCTCTCGATTGAGCATGCCACGCGGCGACGGCTTTCTCCTGTTCCGGCGTAAACTGAAGCCGCTCTTTGAGCCGTTCCATGATTTTGCGTTCATCATCAGTGGCGGTCTTCACGGCATACGCGCGCGCATCCTCGCGGCGTTTGGACTCAGCGTCCGGCAGGGCGGCCACCGCCGGAGTGGACGCAAGCGCAGTTGTGGCAGCGGTTACGGCGGACGGCATCCTCGCAGGCGTCCTGGAAGCACCGGCAGCGAGAGCTTCGGCGAGACGGTGTTCAGCGTCGCCGGCGCGCTGCACCTGAAGCGTTAGGGGAATGCTCAGCAGCAGAGTGGTAACGGCAGCAGTGGAGGCAACGAGTGCGGCGGGATGCATGGTATGAAGGATGGCTTGAATTCCTGTGTGAACCGGGACAGCGGCAGCCGCCCGTGCGGCGATCGTGGCCGGCGTGATGGTAAAAGTGTTGGAAGCGGCATGACTGATGCCTGCGAGAGCGGCGCCGCATGCCGTGCGCAGCGTTTTCTCAAGCCTCCCAAGAGCACGGTGCCCGCGGCGCTGGGCGGCGGCTTCGGATTCACCGGTGCGGCAGGCGATTTCGCGGAAGCTCAGTCCTTCGTAAAATCGCAGCACCAGAACATGGCGAAACCTCTCGGGCAGCGCATCGATGGCGGCATCAAGACGCGGGAGCAGCGTTTCACTGGAATCCATAGCCGCGCTCTGACACTCGGTCTCACAATGGAGAGCGTAGGCGTGCAGCTTGCGGCGGTGGCGGGACTCGGAACGAATGGCTTTAGCGGCTTCCATAACGGCGGCGCGGTGGAGCCACGGAGCGAGTGGCCCGGGTTTCAGACGCGAGGCTTTCCGGGCGAGGAGGGTAAAAACTGTTTGAGTTACGTCCTCGGCGATCGCCGGCTGTGCGGTCCGCCGGAGCGCCACGCCATGCACCATGCCCATGTGGCGTCGCACCAATTCTGTGAATGCTGCTCCGCAGCGCTGGCGCTTCCAGGTTTCGAGAAGTTCGCCATCATCATCCGGAGGTGTCTCATCCAAAGAATGCGGTGTCATTTCACATATCCTCCCCGTGCGTGGTTTTTTCAGACAAAATCTGCGTTCCGTCCTTAACTAACCGGCACCCTGCCCCATGGTAAAGGCGGTAATAGTATCAGGAAGACGCCTTGCGCCCTGTAAGGCACCGGGTAGCATCGCCTTCCCGAAATCCACATGAAACCACGCCCTTTCGCTCTTTTGGCAGCCCTTCCGCTGCTCCTGTCCGGCACCGCCGCGCATGCAGCAACCACCTCATTCAACACGGGCAGTCTTGGCGCTGCGGCGAATGGCACGAATGGCGACCCTGTGGTGCTGAACCAGCCGGGCGCGGTCACCGCAGGTGGTGACACGAGCAACGGATACTCCGGCGGAGCGATCACCAGCGTTCCTTTTCAGGCGGCGCTGAATCCGGGTGTCGCGAGCGCGTTCACCATCGAGTTCTGGGCGAATCCTTCCGCATCCGACAACGATGACGCGGTGATTTCCAACCGGGTGGCGGCAGGAAACCGGTCGGGATGGATTTTCTTTCAGCGGGCGGCGGGCACGGGCTGGAATTTCCGGATGTATAATGGTGTGGGCAGCGCGCTTGGCTGGGACCTTACGGGTGGCACCAGCAACCTCAATCAATGGAACCACGTGGCAGTGACATGGAACGGCAGCGCCGCGCTGCTCTATGTGAACGGTGTGCTCGCAGACAGCACCAACGACCCCGCCGCGAGTGGCGTGTATAATCCAAACACCGCCGCCAACTCCCCTATCATGGCCATCGGCGCGAACTTCGATGGCGGCAGTGCTTCCACCGCTTTGATCGATGAAGTGGCCTTTTACGGCTCTGCGCTTTCCGCCGTCCAGATAACGAATCACTTCAACCTCGCGTCCAGCCCGACTCCGGGGCTTTATCAGTCCACCGTGCGGGCGGATGGAGCGATGCTGCAACTCTCCAATGTGCCGGAACCAACTTCGGCGTTGTTTCTCGGCTTGGGCGGTCTTGCGCTGCTCAGGAGACGCTCCCGGGTGTAGGTGGCGGTTCAGATGAGCAGGCTTCGCATTTTTGTCGATCTGGCTATTCCACCGGACGTGATGCCGGTGCTCCTTGAAGGCGCTGCGGGACATGATCTCATGTTTCCTGTTGCGGCGGCTTCTTCGGTTCTGAACAACGGTGAGATTGATCCGCAGTTTGCGACCGCTGACATTGCTTTCGGCCAGCCGGCGGTGAAGGCGATTGAGAATGCTCCGGCATTGAAGTGGGTCCATGTCAGTTCGTCGGGCATCACCCGATATGACACGCCGGAGTTTCGTAAGCTGGCGCGGGAAAAAGGCCTGGCCTTGTCCAACAGTGCGAGCGTCCACCAGGAATCGTGTGCGACACAGGCGCTGTGTTTTATGCTGGCGCAGGCAAGACGGCTGCCGCTGGCGTTGAAGACAAGAGCGGAGAGCGGGAGTGAAGCGTGGTGGCATATCCGCGGAACGAGCGTGCCCCTGCGCGGACAAACGATATTGATCCTGGGATATGGAGCGATAGGCCGGCGCCTAACGGAGATGCTGCGGCCATTCGGAATGAAGACTATGGCTTATCGCAGGACGGCACGCGGGGATGAAGGAGTGCCGGTCATCACACAGGAAGGACTCGGCAAGGCTCTGGCGGAGGCGGATCACGTGATGAACATCCTGCCTGACAGCACGGAAACACGAGGATTCTTCGATGCGGCACGCTTTACAGCCATCAAGCCGGGAGCGGTATTTTATAACATCGGTCGGGGAACGACGATGGATCAGATGGCACTCGTGGAAACGCTGCGCTCAGGACACCTCGCTGCGGCATGGCTGGACGTCACCGATCCCGAACCGCTGCCGGATGACCATCCGCTGTGGACCACGCCGGAGTGTTTCATCACCCCGCATGTGGCGGGAGGACATGTGGACGAGACCGGGGCGCTGGTGCGGCACTTTATAAACAACCTGCAACGCTTCGTTCAGAATCAGCCGCTCGCAGACAGGGTCATGTGAGCGCAGTTCCGGGCTGCGTTCAATTTCCGCTTAGAGTGACGTGGAGGCGGATATACCCTTTTCCGCCGACCGGCGGAGCGGTGGCTTGCATGGTCCGCATCCCGCCTGCCGTCCCGTCGATGGGGGCGATGAGAATGATATCCCAGACATCGAGGTCATAACTGACTTCCGCCTGCACGCTGATGCCTGGGCGACCCGTGTCCTGCCTCCACTGCAAACGAGGGCCTGCCGCTCCCTGAGCCGGCAGGAGGGTGAGAACCGGCGCTTCCGCATAGGAAACGGGAGAGGTGCCGAACATGTATTCGACGGCGCTGGTGAACTCATCGTGGTCCGGATCAGCGAGAGGGCTGCCCACAGCAGGATCGGCCACCTCCTCCGTTGAGAAGTAGCTTTGCAGGTACCGCGGCCAGGTTACCGGAAGGCCTGAATCCACATCCTCCAGAGTGCGGAGGCTGGTTCCGTCAGAGACAATGGCACGGGTCCCGGTCCATGCAATGCTTCTTGAAATGCGTCTGTCCAGTCTCCACCACGGGCTGCCCGGTCCGCCCGCAAAGACTCCCTTATCGAAGATAACGGCGTAAATATTCGACCCGGTCCAGATCATTCCCTTCACGTAGTCCATACTGCCAATAGAGTCGTTGTATCCGGTCCAGGTGAGCCCATCATCCACCGAAGTCTTGACCCCGCTTCCCGGGCTCACGGCCACCACTCCGGCGGCAGTCCGCGCGAAAAACGCACCGTTAAGAAAAGGTGCTGCCACCCATGTGACGCCGTCGGTGGAGCGCAACCCTCCGGTGAGGAAACTGGAACCCGTAAAAAGAAGATCGTCATAAATGATATTATCTTCGCGGGCGTTTGCTCCATATCCAGCGCCGTCCAGAAGCTGGCTCTCAGACCAAACGAGACCGTCGTCCGAACGGGAAACATATATCTTCCAATTATCCAGTATTTTCCTGCACAGCAGCGCAACATACTGATGACCATCCCACACCAGGCCGGTGCCGCCAAAACCGGGCGGACCCGTTTTGGTCCAGGACGAAACATCCGGCGGGGCATACCACAGGCCGGTGCCCCCGTCAGAGGCGACGATCCTGTCCGGCCCCGCCGCCACCCGAAACGACTCGTATCCGCCGCTGAAGTCAAGATACTGGCCGGTGGGACCATCCGTAGCCGCGGTGCGCGTCCACGTCACTCCGTCGGGGGAAACGAGCGTGCCTCCCGGTCCCACGGCGATGGCGGAAGTCCCGGTCCATGCCACGCTATTCGCGTTCACCAGAGGCGCCGCTTCCCGCACCGCGGACCATGAAGCGCCGTCCATAGAGCGGTAAATGGCACCGCGCTTTCCCACTGCCACCATGATGCTGCCGGACCATGCAATCGAGGTAAAGTCCGCGGTGGTGCCGGTGTTCGCAGCAGTCCAGGCCGCTCCGTTCGGGGAAGTGATAATGGTGCCGCCGGTACCGACGGCGACCGCGAGTGATCCGGTCCAGATCATCTGCGTCATGGCAGCGGTGACTTCGGTGGTTCGCAGTGTCCACGTGGTGCCGTCGAGGGAGGTGCCCGCGTAGCCCGCCTTCCCCACCGTGATGTAGCGGCTGCCCGTCCACACGAGGTCCTTCATCGGCTGCTGGAGATCGGTGACGGTAGTGGCCCAGTTAGAGCCGGACTCACGGATCAGTTGTTGCGCTCCGGCGCCGGATCCAAGGTCCCGCCACGTCATAACCTTCCCGTCCTTCACCCCCATGCGCCCTCCAAGATAGCTGGCGGACGCTTTGCTCCATGCGACTCCGTTTGAGGACGTCCAGCTTTCGGAGGAACGGCCGGATGTCGCCCGGAACGCACTTCCAGTAAACACCAGTCCCCCGACCCGGGTGACTTCAGCCCAAAGCGAATTCGGGAGAGTGACCATCTCCCATGCCTGACCGTCTGAAGAGGTGAGAAGTCCAGGCAGCCCTCCCCCGAGCACAGCACGGCCATTGGCGGCGGCGCTGCACAGAATTTCGGGCGCATCCGGCAACTCCAGCGACGCCCACACGATGCCGTCCGGTGATGTTTGCACGGCGCCATACTCACCGGCGGCGACAAACTGAGTGCCCGTCCAACTGACGGTATTGAGGTTCCGGTCGGGTATCAGGGGATACCGGATGACCGTTTCCACTGCGAAGGACGGATTGCACACGAAACCACAAAATGCTGCGGCGAACAAAGATAAGGAGGACCTCTTCATGCCTCTCCTTTAGCTCCTCTGCGCTTTTGGAGCCAGGGAGCCTTAGCCCTCAGTTTTTATGATCCCAATTTAATGTTAGCGTGAACCTCCGCCGCTTTGGATTTCAGTCTCAAGGCGCTCACTGAGCCACTGTTTGATCATGCTTTGATAGTTCAGGTAGCGGCTGCGGGCGAGGCGCTTGATGCGGGCGAGCATGCGGGGATCAAAGCGCAGGGTGATGGTGGTGCTCTCTCTGACATCCGGGCGGTGGAGCGCGGAATTCATGAGGCGGGCATCGAGTTGATGCACGGCCCAGAAGGCGGCTTCTTCCTGCTCGGTCTCAAAGTCCGGGATGGCGCTCCATTCGGTGATCTTGTTCATCGTCGGTTAGAGGAATTCCGTGTTGCGCCGTTCGTAGAAGCTGAGTTCGTCCGGAGTCATCTGGCGGGCGAAGATGACGCGGTATTTTTTCCCGTCGGTCCAGAAGACGCTGAACACTGGAAGATTCCCCACTGTTTTGCCGAGGCAGAAAAAACGGGACTCGCCGCCGGTGGCGTCGTTTTCAGGCAGCAGGCGCAGCGAGAAAGGGTCTTCGAAGGATTCCTCGATCTCGCGGGGCGAGATCTTTTTGAGGTCAAAGGGGGCGTCTATCCAGTCAAAATCCATGTTAGGGTATCAGGCGCGGGGTCGCTGGATGAGTTCGATCTCATAGCCTTCCGGGGCATCGATAAAGGCGAAGGTGGAACCGGTACTGGTGGTGGTGGGGCCGTCGGAAAGCGGGTATCCCTTTGAGGCAGCGTGTGCGGCGAAGGCTTCAAGGTCCGGCACTTCAAAGGCGAGATGGGTCAGGTCCGGCCCCACGACGACAGGTCCGCTGGCATCATAGCGGCAGATCTCGATCAATTCCTCGCTTTCGGGGGCTTTAAGAAAAACGAGGACTGAACCGCGCGGCGACTCGTGACGGCGGACTTCCTCCAGGCCGAGCACATCTTTATAGAAAGCGATGGTCCGGTCGAGGTCCTGCACGCGGTAGCGGGTGTGGAGGAGTTTGGTGACCATGAGAGGATATAGATTCGCCCGGCCATTCAGGTAGGCAAGAGGTTAATAAGGCTTACAGAAATTCCGGCTAACGGGAGGGCGGAACGGTGCCCGGCCTTGACGCGGGGAATTTTCGCTGCCCCGTAAGCAATGGGGGAAACCGTGCGTTTCCTCTCTTCCCCCCACACTCCCTCCGTGATCGAACGCCCCGTCCAGCTTTCCCTGCCCCATCGTGTCTTTTTCACAGACGGGGTATTCGATGCAGGGAACGATACGCTGGCGCGCGCGCTGGCGGGTGAGGATGAAGGCGGCCGGCGACGGAAGGTGCTGGTGATCCTTGAGGAAGCGGTGGCTCATTCGCAACCCGGGTTGCGGGAGGCAATTCCGGCATGGTTCGCCGGGGCCGGAAAACCCTGGCAGCTTGCGGGGCAGCCGCTGGTGGTGTCCGGCGGCGAAGGATGCAAGAATGATTGGGAACAGGTGGAAAAGCTTTGGGCGGTGATCAATGACGCGGGTATTGACCGGCACAGTTATGTGGTGGCCATCGGAGGGGGAGCACTGCTGGACCTTGTGGGGTTCGCCTCGGCCACGGCGCATCGCGGCATTCGGCACCTGCGCATGCCGACCACGACGCTCAGCCAGGGGGATGGCGGAGTCGGGGTGAAGAACGGCGTCAATTTCTTCAACAAGAAGAACTGGGTGGGCGCATTCGCGGTACCGTGGGCCGTCGTGAACGATCATCGCTTTCTCACGAGTCTGCCGGATGAAGACAAGCGGGATGGGATCATTGAGGCGATCAAGGTCGCGCTCATTCGCGATGCGGCGTTTTATTATGAACTGGAGGCGAACGCCGCAGCACTCGGCGCACTGGATGACACCCTGCTGCGCCGCATCATCCGGCGCAGCGCGGAATTGCACGTGGAGCATATTTGCACGGGAGGCGATCCTTTCGAACTCGGCTCGGCGAGGCCGCTGGATTTTGGACACTGGGTAGGTCACAAGATCGAGCCGATGTCCTCTTTTTCGATCAGCCACGGCAAAGCTGTGGCCACAGGCATGGCGGTGGATTTGCTCTACGCAAAACTGCGCGGTTTGCTGAGTTCCGCGAATTGCGGACGCATTCTGACATTGATCGAAACCGCGGGATTCCGGCTCTGGCATGATGAACTGAACGCGCGCGAGCCGGACGGAAAGCTCAGCGTGCTGCGCGGCCTTGAGGAATTTCGCGAACATCTCGGCGGTGAACTGACCATCACTCTGGTGACGGCTCCGGGCAAGGCGGTGGAGGTGCACGAGATGGACGGCGGGCTGGTGGAAGCGGCGATTGCGGAGTTGCAGAAGCGCGCGGTGGCTTGCGTTTGAGGTGATAAGCCTGGCGCGGGAAGTGCATTGGAAGGCGCGCGAATTCCTTGAATTGACCGCCGATCGTTGTTGCAATGGCGATTGCGCCGGGGGCGGGGCGGGGTTTGACGTGCGCTTTAACCCATGCCAGCCACCCTTGCTCAACTGCGCGACGCCATGCCGGCGGGCGGAATGTTTGCCGGACGCGAATGGCTGACATCGCCGGAGCCATTTCCGCTGTCCCCTGCCCTGTGGAGTGAATTGGAGAAACTGGGACACCGGCTGCACGTGTTTCTCAAGGCGTGCAACGATCTGTATTATCTCAGCCATAAGGGCAAACAACCGGCGTGGATTGCGGCGCTGCTGGATGCGGGAAAGCCGCCGGGACTTTTGGAGGCGGCGCGGCATCCCGCGCACCGGCTGGCTCTGCCCGGAGTGATCCGTCCGGACTTGCTGGTCACGGAGGACGGGCTGGCACTGACAGAGATCGACAGCGTGCCTGGCGGCATCGGGCTGACGGCCTGGCTGGGGAAGACCTACGGGGCGCTGGATGCCTCGTGGGAACTGTGCGGCGGAAAAGAGGGAATGACGGAGGGGTTCCGGAGTTTGTTTCCGCAGGGGGCGGATATCACCGTGTCGAAGGAAGCGGGAGATTACCGGCCGGAGATGGAATGGCTGGCGCAACAACTGGGCGGCGGATTCGCAGTGTGTGAGGCAGAGTCGTATGCGCCGCGCGGACGGGAGGTTTACCGCTTTTTCGAGATGTTCGACTGGCGGAATATCGCGCACTGGCGCGAGTTGATGGGGCCGGAGGTGCATGTCTCGGCGCCAATGAAGCCCTGGCTGGAGGAAAAGTTGTGGCTGGCGCTGTTCTGGAGCCGGCCCTTGAAGGAAGTGTGGCGGCAGGCGCTGCGGGAAAATCAAAGGGATGCATTGTCGAAGCTGATCCCGTTTGGCTGGGTGGTGGACCCTGCGCCGCTGCCGCCGCACGGGGTGCTCCCGGGACTGGAGATCCACGCGTGGGAGGAACTGGCACGCTTTTCCCAGAAGGAGCGGCAACTGGTGCTCAAGTTGAGCGGCTTCTCTGAAAATGCATGGGGCAGCCGCAGTGTGGTGGTGGGGCACGATGTGAGCCATGGGGACTGGACTGCTGCGATAGCGGAGGCGCAGCGGGACTTTGCGGAGCATCCATGGGTCCTGCAGCGGTTCCGTCCGGGGAGACTGGTGGAGCATCCGTATTTCGATCCAGTGAGCGGCGCGCGGCGGGTGATGCAGGGACGGGTGCGGCTGTGTCCTTACTATTTTGTGGCACGCGATGGCAGCGGTATCCGGTGCGGCGGAGTGCTGGCGACAATTGTGCCCGCGGATAAGAAGATCATTCACGGGATGAAGGATGGGATCATTGTGCCGTGCAGGGTAGGGCCTGCGGAATGACAAAACCCGAAACCGGAAGCCCGAAAGAATGACGAACTGAGCCGGAGGGTGATAATCACCCGTGGACAATTGCCAGGTTTTCGGGCAGGGACGGAGGGTGGAAACGACAGAGCAACCACTTGGGACGACGACGCTGCGTATTCTTTTTCTTGGCGACATATTTGGTGAGCCGGGGAGGAAGGCGGTGATCGAATTGCTGCCGCGTCTGCGCGAGGAGTTGAAGATCGACTTTGCCATTGTGAATGGTGAGAACTCAGCGGGCGGCCGCGGGATCACGCCGAAGATTGCGATCGCGCTGATGCGGGCCGGGGCGGATGTGATGACCACGGGGGATCATGTGTGGGACCAGGGGGAGATCGCGGATTACATGGCCACGGAGCCGCGGTTGCTGCGCCCGTTGAACTGGCCGGCCGGCACGCCGGGTCAGGGGAGTTTTGTGCTCGAGACAGCGAAGGGGAAGGTGGCGGTGGTGAATGCGCAGGGGCGGACGTTTACCCAGCCACCGCTGGAAAATCCCTTTCTGGCGCTGGACCGGGAGGTGGAAACACTGCGGGCGGAGACACCGATCATTTTCGTGGATTTCCATGCCGAGGCGACCAGTGAGAAGATTGCCATGGGCTGGCACCTCGACGGGCGGGTCTCCGCGGTCGTCGGGACTCACACCCACGTGCAAACCGCCGACGAGCGCATCCTGCCCGGGGGGACAGCTTTCCTGTGCGATGCCGGGATGTGCGGTCCCGTGGACAGTGTGATCGGGAGCCGGGTGGATCTGGTGCTGCACCGGTTCCGGACGGGAATGCCGGTCAAATTCGCCGTGGCGAACGGCGCGGTGCGGGTCAATGGCGCCTGGGTGGAGGTGGACACCGCCACGGGGAAGGCCGTGGGGATCGGCAGGGTAAGTGAGCTTTGGAAGGAGGCGTGAGGGAGGGGTGGGTTTTGCGGAATCAGGAAAATTCCGGAGGCTTGATTTTGCCTGATATTGCCCGCGCCCCCCGGCCCGGCCCTTCGGACTGCCTGCGGCAGGCCATGTCGCTCCGCTCCGTTGCCGGATGAGCGGAGACAGCGCGGACGTCAGGGCCGCCACGGAGGAATCAAAATGAGAGGCTTGATTTTGCCTGATATTCCCTGAGGCCCCCCTTGGATTTCTCCGGCGCAGAGAGGCGACGGCATGGCTGAGAGTGTAAAGTGGTTTGAGGCGGGAGAATTGGGAAGAGGCAGCCAGAGGATTAGAGAGGGCGGCGGCAAAGTGCGCGGCGAGAAGATACGCGGCGGAGTCTGCCATGCCGGCGAGGGCGGATTCCAATTCAACGTCGCCGGAAATGCCGTGAAGGCGTTCGCGGAATTCGCCGCGCATTTGCCATTCGACGAAACCGCCCTGCCGCCAGTTGCAGAGATTTTGTTCATTGATGGGGCGCCCGCCGAAGGAATCGCGCAGGACGGCCTGGACTTCAGGCAGGCTGTTGAGCCACGCGGCGAGGACCCGACCCGGGACGTGGCATTCAAGGCGGCGATTGATTTCGTCCCGAAGTTCGGGAGGCAGTTTGGCGATTTTTCCAGTGCGTCTCATGGGGCAGGAGGCAGGGTATGTTTTGGCCTGGAGATACGACGGTGATTAAGAGGTCCCGGCGTCAAATGGTTTGACGCACGCCACGAAGTAAAAGTGACTAACGCATGCCGATGTTAGGAGTGGAACGCCGGTGAAGGGCGACGCGCAGCGTGGAAAACTGCAACCAATAGTCAATCAGCCGATGCAATATGAACTGCAGGAGGATTGGTTGAGACGACTTCATCCTTTGAAAAGTGCTTCTTGAGTACCCAGGAATAAGCCACCAAAAGGGCCATGACCAGCGCGCCGCATAAAGCAAATTCAGCAAATTCGTGGCCTCGACTCTCCCCGCTGAGCGCACGGCTGACAAGCTCTGTGGCCACGACGGCAGCCATTAAGTTGACAGTAACCGCCTTGATCCTGTGGACGGCCGCCTCCGCCTCTGCGTCCCTGGGCTTAGCGTCCTCCCGAATCTCAACAATGGCGCCAAGCCAGATAGCCAAAAACTTTATAAGCGCGAATGGCAGAGGAGCCAGAAACAAAAACTCAAGCCCGGTAAACGCCAGTTTAATCGATTTGTGCGCACCATCTGCGGGGCTTTCCGACCAAAATTCCCCGAGACCCGCAGCCATACTCCATAGTCCGTAAAACAGCAGCACTACGGACACTGCATAAAAGCCCAGCGTCAACAGCGCGCAGATCCGCGGAAGGGACCAAATGCATATTTGAGAACCCTGCTCCAATACTCTGTCGATGAGAGAAGCGACGGAATATTTATTCATCGGTGTATGGGAGTTGTAGTGACTAGCCCACAGGCAGATAGAAAAGGCGGTGAAGATGCGCTACTCCCGCCAGCACCAGGGGGTGAGTTTCCTCATCACAGAGGTCTATCAGACCCCAGTAGCCGGCAGCCTTTCCGCCCGCATAGCGATCCACGGATATCTTCGCCACTTGGCGGGGAAACCAGCCTTGCTGCGTCAGCGTTGCGCTTCCGACCTTCAATTTCTTCAAGCCCGCAGTGAAGTCATTCAGCTCCGCCCGACCGCTCTCAAAGCGTAGCATCAATTCGGCCACTGTTTCCAATCCATAAGTGTCGCCATGGCCGTGACTTGGATCGGGAGCAGCGGCGATGAAAAAGCTGCTCACCCCTTCGGCGCTCAACATCTGCACGATGCTCGGGATAAAAATGGGTTCCTTGGTACAGAGAGGAAACCGATACGAAAGCTGTTCCACACTGTTGAAGACAAGGGTAATGCTTCGATCGGGATTGCCGCTCCTAAGGCGCTTGATGGCGAGGCTGAGGCGATGGAAAAATTCCTCGGGCGTAATATATCCCGGGGGAAAGAAGCTGAGATCCAGGCGTCCCTCAACACGTTCCAGTTTTTGCATTTCCACGCTCGCCTTATTGAAAGCACGCTGCGAGGTCAGCTTCAGATTCCGCTGTTGCAGGAAACCAGCCAAAATACTGGTCATCGTGGCACGCGTCATCCCTTCGTCGTCTCTCAGACTGACGATGAGTGCGCTGGAATTCTTTTGAGATGTCAGTCGATGCATCACTTCCTCGAAAGCAAGATGACTCTTGTGACCTCCGCGGCATCCAATTAAGGCGGTGCAACGGCCCTCCGGATACCCCTTGCCGAGTAACGCTGTCAAATTTCCGCAAATTCCGCTGGCGATTTCATTTCCTCTTCCATGGTGCCGTTCGCTTTCATGTTTGTACCTCGACGAAATAAAGTGAAGTGACGGGAATATAACAATCCCGCCCCGCTCGCGGTAAGGGTGTTGCCTTGTCCGCTTGGACTGCAGATTTTGAAGATCCTCCGCGGCCTTTTTCCTGTCTTTCCCCGGGCCGGTTGCATCCCCCACTAATTTCAAAAGCCTGTCCATTTCCTTCTTTTCCTCTTCAAGTTCGTCAGTTTTGACACCCTTCTGTATTTTCAATTGGTGTTTTCCCCACGCGTGTTCCTGGTAACGTGCTTTCACAACTTCGAATTGGCGTATCATGTAGCCGATATACCCCGTCGAATCGTATTTGCGGTCGAGTTGCAAAACCATATCGCACGCAAAATCCCATGTTTCCGTCACAGCGTTGGTGCGGGGTTGATTGGCACCCTGCTGCCGATTGGAGTCTGCAACAAAAATCACGATTTTTGCACCCAGGCGGATAAGCCAATCGTACGCCATGTTGAGGTCTTCGGGCGGATTCGCGGGAAGAATGTTCAGGCTATCAAAGACGATAACGTCAGCCTGTGGCAGATTTCCGCTTCCGCTGTTTCGCAGCAACTCAAGTGCAAAAACCGACTTTTCTTTCTGAGACTTGAGGTCAAGTATGCGGGACATCAGGTCTTGGGCAGTACGAATTTCGAGCACGCCGGACTCGATAGGCCCCTTGCCATCCGGGCACTTCAAAAAAATCTCCTCCTGTTTCCGTTTATCCCTTCCGAAGGGGGACCGGTCCCATCCGAGACTTCTTACGTTTTGGATCATCAGGGCCGCGTTGTATTCTGTAGTGATATAGAGGATGCGCGGCAACGCACCTTCCCTCTCCAACAGTTGGCCCCAGCCCTCTTGCGGCTGGACACACCAGCGCCAGCAAATTTCGATTACTAGAGGAGATTTTCCGGCTCCCGGAGTTCCGCTGACAAGAAGTGAAAACGAGCGCCCGTTGGATTGCGTCGGTATTGCAATTCCTTCACCCCCCAGTAACTCGTCAAGCCAAGTCGTGTGTTTGCCCGTATAGTTTATGCTCAGGTCCGCTGGCTCAAATTGAAATCGTCCTTCCTTTGGATTACACCAATATGCACGCGAGACATTTGTCAGGAGGTGTACGCGGTCGCTTTTAGTATCAGACATTTGAGTGACGTTTGGAGGAGACTCGCTTGCACCGGGGCCTGACCGATGAAACACAAATCCTAGACGGCAGACTGTTTCATTTGTCATCCCGACGCAAAAATAGCCCTATGCCCCGCGTTATAGCCCTCGCGTGGGAAACGGAAAGATTTTTTTTGCTGATCTTTGCCCGCTTGCGCCGAGGCAGCCCTCTGCGTTACGGCTTTCGGGGTTAGATGCGGACTCCTCCCATGGGACTATTGAAAAACCCAATGGGTCGCGCCGCAGCGGACTCGGCATGAACCACTAGTGGGCGTCGGTTCCGGCAAATTATGGCGGCTTCAACCGCCCGCCCAATCCCGGCTAAATTCCGGCTTGTCGAACCCGAACGGCAACCAGCATATACACCAAGATGGCTGAAGAATCTCAATTCGAGAAAGAGCAACAGTGGAGACGGGAAACTCGCAAATTCCTATCCGAAATGCTCGAGCATTGGAAGTGGTGGATTGGGAGCACTGCCCTCGCCGCCTCATTTTCAATCTTCCAAGGAGGAGGAGGCGTGATTCCGCCTTGGGTATTTTGGGTGCTCGGGGTATCCGGCGCGGTGGTGGCGGCGTTTTTGGCATGGCGAGAGGAGTATCGCGGCACTCAAAAGGCCGCCGATGGAGCGAGGGCAGAAAAAGAGCGGCTGGAGGCGATTATTGCGAATTTGATGGCCGAAGGGCCAAAGTTAACAGGGGATATACTGTCTCTGGCTTGGCACAAGATTTCGGAGACCCAGTGCGGGCT
The DNA here is from genome assembly GCA_035550135.1 of Verrucomicrobiales bacterium. GTDB lineage: Bacteria > Verrucomicrobiota > Verrucomicrobiia > Verrucomicrobiales > V1-33 > V1-33. The sequence continues at coordinate 79,711 of DASZQB010000136.1, forward strand.
TTTTCTCTGCATCAAAATTCTCAATGAGGGCAGTTCGCCAAGCATTGTTAAGGAGTACTCTGTATCCATCCGCATGGGCAGCACAGTGACCGCTGGATCGCTGATGCTGATCACAAAGGGAACAACCATCATGAATCAAGACGGCCAGGGGGTTAATCCGACACCCCTCTATGATGAAACTACGCGCCCGATACCCGCAGGCGGATTGGCAGGGGGCTGGTTATCGATACAATTCAACGCTTCCATTGAATCAGTGTACCGAGAAGGAAACCTCGTCCTTCTTGGATTCCAAGATGTTAAAGGAATCCACTACTCAACTGAAGCACCTGTTTTAGGTGACGGCTCCAAAGGAGGGACGAAGTTTTACCCGGGAACGGGGAGCAAGCCGTTCAAGCTTCCCTTTGATTAACGCCTTTTTGGCCTCTTTCAGCGGCAAGCCGCGCTTTCGCGCCCCGCAGGCATGCGGTAGTTCCGGCGATTCTTATTAAACTGTCGCGGCGTCAAACTTTTCCCGCTGGTCCGTCAGTATTAACCAGTCAGCGTCGATTGACGGAGGTCAGCCGCTGTTGTCAGGGAAGAACACTAAGCCCTGCGATCTTTGCCAAATCACCCTGTTGATCATCGAATGTCAGGAAGGTGTCGGCATGAAGCGTCATGGCCGAAGCGACGTGTAAAATGTCCAGAGATTTGAATGCCCGCTCGCCACTAAACTGGTTCACCAACGTGTGCGCCTGAGGATAAAGCTGATGGGGCGGCACTTTCCTGCGAGCCAATTCGCCGTCGAGGAGCATTCTATCGAATTTTAAGGCTGCTGCTGCGAACTTTTCCGGGGAGAGTTCTCCAGTCACTTTAAGCCGATGCAAGGTCGCGGCGACTTCCAGTTCCGTGAGATAGGAAAGCATGATTTCGACGCGGATGTCCCGCCAAACGCTCCAAGCCGTCGCCGTGTGGCAATCTTTTACGATGAGGGAAATGATGAAACTCGAATCAGCATACGGCGTCATACACCCCGCCGAATTTTCATCAGGGTCTCAACGGCGGGCACCTCACTATCCTCATCAGTGGGCCGGTATTTTCGCTCCAGTTCAGCAAACCGCTCGTCAGAAATGGGCCGGGCGCCTTTTCCTGTCCCCGTCACCTTCCCCACAAGGACCGACAGACTACCCGCAAGCCATACGCGCGTCTCCCCTTTCAGTGGTTGGACACCGTTTGTAAGCCCGACGGGGATTTGCGGAGTTTCGGTCATTGATGCAGATCACCAGCTAATGCTGATGCCCTCGTAAAATAAACGTCTGCGAGGGGAAGAATGCAATCCCTAATTCCGCCGCCTCGTCCGAAAGAAACCGACCCCCTTTAGTGCTTCCTGAGTCTGCCTTCCTTTATCTGTTTGCCCATGGACTCGCACTTCTCTTTGAAGTCATACTCGTTCGACGGTGTCTGGTAACCGGCGAATCGATAGTCTTCAGGAGCGAACTCAATGAAGCCATCCCGGGCGACCATGCCTTCCACGGAGGTTTCACCGGTGTCCTCGATGGCGGCCCAACAGACCAGGTCCCGCGGATTTTGCTGGCCTTCGGCGTCGGCGAAGATGGCCTTCCAGCCCCCGCCCGGAATGATGTGCAGGATTTTCTTGGTCATGCGCCGGTTTAACCGGGATGGATGTAACAATGCAATGTTTAATTCGGGTTTAATTCGGCCCGCGGGATGAGGGTGGGGAGGGCTGGCTGAGGTTTGCGCGGCGCTTGGGGTTTGGGAGTAAGAGTATGAGTATGAGTATGAACCTTGGGGGGGCGGCGCCAGTTTGACGTTTCGGTAGAAACCCGCCCGGGGTGAGCCGGCGATATGCTCTTTTCACCGGCCAGGACTGGATTCATGGAAGGGAACCAATGTCGCTTGTTATCAAGAATGGAGAAATCGTCACGGCGGATGCGCGCTATGCCGCGGACATCCTGTGTGAGGGGGAAACGATCACGCGGATCGATCGCGGCATCGTGCCGCCGGCGGGAGCGGAGGTGATCGATGCGACGGGGAAGTTTGTGTTCCCGGGGTTCATCGATCCGCATGTGCACATTTATCTGCCGTTCATGGGGACGCATGCGAAGGACAACTACGAGACGGGCAGCAAAGCGGCGCTGATGGGCGGGACGACGACGCTGATTGAAATGTGCTGCCCGGCGCGGAGTGATGAAGCGCTGAAGAGTTTTGAACTGTGGATGGCGCAGGCGGAGGGGAAGTCGGCGTGTGACTTCACGTTTCACATGGGCGTGACGAAGTTCGATGACCGGACGGAGGGGCAATTGAGGGAAATTGTCAGGCGGGGGGTCAGTTCGTTCAAAGTGTTCCTCGCCTACAAAGGGGCGTTTGGCGTGGATGACACGGAACTGTACCGGACGCTGAAACTGGCGAAGGAGCTGGGCGTCATCGTGACGGCGCATTGTGAGAACGAGACGCTGGTGGCGGAACGGTCGCGTGAGCTGCTGGCGGCGGGACTGACCGGGCCCGAGCAGCATCACGAGAGCCGTCCGCCGCGCGTGGAGGCGGAGGGGGTGCATCATTTGATGTCGTTTGCGGAGCTCACGGGGGCGGCCACCTACATCGTGCATTTGAGTTGTCAGGAAGCGCTGCAGGAAGCGCTCGCGGCAAGGCAGCGCGGAGTGCGGGTGGGTATTGAGACGCTCATCCAATACCTGCTGCTGGATAAGACGTATGCGGAGCGGCCGGGCTTTGAGGGGGCGAAGTATGTGATGTCCCCTCCCCTGCGCGATCAACGGAATCAGGACGTGCTGTGGAACGGCCTGCGCGACGGCCTCATCCAGACGGTGGCGACGGATCATGCGCCGTTCGACTTCAAGTCGCAGAAGACGATGGGGCGCGAGGATTTTACGAAGATTCCCAACGGCATCCCGTCGCTGGAGGAGCGCATCCATCTGCTCTACACACACGGAGTGAAAACGGGGCGGGTGGATCTGCACACGTTCGTCAATGTGGCGAGCACGCAGGCGGCGAAGCTGTTCGGGCTGTTTCCGCGGAAGGGAACCATTCAGCCGGGGGCGGATGCGGATCTGGTGGTTTTTGATCCGGAGTATCGCGGCACCATTTCAGCAGGAATGCAGCACATGAATGTGGACTACAGCGCCTTTGAAGGGTGGCCGATTGAAGGCCGCGCGAGCGTGGTGACGGTGCGCGGAGAGGTGGCGGTGAGGGACGGAAAATACACGGGAACGCCGGGGCGCGGGCGATTCCTTCAGCGGGAACCTGGGCATTTTTGAGGCTGGAATTTCCCGTGGCGGGCGGGGCGGCTATCCATTACCTCTTCCGGTATGAAGACAGTGTATCGTCTGTTGGTTTTCTGCTGCGCGGTTCTTTGGTGCCCCATGGCGCAGGCGGGATTGACGTTTGAAAAGACGCTGCTGAGCAAGACGGCGAACCATTCGGACACGCAGGTGTCAGCTGACTTTAAGTTCAAGGTTACGGGCGGGAAGACGATCACGATCTCAGACGTGGCGACCTACTGTTCCTGCCTGAAAGCGAAAACGAAGGACGGGAAGACGGAGTTCAAGGATGGCGAGGAGGGAGTGATCGAGACCGCGTTTTCGCTCGGGACCTTTGAGGGGGAGGTGACGAAACAGGTGGTGGTGATCTCCGACGATCCTGAACAGAAAGAGATCACGCTCGGAGTGACGGTGACGATTCCGCCGCTCTATAAGGTGGAGCCGGAGCATCTCATCTGGACGGTGGGCGATGAGGCGAAAGCGAAGACGATGAAGTTCACGGTGCTCGGTGACAAGCCGATCGAGGTGACCGGGCTGGTGAGTTCCCGCGACACGATGGTGGCCGAGTTGAAGGAGATCAAAAAAGGCCGGGAGTATGAGATTACCCTAACGCCGAAGACAACGGAGGCGGCCATGCTGGGCGTGCTGCGGGTGGAGACGAATGCGCCATTCACGCGCTACCAGAAGCGGCTGCTGTTTTTCAGCATCACGAGGCAGAAAGTGGATCCGGTACCGGCGGCCAAATGATTCTGCGAATGGTGTGGCAAAGCGCGCTGCTCCTGCTGCTGGCGGCAGCGGGAGCGTGGGCCACGTACCGCTGGCACCCGGGACGCCCGGAGCTTTACATCACCGGGGAACTGGTGACAGAGCTTAACGAGATTTCGGTGAGCGATGCCCTAGCGCTGGAGAAGGCGAAAGGAGTGATCTGGCTGGATGCGCGGACGCGCGCGGAGTTTAACAAGGGGCACATTCCGGGCGCGATGCTTCTGAATACTTATGAGTGGGTGGAATTGGCGCCGGCGGTGATTCAATTCCTCAGCGAGGCGCCCGAGCAGCGCACGATCATTCTATACTGCGACTCGCAGAAGTGCTCATCCAGTCACGAAGTGGCGGAGAAGATGAAGGAGATGCCGCTGGGGGATTGGGATATTCGAGTGCTCCATGGCGGGTGGCCGGCGTGGAGAGCGGCGGCGGGGAAGTGAGGAATACGTGGCGGTTAAATGACGAAATCCGAAGCCAGAAATCCGAAGGAATGACGAAGCACGAATGACGATGGCTGTCGTTTGGCCCGCGGCGAAAAGGCACAAAAAACGGGAGCGCCGAAGCACTCCCGTTTTCCAGGTTCGTCGAGTGACTGCGGTTTCTTACGCCTTTAGCTCCTCGCCGACGGCGAAGCGGGAGAAGCGTTTGATGGTTAGGGTGTCGTCGAGGGACTTGCCGGTGGTCTTCACGAGGTCGCTGACGGTTTGGTCAGGGTCTTTGATGAAGCCCTGCTCGAGGAGGCAGACCTGGCTGTAGAATTTGTTGAGCATGCCGGCGAGGATGCTTTCGATGGCGCCGGCGGGCTTGCCTTTGAGGCGGTCGGACTCGGCGTAGATGCCCTTCTCGCGATCCACGACGGCGGCGGGCACGTCGCTGCGGGAGAGATACTCGGGATTCGCCGCGGCGATGTGCATGGTAAGGTCTTTGAGGAGCGTCTTGAAGGCGTCCGCCTCAAGCGTGGCGGGCTTGCCGGCGGAGACTTCCACCATGACGCCGATGCGTCCGCCAAGGTGCAGATACGTAGCGACGGAACTGTCAGCGCCCGCGGTGAAACGCGTGAAGCGGCGCAGGAGAGTGACTTCGCCGGTCTCGGCGCCTTTGACTTTCACGGCTTCGTCCACGCTGCCGGAACCTTTGGAATAAGGCTCGGCGAGGAGAGCTTCGAGGGTGTCGGCAGTGGAGCCGAGGGCGTGCTGGGTGAGGTCGCCGACAAAGGCGCGCCAGCCTTCGTTCTTGGAGACGAAGTCGGTTTCGCAGTTCACCTCGACGAGCACGCCGGAGCGTCCACCGGCGGTGAGCAGGGCATTGACCATGCCTTCCTTGCTCACGCGGTCGGTGCGCTTTTCCATCTTGGTGATGCCCTTCTTGCGGAGGATTTCCTCCGCCTTGTCCATGTCGCCGCCGGACTCGGCGAGGGCCTTTTTACAGTCCATCATGCCCGCGTTGGTTTTGGCGCGGAGATCCATCACGGTTTTAGCGCTGATTTCTGCCATAGTGTTAGTTGCTGTAGTTAGAGTGTTTGAAAAGAGATGAAATGAAGCAGCGGCGGTGCCTTCTCAGTCACCGCCGCCGTTGAAGAGAATCCAGCCCTTAGGCGGGGGCGACTACTGCTTGCTGCGCGGAGCGCGCCCGGTGGTTTCCAAAGCGCCGACGACCGGGTCCACGAGATTTTGCAGAATGATCCGGATGGAGCGCACGGCATCGTCGTTGGCAGCGATGGGATAGGCAATCGGATCCGGATCGGCGTTGGAGTCGGTCATCGCCACGATGGGAATGCCAAGGCGATTGCCTTCGGCGACGGCAATGGCTTCACGATGGCTGTCCACGATGACCATGGCGTCCGGCTGGTTGTTCATATCGCGGATGCCGGAGAGGTTGCGCTGGAGTTTGGCGCGCTCACGGCCAAGGGCGGCGAGCTCCTTCTTGGACATCTGCTTGTACTCCGGCTGGTTCTCGATGGTTTCGAGATACTTGAGGCGCTGGACGGACTTGCGGATGGTTTCGAGATTTGTCAGGGTACCGCCGAGCCAGCGGTTGTTGACATAATACTGACCGGTGGCTTCCGCAGCTTCGCGAACGGCGTCCTGAGCCTGGCGCTTGCAGCCAACGAAAAGGATTTTCTTCCCATCCTTCGCGATGGAGGAGAGGAAGCCGGCGGCGGCTTCGAGCTGCTTTGCGGTTTCTTCAAGATTGATGACGTGCACGCCGTTCTTCACGGTGAGCAGGAACGGCTTCATGCGCGGGTGCCACTTTTTGCTCTGGTGTCCAAAGTGCACGCCAGCTTCGATGAGTTCCTTGAGGAGTTCAGTTGCCATGGGGTATGTAGTCTTCCGTCTGCACAGGCGGCGCAGCGTGCGCCTCGAGAGTCCTGCTCGGGCCACAGCCCGATCCATCCGGAAGGATGGTTAAGTTAATAAGGTGAATTTCCCGGCCCGGGGGACAGGGAGCGCGGAGTATGGATGCGAATTTTCCGCCCGCAAGGAGTTTTCGCGGGGGAAAACAGGGCATACTTCGGTTCAGGAGGGCACTGCTGCGGGGATTTCACGCGCCGTTTCGTCGAAAACCGGGAGATCGAATGTGGCACGCACGGCGTCTTTGGGCGCTTTTATGACGAGAATCCATTCGATGTCCCGCGAGAGGGAATGCGGGCTGGAACCCGGAGCGGAGGGCAACTCCGCCTCGATGCCGATGCCGGAGCGGTGGACATCCACCGCGGCGTCTGTTTTTGCGAGTTCTTTGGTGGATTCACCCTGCTTTCCCATGACTCGAATGCGGGCCGTCACCGCCGCGGGGAATCGCAGAGGCGAAGGGAGCGCGATCATTCCCGAAAGTTTTCCACCCGGGATTAATGGCAGTGCATCCGGTATAAAGACAAGCCGGCCAAACCGGCGGATGGAGCGAAACGCACGGAGGGTGCAAATCAGCAGCGCGCACGTTCCGATGCAGGCAACTGCGGCGGCAATCTTCCGCCCACTGTCCCAAGTGTCGGTGAGGAAGAGACTGGCTGCCGTCAAGACCGCGCAAAGCGTCCACCAGATCAGCACCGCGCGGGCCACGGGTGAACGCCGCAGACCGCGGTCTTCGACACAATCGTTCGCCCAGTCGGAACGTCCGCGGCGCGGTTCGCCGGGGTTCTGCGATTCCGCGAGATCGTCCTGCCGGCAGCGCCGGCGCGTCGCAATGGCTCCGATCATCAAGGCACCGCCAACCGCCGGGAACAGGGTAATAAAAGGCAGGTGAAACAGGGCCATTTCCCAGCGCACATCGCGGTAAAGGACGGCCTCCGAGGGCCGTGAGGGATTTACCCAGCAGCGGAATCCGTTCGTCTTTCCAACAGCCGCCTTGAGCGCCCGCGCGGCCCGTTTTTGGAAATCACCAATGTTGTCGCTCCCGCCGGCAAAGACCACCCGGTCGGAATGATACACTGTACCGTTCCATGTCCATGAGTATTTCGCCGCGGCTTTCCATGTCGCGCTATCATCACCCATGTGACTTTCCAGATCGGAGGACTCCACGGTGCAGGGGGTTTCCACCCACCACCTCGCCCGCAGACTCTGCACGGTGCGGTAGCCGAAGAGCACCGTGACGACCAATCCCCCTATCAAAAACGGCAATCCGAATAACACGAGGCACCCGAGCCCCGCAGTGCTGTTTCCCGCGGTCTTGCGGGAAGAAGTGCTTTTGATCATTTCTGCGGCGAGATTGGCAGAAAGCGCGGGGAATTCAATTTACGATTTCGTCACTCTTTTTTGTTAGGTGGAGAGGTATTGGCAGGGCCGGCCTCTTTCACGAATTGGCCCTGCAACTGCTGCCAGCAGGCGGTCATTTCGCGGACTTTGTCAGGGTTGGCGGCGGCGAGATTTTTTGTTTCGGTCCGGTCGGATTTGAGATCGTAGAGTTCCCAGGGGCTGTCGCCGGCGGAGACGATCTTCCAGTCGCCGGTCCGGAGCGCGCGGTTTCCGGCGTGGTGGAAGAAGAGGAAATCGCGGGCGACGGTGTTGTCTTTGGCGAAAGCGGGAACGAGGCTTTTACCGGGCAGAGGGGGAGCGCCGGGTGGTGGTGAGGCAGTGCCTCCGGCGAGTTCAATGAGCGTGGGCAGGAGATCGATGAGATGGCCAGGAACGTGACGCAGGGCACCGTGGTCTTTGATGCCCTGCGGCCAGTGAACGATGAGTGGAGTGGCGATGCCACCTTCGTGGACCCAGATTTTGTGACGCCGGAAGGGTGTGTTGCAAACGGTGCTGCCGCCGGGGCCGAGGCAGAGAAACGAGCCTGCAGAGCCAGGTGCTGCTTTTGGATCGTGGCCATCGCCGCGGACAAGAAGCTCGGCGCTCGCACCGTTATCGGAGAGGAACAGGATGACGGTGTTTTCCAGGGCGTTCATTGCTTTAAGCTGGTCGATGACGCGGCCGATCTCCCGGTCCATCCGGTCCACCATGGCGGCGTGGATGGCGAGCTTGGTTGATTGAAGATCATGCTGGATATCCGTTAGGGAATTCCATGCGAAGGCCTGACGGATTTCGCCGGGGCCGATCTGTTCTGCCTGGGCGGCGGTGCCGCTGGGAGCGATGATGTCAGGTTCCGGAGGTGAGAGGACACCCTGGATGAGGCCGATTTTTTGCTGACGCTGGAAGCGTTCGGCGCGCAGAGCATTCCAGCCTCTTTTGTAACGCTCGCGGTATTTGGCGATGTCCTCCGGCAGGGCCTGGAGCGGGAAGTGCGGAACGGTGAAGGCGAGATAAGAGAAGAACGGTTTCCCGGCGTGCTGTGCCTGATGCTCTTTGAGACAGCCGATGGCGTGATCTGCGAAGGCAATGGTGGTGTAAAATCCGCTGCCGGCAACGATGGGCGGCTGGAGGACGTCATCCAGCAGAATGCGCCGGGGATTGAAATTGCGGTCGTGATCCTCCAGTTGCAGCGAGTGATCGAATCCGGTGTCGGCCACGGGTTTCGGCGCGCCAGGTATGTGCCACTTGCCGGAGTGGTAACAACGATAGCCGAGCGGTTTCAAAAGCTGAGGCAAGGTTCTCGCCCATGCCGGGTGACGTCCGGCGGGTGGATCGGCGCGGATCTGCTGCGGGTAATAGCCGGTCATGACGGCGGAGCGCGAGGGCCAGCAGCGGGCGGTATTGTAGAACTGCGTAAACCGAAGGCCGTTCGCGGCGAGGCGATCGAGGTTCGGCGTTTCGATTTCACCGCCGTAGCAACCGGGGTCGGAGAAACCGAGGTCGTCGGCGAGGATGATGAGGAAGTTAGGCTTCTCCGCCGTCTCCGCCCGCGGAACTGCGATCGCAGAAAGGCACAGCAGGAAGATAAAGATCCGCTTCATACCAAGATTACGGTTTTGGATTCGGACGCTTCCACTCCTTCTTTTCGGGCACCGGCAATCCGAGGACTTCGAAGGCGGTGCGGAAGTGCATCTTGGCGACCTTTCCCAGGAACTCCGGACCGCGCGCTTTGATTACCTGTGCCGCGACGCCTTTTACGATGGTCGCTCCGCGCGGCAGGGTGATGCCGAGGCGCTGCGAGGCCTCCTGCATCCAGTTGATGAAGCGCTCGCGGGCGAGAATGGAGGCGGCGGCCACGGCGACGTCGCTTTCACCTTTGGTGCGCTGTTGCATGATCATGCCACTCGCCTTTGCGCGGGGTCCGAGCGCTTTGAGAAGCACCTGTTCCTCGGCGAACTGGTCGCTTAGAGCGCGTGGGCAGTCGGGTCTTTTTTCGAGGAGGCTTTCGATGATGCGGCTGTGGCCCCATGCCAGGAGGCGGTTGAGGCTTTTGAATTTCCCATAGAGGTCGTTGTAGCGCTCGGGCCCCATGCTCACCACATCATAGACGATGCCGGGTGTGGCGCGGATTTCGTCTGACAACTGGCGGATGCGCGCATCGGAGGTGATGGCCTTGCTGTCCTGCACACCGGCGGCGCGGAGAGAGTGGGCGATGTCGCGGTCTGTATAGACGCCGGCAATCACCAGCGGTCCGAAGAAGTCGCCCTTTCCGCTTTCATCGACGCCGAAGTGCGGGGCGAACATTTCCGGCATGTTCACCTCTTCGTAGCCGAGTTCGGCGACGCCGAGCACCTCCGGCTCAAGGATAAAGGTGACGAATTCCTCGAGACCCTTCCCCTGCACGAGCACCTTGGGCCCCTTCTCATAGACGGCGACGGTGACCTTGTCCTTCCGGGCGGCGAAAAGGGTGTAGTCCTTTGGCTCGAACTTCCAGCCCCGTTCCTGAAGCACAGTGCGCAGTTTAGCCGCCTGGAGGGATGTCAGGGGTCTGGTGTAGCTGTGGCGGGCGGATTCCGGCATGGAAAAACAGGTGCGGATGGGGTGAGCCACCCATTGAACCCTTTAGGCGGGAGGCGCAAGGTAAGGCCGCAAGGGGTGCACATAGAACACGATTCCGCGATTCATCATTTTCCCGTTTTCATATGTCGTTTAGAGTTTAACGGATGGATGCTGATGCGACCGATACGAAGACTCCGCCTTTGGCGGCCAGGGAGATCGTCGCTAAAAATCCCGCGACGCTTGAGGAATTGGGGCGCGTGCCGGTTTTGACGGAACAGGAGGTTCACTCCGCCGGTGTGCGGGCACGCGAGGCCCAGCCGGCGTGGAACGCCCTGACATTCAAGGAGCGCGCCAGGATTATTTTCCGGGCCCGGGACCTGCTGGTGGAGCGTCAGGATGAAGTATGCCGCCTGATTTCCAGCGAGACGGGGAAACCGGCCGTCGAGGCTCTGACCAGTGAGGTGTTTCCGGTGGCGAATCTCATGGACTATTTCGCGCGCAAGTCGCGGAAAATGCTGCGCGCCGAACAATTTTCGCTGTCCGTTTTCCGCAACAAGAAGTCGCGCATCCAGTATGCGCCACACGGGGTGATCGGCATTATTTCGCCGTGGAACTATCCGTTTTCGATCCCGATGGGGCACGTGGTGATGGGATTGATGGCGGGGAATGCGATACTCTTGAAGCCATCCGAACATTCGTCCCTCGTTGGCCTGCAAATCGGGAAACTCTTCGAGGAGGCGGGATTGCCGTCAGGATTGCTTCAGATATTGACCGGCGATGGCAGCACCGGCGCTGCGCTGGCGGAGTCAAGAATCGACAAGCTCTTTTTCACCGGCAGCGTGCCGACGGGACGAAAGCTGGCGGAATCCGCGGCGCGCCGGTTTTTGCCGGTGGTGCTGGAACTCGGCGGCAAGGACGCGATGATCGTATGCGGTGATGCGCCGCTGGAGCGCACAGTGAACGGGGCGTTGTGGGGAGCCTTCAACAATGCCGGCCAGGCGTGTGCGTCGGTCGAACGGCTCTACGTGGTGAAGTCCATTGCCGGACCTTTTATTGATGGTGTCGTGGAGAAGGTGAAAAACCTTCGCGCGGGCCACGCCGGCAAAGGAGAATATGACGTGGGTCCGCTCAACAATGCACGGCAGCTTGAGATTGTGAGTTCACATGTCGAGGATGCTGTGTCACACGGGGCACAAGTGCTTACCGGAGGACGGCGCATCGAGAGTCTGCCTGGCTATTTTTACGAGCCCACGGTGCTGGTTAACGTGAACCACTCCATGAAGATCATGCGGGAGGAGACGTTCGGTCCGGTGCTGCCCATCATGACGGTCGAAGATGAAGCAGAAGCGGTTAGGGCCGCCAACGACTCAAACTTTGGTCTGCTGGCCAGCGTCTGGACGAAAGACATCCGGCGCGGAAAGCAAATCGCGGCGCGACTCGAAGCGGGCTCGGTTTTGATCAGCGATGTACTCTACACCCATGGCGCCGCGGAAACGCCGTGGTTTGGAATCAAGGAGAGCGGGATTGGTGTCGCGCATTCCAAACACGGACTGCGCGAATTCGTGCGGATGCAGCATCTCAACTGGGACCGCATCCCCTTAAAGACAAATCCGTGGTGGTTTCCCTATTCCCTGAAGAAGCACCGCGCTTTCCAGTTTCTCCTGAAGGCGCTTCACAAATGGGGACTGAAGAAGTGGATATGAGCACGAGTCACCAAATGTCCCAGGCATGCGTTTGACCGACACATCTCTTTGCGTGGAGTGGAAAAAGGCGTGTACAGTTGACGTTGCCGCTGCATGGCAAGCATTCGCTGCCAGGGACGATCTGCCGGTGGTTTCGTTTTCCAACGATGTTTCGGCGGTGGCCTCCGCCGCGATCGAGGGAAATACCATCGATTTGAATTTTTATCTGAATTCACGTCACGTGCGTGAACTGCGTGAGCAGCGTCCGAGGGACTTTGCGGAGATCGAGTCTCTCGTGGCGGCGTATGAGTTTGCTCAGCGGACACCGCTGGCGGAGGACGCGTTTCTGAAAGCGCACGGCATCGCAATGCAGGCGGGACTGAGCGCTTCACATCGCGGCGTTTACCGGACGCAATTGATGTTCGTGCACAGTGCCATTGGCATCACGTATGCCGCTGTGGAACCGCAATTCGTGGAGGAAAAGATGCGGGAACTTTTTGCGGATGTGACGACGGTGCTGTCGCAAAAAGAAAGTCTCACTCCGGCTAACGTTTTTCAGCGGGCGGCGCTGCTGCACCTGCTTCTCGCGAAGGTTCACCCATTCCAGGACGGAAATGGGCGGATGGCGCGGCTCGCGGAAAAGTGGCTGCTCACAACCGTGCTCGGCGAGCGCGCGTGGAGGCTTCCGTCCGAGGATTACTATCTGCGTCACCGTCCCGAATATTACGAAAGCCTGCGAAAGCCGGGGCCAAATTGGTATGACTCGGACTACAAACTCGCAGGCGGGTTTCTTGCCCTGCTTCCAAGGGCGCTCGAAGAATGCAGAGGATGAAGAAGGCCGACGCCAACTCAACTATTTCGCTGCGGTGGATTTGGCGTCGTCCTTGATTTCTTTGCCGTTCTTCGGATCGACCTTGAGGTTCAGGTGTTCTGCGTCGTCGGTGTAGAAGAAGAAGCCCTGCATCATTTCGTGGAAGGTTTGCGGGCCGTATTTGACGGTGGCCGCCGGGTCCGGGTTGAAGGGGTTGAAGGGGGAGTTGTCAAAATGGGAGAGGCACTCGATTTTGGTGCCTTTGGGGAAGCGCTGTTTGCCGTTTTCCCAGACGTAGCTGAGCTGCCAGCCGAAGCTGTAGTTGGGCATGCAGAGAAGGGTCTCGGATTTGCCGTCCGGATAGCGCGCGGTAAAAGTCGTATCCTTGCCGCGCAGGTGCATGTGGCAGAAGAGGGCGATGCCGGTGGCGTCGCACTCCAGTTCCTCCTCCGCCATCACGGGATGGGCGGAGGCGCCGGGAGGGATTTTGAAGCGTCCGTTGTCGATGATCTTGTATCGCACACGCTTGTCCACGGGTTCGCGGGCATAGCGGAGGCCGACGGAAATGCGGTCGGTCTCCTCTTTGCCGGTGGTGACGTAGTGAATCTGGAATGCGAGAACCGATCCGCGGGGGATCATCATCGCCACGCCGGATTTCAAATTGACGGCGATGCCACCGGGCACTTTCCCTGTCAGGAAGTTGCGATCCTGATCGAATTTCTCCGTCACTTTGGCGAAGGCGAGATTCGCATGATGGACCACCTTTGGATTGCCGGGCATGATTTCGATGCCTTGCACCCATGTATCGTGGGGGAAGATGTAAGGGAGAATGACGTAGCGGTAGGGGATGTAACCGGTGGCTGGAATTTTTTCCTCTCCGGCGGCGGTGATGACAAGGTCGGGCTCGCCGATTTCCCATTTGGCGCTGGAGAATTCCGGCGGCTTTGGCGCCAGGGAGAGATCCCCGGCGGGTTTTCCGCCGCGCGCCCACTGGGTAATAGTGGAGCGTTCCGCAGCAGAGAGCCCCCGATGATTGATGAACTTCCCGAACCCAGGATGGGCGAACCAGGGCGGCATTTGCCGGGTTTCCACCACCTCGGCGATGGTTCCGGCTTTGGCTGCGACCTTTTCGTATTCGGTTAGGGAGAACGGCGCGGCGGTCCCAGGACGGTGACATTCCACGCAGTGTTTGTTCAGCAGAGGCGCGATATCCTTCGCATAAGTCAGGGTGGTCTTTTCCGGCGGAGGCTGGGGAAACGAAATCGCGCACCCGTCCACTGCGGTTTCTTCAACACTCACCTTTCGACCCGCGAGCACTTCTTCGATGGCCTCCTGCAAATCCGCGCGTCCAACGGCGGGCTTGTCGCCACCAAGGCGATGCTGATCGTCGATGCGCCCTCTATAACAGATTTTGCGATCTTCGTTCAGAATGACGGCCTCAGGGGTGCGAGTGACGCCAAGGGCTCTGGCGCACTCACCGCCGAAGTCCTTCACGAACGGAAACTCCACGCCATACTCCAGCGCCTGGCGGGCCACGTCCATGAGGGAATCGTCCGTGGCTTCATTCACCCCGATGAACTGCACCCCTTTACCGCCGTACTGTGCCGAAAACTCCTTCAGCTTCGGAAGGTAGCGCTGCACCAGGGGGCAGCCGGTGGAGGTGAAGACCAGAACGAAGGCTTTTGGCTTTCCAAAATCATCCAGGGTGCGCGGTGAAAAGCGGATATCGGTAACGGTGAATTTCCCGGCCTGGGCTCCCACAGGCACTTTGGAATCCGCGGCCTTCAAGGCAAAGGGCAGCAGCAGGACAGCGGACGCCAGCGTTCGCGCGATCAGAGCTCGCAGCGAAGATTGCCGGCACAGGACTGAATGCATGGAGAAGAGCGGTTCCGAGACAGGGGCAGCCGGGGAAGGAATCAATCGCTTCCCTTTTTCTTCGCGAGCCGTTCGGCGACCTCCTGTCCGATTTTTGCACCCCATGAGGAACTGACGACCATGGATTCCTGCATAATGAGCGGTTGCTTTTCGGCCAGTTTTTTGCCCGCTGGAGTGCCGTAGAATTCAATCAAAGCGGTGAGCTCCTCCTTCGTGAAGTGCTTCGCATAGACGGGAACCAGAGACTCCATCAGCGAAGGAATTTGCTTATGCATTTCCTTTTCGAGCTCCTCCCAGAACCCCTCCGGGAGTTTTTCGGCGTTGTCACCGGCGGAGCTCTTTCCCTGCGCCACCATAGCCCCAACGCTTTCCTCCAGCGTTTTCCGAACCCGGGAGGCCTCCATCAACTGTTTGGCAAGTTTGGTGGTTTCGGCGTCCGGCAGGGACGATTGCTCTTTAAACTTCGATGGTTTCTCCTGAGCGGGGCTTTGGACCGGACAAGCGAGGCAGGCAACGGCGGCGACAAAAAGGGCGGCAAATTTGGATTTCATATCATTCATAAACTCGCCTCCCGGAGCGCGCGGTCAAGGCCCATCCTTAATGGGGGCTGAATCATCAGGGCTGGCGCACATCTGTGTTGCCTTCGAATTTGTCATGATGGCAGCGCGCCGTCCAAAGCGGTGTGGCGCTAACGCTTCCCACCGCACTCCAAAGGCTTCGCTCCGGCGCACCATCCCCGATTTTGGTTCCGGCTCTACTGGCGCAGGATACGGAAACCAGCAGCGAGACCGACCCCGGCCCTGCGAATCGACCTTTCCCGCTATTCGCCATCAACGATTGCTCTCAAGGCCGTGAGGCCCGGCAGAGCCGGAGCGAAGCGGAGACAGCCGAAGGCAAACCCCCGGATAGCATAGGAAAAAAATCAGAGACCCGGCAGGGGCGGCAGAATAGAAAGGACACCCAAAAACATCGCAACAGATTCGTTGTTCGGGCCGGAGGCGCTAAAAGCTCCCGGGGCTGAACCTCGGACTGGAAGAAGCCATCTCGCGCTCCCCGTCCTGTTTCCGGCCCGAAGACATCGCCATCAACTGGCTCATGGTGACAAAGCGAAATCCTTTGGCCATGAGCCCGTCGAGCGTGCCGGGCATCGCGTCCACGCTCCACGAATGGAGGTCATGCACCAGAATGATCGCGCCTGGACAGGTATCTGTTAGAATGCGCGAGCGGATCGCCGCCGGATTCTTCGTCCTCGAATCCCCGCAGTCCACGCTCCAGAAGATCGTCGGATAACCAAATTCATTCATAATCCACTCCTTTTGACGGGCCGTAATGGCGCCGTAGGGAGGGCGATACATGCGCGGCTCGGCTCCAGAGATACTAACGAGCGCATCGCGGCTGCGCTGCAGTTCGCTGCGCACAGCCTCGTCGCGCATCTTGCTGAGCCACGGATGCGTCCAGGTGTGGTTCGCCAGTTCGTGTCCGTCAGCCACGATGCGCCGGATGATTTGGGGATAACGCTGCGCGTTTTGACCGACGGTGAAGAACGTGGCTTTGATGCCGCGCGCCGTCAGCATGTCCAGCAACCGCGGCGTGTTCTGCGCCGCCGGCCCATCATCGAAAGTCATCGCGATGAACGGCCCCTGCACCGGCAGGCTGCGATAACTCAACGGAGCCCCCGCATTCTGAGCCGAAGGCGGGTTCGCGAGAGTGCCGCTGGCGATGCGTCGCTCCTTCCTGACATTTTTGACGCAGGAAACGCCCGCGAAAGCAAGGACGGCCACGCAAAGCAGAACAGGGAAACGGGCTTCCATGAAGGGTAGTTTCGAATACGGGGACAGCGGCTTCCGCATAACTTGCTGATATCAAATGGCGGAAGAGGTGGGATTCGAACCCACGGTAGAGTTGCCCCTACGTCTGATTTCGAGTCAGGTGCCTTCAACCACTCAGCCACTCTTCCGGTGTGCCATTGGGGCGGCGGTTATTAGCCGGGTCCGATGGCACGGTAAAGGGAAAATCGGTGCCAACGGGAAATGATCGAACCTGAGAGGGCGCCCCCAATTTTTGCGCTTCAAAACGGCACGCGGGCTTCGGAGGAGGGCCTGCGCCCGAACCGGTTGCTATTTTGAGAGGGCTGAGTGCGTTCCGGCTTCAGTGATATGAAGCTCTCCCTGTTCTTTTTTGTCAGCGTTGGCGCATGCTGCCAATCAATTATTCCGGCCGGCGCCCAAACTGCAGGAGCAAAACCGGATTTATCGCTGCCTCCGCTTTCCTCCCGGCCGCCGTCCATGGGACCAGGTTTCCGTCCATCCGCGCCGGCGCGGGCCCTGAAATGGGACTATGAAGTGCATCCGGTGGAAACCCGTGGCAGCGGAGAGGGGGGTGCGGTGTTCGGGACGGCCCCTGCCTTCGATACCTATCCTGCCAATGTCACCCAGCCTCCGGTGCGGGTGTATTGGAACTGTCCCGCTCCTCTTCCTGACAAGCCGGTGGAGGTGATCATCGATTACCGGCGGTCTGTGCCAGTGACGAAGTTTGTGCATTATTTTGATCGCACTGGAAAACGGTCGTCATGGAAAGCCGCAGCGGTTTCGGTCAGCGATGATGGAAAGCAGTGGGCAGAGCGGCAGGCGTTCACCGCTCTCGCCCCGGACTATCCGCAGGTCCTTGCACTGCACCAGCCGCAGGCGGCGCGCTTCTACCGCATCGAAGTAAGGGAAATGACGGACAAGGTGGAGAAACTGCACACGGATGAGATTGAGACATGGTACGGGACGACGATTGGCCGCATCGATGCTCCGGCGGCGGTTCAATCGGAGCCTCTGGAAGTGATGGTGCGCGTCCTCAGCCCGGATGCTCCGCTGGAAGGGGGAAGCCTTCGCTGGAGCGGCGCGGCGGGGCGTATCGACGCGGCTCCGCAGACGCCGTTGCCGGACATTCCCGCGGGAGGCAGCGCTGAGGTGGCGGTGAAAATCACGCCGCGTCAGGCCGGCGAAATTCCGCTGGTGCTGGAACTGCAGGCGGGTGGCTTTTCCATCGACCGGCAACCGTGGACTCTGCGCGTCAGGCCGAAGCTGGTTTTGAAAACCACCACGCCGCCGGGTGCCGCCACTCTCACCGCGGGCGGGGAAATAACGGTTAGCGGTACAGTGACGAATGGCGGGAGCACACCGGCGGAAGGTGTTAGGGTTTCCTGGATGGATGCCTCTGTGAACGCCGGAAACCTGCCGCCTGGCGGGAGTGCGGAGTTTTCCCTGAAAACCCTTGCCGTACCGGGCTATCACGAGGGCTTACTCACGGCCGCGGCAGGCGGAGGAGAGCGCTCTGTGCTGCGGCGCGGAGTCATTTGTCCCGGCACCGATCGTTTTGTTTTGCAGAGCAGAGAGGCGGAGACGCAATGGATCAGCAACGGCATTGAACTGAAGATGGAATCCGCTTTGACCGGCGGCCGCGGCGCGTTTGGCGGATGGCTTATGCTCTTCTCCGGCGCGGGGGCCACAATTCCCATGAAGTCCACCGGCACGCCGGAGGCCCCGCAACTCGCGGCGGATATCGGCGGGGCCGTGCTGCGTCTCCGTCCCGGCTTGCACAGTGAAACCGGCGATCCTCATTTCGATTACGAAGTAATCCCGCACGATCCTGAATCTCTCACTCCAGCTTCCACGAAATTCACCGTCCGGGTCGCGGTGAATGATCCGCGCACCCTCTTCCGCCCGCACTTCGATGTCTTCAGGAAAGAGGACGGACCGAAGCACGGTTACGGGGATCACACCCACTACAGCCCCACGCGGATGCTGAGCGTGCAGACGAATGCCGGCACCGTTTCCATGGTGCCGGACACGGACAATATGGAGTGGGGATTTGCCGGGGATTTCAGCATGAATGCGACTCTCAACGTGGATCTGTCAGGAGCCGATCCGGCGGAAACCAAAGTCTGGCAGCCGCTGCTGAAGGGGCCGCGGAAGTTTCGCTTCACACTTCCCATGCGCGGCGGTGACTGGTGGGATGCCTATCGCCATGTGGTAAAGGATCTCTTCAAGTTCGAGCAGGCGCGCCAGTGGGCGATGCCGCTCACGCAGATGCAGATGCTCAGCGTGCGGCAGATGGAGCGCCAGGAGAACTGGAGCCCCATCTTCAATACCATGCGCTCGTATCCCGGCGTGGACTTCCATTTCAATTTCTACGGCTCCACTTACACCATTCCGGCATTCTATTCCTATTACCTCGCCACGGATGACAAAACGGCAAAAGCCAAGGCGGAATCTGTCGTGACGTGGCTGGTGCAGAATCAAACGAACGGCGGCCCGCTGGATGGCGGGTGGTATTCCCAGTATCTGGTGAAGGGTGTGCCGCCCTCCTTCGCCCTGGAGGGCACGGATCAGGCGGGCAACCG
The DNA here is from genome assembly GCA_035550135.1 of Verrucomicrobiales bacterium. Lineage (GTDB taxonomy): Bacteria > Verrucomicrobiota > Verrucomicrobiia > Verrucomicrobiales > V1-33 > V1-33. Next base: position 98,790 of record DASZQB010000136.1, read on the forward strand.
CTGGATGCTTCCCCACTCCACAGGCTCCTCGGTGAAAACACTGCTGTGGTACTGGGAGGCCAGCGGCAAACAGGACGCGCGAGTGCTTGCCGCCGCGCGTAAAGGCTGTGATTTTCTCCTCATCCGTCAGCATGAAAACGGAAGCTGGCCCTACGCTTACGACCTCAACGGGAAATCCGTTAGCGATTTGCCGGACGCCGGTCAGATCTGGTGCGTGTGGGCGCTGTGGAAGATGCATCAGTTTACCGGAGGGGAAAAATACAGAGCGGCGGCGCTGAAGGCGAAGGACTTTTTTGTGAAGACCTTCGCGGATAATCATGTGTATCAGGGTTACTGGGAGGACGTGTCGGGAGGCAGCAATCCAGCCGCCCGAAGCTGGGAGACCTATGAGGCCGCTATCGCCTGTCAGGTTTTCGCAGACATGGGCGAGCGGGAACTGGCTCTCCGCGTGGCCCGCGATTCTGCGGTGAGCCTGTGGACCCGTGTCACCACCACGAGAAAATACGAGACCGCCTATGGCCAGACGATCGAGCAGGGCGCGGGTGGCCCTTCTCAGGCGCAAAGCCCCATGGCGGGAGCCGCCATGCAGCGGATGTATGAAATCTCTGGCGACCGTTTTTGGAATGATCTGTCAGGCGCGGTGAAGGCGATTCACTTCTGTGCCGATCCGGATCAGGCCTACGGCATGTGCGCCATTGCCGGCTGGGACGAATGCTTCAGCGGCACCATCAGCCCGCCGGTGGATAATGTGAACATCATGTCGCCGCCCGGCGGAGTGGGGCGGCCCGTCTGGAACGAATGGCAAACGGCGCAGTATGCGTGGCTGGCGCTCGACTGGCTCGTCCGGGAGGGAAATATGCGCGCGCCGCAGCATCTTCATCTGGACCCGCTCACGATGCGCGGAACGGTGCTGGGGCAAAGCGGACGCGTGAAGATGCCGGAGGAGCGATGCGATGTCACCCCGATGGATCACATCGACGTGAACTGGGCGGGCTACCAAAACGACACGCAGTATGTTCTGATGCTGATGAACCATCAGGAGGCTTGTGCAGTGGCGGTGCGTCCGCACGAAGCGCACCTCGATGTCTGGACCCGGCTGCCGCGCATCCTGATCAGCGGCGAAAAGGAGGGCGACTGGCGGGAGATACCGGTGGAAAAAAGAGGGGTGCAATATTCAGTGAATCTTCCGGCCAAAGGAACGGCACTGCTGGTCTGGGAACGAATCCGCTGAGAGTGGCTCCAGCGGCATCTCCCCATTCCGGCGATTCCGGGTCCAAATGCGGCGAGACCGCATTGACATCGCCTGCCGTGAGGTCCCTCTTCACTGCCAATCCTCATGTCCCGAGCCGCCGTTATCAACGTCGTAGGTCTAACCGCACGCCACATCAGTGCGGAAAACACGCCGCACATTCTCGGCTGGCTGAAGCACAAGCAAATCGCTCCCATTCAGCCGGTGTTGCCGGCGGTGACAACCACCATGCAGGCCACTTATATGACGGGCCGGCGCGTGAGCGATCACGGCATCGTCGCCAACGGATGGTACAATCGTGAGCAGGCCGAAGTGCAGATGTGGAAGCAAAGCAACCACCTTATCAAGGGCCCTAAATTCTGGGACGTGCTTAAGAGCGAGCACCCGGGCTTCACCGTCGCCAAGCTCTTCTGGTGGTATAACATGTATTCCACTGCCGACTACTCCATCACGCCGCGGCCCATGTATCCCGCGGATGGACGCAAGGTCTTCGACGTTTATACCAATCCGCCCGGCGTACGTGAGCGCATCAAAAAGGACCTCGGCGACTTCCCGTTCCCCTCTTTCTGGGGACCCATGGCCGGCATCGATTCCTCAAAGTGGATCGCCGAATCCGCCAAGTGGATCGAGGAAAAATACTGGCCCAATCTCAGCTTGGTTTACCTGCCTCATCTCGACTACAACTTGCAGCGCCTCGGCCCGGACGATCCAGCCATCGCCAAAGACCTGCAGGAGATCGACGATCTCGTCGGCAGTCTCATCAATTTCTACAAGAATCGGGCCATCCGCGTCATCCTGCTGAGCGAATACGGCATCACCGCCGTGGATCAGCCCATTCACATCAACCGGATCCTGCGCGAAAAAGGCTGGATTGCCACCCGTGAGGAATTGGGCCTCGAACTCCTCGACTGCGGCGCCAGCAAGGCTTTCGCGCTGGCCGATCACCAGGTCGCTCACGTTTATTTGAACGATCCCTCCATTCTCGCCGAGGTGCGCGATACCCTGGAATCGATGCCCGGCATTCAGAGTGTCATCGATGGCGTATGGAAGGCCAGTATTGGACTCGACCACGCTCGCTCCGGAGACATCATCTGCGTCGCCGATCAACGAAGCTGGTTCACCTATTACTACTGGCTCGATGACAAAGTCGCCCCCGACTTCGCACGGTGCGTGGACATCCACCGCAAGCCTGGCTACGACCCGGTGGAACTTTTCCTCAATCCCGCACTGAAGCGCCCGAAACTTGCCATCGGTACCCGGCTTTTGAAGAAAAAACTCGGCCTGCGTTATCTCATGGACGTCATCCCTTTGGATGCTTCACTGGTCAAAGGCAGCCATGGCCGCATCCCCGAGGACCGCCTCGACTGGCCCATTCTCGCCGGTGAACTTCCCCACCTGACAGACCGCGAGTACATTCCCGCCACGCAGATCTATCACGAATTGCTGCACGCCGTGAGGAAGCAGATCGCGGATTGAAAATCATACGGTCTATGGTTAAGGTTCTTCAATGACTATCGCCGAATCCTCACCGCATGTCCGCTGTGACGCATCGGGTACCGCATGGATTGACGACACGGGAGTCAAAGTCATCCAGGTGGCTATGGATCATCTCGCCCACGGATGGAGTGCGGATACGATACACGAAAATCACCCTCACCTGAGTCTGGCACAAATTCACGCAGCGCTGGCATGGTTTTATGATCATCAAAACGAGATGGAGCGATTGATCAGGATAAGCATCAGCGAGGCTGAAGAACGCTGTGAAGATGCATCCATCAACCCGGTGCAGCGTCGCCTGCGGATGCTTAAGGCGGCAGCCGCATCGTGAAGCATCGGCTTTATACGGACGTTCACGTGCTCCTCGCCATCACGCGGGCACTTCGCCACAAGGGATTTGACGTTTTGACGGCTCAGGAAGACGGGACCACCAGACTTCCGGACGGCCAACTTCTGTCCAGAGCGGGTGAGCTCGGCCGTCTGATTTTCACCCAGGATGAAGACTTTCTCGCAGAAGCCGCTGGACGACTTCGACAGGGTATTGATTTCGCCACTGTCATTTACGCCCATCAATACATAGCGATAGGGGTGTGCGCCGAGGACCTCGCCCTGGTCCTCAGCGCCCTCGATCCTGGTGAGACCAGGAATCAAGTTCTTTATCTCCCGTTATAACCGGCAGTCCGCCTGCGTTTTCATGGTGCCGACTTGAAGAATCCCCGGGTTTGGCTGGCCGGCAGGATAATGGATTTCTCCAGACCGTCACCCGTGCCGGAACGCACGGCCTCCCAAAGCGTTAGGTTGGTGCTCGACTGGATTTGCCATGGCTGGCCCGCTGCGGTGGGAATCGCCACGGTATGCACCGTCTCGCCCGTCTCCACCACGCCTGTCGTTAGGACGATCTTGCCCGGCTCCACATTCGGCACACCGGGAGTCGCAGTTCCAACGGTCCACGGTCCACTCGCACCGAGACGGAAAATTGCCTGGTTCTTTTCCAGTTCCGGAATCACCACCCTGTCAACAAATCCCATGCCCTCCGTTTGAGGATTCGCCGTACCGCGCAGCAGATAGAAAGAGCCGCCTGCCGGATCGAGCTTGAAGGGTGCATGGAATGGAATTTCTGAATTGCCGTCACAGTAAACCAGCACCGTGCCGCGCGGCGGCAGCATCGTTCCATTCGGGAAGAAGAACCGCTCGCCCTCCTCGAACAGTTTACCGGAGAGCGCAACATTCGTCAGATCCACGGGAGTGGTGCCGGTATTCCGCACCTCCACATAGTCAGGGCTGCCACCCATACCCGGCACGACGATCTGTTTGTTCCGGCTGACCACTTCGGAGATTTCCAGGGAGGGAATCGTTTCGGTGATTGCGAGCCGGTAGAAGCCGGAGTTCGCCGTGTCATCGTCTCCGGGGGAATTCGGATCGATGGGCATGTAGGAAACCTGGTCGTTCAGGTCACGCGCTTCGATATAAAATGAAATGCGCGCGCCGGCCGGGAGCGCCGGATACAGGCGTCCGGCCCAGTGGCCATCGAGCATCCCGCCGTCTTCATGCGTGCTGTCGTCATAGAGAAGAATGCGGCGTCGCGGGGAATTCGCCACATCCGTGCGCCAGAAAACAAGGGTGCAGGCGATGGGCGCAGTATCGTCGCGGCACTCGCAGCGGAAGAGGGTGGACTTGCCCGGTCCGTAGGTGCTGGCCATGAAACCGTCAAAATCGATGCGCGGGGCGAGCGGTCCGTTGTCCACATTCGGCCTTCCAGGGTCCGGCAGGCTGTTGAAAACGAAATTGCTCATGCCGTCCAGATACCGGCCATAGGAAACATTTTTTAATTGTTTTGGATACACCACCGTGTCGATGGGACTGCCCGCCGCATTGGAGAGCACCAGCGTCGCGCCGGCTTCCGGCAGCGCCCAGCCCGTGCGCCACTGGTCGGGAGATCCGTCCTCAGGCAGGCTGGAGCAGCGCACGATGAGCCGCGAGTTGGGAGTCAGCGTCGCCGAAGCCGGGAATGTCCACGCGCGTGCCCTGCCCGCGCCGTTCAGCGAAAGCGTCCATCCGGCAAGGCTCACCGTATCCGTGCCCCCGTGGAAGATTTCCACGTAGTCCGGATTATCGGAGGGATCGATATTAAAATTCGGAGCCGTCACGGTCACGGAACTGTTCTGGGCCATGATTTCATTGATCACCGGACGCACTGCCGGCGGACGTGTGGCGGTCTGCACCAGCGGAGGACCAGCGGTGGCGGCGCGGCTGCTCAGCGCGATCCACAGCACTTCCCCGGTGCCTGCGAGGTCCGCCTTTCCATCGCCGTCAATATCGCCGCTCGCCAAAAACGCCGCGCTTGGCGCATCCACGCGCAGCGAGCGATCCCAGCCGCCGAAATCGTTGCGCACCTGGATCTCGATGCACCGGTCCACATCGCAGGCAATCGCCAAATCCTTGACCCCATTGTGGTCAAAATCTCCCTCCGCCATGCTCGCCACCGGGAAGTCCACCACCGGTGCCGCGAAGTCCCGCGGAGGAGGCGTCGTCGCGGTCCACAGCGTGCCCACATTGAAGGTCATCCCTGTGCTGCCAAGGAACGCCACCGTGCCCAGATCCAATCCCGCCAGCAGATCAGGATCTCCATCGTTATTCACATCTCTAACAATCAGCGACCTCGATGCGTTCGTCCAGTTCGAACGATTGATCGTCTCCGTCAGACCGTACTTCCGGATCACCAAAGCCGATCGGTTTGTCTTCAGCAGATCCCCTTTATTTTCAATCGTTCCCAGTTCTCCATACATCCCGATGGCCGCGATATCATTGTCCCCGTCCTGATCGAAATCCGCGATCGTAAAACCCCGGGCTTCAAAGATGAACTGGATGAAAATATGGTCGAGACCGTTGCCCGTTGTGATGAGCTTGAAGGTCCCATCCGGGTTCCCTTTATAGAACAGAATGCGGCAATCGATAAAACCGGCGATCGCGTCCTTGATGCTGTCGCCGTCCAGATCGCCGTATTCGATCCCGTAGAGGCTGCCCGCCTCGTTTGCCGAAATGCCGAGAGCCGCCAGTTCGTTGGAAATCTTCGCCTCCTGGGCAGGACCGAACGCTCCGCTCCCGTTCCCCTTGCGGAAATTGGTGGCTCCGGAGGTGGAAGTGTCCCCCAGGTTCGCAGTGACAAGGTCCAGCTTGCCGTCCCGGTCAAAGTCCACCACCGAAAGCGCATTGGGCCGCGTGCCCATGGGATACATCACCGGTGCGTCAAGCCGCCCGCCCGTGCCGCTCATGCGGATGCTCACTTCCCCGGAGGCCCGGTGGAGTTGAATCACATCAGCCTTCGAGTCGCCGTTCAGGTCCCTAACAACAAGCGCCGCCACCTCTCCATCCACCGTGTACACCTGATCCAGCGCCTGGAAGGAAACAATGTCGTCGGTCCGCGGCGGCGCGCCGGAAAGGATCGCAATGTCGTACGAATTCCGGTTCACGACCGCGAAATCGACGTACCCGTCCTCGTTGAAGTCTCCCGCCGCCATTTCCCGCGGGCTGCGACCGGCGGGGCTTTGCGACGACATTTCCAGCGTCCCGTTTTTGTTCCGGTAAACGATGATCCTGTCCGCATTCCGGATGGCCACCACCAGATCCGTCCAGCCGTCTCCGTTGAGATCTGCGAGTTCCATGGAGCGCGGCCCGCCAGGAATATTGATGACCTGCGAAGGCGTCTCTTCCCAGCCAAATGGCTCCGTTGGAGGCCGCTGGCGGCGGATTTCCACCGTGCCCGCATCCGAATTAGCCGTCAAAAGATCCATGACGCCGTTCGCCGCGGCCTTTTGCGTCAAGCTGCCAATCTGTATCGCCCGCACGCCTCCGCCCGCCTCAGAACCCGGCGGCACCAAATTCAAAGCCCCCTCCAGTTTGAGCACCCCGTTGTCCGGCTTGAGCCACCACAGCACCCGGCTCTCCGCGTGGGTCACCGCCAGCCAGTCCACTGAGGAGGCGGCGGGCCGAAATGTGCGCACCGTGTAGAGCGGCCGGTAAGGATAATCCTCTTCCGAAGCCACTCCGATTTCCGGCACCGAGCCCACGTTGGTAAAAGTGCCTACCGCCGACCCGCGGAGCTGTATCAGACCATGCAGGGCGTCGGGTGGAATCGCCGGCGGTGGGACCAGCAATCCCTGGACCGATTGAGGAATGTCCGGACCTGCGACCACAATGTCCGGAATGGAGTCGCCGTTAAAATCACCCACCGTCAGATTTCGCGCCCCCCGATAAGTTGGGACACTGGTTACCGGTGCAAACTGTTTCCCGCCTTGATTAATCCACAGCGCCAGCCGCCCCTCCTCCGGCCCTGCCGCCGCGAGATCCGGTTTCCCATCCGCATTGAAGTCCCGGCAAACAATCCCCCGCAAGGTCGCCAGACCGCTGTTCATCACCTTCGGGGCGCTGAAATTCCGCTGGCCGTTGCCCCACACCACATCCAGCTCGCCGTTGATATGCGTCGTCGCGATATCGAGATGGCCGTCCCCGTCAAAATCCGCCGTGCACAGCCACTTCGGACCGTCAAGACGCCCCCCGTAGGGAGACTCCACGCGGCTCCCGGTGGGGATCCGGTCGGAGAGATTCGAGAGATTTTGAAACAATTGCGCCGGACAGGCCCCGGCGAGTAAAATCAGAGAGGCAGCGGCAAAAGCGGTAGTTTTCATGGCGGCACGGGAAAATGGCTCACACTGCTAAAGGGGCAGCGCTCAGTCATCCGCAGCCCCCGCCGGAATAGTTGCAAAGATTCCTTTAATGGTCGAAACTTATTTTCCGCTCCCGCTTTTTGCTTCTCCAAATCGAAAGCACCCCGGCTTGAAAGCCAGTTCGGCAGGGCAACTTCACTGGATTCCGGCATGGAAATCCACACCTTCCCGGCTGCAAGTCCCCCCGCGAATGCTAATGGCGGCAAATTCGCCCCCTCCATGCCATCGTCACCCGCCGATCATCTCGCCGCCGCCCTAACACGTCGGCAGACCATGGGTTTGCCCACTCCTCCCGCCCCTACTCCTACTCCTACTCCCCATCCGGCGAACCCGGCCCCAAAACGCGGGCCGGAGGCCCAGCCCGACATTAGCCGGGGGTGCAGCGAGGGAACCGAGCGCAACCCCCGGATAACATCCAAAACAGCTCCGAGCCCCGGCAGGGGCGACAGAACCGCCAGCCCGCCTAACACCCCCCCGATCTCCGGCGCCGAACCTCCCATCCCTGAAACCACCATCTTCCGCGCCGTCGACGGCTCAGGCGACGCCCTCCCCGGCATCTTCATCGATTCCTGCGATGGCCACTGGCTCGTCCAGACCCAGGACATCCCATGGCCCGCATGGCTTGAGAAAACACAACCGCTCTCCGGCTGGCGCTCCCTCTGGTGGAAACGCCTCGACCAACACGCAAAGGAACCCCCGCGCCTCATCGCCGGTGAGCCGCCGCCGCAACCCTTCACCGTCCGCGAACTCGGCCTCACCTATGAACTCGACTTCCGCGCCGGTTACAGCCAGGGCCTCTTCATCGACCAGCGCATCCAAAAATCCTGGGTCGCCGCCACCGTCCGTCCGCAGCAGCGCATCTTAAATCTGTTCGCCTACACCTGCGCCTTCAGCGTCATCGCCGCGTCGCGCGGAGCCGTCACCACCAGCGTCGACCTCTCCCGCCCGTCGCTCGAATGGGGAAAGCGCAACTTCTCCCTCAACGCCCTCGACCCCGCCGCCCACTTCTTCTGCAAAGGCGATGTCGCCGAGTGGCTCCGGCGATTTGCCGCAAAGGATCGCACATGGCACGGCATTGTCCTCGATCCCCCCACCTTCTCCCGTAACGACAAGGGCCGCGTCTTCCGCGTTGAAAAGGACTTCCACGAACTCGTCTCCGCGTGCCTGCGCCTCCTCGAGCCCGGCGGCTGGCTCCTCTGTTCCACCAATCACCGCGCCCTCAGCGAGCGCGACTTCCTCACTCTCATCAGCCGCGGCGCCGCCGATGCCGGCCGCGCCATCCGTTGCGAGCCCGGCGCCATGCCGCCCGACTTCACCGGCGAGCCCTATTTGAAATCCGTGCATGTGTGGGGATAGCCGCCGGCACCAGCAGCACCGGAGCCCTGCGCCCGTACATCCACCACGCCAGCGCCACGCCCCCCGCGAATCCCCAAAAGTGGCTCGCCCACGAGAGCCCCTCCTCATTCCGCAGGAGACTCAGCAGCTCCACAATGTAAAACAGCCCCACCCCCAGCGCCGTCACCGCCCAGAAAAGCTTCCGGCCAAACCACCCGCGCGCCAGCAGGAATCCCAGCATCCCCATCATGATCCCGCTCGCCCCTTCGTGAATAATGCTCGCCTGGCCCAGACCCCACGTCCCCAGCCCGCTCGTCAGCGCCGTGAAGACACACACCCGCAGGAACAATCCCCACCCGCTCAGCGACAGGATCCACCCCAGCGCCACCAGCGGCAGCGTATTCGCCGAGAGATGCCATAGATTCAGGTGGAGAAACGGCGCCACCGGTATGCAAAAGATCCCGCTGAACGTGCGCGGCCGGATGTGCCACTTGTAGCGCAGGTCCCCCCACGACGCCGGCAGCGCCAGGTTCACAAAGTACACGGCCCACAGCACACCCACGCAGAGGAGCATGAAAAACAGGTGCTTTTTGGCGCGGTCCTTGTAGAGGGTGAGACGTTCGCGAACGGAGGGCATGGTCGGGGGTCGGAGAAATACGCGGATGGCGCACCGGGCTTGCTCATTCGCCGCATCTTTCCATGATCGCATCTTCTAAATGCCTCAATGAAGAACTACCGGCCCCTGCAACTCCAAAACCTCGGACTCACTCTCCCCTCCCTGCGCGTCCACCGGCTGCGCCTGAATCACCACATGCCGGAAGCCATCTGGACCACCCATTCCCACGACCACGGCCAGCTCCTCATCTACCTCAGCGGCCGCGGAAAACAGCAAATGGGAGAACGCGCCTACGACTGCCGCCCCGGCAGCGTCGTCCACGTTCCCGCCGGCCAGTCCCACGCGTTTTCCAAACAAATGCACCGCGCCCCCATGGTGCTCGTCATCGACCTCGACCTCGAAGTCACCCGCGCCACCGCCCACCCCGTCGCGCTCATGCCCCACGCCGACCTCACAAAGGTCCGGGCCAGTCTCACCAAACTCTTCGGCGTCCGCACCGAACAGCGCGAATCCGTCCTCATCGTCGCCTCCATCGTCATGGAAATCCTCGACCGCGCCCTCCTCGCCTCCGGATGGCTCAAACCCTTCAACCGCTTCGGCGACAGCAAAGTCAACGCCCTCACCAAATTCACCGAGCGCCTCCTCGAACGCATGAACGGCCCCGAATACACCCTCGAGGAAATCGCCAAACGCGCCGGTTATGAAGTCGACCACCTCAACCGCAAACTGAAATCCGAATGCGGCCTCACCCTCGGCCAGCTCCGCTCCCGCCAGCGCCTCAACCGCGCCCAGATCCTCATCCGCCAGGGCTGGCCCATGCAAACCGTCGCCGAAAAAGTCGGCATGCCCGATAACAACTACTTCTCCCGATGGTTCCGCCAGCAAACCGGCATGACGCCCAGCCAGTTTAAAAAGAGCCCCCCCCAGCCGGCGAGGCTGTAGGGGCCCGCCGGACTTGCCGGTGGTCAGGGCCAGAATGGCTAAGTGGGCAGCCCAAGTTTACGAAATAGAACTCTGTTTCGCTTTTTTGCATCGTCCAACACTTTTTGAAGAGATAATATCTCGATATAGACCCCGTATTCGGGATGATAACCAACAACTCGCATCTTCGGTTCTACCGTAAAAAACACGCCCGCATCTTTCGCAAACTGCTCCAGCTTTGGTGTTATATCAGCAATTATAAATGCAATGAACCGTGTCTCATTATTGACAATAATGTGTCTCCCTGTGTTTGCGCGGACTTTTCCAGAGCGAAGGTCATGAACATAACGATAAATTTGTTGAATCGGATTCTCTTTGTCTGAATAATCCTCCCGTTCTGGCTTTTTAAACTCGACTAACGCTCCATCCTGCACAATTTCATCAACCCCAAACAATCCCAAATTGTTCAAAACAAGCATGTCGGGGCGCGGATCGCTTGGTTTTCCCTTCTTCCCTTGCCTTGGCATCCCGACGTCAGATGATAGGTATTCGTGAAATGCCATCCTCTCGTCGATAAGCCAGAGATTATGTGCCTCATAATTGACATTCTCTGACGTTGTTTTCATCGGGAAAAAGAGGCCGTGAATCTCACTCTCCTTGTGAAAGGCTCCATCCGAAGCTATGCGGATTCTCTTTTCGAATAGTTCAATGATGGTCTTGCGATAGGCAACGTACTTTGCAAGGGCATCTTGGGTTAAGCCAGTAACTTCTGTGATAATCCTCTCTGCTTCTGTCTTAGCTGTCTCAACGTCTGCTAGACCCTTTGATTTTAACAATTTTCCCGCCTCCTCTTGAACGCGAATTTGATCACGATAGTATATCTCGTTAATTTTCGTCTTTAGTTGCGACTCTGTCCGGGCCGACGCAAGTTCTTCTATGTGCTCGGGCAGCCTCGATACCAGCGTTCGGCACTCAGGCATTTGATTGCGTATGATGTTCTCAGCCCGCTTTTGAACGCTTGCTGTGTGGAGTTGCAACGGTTCGGAGAGAAAGAGTCGAACCTGATCAGCAATCCTTTCCGTAAGACCCTCTTTGGTCAGCTCACCGAATAGAACTTCGTCAGGCTCTGCAAAATTAAATCCGCCTCGTTCCGAATTATTATTGGCGTCTAGGTATGCCCCTTCAACAACTCCCACGTAAAAGTACTCTCCATCTCTTCCGTCGACCAAACTCGACGGCAATCCTTTCACGATCTTGTCGATAGGTATTTGCTGAACTTCTCTTCGGTCGGCACAAAGCGTGACCACCGAAGGAAGTGACGGGGTTGAAAACAGCCGTGCGTGCGATATATGAAATGTATGTGCCCCAACATTGAATGGAGTGCCCTCCGTGTGGGATCGTATCTGTTGATCAAACATTTCGTTCAAGTCGAATGAACCTTCGGGAGTGTCCATTACTTTTATGTTAGGAATTTTCTTGAGAAGGAAAAAGGGGAGGCAATGGTAAAGGACCTTTAACGCAATTTTTGCCGCATCCGCCGGAATCCATTGACGGTAGCGGTCATTTAAACCTATCAAAGTTACCATCGTGCGCAGGCTATCCCTATTCTCGGTGGGAACGCTTGAGTTTTCGGAAATTACTTTTACACCGTCTGGATGCTCAAGAGAGAATTCAAACCGGATGTCGCCACCGTTGAAGTAGCTTTCGATCTCTGCCTTTTCGAATGCCTTCAACCAAGTGAAACGTCCAATTCCCTTTCCACCCCTAGCTTCTTTGAAGCGTGAGTCGGCGGTTCGGAAGGAGAGGAAATTTGGTGCGGTGAATCCTACACCGTTATCAATAATCTTGAATCCAGTAATGGGAGCTCGATCATCTGTCGGATCGGTAGCTGTCGAAAGCATGTCCAAAGCGCGTAGGACATGAATTTGGATGGATCCACCATTCCCTGTGTCGTGAATGGCGTGGATCGAATTCACGACGGCTTCGAAAAGTGGCCAAAGTGCCCGCTGATTTCCTAAATGGATTTTCGCAGTGCGGCCCTTTATGTCGGTTTGCATAACGGTGATCATTTACCACTCTTATCTTCGGAATTCGAGAGAAATCTGATTCGCCCAATTCAGCCTTCAGACATTGAGCCGCGAGGTGTCCCTAGAGCCATGCCAGAAAACGGTTAAAGTGCCTGATGGACGAGAAATAGAAAAAGAGAGGCCTTAGTCCTTACTCTCTAATTCCTCGTCACTTTCCTCAGGTGTACTCGCGAACTCAGCCAACCGTTCTGCCGCCAGCCTTTCCAGTCGCCGCGCTTGAGTTAGAAGAGTAGTTCGCAAATACTTTGTCACCTTGCGCTCACTGATTACACGGGCGAGCGCCGCGATCGTGCTCGCGCGGCGCGCAATCCTGACATCGGGATGTTTTCGCTGAGGATAAATGTCCGCGGGAATGATACGTCCGCGGTAACTCTGAGGGAGTTCGATCAGCGGAGTTTTCGTCGGCGCCTTTTCGTTCAGGACCGCTTTGAACGAGGATTCCGCAATCACCTTTTGATACAATGTATATTCGGCGCGGTCCAACTCTGCCTTCCGTTCATGCTCAGGAAGGTGGGACAATTCGAGTGGCCAGACACAAATTTCGGCAACCTCGAACGGATCCAAAACATTCATTGCGACCGCGTCCGTCCGCTGATTTGTCAGGTGCCGTCCTATCCGGGCGCTGAGACCCTCAAATGTTTGGCCGATATAAATCGGCTCGCCATCGTAATCGTAAAATGCGTACACGCCGCATTTGGAACTGCCAATCGGCTTTCCGCCGACCCCCGGCATGCGGAGAAATTTCTGAATCTCGCGGCGAATGGCGGCAACATCGCCCGGCTGCCCTTCAGGTTCGCGTGGGACGGGAGCGGCCTGACCGGGCACCTCCGTAGCGGACGGATCGGGGTTTGGGATAGGTTTCCTGGGTTTCGTCATGAAGGGCGGCGGCGAGCGGGTTGAGGCAATTTTCGGCGATCCAACGAATTACGGGAACGCAGACCGCATCGCCAAATCCAAAAAGCGCCTGATTGAGTGGCACATCCAGCCGGAAGTCATCCGCACCCATCAGCCGCGCACATTCCCGTGCCGTAAGAAGACGCACGGCAAAACGGCCATTTCCGGCGACAAATAAAATCTGACGACCACTGCCACCGCGAGGGGTGCGCAAGCATCCCGCGATGCCGTCTGTTCGCAACTCGGCCATCGAACGACCCGCCCGCACTCGCCGGAACACAGTCCCATAGGTTCGCCGGGAAGCTCGGATCATCGCGTCCGCTTGAGCCCGGTGCTTCGGACTCATCTGATTTAACAGATAATTCTTCCGCTCTTCGCTCCACCACGCTGCAGAGTTAGGGGAAAGATCCTCTATAATCTCGGCGAGATTGTGCTCGCCCTGTGGCAGCGTGGGAAATTGAAAAAGGTTCCAGCGAATCTCGGGATGCCAGTAGATGAAGTCCGCCAGCGCAGTTGGTCGAATGTCGCTCTCCAGCAAACCCGCGTCTGTTAACCTCCCCGATTTTTCGAGCTGCCCGACTACGAAAAGCCGTTGCCTGCTCTGCGGCACGAAACGGACCGCATCAATGATAAACGCATCGACGCTGTAACCAAGCTGGTTGAGTGCCAGCAGTGCCTCCTCAAAATCCGCCCCGTCATTCGAAGTCAAAAAGCCCGTAACGTTTTCTAACAAAATCAGCGGCGGTCTGCGGGAGTCCATCTGTTCGAGGATGCGAATGAATCCCCAAAATGCCGAGGAATGCGTGCCCGCCAATCCTTTGCGGGCTCCTGCAAGAGAAAGGTCGTTGCACGGAAATGAGGCAGTGGCCAAGACAGTGGCCGGTATATCGCGGGCCTCCAACTCATGAACATCTCCGAGAGCAAATTCTGGTGACCGTCCGAACTGATGACAGTACATTTCCTTCTTCTTCTCATCGATATCGTTCGCAAAAACCGTCCTCCACCCGGCTTGGTCCAGTCCCATACGCATTAGGCCAATTCCCGCAAAATACTCGGCGGCGGTAAACGGTGGAGCAGTGAGCATGGTGGAGATTTGGATTCTACTAAAGCGGCTGCGATCGCAGATAACCAATTTGGAAGAATACGCAAGGCCGCCTCGAAATATCAACGCTTCCGAAACAGGAAAGTTTGCGGGGAGGCACTACTGTGCGTGATCCTGCTGACCGGACGATGGCATTCGAGCGCTTTTTCAGTACCTGCCTGCTTCCGATAAACATAAAAGATGTTAGCGAGCGTCAGCGGGGAGAAGGCCAATTGCCACTCGCCGGAGATGGCGCGTTCGATCAGCTCTGAGGCTGGAGCGTCCCATGGTTGACGTCCGCCAAGCCAGTCGAGAAGGATATCGGAGTCGAGCCACAAAAGATCAGAGGTGGCCATATTTGTCCATGCGGGCGGAAGTGATGAGATCGGTATCACTTGTACCGGCCGGCAGGGTGAGAGAACCGCGCAAGGCCCGCACTTCAGCAAGAACCTCTGTCTTTTCCAATTCAATGACGCTCGCCTCCGGGATCTCCGGCACTGCCTCCACGCGGGTATGCTCCGGCAGCCGAACGATGCCGAGCGGGCGAAATACCCCGTTTTCGTAGATGGCTGTCATCGTGCTCATTGCCCCGAAAAGAAGCACACGGCTTCGCATTGCGCGAATGGAAACAACTTGCTGCGACAATCCCTCCGGAACGCGCCGCTGTGCAACGCTTTTGAGCGCCACGTAGCTCGACATTCCAATGTCGAGATTGTGGGCTCGTTTCCCACCCGTTGACCCCTTGCGGGTCATAGCGGGTAGTGAGGCGTCAAGCGACGAAGGAGCGCCGACGCCTCGTAAGGAACCACACGTTTCCCGACCCCCGCGGGGTCGCAGCCCCGTCCGCACCGTTGTCCGCACGCTCCCGCCTCATGAGGGCGTCCGTGCGCTCGTCCTTCGCCGCAGCAGGAAGCCCACGGAGCAGATGCCGATGAAGATCCCGGCGGAGGGTTCCGGCACCGATTGCGTGGTAATGGTCATATCGCTCGCTCCTCCCGCCAGAGTGATGCCATTGCCGGCTCCGTCAACGCTCAACGCCTGACTGACGGTGACCGGTACCGCCGAAAGGTTCGTGCCCCACGGCACGGTGATCGAAAACGGCTGAAAACTGTGCGCCGGCCACGCTGCGAAATCCTGCGCATTGGGGATGGTGAAAACGGTGCTCGTCTGAGCCGCTACCCCGCCCAGCACGGAGGAAATCGTGATCGTATCGCGAAAGGTGGGATTGGGGGTTTGCAGCAACAGATCGTAACCTCCGAACAGCGGCGGCGCACTGAAGGTGACCAGGATCGGAAGACCGGGAGTGAGGCCCGTAGTGTCGCTGAGATCGGCTGAGAACAGCGAGTTGGTCGCCCCCTCGTTCGGGTTCGAGCCCGGAGCGAAAGTCGTCGCCACCCGGAGAAGAACCGTGGCTGCAGAGGCTGTCAGGGCCGGCAGCAGGCACGGGAAAATGAAAAACAGTAAAGTCCATTTCATAACAAAGACCTTCGGGCGAATGTCAGCGACAGAACCGGATTACGACTACGCGTCCGTGTCATCACGGCCGGAACGTTTTGTGCACCCCCGTGCGCTTTGCCCCCCAGCCACGGCGTGCGCCGCTGTGCAGCGCTATTCGGACGAGCACGGGGCGACGCGCACCAACGCCCGTCCATTCCCCCTCCGCCGCCCTCTTGCAGGCAACCAACGGCCTTCGCTTCCTCCTGTTTTATCCAGGCTCCCCAAATCTAACCTAACCTCTAACATTTTATTCCCATCGTTACGTTCCGGAACGGAACGATACCCCGGGAAAATCGCCAAAATTCCCTCGCCAAAACCTCCTCCCAAACCACCAAAAATCCGCCTTTCTAACAAATCTCTCCGCCCCTTCAGCCCCTGCCCCTCCGCCCGCCTTTCCATTTTCCCGGTTCAAACACCCTCCTCGTCCCCTCTCGAAAATTTCCCGCCCGAATCATTTGACATTTATCCCGTTAATACACCTCCCTAAGTGCAGCCGCGGGCTCCGTCACAGGACTTACCCTCACCGGCCACGCTGCCGCCCCGGCCCCTAAAAAGCTTACCGGGATCCGATAGCGTTCCACACATCCACGCACTCCACAACGAGTCACATCTTACCTCTTAAATCTGACCTCTTACATATCGTCCGGCCCCTAAAAAGCTTACCAGATCCGACAGCGTTCACTCACCTCAACTACCTTTCCAACCTGTCAGGGACCATCAATCCACGATCCACGATTCAACGATCCACGATTCAACGATTCACACCATCCCTCCCTCCCCACGCGCCTTGGAGCTTTGATGCTTGGAGTTTCTTTGATGTTTGGATTTTGAAGTTTGAAGTTTTTCCCACCCCTAACCTTCCCTTCCCATGCCCCGTACCGGCAAAATCTCCCGCTTCCCCTCCGCCCTCCGTGACGAAGTCAATCTCCGCCTCGATCGCAACGAGCCCGGCCGCGACATCGCCAACTGGCTCAACACGCTCCCTGAAGTCAAAGAAGCCCTCCGCGGCGCCCCCTTCGACGGAAAGCCTATCAATGAGCAAAACATCTCCGAGTGGCGCCAGGGCGGCTTCGTCGAGTGGCAGCTCCGCAACGATCTCTTCGCGCGTCTCGATGACCTCTCCTCCCTCGATGACGAAATCCAAAACCGCACCCCCGCCATCGCCGACCGCGCCGCCCGCCTCCTAACAACCCACCTCGCCCTCCTCATCTCAGAATTAGTCCACCCTACTCCTACTCATACTCCCACTCTTACTCCCCTCAAAAAGAGCCAAAAAGGACCCCGGAATTGCATTCCGCCCCACCAACCCGAGCCCCCCTCCGCCCCCGCCGCTTCATCGATCCACGATTCAACCATTCACGATTCACGATTCTCCTCCCCAAAAAACCTTCTCTCCCTCACCCGCGCCCTCTGCGCCATTCGTCGCAGCGACCAGTCCGCCGCCCGCCTGAAAATGGAGCAATCCAACTTCGACCGCGCCAACGCCGATGACGACGACTCCGAATCCCCCGGCGTCCGCCTCCTCGAGGAAGCCCTCCGCCGCCTCGCCTACGGTGCCCCTCCCGACAACGACAACGACAACGAGCCTGCGCACGCCCCCCAAGCACCCAGGAACGCCTCAGACCCGAACGGCGAAGCCTGTGGACAGCGGCAGCCTGCTGCCGCTGTCGTGTGCGGCAGCCCTGCTGCCGGCGTGACGCTCCCGTCTGCCGCAGGATCTCCGCCCCCGCCCAATCCGTCCGCCCCGTCCCTTAAATCCGGTAAAATCAGGCAAAATCAAACCTCCGAAATTCCCACCGCTTCACTCACTCCTACTCATACTCTCACTCCTACTTTTACTCTCTCCGAACCAGCCTCCGAACCCTCCATACCCGCCGCATCCGAACCGCCTCCCCCCTCCAATCCCGCCGCCACCCCCACAACCCCGCTCGATTCAACGATTCACAATTCCACGATCCACGAATCCCTAACACCCCCTCCCACCCCCACAACCCCGCTCGATTCAACGATCCACGATTCAACGATCCACGATTCCCGAACGCCCACCTACGCCGAACTCCTCGCCATCCGAAACATGCCCGAACCCGGCGACCCCATCCCCACCCCTCCTCCCGTCCCCATCACCAGTTCCGGCCTCCCGTACCACGAAATCATCGCCCGCCAGGAATACCACACCTTCCCCGCCCCTCCCCCTCGCCCCCGCAAATCCATCATCCCCTGGCGCTACTAACACTTCCTACTCCTACTCCTACTCTCACTCTTACTCCCTCCGATTCCACGATTCACCATTCACGATGCTACGTCATGACCCTGGAGTTTGATGCTTGGTGCTTCTCTGATGTTTGGAGTTTGATGTTTGAAGTTTTCGCCGCAGGCGACGGAGCTTTCGGCGAAGCCGACCTGCGTGCCGCCGCGCGGGAGGAAATTCGCGGCGGCACGTGGTGGTCGGCGGGCGGCACTGTCCGAGGCGTGGGGGAATCAGACAGCGCCGGGCCTTCCGATCTTTTGCCGGGCTGCGCCGTCAAGCGCGGGCATGCTCAGCGGAGCCGGTTTTCGGGGTGGTGTGGCGGGCCTCCCCGAGGGTCACTTTCAGATTCTCTTTTTGGCCATGACGATAGATCGCCAGCGGCACGGTGGCACCGGGCGTCTCCGCGCGGAGTTCCTTGTGGAACTGAGAGGTGTTTTGCAAACGCCCGCCGTCAAAGCTCCACAGGATATCACCCGCCTTCAGGCCGGCGGCGCTCGCCGGGCTGCCGTGAATGACTTTCGTGATGCGGACCTCGTGCGTGACCTGGCGGCCTTTATGGGATTGAACCTCCGCATTCTCCACGATGGCGCCGAACCATGCGCTGCCATTGTGCGGCGAAGCCATGACACCCGCCTTTTCCGCGGGCGCAGCGGACGTTGCAGGAGCCGTTGCCGCCGGCTTTGCGGCCTCCGGCGTTTTCGAGGCAGCCTGAGCCGTAAGAGTACCCGCTGTGAACAGAACGGACGCACAGGAGGCGATCGCCATCAGCTTATGTTGGTGAGATTGAGTTTTCATGGGGTCTGTTGGGTTGTGGTTAGGTTTGGTTGTCCAACGGCACCAGCATCCCGCATCCTGCCGCTGCCACCATTGGCCGCGGGTCCCATGTTGAATAGGCGCAACGCCTATGCGCGATCAGCCTCATGTGATCTTGCGGCTTCTGTGCGTCGCGGGCATTTTGAGCCCATGCCCTTTCCACCTCCCATCCGGCTTACCGCTCCGCTGGTGGCATTTGTCTGCGGCCTCACGGCCACGCTGCTGGACTACAGGCTCAATCTGGATCTCGACCTCGCCCGGCACCAGCAGGAACAGCAGGAGCTGGCGGACTCCAACGGCCGGCGCCTTGCAAAACTTGCCGGGAATCTCACGGAGGCACAGTCCGATGTCCTGCAGACGGACGTGGAGGGGACGGAGGAAGTGCCCAATCTTGAACTCGCCGGTGTGCTCGACGACACGGGCCGCATCCTTGCCGGAAGCCCGAAAACACTGCGCGGGGAGCCGGCGGCAAACACACGTTTGGCCGGGGCAGCGAAATTGATAGGGCAGGGGCAGCCGTCCATCATTCAGGGCGAAAGCGAATTGATCACGCAGAGCGCGCATCCCTTTTCCATGAAGGGCGGAAAGACCGGGTGGGTGCTGCTGGAGTTCAACCGCGCGCCCGCAGTGGCCGCCGCGTATGAAGACGCCCGCATCGAGCTGAAGTGGATGGCTCTGGCGATGGGAATCCTCTCTCTGGCGCTCTGGGCGCTGCTGCACTTTGCCTTTGCCGCAAGGCTGGCCCGGCTGGCAAGAGGTGTTAGGTCGTTTGGCGAGGGAACGCCGTCCTCCACCGAAATGCCGCGCGGCGGCGACGAAGTCGGACAGCTCGCGCAGGCTTTTTCCGTCATGTCCCGGACGCTGCGGGAGCGCGAGGCGGAGCAGTGGAAGCTGGAACGCGAGGTGCTCGATATCTCCGAGCGCGAACGCCGCAGGTTTGGCCGCGATCTCCACGATGGCCTCGGCCAGCGTCTCACCGCGGCCTCCATGAGCACGAACGCTCTGGTGGCGGCATTGCAGAAAGAGAATCCGGATTTTGCCGCGCGCGCGGAGGAGGTGGGCCTGCAACTCCGCTCTGCCATCGCTGAAACGCGCATGCTTTCCCACGGTCTCGCCCCGGTTTCCATGGAGGACGATGGGCTGATGTCCGCGCTCGCCGCACTGGCAAACGGTGTCTCCCAGGCCGGCGTCCGCTGTGTCTTTGACTGTCCCGCACCGGTGCGTGTGAAGGACGCAGAGGTGGCCGGCCAGCTCTACCGCATCGCCCAGGAGGCGGTGAACAATGCGCTCAAGCATGCTTCGCCCGCTGAAATCCGGATCGGCCTCGGCAGCAGCGAGGGCAGCGTGGTGCTGGAAGTGGATGACGATGGCGGCGGAATTCCTGCGGAGCCAACCGGCAGCAAGGGCATAGGACTGCGCGTGATGCGTTACCGTGCCCGGACCATCGGTGCCAGGCTGGAAACCGGCTCGCCTCCGGCGGGAGGCACGCGCATTTCCTGCACCATCCCAGGAACCGTATGAACCGCGCTGCTCATTCACCGGAATCCGGCAAGTCCTCCATCCTGCTGGTGGACGATCACCGCATGGTGCTGGACGGCTACACGCTGCTCATCAATGCGCAGCCGGACCTAACCGTTTGCGCGACGGCCGCGAGCGCGCCCGCCGCCCTGTCCGCTGCGGGGACTTCCCGCCCGGACCTCGTCATCACGGATCTCACCATGCAGGGCCGCGGAGGACTCGATCTCATCAAGGATCTCCTCGCGGTGCTTCCGGGCCTGCGCATTCTCGTCTGCTCCATGCATGACGAAATGCTCTACGCAGAGCGCGCGCTCCGCGCCGGGGCGAAGGGCTATATCATGAAGGATTCCGACGGCCCCACTTTTCTGGCCGCGATCCGCAAGGTGCTCGATGGCGGCATTTACATGAGCGCTCAACTCTCTGCGCGGGTGCTCGACGCCTTTGCCGGTTCGCGCCCGCGTGGCAGCTCATCGCCCATGGAAAAGCTCAGCGACCGTGAGTTCGAAGTCTTTCGGTTTTTTGGCGAGGGCAAGACGGCCAAGGAAATTGCAGACCAGTTGAATCTCAGCCCGAAGACCGTCTCCGTGCATCGCGATCACATCAAAGAAAAACTCAACTACACCACCAGCGCGGAGATGATCCGCGAGGCCGTTCGCTGGGTGGAGTCTCAAAATTAGTTAGGGTGTCGCCGTCATAGGCGGATCGCCTATTCACAGTCGGACCGGCGGCGGATGGCGAAAAGACAGCAGATGACCAACCATGGAGCGTCAAACAACCTCAGACGACATGAATGCATCCACCCATCCCGCCCGCCGGCACACGGCGGCCTTCCTCTCCACCAAGGCGGCGATGGTAATCGCCGCGCTCATCGCCGCGTCCCTGGTTCTCGCACAGTTTTGGTACGACGCGCGCCACAGCAGAGATCCCGCCGGTCTGAAACTCCTTCACAGAGATTCGGCGAAGGCCGCCGATCAAGCCGGAGAGGCTCTCACCAACAGCCCTCCAGCCCCGGTTTCCAATTAACAACCAACCCGTTCATTCCAGTGAAAACCACCCGTTCACGCGAGCCGCTGCCCCTCTGTCTTTTGAAGACGGTCCTGATGACCGCTCTTCTGGCGGCCGCGGCCTTTATGCTCGCTGCGGTCGCCGCGGGCACCGCTGTTCTGGCCAATGGCTGGCAGTCTGTTCACCGCCCGCCGGAGCACCCCGTCTAACTGAACTCCACTGAAACGCAACCACCACCCCTACCGACCCAATGAATACATACGCTGATGCCTGGGCACTCGCCTGGAGCGAACTGAAAAGAAACCGGTCCGCGGCAGAACCTGCACGGAAGCCCCGCCCAACCGGATGCGATTTCACCCTGTTCCTCCGTGAGAAAATCATTCCGGAGATAAAAAGGATGGCGATCGAAATTAACACCTCTCAGGCCGGTCTGCAGGCCAGATGGGTTTTGTTTCCAGACGGCGAATTGCCCGGTTCCGCAGAACTGCTCCTGGCGGCGCCATGGATAAAAGGAGAGATCTTTCTCAGCTTCCGGGTTGAACCCGATGATTTCAACGGCGGCGGAATCTCATGGTATACCAGCGACAACCCCATCTGCAAAAAACTGGACACGACACGGGAGGATGCCGTGGAGGAATTGATCGTGAAATTTGTCAGCAGTTTGTTTCATCGAACCGCTGGGAGCGCCGGAGGTCAGGAATGACACGGCCCTTTCTCACTGGCCTACAGAATCATTCCCGCCGCCACCGTTTCGTTCGTGCCCGCGTCGATCAAAATGAAGCTTCCCGTAATCCGGTTCTTTGCATAGGCGTCATACATCAGCGGCGCACTCGTTCGCACGGCGATGCGGCCAATGTCGTTCATGTTGAAGACAAGATCGTCCTCGATTTTATGAAGCGTGTTGATGTTGACCTTGTAGCGCGTCTCCTTGATGACGGCCTGTACTTCGCGGGTGGTATGCCGGAGGACGTAGCGGCCGCGCTGTGCGAGAGGACGTTCGCTGAACCAGCAAATCATCGCTTCCACATCCTGACCAATTTCCGGCGGGTTGTTGGCTTTGACGATCATGTCGCCGCGGCTGATGTCGATTTCATCGTCCAGCGTCAGCGTGACAGAGAGCGGCGCGAAGGCTTCAGGCAGGTTGCCGTCGGCGGTGTGCACGGCTTTGACTTTGCTTTGAAACCCGGAGGGCAGCGCGACAACGGCATCGCCAGGTTTGAAAACACCGCCAGCCACACGGCCCGCGTAGCCGCGGAAGTCGTGCCACTCATCGCTGTGCGGACGGATGACGGTCTGTACAGGGAAGCGGGCCTCGACGTGATTTTCTCCGGGCCGCACATAGACAGTCTCAAGATGATAGAGCAGTGTGGAACCCTGATACCACGGCATGTTAGAGGACTTCGTCACGATGTTGTCCCCATTGAGCGCGCTGATGGGAATGAAGGTCATTTCGACGAGGTTGTCGAGCCGGCTGGCGAAGTCGGTGAACTCGGATTTGATGCGCTCGTAAACCTCCTCGCTGTAGTCCACAAGGTCCATCTTGTTCACCGCGAGCACGACGTGCTGGATGCGCAGAAGATTGGCAAGAAACGCGTGCCGGCAGGTTTGTTCGATGACGCCCTTTCGCGCATCGATGAGGATGATCGCCAGATTGGCCGTGCTGGCGCCCGTGACCATGTTCCGCGTGTATTGAATGTGGCCCGGCGTGTCCGCGATGATGAACTTTCGCCGCGGCGTGGCGAAGTAACGGTAGGCCACGTCGATGGTGATGCCCTGCTCGCGCTCCGCCCGGAGACCATCGGTGAGGAGAGCGAGGTCGATGTGGGCATCGCCGCGCTTTTGGGAAAACCGCTCCACCGCCGCCAACTGGTCTTCGAAGATGGATTTGGAATCGTAAAGGAGCCGGCCAATGAGGGTGGACTTTCCGTCATCGACGGAGCCGGCAGTGGTGAATCGGAGGAGGTCCATTCAGAAATTGAGGGGGGTGAAAACGCTACCTTTTGGCAGGAAAAAGGAAGGCGCAAATGGAAAATCGACTAACCCCATAGGGAATAGGGTGTTTAGGGCGTCGGAGACAACTATTGGTGGCGCAAAAGACCAACAGTGCCAGCGTGGCGGATGTATTCCTCGCTCAAGGGAAAAGTGATCGCCGTCGTGGGGGGCACCTCCGGGATGGGGCTGGCTATTGCCCGGGCCGTCTGCGCTGCCGGAGGAGCCGTGGCGGCCCTGGGCAGAGAGGACGACTACCTCGCACCGGCGCGGAGGGAATTGGCCGGCCTCGTGATGGCAGGAGACGCCAGCCAGTCCAGTTCGGCAGAGATGCTGGTGGCGGAAGCGTGGAGGAAGCTTGATGGGTTGCATGGACTGGTGCACGTGGCGGGGGGCAGCGGGCGGGCATTTGGGGATGGCCCTTTGCACGAATTGGCCGACGAGGGGCTGGAAAAAACGCTGGAACTGAATTTCCACTCCGTCGTTTGGTCGAACCGCGCCGCCGTGCGGACGTGGCTGGAGCGGGGATGCGGAGGGAGCATCGTAAACCTCGGCTCTGTCCTCGCCCGCTCGCCGGAGCCCCGGCATTTCCTAACTGTCGCCTACCCCGCGGCAAAGGCGGCAGTGGAGGGCTTCACGCGTTCCATTGCCGCGGCCTATGCGCCGCACGGCATCCGGGCGAATGTCATCGCGCCCGGCCTGGTCGAAACGCCGATGTCGCACCGGGCGGCGGAAAGTGCAGAGATCATGGAATTTGTTAGGACAAAACAGCCGCTGGATGGCGGCAGAATCGGACAACCGGAGGACGTCACCGGCGCCGCGCTTTATTTTCTGTCGGACGACAGCCGGTTTTGCACCGGGCAGGTGCTCGCCGTGGACGGCGGGTGGTCCGGGGGAGGATGAGACGGTTTGTTAGTCCCAGCGATGCCGCTTGCATCCGATCCACGCCACCACCAAGCCGCAGAGGATATGTCCCATGAGAACAGCGGAACTGACATCCGTGCTGGAAACAACGGTCGTTGGAACCGACTGATTGATCCCTACGAAATAGACGCTCGGCCTCATACTGCTGAGCTGCCCGCTCCAGCTCCAATAAGCCGCAATGAGCGGCTGGAGCACTTTTTCCAGCGTCGCCGGCAGGGCAAGCACCGCTCCCGACAGCGGCAATTGAAATCCCACGAGATAAATACTCAGCAGCGATGCCTGTTCCGGGGATTTCATGTTAGCGGAAATCGCGAGGCACACAGCCGTCATCGCGCCGTTGACGAGAATCAGCATGGAAATCTTGTCACTCAGGCTGCCCGGCAATCCGGTAAAGTGATTCACAAAAACGCCCATCCATACCGACTGTGCGAGCACTAGAACCGCAAGGAAGCAAACCTTGCTGGCAAGATAAGCCATGGGCCTGAGACCGCCAAGCCGCTCCTTTTCGTAGATGAGACGCTCCGAGGCAATTTCGCGCGCGGAATTGTTAGACCCCATGAGCGTCAGCAGAATCACCTGAAACATCACAAGGCCGGAAATGAGCCCTCCAATGGAGACCTGCTTCTCCACCACGTCGATCGTGCGCTGGGCCGCATCCATCAGACTCATACCGTCCGGGATTCCCTGGTCAGGCATGGCCGGGAGTCCGTCAGTGGCGAAAATGACCACGAGTATGGGAAAACCGAAGAGGAGCGCGGCGTGAAGCAGGAGTTGGACACGATCCCGGAAAAACAGCCTCCAGCGCCGCACGAAGAGCATGAAAAACTGACGGAAAACGCCGGAGGGGATGTGGGTGCTCGCCTCCGCACTTTTTGCAGGGCTCTCAGCAGGCGGAGTGTCAGCGTCTGTGCCGGCGGCCTCTCCGGCAGCGGCCTTCGCCGGCGCCGTGCGACCGCGGAGCCGGCTATCCAGCTTGGCATAGTAGGCGTCGTTGTATTTTTTCCACGACTCGTGCCAGTCCGGAGCGGAACGCTTCGCAAGACATGCATAGATCGCTTCCGGTTTTTCCACACTGAAGTAGTGCGGCATCGCCTCCGGCGGTCCGTGATAGACCACGTGACCTTCGTACATCACCAGCACGGAATCATAGAGATCCAAATTGCTCAGACTGTGGGTGACGTTGATGACGATCCGGTCGTCGTGCAGCGATAGCTGGTGGAGCAAATGCACGATGTCCAGTTCGCTTTGCGGATCGAGACCACTCGTGACCTCATCGCAGAGCAGCAAATGCGGGCGGCTCACGAGTTCCATCGCCAGGCCAAGGCGGCGCTTTTGTCCGCCGGACAGAACGGAGACCCGCTTCTCCCGCATCGACTCCATGCCGACTTCCGCGATCACGCGGTCGGCGATTTCGTAAATTTCGTCATTGCCTGCGCGGGTGCGCAATTTCGCCGCCGTCTCCACACACTCCTCCACGGTCAGATGATCATAGGCGATACTGAACTGCGGCACATAACCCAGTTCCTGCGGCTCGATTTCCCCGTCTTCGCCGAGGTCCTCGCCGCGCCAGTAAATGTTTCCGGACGTTTCAAACTGGAGACCGGCAATGACCTTCAGCAGCGTCGTCTTTCCGCACCCGGACGGCCCCACGATCGCAACGAAGTGGCCGGGTTTGAACGTGATGGAAACGTCACGCAGGAGAGGGATATCGGCGCCATCGCGCTGAAGCGTGTAATGGACTTCCTTGAGTTCGAGCATTGGGGGAGAGCGGGAAGGGGAACGTGAATGACCGGTGCGGCACGAGGGGAGCGGGAAAGCCTCAAACGTCAAGCACCAGAGAAACAAACCTTCGGCGCCGCGCGGGCCGGTCTCTTCGAAGCATCAGAGGTTCCCCCCATGCTTTGAAGAACCAATTTACTTGAAGCCGGTGCCCCGCCTTCTATCATCGCGATTTGTTATGAGCCATTTCAAACACTGCACACGTCCAGCTTTGCTGCACGGAATGAGGCTCCCCTTCGCCGTCCTTCCCTTTTGGCTGATCCCGTCTTTGCCGGCATTGTCAGCCAACATTACGTGGATCGGCGGGACCGCTGACTGGTCGGACGGCACTGGAAACAATGCGAATTGGAATCCTGCCGACGAGCCGGACGCTGACGATACGGCGATCTTCAATACGGCGAACGCTGTCAATCTCGCGACGAATAATGCCATTCTCGGACTAACCATGTCCGCCGGCATCGACCTGTTCACGAACGAATTTGACCTGGACGTCAATGGCCTCGTGCAGCTTGCGGGCTCCAGCACGAACCTCGTGGTGGATGGTGCAGGCTCACTGCTTTCGGCAGACAGCGTTACTATCAACAACCTCGCCAACCTCCAGCTCGACGGAGGAACCCTCCAGATAAACGAAGAGTCGGGTGACGGCCTGCTGACTATCAATGCCGGAGGGGAGCTTCTCGGCCACGGTATTCTCAGCATGACCGATGCCGTGGCCGCAAACACCACCCTGATCGTCAATGACGGAGCCATTACGGCACGGAGAAGCCCGCTGATCATTCTCGGTGCGCCGCAGGCGGGGACTCTTTTCATCAATGCGACGGACACGGACACCCGCATCGATCTCGACGGTGCCGCGGAAACCGGCGCGGTGACGGTCTCGCGAAACCAAACGCTCGATCTCAACATCCCGCTTACGGACATTTTCAATGGCTCCATGGTGATGGCGCAAAACTCCGTGCTCGATGTCTCATCGTCCTGGATCCTTGGAGCCAACGCCACGATCAACATCGACAACGGCGCCGCCGCGACCATCCCCGCCACTCCGGCGGGGATCGCGACGATTGCCGGTAACAGCTTCTCCCAGAACAGCGGAACGATTACTGTCGTCGATGCCGACGGCACGCTGCAGTTCGATGCCCCCTTCTCCATGAACGGGGGTACCCTCACCAACAACGGCCTCGTGGTCTTCAATCAGACTGCGACGATCGCTGCGGCTGCCAACTTTGATATAGTTGGTGATGCAGACCTGACCGTGGAGGCCAATCGCACGGTCACCATCAATCAGACAAACTTCAATTTTGACGGCTCCGGTGCCGGAGGCACGACCATCACGATTAACAGCGGGGGCCGGCTGAACGTGAATGTGACGGATTATGATTCGGATTCCGCGACCAATGGCTTTGATGGAACGATCACTGTCAACAGTGCCACGATCAGTGTGTTTAGCGGCGACGCCGAGTTTGTCATGGACGGCACGATAAACATGAACAAATCAGCCGCAGACGTTGTGGAATGGGAAGGCGAACCGCTGGACATCGGCAACGATGCCGGATCCCTCGACGCTGATCTCAATATCGGCGGCAACGGAAATACTCTCTTTCACAACCAGGTGGACTTCAATTCCGACGCTGACGTGGACGTTGCCGCCGGCTGCGGTCTCATCCTGAACCTGGCCGCAGACTTCAATACTGTGAACGGAGGAAACAATGCCCAGTTCACAGGTACGGGCGCAATCCGGTTCAATAGTCAAGCCAACTTCAATGAGGCGGTCACATTCAACATGACGGGCGGCACGATCGACTTTGACGGATTGGATACCGTCAATGGAGACACGATCAACGTGGATGCGCCCGTCACAGTCAACGCGGCCTCCATGGAGAGCTTCGGCAAGGTCAACACGGCCGGCGTCAGCACGCTCGACATCAACAACAGCGTTGGCCTGGGAGTGCTCACCGTGAATCTCGACAACCCTGACGCCGAATGGACGCTCAATGCCCAGGGCGTGATGAACCTGGTGAACGACAATACGGAGGCGACCCTCCTCGCCGGCAATGACATTAACCTCAACGGCACGGTCAATGTCACCGGTGATGTGCGGAGCACGGCGCGTGTGGATATTGGTGCGGCAGCAACCATCAATATCAATACCGCAGGCCAGCCGCTTCGCCTTGGGGGAGGGAATGCCGGGCCGGACGTCAATACGATCAGCGGCGGAACGGTGGCCGGCATTGGTCTGCTTGGGGCGGATACAGGCAAGAGCCTGCAGGGTTTCGGAACGATCAGTGCGGATATTGATTTTGATGGCACTGCAAACCTGCGAGCCACGGGCGGAACCCTGACAATCAGTGGTGACCTTGTGGACGTCAACATTCTGGGAACGGCGGACAACACGGGAATACTCAACATCGTCAATGCATGGGAAACCGATGGCGGCGCCGGCGGCAGTATTGGCGCGGTCGTGCTTGCCGGCGGAGTCCTGCAAGGCGGGCTGATCACCAATGACAACGCTACCGGTCTCCAGGGAAACGGCAGGATTAGTGCGCGCGTGATCAACACCTCCAGAGTCACGGCGACCAATGGCGGCACCCTCCTGGTGCAGACCGCTGGCAATGACAATGACTGGGACGGTGCAACCAACACCGGCGCACTTGAGGCCCTCAGCGGCGATCTCGAGATGGTGGACACGACGGCACCTGTGCCCCCAGTAAGGAGTTTCGGAGGAACCGTGAGGGCCATCAACGACAACCGCGTCTTCGCCAATGGATTTGCGCTCGACTTCACCCCCGGTTCGAAGCTTGAGCTCGAGGATGAAGCGATCTATCGCGCTTCGAGTTCGACCGACATCGGCGGGACGGTCACCATCGCTGCCGGCGCCGACGCGACCCTTCAGGTTGCCAACAACTTTTTCCTGACGTTTGAAACCGGCAGCACGACAACGCTGGGAGGCGACCTCACAGTGATCAACAACAACATCAACATTGAAGCCGGAGCAACTTTCAGCGGCAATGGCGCGCTGATCATTCCTTCGGGGAGCCACTTCATCCTCGACGCGGGTGCAAACGCCAATGTTCTCGTAGTCAACCATGGCGCCTTTCGTCCCGCTGGTTTCGAATTCGTTGGAAGGACGGATTTTCGAGACTATCAGCAGACCTCCACGGGCGCGATCTTTGCGGAGATCACCGGCACCAATCTCAATCAATTCGACCGTTTAGTCGTGAACGGCACGGCACAGATAGCCGGAGAATTGAGTATCGACATCGACGGGGTATTTGTCCCGGTAGCGGGTCAGACGTTTGATATCATTACCGCCACAGGCGGGGTTTCCGGCCACTTCAACCAGCTTACGATGAGCGGGATGCCGGTTGGTCTAACCATTCAAATTCTCTATGGTGCCACCTTCGTTCGCGCCATGGTTGTGGGCGGCACGCAATACGATGTTTGGATCCAGAGCTTTGCCTCCCTTACCAATCCACCCGACCGCCTCAAAACGGCTGATCCTGACAAGGACGGCCTGACCAACCTCGAGGAATTCGCCCTCGCCGGTGATCCGACGAAGGCGAACGGAGCCGACAAAGTCTTCGTGAAAGTTGCGCCCGTGGCCGGCGTGCCGGCTTACACCGTCACTCTCCCGGTCCGGTATGGCGGCGGAATCCTGGGAGTTTCCCCTCCCCGCCTGGTTGACTCCGAAGGCGTGTATTCGTGTTATGTCGAGGCGAGCGACAACCTAACAACCTATAACCTGAGCCCCATCCAGGTCATTGGCGCCGATGCCGCGGCCATCCAGAGCGGCCTTCCTCCCGCAGGTGACGGATGGACTTACCTCACCTTCAGAACTTCCAGCCCCTTCGCCACGGATCGCCGGGAATTCATCCGGCTCCGAATCACAAACTGAGTCAGCGCAATTCTGGTCTGGTCCACTATCATGCCTCACATCCCTGGTCTCCGCAGTTGCTACGACAAAGTAGGCCGTCTCATCTATTTTGGGCGGATGCTGGACAAGATTCGTTTGCACGATGCCGGGAAACTGCCGGAGGACTATGTGGTGCTGCTGGGTGATTCCCAATTCTACACGCTCGATGGACGCTGCTGCCGTTTTCTGGGCGTGACGTATGCCGAAGTCAAAACGCGGACCCTTGAGGGAGGAACGGATGCGGATGTCCTCGCATGGGCCCACGCCCGCGGCACCGTGCGCACCGATGAAGAATGCCACGTCTGGAACCGCTTCATTGCTAAACTCGGCTGGCGTGATGAGCGCTCTGCCGTCCTCCCTCAGCGCATCGTGGACAGCGGCCTCACCGGCAAACCCATCGAAACGCTCATTGACCACATCGAATATGACGAAGGCCGCGATCCTGTCGCCGGGCGCGCGTGGGAGAAAATTTGAAGAGGAGTCACTTCGCTGCGCCGGGGAATCCTGACGGATAACCGATGAGCCATGTCATCATGGCGCGGGGCGGAAGCATTTCGTCGAGTTTGTCCCCGCCGAACGTGACCGGCGGAAGCGCGGTCACATTCTCAGAAGACGACGTGCGCAGGCGCTGCACCGCAGTGGCCGGTGCACCGGCGATGCGCACCGTGAGTTTCGCTTCGCGGTCCTGGACGTTGGCGGCGTGGATGACGAGACGTTTGCCGTCGGGGCTGGCGAAGGCGGAGGCTTTGATGCCCGGCTTCGAAAAATCCGACGCGGCACTTCCCGTCAGGCTGGTGCCAACGACGACCATCCCGGGCTGCAGCGGCAGACACCACTGGCGGCAGCCGTGATAGATTTTGGTTAGGGTGAATTTCTTTCCCCAGTCCACATGAATGAGCGCTTCGCCGCCGGCACGCGGCGGATAGACCCAGTCGTAGGCCATCCACGCCGTCGCGCCGCCGTTGAAGGCTTCCGTCATGGCCAGCCAGTATTCCGGCGCGGAATGGATGAGTTCCGGTGATTCATCCTTCGCGTTCACGCTCCATTCCGTGCACCAGACGGGGCGTCCGCGGGCGGCTTTGGTCAAAACCGCCCAGCGGTCACCCCGCCGGTCGTAGTCGTGG
Organism: Verrucomicrobiales bacterium; assembly: GCA_035550135.1. Taxonomy (GTDB): domain Bacteria; phylum Verrucomicrobiota; class Verrucomicrobiia; order Verrucomicrobiales; family V1-33; genus V1-33. The sequence continues at coordinate 130,001 of DASZQB010000136.1, forward strand.
CAACCCACCACCGCGAGTTCGCGCCCGGCTTTCCGCAGGAGCGGCGGCAGCCAGTTCGTCGCGCAACCCACCGCACTCAGCGTATTCGGTGCGACGAGTTTCGGCACCGGCATCCCGGGCTGCTGGCGGGCCATTTGTGTCAGGCCGGCGGCTGTTTTGGCGAACAGTTCCGCGTGTGCATCCGGCGTGAGCCAGCAGCCGGGCTGCGTATGCTCCCAGTCGGGTTCATTGGCGATGCTGAGATACTCCACAGTGTGTCCATGCCGGTGCATCCAGGCGAGAAACGCATAACAAAACTCTGCGAACTCCAGCTCCATGCCTGGCTTGAGAGTTCCATGAGCCTTGCCTCCGGCGGAGACGTCGTTGTTCGTCTTCATCCACGCCGGGGGCGTATAGAGCGTGGCGTAGAGTTTGATGTCCGGCAGTCGCTTTTTGGCTGCGGCGGCGATAGCGGCGGTGTGCTCCGCGTACTTGAACCACTCGTCTTTGAACTCCGCCTTCATCGGGTCGGCGTTGTCATTCTGCGGCTCGTGGTCGTGCCGGATCATCAGGTGGAGGAAATCCGTCCGCATGTCGCGAAACATCGCGTCGTAGAGCGCCCCCTGCTCTGTCTGCTTCCCGCGCTCCGCCAGGCTGGTGATGTGCCCCTCGTAAAAAATGGCCCCGCAGCCCATGCCTTCGATCTTCTGACGTTTGGCAGCGGCGTTGACCCGCAAAGTGGTTTCGTCAGCGGCGTGGAGACAAGGAGTCGCGACTGCGGCCATCAACGCCAGGAGGAGGGACAGGGACCTGTAGGCCATACCGGACCTATAGGCCCTTTCCCGTGACTGTGTAAACAGCGGCTGCCTTCTTAAACATGGACCGTCACCCGCAGGAAAGTCGCCGGAATCGACGTGGCATTCTTGTCAGGACTTCTGTTCTGGCTGCTGAAAAGCGCCTCCAGTTCATTCTGCAATTCCGCGGCCCGGCCATTCTTTTCGGCCGCTTCGAATGCGTTCATCGTGGGTCCGTAGTACTTCCGGAAATCCTCCACGAGCACGGCGGGCGGCTTCGGCGACTCGAAGGTGAACGTATCACGTTCAAAGATAATCTGTTCCTTCGCGATGCCAGCTCCGGTGAAACGCTCCAGCACGTGGCTTTCGACACCCCACAGCATCGGGCTGACAAAACCTTCCGGCGGAGGCGGCGTGTAAGCGGAGCTGATCTTCAGGATTTGTGCCACCAAAGTCGGGTCGTTAGGTATCCAGTTCCCCATGACAATGCGACCGCCGCGTTTGGTCACGCGCACCATCTCCTTCGCCAAGTCCTGCGGCTTTGGCGCAAACATCGCACCGAAGATGGTCACGACGAGATCAAAGGACTGATCTCCCAACCCTTGCAGGTTGGTAGCATCTCCTTCCTGAAACTGGCAGTTCGCGATGCCGAGTTCCCGGACGCGCCGGTTCCCGGCGGCGACGAGATTGGAGGCAATGTCCACACCCAGCACGTCCGCACCAAGCTTCGCGGCGGGCAGCGCCGTCGTGCCATCGCCGCAGCCAAGATCAAGTACCCTCAGGCCCGGCTTGACTCCGATCCGCTGAACGAGCGCCTCTCCGCTTCCGCGCATGGTATCTGCGATGCGGGTGAAATCGCCTTTTTCCCAAAGGGCTTTGTTTGGATTGATGGGAAGACTCATTTGGAACTTACTGTTTTGCCGGCGGGACGGCGGGTTGAAGGCTTGGAGGCGTTACCCGCTGACTCCAGCATCAGCGTGCGCACGTCGGCGAGCACAAGACGCGGGTCGAGCGTGCCGGAACTGTAGATGTTCCGGATGTTGCCCGCGGCATCCACGAGAAAGACGCGCAGTGTGTGATTCAAGGGTCCGGTGGGATCGGTTGCGTTTTCCTTTTTGTTAACGGTCTGCCCGTAAGCTTCGAGCACCGGTTGCAACTCCTCCTGAGTTCGCGCGGTGACGAACTGCCACGGTGCGGCCTTCGGATTCCCTGAGAACATTTTTCCATAAGCCGCCATGCGCTCCGGCGTGTCATTGGACGGATCGAAGCTCATGCTGACAAGGCGCAAATGCTTCGCGAGTTCCCCGTCCGCCGCACTCTCACGATGAAGCTCCAACAGCACACCTGTGGCATAGGGGCACGCATTGGCTGAGGCGCAGCGGGTGTAGATGAAACTCATCACCGTGATGCGGCCGCGGGTAAGTTTGGAAAGGCGAACCGGCTTTCCTGTCGTGTCCAGCAGCACGCCGTCAGTGGCCGGTTTGATGACCGGCAGAATGTACGTTCCTGGTTTGGGAGCGTCGTAGTCGTGATCCGGCGTGCGGTCGCCGCCGGCGGCGGGTGCTGCCGCCATGATGGCTGCCATGGCGAGCAGCGTGGTGAAGCGCTTCATGGCAGTGTGTTAGTTGGCTTTCGCGGTGTTCTTTCCGAGCTTCGACGATCCGAAGAGCATATGGTGCGGGCGGCCCAGTTTCAGCGCTGTGAAATCGAGCGCGAACTGCTGCTTCAACTCTTTGCCATCCCAGGCGTAGCCTTTCACAAACTGCTCGTTGTTATCTCCCGTCTTGTCCCAGCGGGCGAGGAGCGACGTGCTGAAGTAGAGCCGCTTTCCATCCCAGCTCTGCGATACCATGTTAAGCTGCTTCCCGATAGTCAGTTCATACTTCTGCTTCGGCTGATGCGGATTCGACACGTCGAACACGCGGCACTTGCCGTCAGCGAAGCAGTCCACGAACAGCGTACTGTCATCGGCGCTGAGGCTGATATCGACAGGCAGCACTCCGCCTTCACCGCCGATCGTGGCGGTTTCCTTCGCCTGCCATTCGCCTTTTTCATCCTCATAGCAAAGCCAGAGTTTCGAACCGAGCGCCGTGGCGGTGAAAGCGTAGTTGTGTTTCTCGCCCCACGCCCAGCGGATTTCCAGCGGCGCGCCCGGCACCTTGAAAACCTTCTTCGGCTTCCGCGTGTGAAAGTCCCACAGCACCATGGAACCGCCAAACTGCTTCATGGCGTCAGCGTCTTTGACCATGTCTCCAAAGTCCCGCGTATAGTTGTTCAAACCGGTGAACGAAGTCGTGAGCAGCACGTTCTTTCGCGGCAGTACCCGCGCATCGTAACCGTAGCCGTCGGCAAACTCCGCCCCCGCCGCGCCGCGCGGTTGCGCCTTTGTCGGCAGCCAGTATGTCGTGATGAAGTTGCCTTCGTTGCTGTATTCCACCAGCGCAGTGCGCCCGGTCCGGTCTTTTGCGTTAGAGAGGCACGGCACCAAAACGCGGCCCGGCAGCGCATACACACCGTGGGGACCCGCGGCGCCACCCGTGGTCTTTTCGAAGTTATCGATGGTCCTAACGTGCCGCGGTTTTGCCGGATCTGAATAGACGTCGAAGATGAAGATCCTGCTGCTTTCCAATCCCGACAGCCAAAGCTGCCGGCGGTCATCGGTGAAGCCGCCGTGATGCGCCTCATTGCGTCCGCCCACTGAATGACTGTGAACGACTTTCCCAAACGTGTCTGATCCAGGCTTTACGTCCACCACCACAAGTTTGTCGGAGCCGTCGCCAAGCCCTTCAACGCCCAGCGTCCAAACATAGACAAACTCCTCCTGCCCCTCGATGCGCGCGAGGTAAGGCGAAGAACACGTTTCATCGGCGTGCACCGGCGTGACTGAGGGAGTCGGGGCGAATAGCGCAATGAATGCGCCGGCGAGGAGGACCGCGGAAGCGCGGGTGGGTGTGAGAGGTCTGGTTTTCATACGGAGCACGCAGGGCAGGGTTTATTCGTTTGCTTGCCTGCGTGAGTCGGTATTCGCCACCCCGTCCCTCTCCTTGCCGCAAAAACACTGCTCTCGATGGGACTTTCGTCCCACTCCTGTTCCGTGCCTTAACGGAGCCCGCCGGCGACGGTGCGCCTCCGTCCAATGGACCCGGCTCACTTGTTCAGCAGGTCCGTCGCGATCATCTTGCGGCTGTGCCGGAAGAACGGAACCGCGATGGCGATACCGGACAGCAGTAATACGATCAGGCTTAACGCCATGAAACCCGGCCAGCTCATGGTGGCTTCCATCTCTGTTGATTCCGCGGGATAAACGTTTGCAGCGATCATCATAGCGAGGAGGGTTGTCTCCACTTATAGATACGCCCCGTGCGTCATGATTGCCGGGGAACTGCTGTGGCGTTTTTGTCACACCCCCGGCCCGGCTGTCGGGCTGATTTGTCACATTCGCTGTCCGCCGCGTTCTTATCATCAATTCGAGCTTTTCTTTGGAAATCGTTATTTTGTTATTACAGCGTGCATAGCAGCGGCACTGGTCTGATGCGCGCTGACCTTGTATCCCAGTTTTGCAAGGTCCAACCCCGCCAGGAGACTCTCGCCTCTGCCGAGAATGATGGGCGAAACGGCAATATGCATCTCGTCTATCAACCCGGACTGAAGGTACTGACGAATCGTCGCCGGCCCGCCCCCGACCCGCACATCCAGCGCACCCGCCGCCTCTCTGGCGCGTTGCAATGCCGCATGAATCCCATCGGTGACAAAATGAAACGTGGTGCCCCCTTCCATTTGGATCGGCGCGCGCGGATAGTGGGTGAGAACGAATACCGGCGTGTGATACGGCGGTTCCTCTCCCCACCAGCCTTTCCATTCGTCATTGGGCCATGCGCCGCGCACCGGCCCAAACATGTTGCGCCCCAGAATCCACGCACCGATCCCGTCAAATCCGCGTTCGGCGAAGTCATTGTCAAGACCCGTGGTGCCGTTCGCGTTTCCCTGCATCTTCTGAAAAACGCGCGTGGGAAAAAACCACTCGTGCAGGTTCTCGCCGCCAGCGCCCAGCGGATTCTCGAGACTCTGATCCGGGCCGGCGCCAAAACCGTCGAGTGATACGCCAAAACAGTGAACTCGTAATTTGGACATCGTTGTCGTTTACCCTGGTTGATGGGTTTTGCTATGTTGATTTCACTTCACTTCGCTGCGGCGCGCCGCTGTTCGCTCTCATTGACCATTCCGGAGAGGTCGGCAGCGGGGCGAATCTCAAACGGCCCGGCCTTCACTCCCGGGTGCTTCGACATCAATTCGATCGCGTGGTTCAAGTCCCGGGCTTCGAGGATGAGAATGCCGCCGATTTGCTCCTTCGTTTCCGCATAGGGACCATCAGTGACCAGCGCCCTGCCATCCTTCCAGCGCAGGGTCGCCGCCGACTGGGGAGGTTGCAGCGCTTCGCCGCCCGCAAAGTGCCCGTTCCTCCGCAGCTCGTCGTCGTAGCGGAAGCACTCGTCCACCATCGCGTTGCGCTCCGTTTCAGACATGGTCTCAAACTTGTTCGGCTCGATGTATCCAAGGCAGATGAATTTCATAAGGTTTGTTCGTTTGTGGTTTCGACGGCCTTCGAACGGACCGTTTCAATAAATAGTCGATTGGGATTTCCGGAATTCGACAACGCGCCTCATTTTTCTGCCGGGCATCCTCCTCCGCGGGACCCCGCCAACGGCCGGACTGGAAAAATTGCACGGGTTGCAATTCCGGCCCTCCAGGACATACTTGGCGGATGCCTTCCTCCATCGCGATTGAAGTCACACTGCCGTCGGGCCTCGCGAAGCTCGAACTGCCACCTGGCGTTCAGCACCGGCTTCATTATTTGCTCGATAAACAGGACAAGGGAGCGAAACTCTCCGCACACGAGCGCCGTGAGGCGGAGGGACTTGTGGACTTGGCCGAACTGCTCTCGTTGCTGAAACTTCGCGCCAGCCGCAAACAATCAGTTCCTGCATGAGCATTCCCGCCGCGACGCGACGGGCGGTGGTGGTTCGGGCAGGCAATCGATGCGAATACTGTCGGCTTTCACAAACAGGTCAGGAGGCACAGTTCCATATCGATCACATCCTGCCGGAGACGCATGGCGGAGTGACTGCATTGGAAAATCTTGCGTTGGCTTGCGTGTCCTGTTCCCTTCGCAAAGGAGCCCGCCAAACTGCCCAGGACCCTGCGACAAAAAGCCGTCCGCGTTGTTCCATCCGCGTAAACAACGTTGGAATGATCACTTCACTTGGAAAGGATGCCGGGTCGAAGGCAAAACCGTGACTGGACGGGCCACTATTGAGGCATTGAAAATGAACCGTCTGCTTGCCCTCGCGATTCGTGCCGAAGAACAATTGCGCCGCAGGCATCCGCCGCCCCTCTAAAGGAACAACGGTCGCAGATCCTGCTCTCCCCCCCAGGGAAAATGTGTCGGGAGTGTCATCCCCTCCGTGTCCACAGGCACCGGTTATTATGAAGAGCGCGTCAAAATATCAGGCACTTCATGCAGCATCCTTGCCCCTTCCCTGCCGTAGTCACGGCACCAAAACTCCTTCCCGGGAAACGGCGGATATAACATAGTCCGAACCATGATCACGAGCACTCATCTTTGCCCTGCCGCTCGGATCGCGATGATCCTGGCACTGCTCCTGCCGGTCTTCGGTGCCACCTCAGCCTTGGCTGCCCGCGACCGCACACCACCCACCAAGCCCTCCAACCTGCGCGCCGCATCTTTGTCAGCGCACAACGTGACGCTCGCATGGAATCCATCCACCGATAACTCCGGCACCTTCTCCTACAAGCTCTGGGTAAGTTACGGTTTCACCCACACTATACCCCAGACACAAACCACTTTCAGCCTGGGTCTCGTCCCGAACAACACCTACTCGTTCTATGTTTACGCCGTCGATGGATCAGGCAACAGATCGGCCCAGAGCAACAAGCTGACCGTCACCACGCCCCGCGACACCACGGCCCCCACCGTGCCGGTCGTATCACTGGTCGCGGTGAACCCCACAGAGATTTCACTCCAGTGGACCGCCTCCACCGACGATGGACCTTATGTGCTGTATCAGGTCTTCGTGAATGGCAGCCCTAACGTCGATGCCGGCCAGAAACGCTTCGCTGTCGTCCATGGGCTCAACCCTGGCACCAGCTACCAAATCACCGTCAAAGCCCGCGACCTCTACCTTCCGCAGAACGTATCGGCACCAAGCAATGTCCTCACCGTCACCACCGCCGCCGTCAGCGCCGTGGACACCGAGCCGCCTTCCGCCCCAGGGGACCTTTACGGTTGGGACGTCGGCGACGGAGCCCGGGAAATCAATCTCTTCTGGACCGCCTCCTTCGACAACCAAACTTCACAAGCGTCCCTCGCGTATGAGGTTTACCTGAATGGGGTTCTCGACCACATCGCCAGCGGCGATCGCACCATCCTCTACGCCACCAGCGCCGGCAATAACATCTACACCGTCATCGCCGTCGACGCCGTCGGCAATCACTCGGAGCCTGCCAGCGTCACGATCTTCAGCCAGTAGTGGTGATCTCAAAAGCGATAGGGAAACAGCTGGGTGCGGAGCGTAACCAGACGTCCCTTTCTTCAGCCGCGTAGCGGCGGCAGACAATAGCCGTGGGATTTATCCCACGGTCCCCCGGCCCCAAAAATACCTCAAAGCCGCGTAGCGGCGAAAGAATCCCGGAAACGGTTTAACCGGTGCTTCAAACGCAAGATGGAGGAGGCCGACCATGCAGTCCCGTGTTGCTGCCGCATCATACCGGAAAAAATCACGCCGCGATTGAACCAATTCCTGCCTTAGCGTTCAATACCTGGTTGTGGAACGCAGCCCAGCGTCCGGACCCTAAGACCCTGACTCATGAAAACGCACTTCAAAGTCTTGCTGATCCTCCTCCTCTCCGGAACGTTTCACGCCCTCGCGAAAGACGGTGATCCCGCCGTGGTCGAAGACTCCGCCTCCCCCAAACCGAATCCCGTCAGCGCCAACGCCGCTCCAACTCCAGCCAGCCCTTCCGCGCCCGCGCCGCCATCCGCTGAGCCGCCCCTAAACCCCTTCGAAGGCATTTCCCTCGCCGGTTACTGCGGCCAGGGCAAGACCCTCACCGTCTATCTCCTTTCGGGTCCGGAAAAAAAGCGCCTCACCGTCTTTGGCGACGAATCCCCATTCAAAAACCGCGACACCACCGGCTTCCGTGTCATCGACATCAATCGCGGCACCACCCTTAAAACGACATCGATTCTTCTCGAAAAGGACGGTGTGCAGGGAACCGTCATGTTTAACGACGACGCCCTCCGCTCTGCCGCCAGCACCGCCCCCCAAACCGGCGTCCGGAATGATGCGACCTCCAGCGCCAGCTCCGTTCCGCCCCCGTACACTCCCAGGCCCTCTGCACCTCCAATCCGGTACGCCCCGCGCCAGTCGCCACAGCCGGCTCCGGGATACCAGTCTGGAACCGGAGACTACAGCAGTAATTATTTCATCCCGGAGCCACCGTTATACCGGCAATGCATATATCCATTCGCCGGCCCCCATTGCTGGCCCGCAGCCCATTCCGGACCGGCTTTTCGCCCCGGTTACTCTTGCTACGGGCGCGCTTCTTTCCCTGCTCCTTTCTGCCGAAGGGCCGTCTTCCCATGCCGATAAGCCAGCTATGCTTCGATCAGCCGCGTAGCGGCGGCAGATAATAGCCGTGGGCTTCAGCCGAATGGCGCGAAGATAAGCCATATTTTGTTAGCGGGATTGGGCGGTTTTTTTCCGGCGCGGTTCCGGCATGGGGACGGCGTGCCGCGGACAGGTCAGCAGGGGATAGGCTTTGGGCCGCCG